>NZ_JACCBG010000001.1:3430000-4030000 GCF_013409645.1 Nocardioides panaciterrulae | reverse complement strand
GGTGAGGGCTGGGGGGAGTGCGTCGCCATGGCGGACCCGCTCTACTCCTCCGAGTACGTCGACGCGACGGCCGACGTGCTGCGCCGGTTCCTGCTACCGGCCCTCTCGGACGCCGCCGAGGAGCTGCAGCGGCACGGGGCGCCCGCCGTCAACGCCGTGCTGCACAAGTTCAAGGGCCACAGGATGGCCAAGGCGGCCCTCGAGATGGCGGTGCTCGACGCGGAGCTGCGCGCGGCCGGCCGGTCGTGGGCCCGCGAGCTGGGGGCGGTCCACGACCGCGTCCCGTCGGGCGTCTCGGTCGGCATCCACGACAGCATCCCGGCCCTGCTCGACGTGGTGGGCGGCTACCTCGATGCCGGCTACGTCCGGATCAAGCTGAAGATCGAGCCGGGCTGGGACGTGGAGCCGGTACGCGCCGTCCGCGAGCGCTTCGGTGACGACCTGCTCCTCCAGGTCGACGCGAACACGGCGTACACGCTGCGGGACGCGCGGCACCTCGCCCGGCTGGACGCGTTCGACCTGCTGCTCATCGAGCAGCCGCTCGAGGAGGAGGACGTGCTCGGTCACGCCGAGCTCGCGCGGCAGATCCGCACGCCCGTCTGCCTCGACGAGTCGATCGTGTCGGCGCAGACCGCCGCCGCCGCCATCTCGCTCGGCGCGTGCTCGATCATCAACATCAAGCCGGGTCGGGTCGGCGGCTACCTCGAGGCGGTCCGCATCCACGACCTGGCCGCGGCCCACGGGCTCGCCGTGTGGTGCGGCGGGATGGTCGAGACCGGTCTGGGCCGGGCCGCGAACGCCGCCCTGGGCGCGCTGCCCGGATTCACGCTGCCGGGCGACATCTCGGCCTCCGACCGGTTCTACCGCACCGACATCACCGAGGCGCTGACGATCTCCGAGGGCTACATGGACGTCCCGGACGGGCCGGGCCTGGGCGTCACGCCGGTCCCCGACGTGCTCGAGGAGGTCACGACCGCCACGGAGTGGATCGCGCTCTGAGTCGTACGCCGGCTCGCGCCTCCCGCGGCCGGGCGGCTGTCACCGAGGCCGGGCAAGGAGTCCCCCCGCGCATGAATACGCTGGAGCCCGTGAGTCATCGACCCCGTGCGAGCCTGGGCCGGGTCCTCCATGACCTGGGCGACTCGCTGCTCGAGCTGCTCGCGGGCGACCCCGAGCACGACGGCGAGATCGGCGGGATCGTGATCCACGACCCCGACGACGAGCCGGTGCAGCCACCGGCGGCGCTGGTGCTCGGGGTCGGGATCCGCGCGGCGGACCTCCCCGAGCTGGTGCGCGACGTCGGCCGGCGGGGCGCCGTCGGGCTGGTCGTGCGCTCGCCGGTGGCGCTCACGCCGGAGCTGCGCGACGGGGTCGTCGAGTCCGGTCTCGCCCTGCTGGGGCTGCGCCGCGGTGCGACCTGGGCGCAGCTGACCGCGCTGCTGCGCTCGGTCCTGGCGGAGGGCGACATCGGTCCGGCGGAGCCGGAGTCGATCGGCGGGCTGCCATCGGGGGACCTGTTCGCGGTCGCCAACGCGGTAGGTGCCCTGCTGGACGCCCCGGTCACCATCGAGGACCGGAGCTCGCGCGTGCTCGCCTTCTCCGGCCGGCAGGACGAGGCGGACCAGTCCCGCGTCGAGACGATCATCGGCCGGCAGGTGCCGGAGCGCTACGCCCGGATGCTGACCGAGCTCGGCGTCTTCCGGGAGCTCTACCGCGAGCACCGGCCGGTGGTGGTCGACCCCGCGCACCTGGGCGCCGCGTCGATCAACAAGCAGCGGGTCGCGATCGCGGTCCGCGCCGGCGACGAGGTACTGGGGTCGATCTGGGCCGCCATGGACGGCGAGGTGACGGAGGAGAGGGCGGCGGCGCTGCAGGACGCCGCCAAGCTGGTCGCGCTCCACATGCTTCGCGTCCGGGCCGGCGCCGACGTGCAGCGGCGCCTGCGCACCGACCTCGTCGCGACCGTCCTCGAGGGCGGCCCGGGCGCCCGGGACGCGCTCGCCCGGCTCGGGCTGGCCGGCCGGCGGCTGGTCGTCCTCGCGGCGTCCCTCCGCGCGGAGACCGACGAGCCGATGCCGGCGACGGGGGCCCTCGAGCGGGTCGCCGACGCGCTCGCCGTGCACCTCTCCGCGTCGGTCCCGACCTCCGCGGTGGCGGTCGTGGGCGGGATCGTGCACTCGCTGTTGCCCGTCCAGGTCGACGACGGGGACGCCGAGCAGCGGGCGGCACGGCTGGCGGAGGAGTTCTGCGAGCGTGTCGGTGCCCGGCTCCCGGCCGTCGTCGCCGTCGGGCCGGTCGGCTCCGAGGTCTCCGGCGTCACCGCCTCGCGGGCGGTGGCGACCCGGGTGCTCCGGGTGCTGCGCGAGGGCCACGAGCAGCGCCGGGTGGCCCGCCTGTCCGACGTGCACACCCAGTCGCTCGTGCTCGAGCTGCGCGACCTCGCGGCCGTGCGCGGCGAGCGGCCGGTGGGCCCGATCAGCGTCCTGCTCGACTACGACGAGCGCAACGACTCCGGCCTGGTCGAGACGCTCAGAGCGTGGCTCGACGCGCTCGGTGACGTGCGGGCCGCTGCGGCGGGTCTCTTCATCCACCCCAACACGTTGCGGTACCGGCTGCGACGGCTCGAGGAGGTCAGCGGGATCGACCTCGCCGACCCCGAGCAACGGTTCGCGGCGATGCTGCAGTTGCGCATCCTCACGCCGCGGTGACTGCTCACGCGGCCGGCTTCGTGCAGTTTGCCGTCGGCCACGGCGTCAGGACCCTGGAGCCCAACCTCCAGCCCAGCGAGGTCAGCCAACTCTTCCACGAGGCCCGGCAGGGGTTCGCCGGTGAGCTGGTGCCGGTGTGGGTGGAGGAGGTCCTGGCTGGGGGCGGTCGGCTGGGTAGTCCGTGACGTTCTGGCCCCTTCCGCGGGCCCGGAGGGGCCAGAACGTCACGGACTACCCAGGCAACCCGGACGGACGCCGCTGCGCGCCCGGGTGCCCGAGGGCCCGGGAGATGCTGCGGCTCGCGGCCCGTACGGCGGGGGCCGCGGCCCGGGCCGAGGCGCCGTCGGCGTGCATCACCACCGACAGGGCCGCGACCACTGCGTCGCTGCGGTCGCGGACCGGGCAGGCGACCGAGAGCGCGTCGTCGGTGACCTGCCGGTCGCTGATCGCCACCCCGGTCTGGCGGATCTCCGCGAGCGTGGCGCGCAGCCGCGCCGGGTCCGTGATCGTCCGATCGGTCCACCGGCGCAGCGGACCGGCCAGCACCTCCTCCTGCACCTCGTCGGGGGCGTGCGCGAGCAGCACCAGGCCGACCCCGGTCGAGTGCAGCGAGAACCGGCCGCCCACCCGGGTGAGCACCCGGACCGCGCCGCGGCCGGTCAGCCGCTCGACGTACACGACCTCGAGGCCCTCGCGCACCGCGAGCTGGACGTTCTCGTGGGTCGCCTCGTAGAGGTCCTCCATCGCCGGCAGCGCCAGCTCGCGCAGCGGAAGCCCCCGCGGCGCCAGCGAGGCGATCTCCCACAACCGCAGGCCGACCTGGTAGCCGCCGCGCGCGCTGTGCTCCAGCGCCCCCCAGCCGACCAGGTCGCTGACGATGCGATGGGTCGTGGTGAGCGAGAGCCCGCTGGCCCGGCTCAGCTCGGAGAGCGTGAGCCGCGCGCGGTCGGTGGAGAACGCCGACAGCACGTCAAGCGTCTTCAGGCTCAGCGAGCGGGGGTCACCGGCCGGCATCGGCCCGCGCCCCGCACCCCGGCGTACGTGAAATGCTTCCGTTCATCGGAAACAACAGTGCCACGGAGGGGGTGGCGTGGGTCACGGTTCGGGAGTCCCGACCCCGACCCTCCAGGAGCAGCCATGCCGAGTTGGCCCCTCAACCAGTGGTACGTCGCGGCGTACTCGCGCGAGATCACCGACGGACTCCTCGGACGGACCATCTGCGGCGAGCCGCTGGTCTTCTACCGCACCTCCGACGGCGAGGTCGTCGCGCTGGCCGACCGCTGCGTGCACCGCCGCTACCCGCTGTCGCTGAGCCACCTCAAGGACGACCAGATCATCTGCGGCTACCACGGGTTCACCTACGACCGGACCGGCGGCTGCGTGGCCGCGCCCGGCCAGAAGCGGATCCCGCGCACCGCGCGGGTGCCCGCGTTCGAGGTGCGCGAGGTCGACAGCCTGGTGTGGGTCTGGATCGGCGAGCAGGACCGCGTCGACGACGCGCTGCTCCCGCGGGCGCCCTGGCTGGACTCGCCCGACTACACGACGGTGCGGGGGATGGAGCCGCTGCAGGCGCGCTACGGGCTGCTGGTCGACAACCTGATGGACCTCTCCCACGAGACCTACCTGCACGGCGGCTACATCGGCACCCCCGAGGTCGCCGAGACCCCGATCACCACCGAGGTCGACGAGGACGCCCGGGTCGTCTACGTCAGCCGGCACATGGCCGACGCCGCCTGCCCGCCGTTCTATGCGAGGTCCACGGGCATCGAGGGCCGGATCACCCGCTGGCAGGACATCGAGTACCACCCGCCGTGCCTCTACCTGCTGCACAGCCGGATCGCCCCCGTCGGCGTGGAGCCGCCGGCGGACGGTCCGGACGACCGGGCCTTCCACGTCGAGGTCGTCTACGCGATCACCCCGGAGACCGAGCACTCCACCCACGACTTCTGGATGGTCGCGCGCGACTTCGCGCTCGAGGACCAGGAGGTCTCGGACTTCCTCGCCGAGAACAACCGGACCGTCGTGCTGCAGGACGTGGTGGCGCTCGACGTGCTCGAGCAGGTGGTCGAGGGCGAGAAGGAGAACTACCAGGAGCTGAGCATCAACATCGACACCGGCGGGCTCGCCGCGCGCCGCCTGCTGGCGGCGATGGTGAAGGACGGTGAGGAGCAGCCGGCCCCCGTGACCGCGCGATGACCGCCGACCTGCCCGCCCCGGAGCGGATGCTCACCGGCCGGACCGTCTACCGGGTGGTGTGGAAGCTCAACACCGACGTGCTGGTCGGCTACTGCTGGTGCGGCGCGCCGCACGAGAGCGAGGACCCGATCGAGCTGTGGGAGTGGCTGCTCGCGCACCCCGACCAGCACGACGACGCCTCCGGCGAGGGCGGCTCCGACGCCCCGGCCCCGAGCGACCAGCGGGAGCTGGTGTCGCGATGAGCCGCAGCACCGACCAGGAGCACGAGCTGACCCTGCACGTCGACGCCCTCCTCGAGCCGGTCGACGGCGTACGCGTCCTGGAGCTGCGGCGCGCGGACGGCGGCGAGCTGCCGCCCTGGACGCCCGGCGCGCACGTCGACCTGGAGCTCGACGAGGGGCTGGTCCGGCAGTACTCGCTGTGCGGGTCGCCCTCGGACCGGGACCGCTGGCGGGTGGCGGTGCTCCGCGAGCCGGCGGGCCGCGGCGGGTCGAGCTGGGTCCACGACAAGCTGGCCGTCGGCGACACGGTGGCGGTCCGCGGGCCCCGCAACCACTTCCCGCTCGTCCCCGCGCCGCGCTATGTCTTCGTCGCCGGCGGCATCGGGATCACGCCGCTGCTGCCGATGATCGCCGCGGCCGACGCGGCGGGGGCCGACTGGCGGCTGGAGTACGGCGGTCGCAGCCGGCGCTCGATGTGCTTCGCCGAGGAGCTGACCGCGACGTACGGCGGCCGCGTCCGGCTGCACCCGCAGGACGAGGTCGGCCAGCTGCCGCTCGGGGAGGTGCTGGCCGGGGCGGGCGACGACGAGCTCGTCTACTGCTGCGGCCCGGAGCCGCTGCTGCGCGCGGTCGAGGAGCGGTGCGCCGACCGCGGGCCGGGCGCGCTGCACCTGGAGCGGTTCAGCCCGCGCGAGCAGACGGACTCCTCCGGGGACGTGGCCTTCGAGGTCGAGCTGGCCGACTCCGGTCGGGTGCTGGCGGTGCCGGCCGACACCTCGGTGCTGCGGGTGCTCGAGGACGCCGGGGTCAACATCTTGTCCTCGTGCACCGAGGGCACCTGCGGGACCTGCGAGACCGGCGTGCTGGGCGGCCGGGTCGACCACCGCGACTCGCTGCTCACCCCGGAGGAGCGGGCGGCCCACGACGTGATGTTCGTCTGCGTGTCCCGGGCCGACCCGAGCTGCCCGCGGCTGGTGCTGGACCTCTGACGACCCTGCCCGGCGACGCCGGGGGAGGCGGCGCAGCCTAGGCCGGCGCCACCAGCGCCCCGGCGTGCGGCGGCAGCGAGAGCACGCCGTCCTCGAGGTCGACGCCGTCGCCGGTGGTGAACAGCAGCCCCGCAGCAGCGTCGACGGGGAGGGTGGCGGGGGCGTCGCCGAAGTTGACCGCCATCGTCAGCGCACCGCGGCGCATCACGAAGGACCGGGACGCCTCGTCGACCGCGCACGAGACCGAGCCGAAGGCGGGGTCGGTGAGCTCGGGACGGGTGCGGCGCAGGTGGGCGAGCCGCCGGTAGGCCTCGAGCAGCCGGGCGTGCCGGCCCCGGCCGACCTCGTCCCAGTCCAGCTTCGACCGCTCGAAGGTCGCGGGGTCCTGGGGGTCGGGGACCACCGCGGGGTCCCAGCCCATCCGCTCGAACTCCTTGATCCGGCCCTCCGCGGTGGCCCGGCCCAGCTCGGGCTCGGGGTGGGAGGTGAAGAACTGGAACGGCGTCGACGCCGCCCACTCCTCGCCCATGAACAGCATCGGGGTGAACGGCCCGGCCAGCGTCAGCATCGCCGCGCAGCCGAGCTGGTGGTCGTCGAGCACCTCGGTGAGCCGGTCGCCGCGCGCCCGGTTGCCGATCTGGTCGTGGTTCTGGTTGCAGACCACCAGCCGCCAGGTGGGCATCACGTCGGTGGCGATCGGGGCGCCGTGGTCGCGGCCACGGAACGAGGAGTACGTGCCGTCGTGGAAGAAGCCCCGCTCGCAGACCTTGGCCAGTGCCGACAGCGGCTCGAAGTCGGCGTAGTAGCCGGAGGTCTCCCGGGTCAGCGCCACGTGCACCGCGTGGTGGAAGTCGTCGCTCCACTGCGCGTCCAGCCCGTAGCCGCGCGCCTCGCGCGGGGTGACCAGCCGCGGGTCGTTGAGGTCGGACTCGGCGATCAGCGTCAGCGGCCGGCGCTGGTGGGCCGACAGCGCGGCCGCCTCGACCGCCATCTCCTCGAGCAGGTGGGTCGGCGAGGAGTCCGACAGCGCGTGCACGGCGTCGAGCCGGAGCGCGTCGACGTGGTAGTCCGCCAGCCACATCCGCACGTTGTCGAGGATGTAGCGCCGCACCTCCGCCGCGCCCGCCCCGTCGAGGTTGAGGTGGTCGCCCCAGGTGTTCGCGCCCTCGCTGGAGAGGTACGGACCGAAGCGGGGCAGGTAGTTGCCCGAGGGTCCGAGGTGGTTGTAGACGACGTCCTGGATCACGCCGAGCCCGGCCGCGTGGCAGCCGTCGACGAGCCGCTGGTAGGCCTCGGGGCCGCCGTACGGCTCGTGCACCGCGCCCCACAGGACCCCGTCGTACCCCCAGTTGTGGCGGCCGTTGAAGGCGTTGACCGGCATCAGCTCGACGAAGTCGACCCCGATCGAGACCAGGTGGTCGAGCCGGCCCAGGGCGGCGTCGAGGGTGCCCTCGGGGGTGAACGTGCCCAGGTGCAGCTCGTAGATCACCGAGCCGGGCAGCTGCCGGCCGGTCCAGCCGCGGTCCGTCCAGGAGAACGCGTCGGGGCGGAAGGTCCGCGAGCGGCCGTGCACGCCGTCGGGCTGGCGGCGCGAGCGGGGGTCGGGCAGCGGCGTGGTGTCGTCGTCGAGCAGGTAGCCGTAGTCGATGTCCTGGTCCCACACGTCGGGCACCGGCTCGGCCGGGGCCCACCAGTCGTCGGTGCCGCGGACCATCTCGACGACCTCGGCCGGGTCGCCGAGGGCCAGCCGGACCCGCTGGGGCCTCGGGGCCCACACGTCGAAGCGTCCGCGGGAGGTCGAACGGGGTGTCATGCATCCTCCTTCGTCAGCAGCGCCACGGGCAGCTCGGCCAGCAGGTCGGCGAGGCGTACGTCGCCCTCGAGGCCGCGACCCGGTCCGAGGGCGGACGTCCAGCGGCCGGCCGGCAGCGGGAGCACGGTGTCGGCCCAGCCGCCCCGCGCGGCCAGCCCCCGGGGCAGCCGGGTCACCACGGTGAGCGCCCCGCCGCGGTCGAACGCGAGCGCGTGGCCGGCGGCCGGGCCGGTGGCGGCCAGGCCGGCGTACGACGTGAACAGGTCGGCCCGGTCGCGCCGGAGCGTGAGGGCGGTGTGCACGACCCGCAGCTTGGCGGTGCCCGGGTCGTCGGCCCCGGCGGTCAGCCCGGGCCGGGCGCCGGCCCGGAGCTCGTCGAGCAGGCGGACGCGCCGCTCGAAGTCGACCGGGCGGCGGTTGTCGGGGTCGACCAGGCTCTGCTCCCACAGCTCGCTGCCCTGGTAGACGTCCGGCACGCCGGGCATCGTGATCGAGAGCAGCTTCGCGGCCACCGCGTTGCTCCAGCCGGCGCCGGCCACCGAGTCGACCAGCCCGGTGAGCACCTCGCGCACCCGCGGGTCGTCGTACGCCGCGTCGACGGCGGCGTGCACGGCCTTCTCGTAGGTCTCGTCCGGCGCGGTCCAGGTGGTGCGGTCGCCGGCCTCGCGCATCGCCTTCTCGGCGTAGGCGTGCAGCCGCTCCCGCGACAGCGGCCAGGCGCCCAGCGCGGCCTGCCACAGCAGGGCGGCGAACCCCGGGTCGGGCACCGGGGCGAGCTCGAGCAGCCGGTCGAGCGCGGCCTCCCACTCCGCGGGCGCCTCGGCCAGCGCGGTGACCCGGGCCCGCACGTCCTCCCCGCGCTTGGTGTCGTGGGTCGACAGCGTGGTCATCGCGTGCGGCCAGTCGCGCTGCCGCTCGCCCATCAGCTCGTGGAAGCGCTCCGGCGCCAGCGAGAAGACCTCCGGGTCGCCGCCGACCTCGTTGAGCGAGGTCAGGCGGGAGTAGCGGTAGAACGCGCAGTCCTCCACGCCCTTGGCCATCACCATCCCGCTGGTCTGCTGGAACCGCCTGGCGGGGTCCGCGGCGGGGTCGCCGAGGAGCGGCTCGAGGAGGTCGTACGCCGCGGCCAGGTCCGGCCGCCGCTCCCGGGCGCCGGCGAACGCCTGGTCGAGGTGCTCGCGTCCCTCCGGCAGGTAGGAGCGGTAGACCGGGAAGCAGGCCAGCAGCTCGGCGACCGCGTCGCGCAGCACTCCCTCGGCCGAGGCGCCCTGCTCGACCAGCGGCAGGCACTCCCGCACGATCCGCCGCACCTCCGACTGCAGCATCCCGTCGGCGACCTCGCGCTTGCGGTCGTGCACCAGCTGCGGCCAGTCCACGGGCGCGCCGCGCAGCCGGGCCTCGAGCGCGTCCAGCGCGGGCTGTGCCGCGGGGTCGGTGAGCACCCGGTCGACGTGGGCCAGCGCGTCGTAGCCGGTCGTCCCGGCGGTCGCCCAGGACCGCGGCAGCTCCTCGCCGGGCTCGATGATCTTCTCCACCAGCACGTAGCCCTCGCCGGTGAGCCCGGCGAGGTCCTCGAGGTACCCCCGCGGGTCGCGCAGGCCGTCGGGGTGGTCGACGCGCAGCCCGTCGACCAGCCCCTGGTCGAACCAGCGCCGGATCTCCACGTGGGAGGCGGCGAAGACCTCCGGGTCCTCCACCCGCACCCCGGCCAGGGTGTTGACGGCGAAGAAGCGCCGGTAGTTCAGCTCGGCGTCCGCGCGCCGCCAGGACACCAGCTCGTAGTGCTGGCGCGCGTGCACCGCGTCGGGGTCCGTCCCGTCCGCCGCGCCCGTCCCGTCGGCCAGCGGGTAGCGGTTGTCGTGGTAGCGCAGCTCGTCGCCCACCACCGTGAGGTGGGCGATCCCGCCGTCGGGCAGCAGGTCGTCGTCGCCGACCACGGGGATCCGGATCCGGCCGTCGCCGGCCGCCCAGTCGACGTCGAAGGCGGGGGCGTACGCCGAGCCGCGGCCCCGGCGCAGCAGGTCCCACCACCAGCCGCACTCGACGGGGGTCGCCACCCCGACGTGGTTCGGGACGATGTCGACGAGCACGCCCATGCCGAGCCGCCGCGCCTCGGCCGAGACCGCGGCGAGCCCCTCGGCGCCGCCGCGGGACGCGTCGACCCGGTCGTGCGCGACCACGTCGTAGCCGTGGTCGCTGCCGGGCTCGGCGGCCAGGATCGGCGAGAGGTAGACCCAGTCGACGCCCAGCGCGTGGAGGTAGGGCAGTCGCCGGGCCGCCTCGTGCAGGTCGTGGTCGGCGGTGACCTGGAGCCGGTAGGTGCTGGTCGGTGCGCGCATCGACCCGCTCAGCCCTGCCCCGCCTGCGCGGCCACGGACGCGGCCACCGAGTGGTCCGGCTCGGCCTCGGGCTGGCTGTGCTGCTGGAGCACCATGAGGCTGTGGGTCTCCAGGGGCAGCGTGCCCCCGGCCTTGAGTGGCCCGGAGCCGTCGGCGGCCCCGCCGGTGTCGATGACGACGTCCCAGGCCGCGGCGTACTCGTCCGGCGGCAGGGTGACCTCGGCCGGGCCGTCGGCGTTGAAGTAGAGCAGGAAGTGGTCGTCGACGATGGGCTGCCCGCGCTCGTCCCGGCCGGCGATCCCGTCGCCGTTGAGGTACATGCCGATCGCCTTGGACTCGCCGTGCCAGTCCCCGTCCTCCATCGGCCGGCCGTCGAGGTGCAGCCAGACGATGTCGTTGAGCCGCTCCTGGCCGGGCTCGCCGATGCGCACCGTGGACCCGGTGAAGAACCGCTTGCGGCGGAAGGTCGGGTGCTCCTTGCGCAGCCGGGCGACCGCCGCGGTGAACTCGACCAGCGGGTTGTCCACGCGGTCCCAGTGCAGCCAGCTGATCTCGGAGTCCTGGGCGTAGGTGTTGTTGTTGCCGTCCTGGGTGCGGCCGAGCTCGTCGCCGTGCAGGATCATCGGCACGCCCTGGCTCAGCAGCAGCGTGGCGAGGAAGTTGCGCTGCTCGCGGGCGCGGGCGGAGAGGATCTCGGAGTCGTCGGTGGGGCCCTCGACGCCGTGGTTCCAGGACCGGTTGTGGCTCTCGCCGTCGTTGTTGTCCTCGCCGTTGGCGTCGTTGTGCTTCTCGTTGTAGGAGACCAGGTCGCGCAGCGTGAACCCGTCGTGGGCGGTGACGAAGTTGATGCTCGCGACCGGGCGGCGCCCGGAGTGCTCGTAGAAGTCCGAAGAGCCCGCGATCCGCGAGGCGAACTCGCCCAGCGCCGGCTCGCCGCGCCAGAAGTCGCGGACGGTGTCGCGGTAGGCGCCGTTCCACTCGGTCCACTGCGGCGGGAAGTTGCCGACCTGGTAGCCGCCGGGGCCGATGTCCCACGGCTCGGCGATCAGCTTCGCCTGGCTGACCACCGGGTCCTGCTGCACGAGCTCGAAGAACGTCGCCAGCCGGTCGACGTCGTAGAACTCGCGGGCCAGGGTCGCGGCCAGGTCGAAGCGGAAGCCGTCGACGTGCATCTCGGTGACCCAGTAGCGCAGCGAGTCCATGATCAGCTGCAGCGAGTGCGGGTGCCGCACGTTGAGGCTGTTGCCGGTGCCGGTGTAGTCCATGTAGTAGCGCTTGTCGTCCTCGACCAGGCGGTAGTACGCCGGGTTGTCGAGGCCCTTGAAGCTCAGCGTGGGACCCAGGTGGTTGCCCTCCGCGGTGTGGTTGTAGACCACGTCGAGGATCACCTCGATGCCGGCGGCGTGCATCGACTTCACCATCGACTTGAACTCCTGCACCTGCTGGCCGTCCCGGCCGGGCTCGCGGGACGCCGCGGCGTACTCCGAGTGCGGGGCGAAGAAGCCCAGGGTGTTGTAGCCCCAGTAGTTGCGCAGCCCCTTGTCCAGCAGCGTGCTGTCCTGCACGAACTGGTGGACCGGCATCAGCTCGATCGCGGTCACCCCGAGCTTGGTGAGGTGCTCGGTGATCGCCGGGTGGGCGAGCCCCGCGTAGGTGCCGCGCTGCTCCTCGGGGATGTCCGGGTGCAGCTGGGTCAGCCCCTTGACGTGGGCCTCGTAGATGACCGTCTCGTTGTAGGGGATGTCGAGGTGGCGGTCGCCCTCCCAGTCGAAGAACGGGTTGATGACCACGCCGTGGGTCATGTGGCCGGCCGAGTCGTCGTCGTTGCGCGAGTCCTCGTCGCCGAAGTCGTAGCCGAACAGCGACTGGTCCCAGTCGATCTCGCCGGCGGTCGCCTTGACGTAGGGGTCGAGCAGCAGCTTGTTGGGGTTGCAGCGCAGCCCCTGCGCGGGGTCCCAGGCCCCGTGCACGCGGTAGCCGTAGTGCTGGCCGGGCTGCACGCTCGGCAGGTAGCAGTGCCACACGAACGCGTCGACCTCGGTGAGCTCGAGCCGGGTCTCCGCCCAGCCGCCGTCGCCGTCGTCGTCGAACAGGCACAGCTCGACGCGGTCGGCGACCTCGCTGAACACCGCGAAGTTGGTGCCGCTGCCGTCGAACGTCGCGCCGAGCGGGTAGGCGGCGCCGGGCCAGATCTCCATCGGAGTCACTTTCGCGAAGAGGGGGCGGGCCCCTGAGGGAGCCCACTTTGGAACGATCAAAGCACACGACCGCACGGGGCCATCCCCGCGCGATCTGCCTCCTCTTACCCGCTCCGGGCGCGCCTGAACCAATCGGTGGGAATGAATCGCCGGCGGGTCGCGGTTCGATCCCTCGTGACCGCCTCGCCTCCCGCCCCCGGCATCTCCCGCGCCTCGGTCGGCCTGCGCAGCGAGCGCGGCCCGGTCCTGCTGGCGGTCATGCTCAGCACCGGGCTGGTCGCGATCGACGCCACGATCCTCGCCACGGCGGTCCCGGCGGTGGTCTCCGACCTCGGCGGCTTCACCCAGTTCCCGTGGCTGTTCTCGGTCTACCTGCTCGCCCAGGCCGTCTCGGTCCCCCTCTACGGCAAGCTCTCGGACCTGGTCGGGCGCAAGCCGATCATGCTCGTCGGGATCGGGCTGTTCGTCGTGGGGTCGCTGCTGTGCGGGGTGGCCTGGAGCATGGCGGCGCTGATCGTCTTCCGGGTGCTCCAGGGCCTCGGGGCCGGTGCGGTGCAGCCGGTCGGCATGACGATCATCGGCGACATCTACTCCACCGCCGAACGCGCCAAGGTGCAGGGCTACATCGCCAGCGTGTGGGCGGCCGCCTCCCTCGTCGGGCCGACGCTGGGCGGGTTCTTCGCCGACTACCTGTCGTGGCGGTGGATCTTCTTCGTCAACCTGCCGATCGGCGTCGCCGCCGTCTGGATGCTGAGCCGGAACTTCCACGAGCGGCTCGAGCGCAAGCGGCACCGCATCGACTACGCCGGCGCGACGCTGCTCGCGCTGGGCGGCACCGTGCTGCTGCTGGCGCTGCTCGAGGGCGGGGTGCGCTGGGGCTGGGGCTCGGCGATCAGCGTGTCGCTGTTCGTCGCCTCGGCGGTGCTGCTCACCGCGTTCGTCGCGGTCGAGCGGCGGGCGGCCGAGCCGGTGCTGCCGATGTGGGTGCTGGGGCGCCGGGTGCTCAACGCCACCAACGCCGCGGCGCTGGTCGCGGGCGCGCTCACGCTCGGGCTCTCGTCGTACGTGCCGCTCTTCGCGCAGGGCGTGCTCGGCACCGGCGCGGTCGTGGCCGGGTTCGCGCTCGCGGCGATGACGATCGGCTGGCCGATCGCGGCCTCGGTGGCCGGCCGCTTCTACCTCACCGTCGGCTTCCGGGCCACGATGCTGATGGGCTCGGCGTTCGCGGTGGTCGGCTCGGCGGTGCTGCTCACCGTCGACGGCTCCAGCACCGTGCTGCACCTGGCGCTGGCCTGCTTCCTGATCGGGGTGGGGCTGGGCTTCGTGGTCAGCCCCTCGGTCGTGGCCGCCCAGTCCTCGGTGACCTGGCGCTCGCGCGGCGTGGTCACCGGGACCTCGATGTTCGCCCGCTCCGTGGGCAGCGCGGTCGGCGTCGCGGTGTTCGGGGCGATCGCCAACGGCGTGGTCGCCCGGCGCCTCCACGGCGCCCCGACGGACCTGCAGCACCTGCCGGCCGGCGTGCTGGAGCCGGCCGTGCACGCGGTGTTCATCGCCTCGACCGTCGTGGCGGTCGCGATGGTCGCGGCGGCGGCGCTGATGCCGGCCCGGGTCGAGGAGCCGGAGGCCGACTGACGGCCTCGGCCGCCTCGGGCGCGCTTCCTACTCGGCAGTAGGATCCGCGGCATGAAGCGCTCCATCTACGACGAGGACCACGAGGCCTTCCGTGCGTCCGTCCGCGAGTTCCTCGAGCGGTCGGTGCTCCCGCACGTCGAGCAGCACGCCCGGGACAAGGCGCTGCCGCGCGAGTTCTGGCTGGAGGCGGGCAAGCAGGGCTTCCTCGGCCTCGAGATCCCCGAGGAGTACGGCGGGGTGGCCGCCGGTGACTACCGCTTCAACGCGGTGCTGCTCGAGGAGCTGAACAAGGTCAACGCCGCCCTCGGCTCGTGCGTGGGCATCCACGCCGACATCGTGGCGCCGTACCTCGTCGAGCTGACCACGCCGGCGCAGCGCGAGCGCTGGCTGCCCGGCGTCGCGAGCGGGGAGATCCTGGCCGCGATCGGTATGACCGAGCCGTCCGGCGGGTCCGACCTCGCGGCGCTGAAGACCACGGCGGTCCGCGACGGCGACGGCTGGGTGCTCAACGGCTCCAAGACCTTCATCACCAACGGCTACTCCGCCGACCTGGTGGTGGTCGCGGCGCGCACCTCCCCGGAGAAGAAGGCGCGCGGCATCACCCTCTTCGGCGTCGAGACGAAGGCCGAGGGGTTCTCCCGCGGCCGCAAGCTCGACAAGGTCGGCCAGGACGAGTCCGACACCGCCGAGCTGTTCTTCGAGAACCTCCGGGTCAGCGACGACGACATCGTCGGCGAGCTCGACAACGGCTTCATCCACATGATGCAGAACCTGCCGCAGGAGCGGCTCGGCTGCGCGATCTCCAACCTCGCCCACGCGAAGCAGATCCTGCTGGAAACCCTGGACTACGTGAAGGAGCGCAAGGCCTTCGGGGCGCCCGTGGGGTCCTTCCAGCACAACAAGTTCCTGCTCGCCGAGCTGGTCACCCAGGTCGACGTCACCCAGGCCTACGTCGACGAGTGCGTGGTCGCCCACGCCGCCGGCGAGCTGACCCCGATCGACGCCGCGAAGGCCAAGTGGTGGACCTCGCAGGTGCAGAACGAGGTCCTCGACCACTGCGTGCAGCTGCACGGCGGCTACGGCTTCATGAACGAGTACCGCGTGGCCCGCGCCTGGCGCGACGCCCGGGTCTCGAAGATCTGGGCCGGCTCCAACGAGATCATGAAGGAGCTGATCGGCCGCGACCTCGGCCTCTGATCAGCCCAGGCTTGCCTTGCTTGCGAGGCCCCGCGCCGCCGACAAGGATCGCCCCATGACCTCTGACCCCGTCCCGGCGGACCTGCAGGCCGGCCCCCACGAGGACG
Organism: Nocardioides panaciterrulae; assembly: GCF_013409645.1. Classification (NCBI taxonomy): domain Bacteria; kingdom Bacillati; phylum Actinomycetota; class Actinomycetes; order Propionibacteriales; family Nocardioidaceae; genus Nocardioides; species Nocardioides panaciterrulae. The sequence goes on along the minus strand of NZ_JACCBG010000001.1, from coordinate 4,014,600 downwards.
AGCCCCACGAGGGCGGCATCGGCAACCGGCTGAACTGGCTGCGCGCCGGCGTCCTGGGCGCCAACGACGGGATCGTGTCGACCGCGGGCATCGTGGTCGGCGTCGCGGGGGCCACCAGCGACCGGACCTCGATCCTGATCGCCGGGGTCGCGGGGCTCGCCGCCGGCGCGCTGAGCATGGGGGCGGGGGAGTACGTCTCGGTCAGCACCCAGCGCGACTCCGAGCACGCGCTGCTGGAGAAGGAGCGCCGCGAGCTCGAGGAGGAGCCGGAGGAGGAGCTGTCCGAGCTGGCCGGCCTCTACATCGGGAAGGGGCTCAGCGAGGACCTCGCCCTCGAGGTCGCCCGCCAGCTCACCGAGCACGACGCGCTGCGGGCGCACGCCGAGGCCGAGCTCGGCATCGACCCCGACGACCTCACCAACCCCTGGCACGCCGCCTGGGCCTCGATGCTGTCGTTCACGGTCGGGGCCCTGCTCCCCCTGCTCACGATCGCGCTGGTGGCCACCGGCGCCCGGGTCCCGGTCACCGTGGTCACCGTGGTCCTCGCCCTCGCCCTCACCGGCTGGATGAGCGCGAAGTTCGGCTACGGCTCGACCCGGGCGGCGGTCCTGCGCAACGTGGGTGGCGGCCTGTTCGCGATGGTGGTCACCTATCTCATCGGCGCGGCGATCGGCACCCAGATCGGTTGAGTTGGGCCCGCCACCGGGTTGAGTTGGGCCCGCCACCGGGTTGAGTTGGGCTTGCCACCGGGTTGAGCTGGCGTCCCTGCCGGGGAGGCCCGCCTCAACCGGTGGGGGCGCGGCCGGTGGTGGAGCGGACGACGAGCTCGGGGCGGAACAGGTACTCGTGGGAGGGGGTCGGCTGGCCCTCGATCGCGTCGGCGAGCGCGGCGACGGCCGCCTGCCCCATCACCTGGACGGGTTGGCGCACCGTGGTCAGCGGCGGGTCGAAGAACTGGGTGAGCCTGGAGTCGTCGAAGCCGACCACCGAGACGTCGCCGGGCACCTCCCGGCCGGCCTCGCGCACCGCGCGTACGGCGCCCAGCGCCATCGGGTCCGACCCGCAGACGACCGCGGTGGCCCCGCGCTCCAGCAGCCGGCGGGTGGCGGCGGCCCCGCCCTCGAGGGAGTAGAGCGCCTCCTCGATCCAGCCCTCCGCCTCCTCGGGCGACTGGCCCAGGCGGCGGCCCAGCGCGGCCACGAACCCTTCCCGCTTGCGCAGCGCCGGCACGTAGCGGCGCGGCCCGATGGCCAGCCCGATCCGGGTGTGGCCGAGCTCGGCGAGGTGCGAGACCGCCAGCGTCATCGCCTCGTGCTCGTCGGTGGAGAGGAACGGGGCGTCGAGCTCCTCGGCGTGGCCGTTGACGAACACCACGGGCAGCCCCCGGGCGATCAGCGCGTGGTAGCGCTCGTGGTCGGCGGCCCGGTCCGCGTGTCGGCCGGAGACGAAGATGATGCCGGCGACCCCGTGGTCGAGCAGCGACTCGACGTACTCGTCCTCCGAGATCCCGCCGGGCGACTGGGTGCACAGCACCGGCGTGTAGCGGCGCGAGGAGAGGGCGTCGTCGATGACCTGCGCGAACGCCGGGAAGATCGGGTTGTCCAGCTCGGGGACCACGACCCCGACCAGGCCCGAGCTGCGCCGCCGCAACCGGGTCGGGCGCTCGTAGCCGAGCAGGTCGAGGGCCACCAGCACGGACTGGCGCGCGGCCTCGCTGACCCCGGGCTTGTCGTTGAGGACGCGACTGACCGTCGCTTCGCTCACGCCCGCCTCGACGGCGATCTCGGCCAGGGTTGCCACCCGCCAATGAAACTCGATCGGCCGGCTTTCTGCAAGAGCTTCCATTTCTTGCAAAGTTCTTGCTAACGTCACGCGACCTTCATCACAACCCAAGGGAGCACCTTCATGCGCCGCACCTTGCCTGCGCTGGCCGGCACCGCCGCGCTCGCCCTCGTCCTCGCCGCCTGCGGCGGGAACAGCTCGGACGAGAAGTCCTCGGCGAACCAGCCCGCCGCGAGCAGCACCGACCCGGCCAGCCTCAAGGCCGACCTGACCTGGTGGGACACCTCGGACCCGAGCACCGAGGGTCCGGTCTACGACGAGCTGATCAAGAAGTTCAACGAGCAGTACCCGAACGTCAAGATCGACCACCAGATGGTCCCGTTCGGCGAGGCGCAGAACAAGTTCAAGACGGCCGCCCAGTCGGGCTCCGGTGCCCCCGACATCCTGCGCTCGGAGGTCGCCTGGACCTCGGAGTTCGCCTCGCTCGGCTACCTCTACTCGCTCGACGGCACCCCGCTGCTGGAGGGCAACGACTACCTCTCGGCCCCGCTGTCGAGCAACGTCTACGGCGGCAAGACGTACGGCGTCCCGCAGGTCACCGACACCCTGGGCCTGATGTACAACAAGAAGCTGCTCGATGAGGCCGGCGTCGACGTCCCCACCACCTGGGACGAGCTGAAGCAGGAGGCGCCGATCATCAAGAAGAAGACCGGCGCGACCGCGATCGCGCTCGGCAGCGGCGGCTACTACCTGCTGCCGTTCATCTACGGCGAGGGCGGCGACCTGGTCGACACCGACGCCAAGAAGATCGTCGTGAACAGCGACGCGAACGTCAAGGGCATGCAGACCGCCCAGGACCTCGTGCAGAGCGGCGCGTCGGTCAAGCCGGTCGCCAACGATGCCGACGCGACGCTGCAGACCCTCTTCCAGGACGGCAAGGTCGCGATGATGATCAACGGCCCGTGGACGGTCTCCGCCGTGGAGAGCGCCAAGGGCTTCGGCGGCCTGGACAACCTGGGTGTCGCCCCGGTCCCGGCCGGCTCCGCGGGCGCGGGCGCCCCGGTGGGCGGTCACAACTACGTCATCTACTCCGGCATGGACGAGAACAAGGCCCAGGCCGCGATCGCGTTCGTGAAGTTCATGACCTCGGCCGACTCCGAGGCGTTCACCGCCGACCAGCTCGGCACCCTGCCGACGGTCGAGTCGGCCTACGCCAAGGTGACCAACGAGAAGGTCTCGATGTGGCAGGACGCGATGAAGGTCGCGCACCCGCGTCCGTGGATCCCCGAGGGCGGCCTGTTCTTCGCGCCGCTCGACGTGATGGGCACCAAGGTCATGGTGCAGGGCGTGGACCCGAAGAAGGCGCTGGACGAGGCCGCCGCCTCGTTCAAGTCCGACGTGGTCCCGGACTACTCCGTCCAGTGACCCCCGGTCGTCCGCGGGGCCCGGTGCGCCGGGCCCCGCGGGCGGCGCCCCCCGCCTGAACCCGCAGTTCACTGGAGACCCGATGTCCGTCACCGATGTCACGCCCGAACCCACCGCGCCACCCGAGCCCGGGACCCGTCGTACGCGACGTGAGCGGGGCCGCCTGCGCCGCAGCTTCGACCGGCACTGGTACGCGTGGGCGATGGTGCTGCCGACCGTCGCGGTGCTCGGGCTGCTCGTGCTCTTCCCGCTGGTGCAGGGTGTCTACCAGTCGTTCACGAACCTCAACGAGTCCAACCAGCGCAGCGAGATCTGCACCAAGGTCCTCGGCGGCGCCGAGACCTGCACGCCGAACCCGCACGCGGCGAAGTTCGTCGGCCTGGACAACTACATCGACGTGCTCAGCGGGCACCGCGGCCAGTTCTGGCTGCAGTTCAGCAACACCCTGGTCTGGACGGTCAGCTGCGTGGTCCTGCACTTCGCGATCGGGCTCGGCCTCGCGGTGATGCTGAACCGGAACATGCGCGGCCGGGCGTTCTACCGGGTGGCGCTGATCGTGCCCTGGGCGGTCCCGGCGTTCGTGGCGGCCTTCGCCTGGCGCTTCCTCTTCGACCAGCAGTTCGGCCTGATCAACGCGGTGCTGCCGCACCTGGGCCTGGACCCGGTGGAGTGGTACGCCAACCGCTGGACCTCGTTGTTCACCGCGATCACCACCAACGTCTGGCTGGGCGTGCCGTTCATGATGGTGGCGCTGCTGGGCGGACTCCAGGCGATCCCCGGGGAGCTCTACGAGGCGGCCGAGATCGACGGCGCCACCCCGTGGCAGCGATTCGTGAACATCACGCTCCCGGGGCTGCGCCCGGTCAGCTCGACGGTGATCCTGCTGGGCACGATCTGGACCTTCAACATGTTCCCGATCATCTACTTCGTCACCCGCGGCCAGCCGGCCGGGCAGACCGAGATCCTGGTGACCGGCGCGTTCCGCGCGGCGTTCGAGGGCGTGCGCAACTACTCGCTGGCCGCGACCTACGGCGTCCTGATCCTCTCGATGCTGACCCTCTACGCCGGCATCTACCGCCGGGTCCTCGCCAAGCAGGGAGAGGTGTTCTGATGAGCTCGCCGCGCGCCATCGAGGTGCTGCCGGAGGTCGCCGGCCCAGGCCCGGACCGGGGGACCGGCCGGACGAAGCAGGTGCGTCGCCGCTCGCAGCGCTCACCGCTGGCGAGCCTGGCCCTGCACGGCACGCTGGCGCTCGCGACGTTCATCGCGTTGTTCCCGGTGGCCTGGGTGCTGCTCAGCTCGTTCAAGCCCGCCTCGGAGATCCGCAGCTCGCAGATCCAGCTGATCGCCGACCCGTCCCTGGACAACTACCGCCAGGTGCTGTTCCACACGAACTTCCCGTCGTGGTTCCTCAACTCCGTCATCGTCGCGGCGTTCACGATGGTGATCGGCATCTCGATGTCGGCCCTGGCGGGTTACGCGATGAGCCGGTTCAACTTCCCCGGCCGGCGGGGGCTGATGTGGGTCTTCCTGCTGACCCAGATGTTCCCGGTGGCGATCCTGATCGTGCCGATCTACACGATCATGGCCAAGCTCGGCCTGATCGACACCAAGGCGTCGCTGGTCATCGCCTACTGCACGGTGGCGGTGCCGTTCTGCGCCTGGATGCTGCGCGGCTACTTCGACACGATCCCCAAGGAGCTCGACGAGGCGGCCGCCCTCGACGGCCTCGGCCCGTTCCGGACGTTCTGGCGGGTGGTGCTTCCGCTGGCCCGCCCCGGGCTGGCCGTGACCGCGTTCTACACGTTCCTCACGGCGTGGGGCGAGGTCGCCTACGCGATCGCGTTCATGCAGACCGACGACCACTACACCCTCGGCGCGGGCCTGCAGCAGTTCGTGCCGCAGTTCCAGCCGCGCTGGGAGCTGCTCACGGCCGGGGCGGTGCTGATCACGATCCCCGCCGGCCTGGTGTTCTTCATCGCCCAGAAGCACCTGGTCGCCGGCCTCACCGCGGGCGGCACCAAGGGCTGACCCGGGGCTGACCCGGGCCGGCCCGACCTGCGGTGAGCCGCCCGGACGCTCCACGCTGGGGCTACCGTCGGACCCGTGCGGATGTTCGTGGCACTGGTGCCGCCCCGTGAGGTGCTCGAGCACCTCGAGGAGTTCCTCGAGCCGCGGCGCGAGGCCGCGGAGCTCCGGTGGACGGCCGCCGAGCAGCTGCACGTGACGCTGGCGTTCCTCGCCGACGTCGAGGAGCGCCGGCTCGACGAGCTCGGCGAACGGCTGGAGCGGGCCGCGGCCCGGCGTACGCCCCTCGGCACCAGGATCGCCGGCGGCGGCGCCTTCCCCCACGTCGGCCGCGCCCGGGTGGTCTGGGCGGGCCTGGAGCTCGACGACGCCGGACGCACCGAGGTCCGCCGGCTGGCGACCGGCGCCCGCGCCGCGGCGGCCCGGTCGGGGGTCGAGGTGGCCGGCAAGCGGTTCACGCCGCACGTCACGGTCGCCCGCCTCGGCCGGCCCGCCGAGGTCTCGAACTGGGTGCGCCTCCTCGACGCCTACGCCGGCCCCGCCTGGACCGTCGACCGGCTCACCCTGGTCGCCTCCCACCTCGGCGAGGGCCCCCGCGGCCGGCCCCGCTACGAGGTGGTCGAGGAGTTCGCGCTCGGCCGCCGACGTGGTGACCCTCACGTCCAGCAGGACTGAGCCCCCTGTTCGGGGCGGCGGATCTGCCCTAGGTTGCGGCGGGTGAGGATCGCAGTTGCCAGGGAGACCCGCCAGGGCGAGGCCCGGGTGGCGGTGGTGCCGGAGCTGGTCGGGAAGCTGACCACGCTCGGGTACGAGGTGCTGGTGGAGCCCGAGGCCGGGCACCACGCGCTCATCGCCGACCGGGAGTACGCCGAGGCCGGGGCCAGTGTGGACGCCGACGCGCTCGCCGTCGCGGACGTCGTGGTGTCGGTGCAGCCGCTGCCCACCGCGTCGATCAGGAGGCTGAGGCCGGGCGCCGCGACGATCTCGTTCCTGCCGACCCAGCAGGAGCCCGACGCGGTGCGCGACCTGCGCGACTGCGGGGTGACCTCGTTCGCGATGGAGCTGGTGCCGCGGATCTCCCGCGCCCAGTCGATGGACGCGCTGAGCTCGCAGGCGCTGGTCGCCGGCTACCGGTGCGCGATCGTGGCGGCCGGGATGCTGCGCCGCTTCTTCCCGCTCAACATGACCGCGGCCGGCACCGTGCCGCCCGCCGAGGTCGTCGTGCTCGGGGCGGGCGTGGCCGGGCTGCAGGCGATCGCGACCGCCCGCCGGCTGGGCGCGGTGGTCAAGGCCTACGACGTGCGCGCGGCCGCGGCGGAGGAGATCCGCTCGGTGGGCGCGCAGTCGATCGACCTCGAGCTCGAGACGCTCGAGGGGTCCGGCGGCTACGCCCGGGAGATGACCGAGGACCGGGCCGCCCGGCAGCGCGAGCTGCTCACGCCCTACATCGCCGCCGCCGACGCGCTGATCACCACCGCCGCGGTGCCCGGCCGGCAGGCCCCGGTGCTGGTCACCCGGCAGATGGTCGAGCAGATGGGGCCCGGCGCGGTGGTCGTCGACCTGGCCGCCGAGTCCGGCGGCAACGTCCAGGGCTCCGAGCCGGGGGAGGTGGTCCGGATCGGCGACGCGCAGGTGTGGGGCGGGCGCAACGTGCCCAGCCAGATGCCCGGGCCGGCCTCGCGCCTCTACGCCCAGAACGTCGTCAACCTCGTCGCGCTGATGACCCGCGAGGAGGACGGCGAGGTCCGGTTCGCCCCCGACTTCGACGACGAGATCGTCGCCGGCGCCTGCGTCACCCACGACGGCGCGATCCGCCACGAGCCCACCCGGCTGGCCCTGGAAGGGGAGAGCGCATGAGCGAGCCCGTCGTCTGGCTGACGATCTTCGTGCTGTCGATCTTCGTCGGCATCGAGGTGATCTCGAAGGTCTCCTCGACGCTGCACACGCCGCTGATGTCGGGCGCCAACGCGATCCACGGCATCATCCTGCTCGGTGCGGTGCTGGTCACCGGCGCCACCGACAGCACCGTGGCGCTGGTGGTCGGGCTGGTGGCGATCGTGCTCGCCGCGGTGAACATGGTCGGCGGCTTCGTGGTCACCGACCGGATGCTGCAGATGTTCACGCGCCGCAAGAAGCCCGCCGCCACTGGGCCCACCACTGGGTCCACCACCGGTGGCTCCGCGGGAGGTGCGGTCTGATGCCGACCTGGGTCCAGCTCGTCTACCTCGCCTGCGCGGTCTGCTTCATCCTCGCGCTCAAGGGCCTCTCGGGTCCGCGCACGGCCCGCACCGGGAACCTGCTCGGTGCCGCGGCGGCGGTCGTCGCGGTCGTCGTACCGTTCCTCTACCTCGACCTCCACCACGTCCCGCTGATCCTGCTGGCGATCGCGGTCGGCACGGTCGGCGGGGTCGTCGGCGCGCGGCGGGTGCAGATGACCCAGATGCCGCAGATGGTGGCGCTGTTCAACGGCGTCGGTGGTGGCGCCGCGGCGCTGGTGGCGCTGCTGGAGCTCAAGGAGCTGGTGCCGGACTCCGGCTCCGTGGGCTGGTTCACGCTGGCCGCGACCGCGTTCACGATCGCGGTAGGCGCGATCTCGTTCGCGGGCTCGGTGGTCACCTTCGCCAAGCTGCAGGAGCTGATGACCTCCCGGCCGGTGGTCTTCGTCGGCCTGCCGATCGTCTTCGGCGCCGGCCTGGTGGCCGCGCTGGTGCTCGGCGTCCTGACCGTGACGAGCCCCGCGGTGTGGATCGGGGTCGTCCTCGGGCTGCTCGGGCTGCTGCTCGGCCTGCTGCTGGTGCTGCCGGTCGGCGGCGCCGACGTCCCGATCGTGATCTCGCTGCTCAACGCGTTCACCGGCCTGACCGTGGCCGCCGGCGGCTACATCCTGCAGAACACGCTGCTGCTGGTCGCCGGCACGCTGGTCGGCGCCTCCGGCACCTTCCTGACCCTGCTGATGGCCAAGGCGATGGGCCGCTCGGTGGCCAACATCCTCTTCGGTGCGCTCAAGGGTGGCTCCACGCTCGGCGCCGGCGTGGCCTCCGACCGGCCCGTGAGGTCCGCCGGGCCGGAGGATGTCGCGATCCTGCTCGGCTACGCCGACCGGGTGATCATCGTGCCGGGCTACGGCCTGGCCGTGGCCCAGGCCCAGCACACGCTGCGCGAGCTGGTCGACGTGCTCAGCGGCCGGGGCACCCGGGTCGACTACGCCATCCACCCGGTCGCCGGCCGGATGCCCGGCCACATGAACGTGCTGCTCGCCGAGGCCCAGGTGCCCTACGAGCAGCTGGTCGAGATGGACGAGATCAACGGCGAGTTCAAGCACACCGACGTGGTCCTGGTGGTCGGCGCCAACGACGTGGTCAACCCGGCCGCCAAGACCACGCCGGGCGCCCCGATCTACGGCATGCCGATCCTCAACGCCGACGAGGCGAAGCAGGTCGTGTTCATGAAGCGGTCGATGCGCCCCGGCTTCGCCGGCATCGAGAACGAGCTGCTCTTCGACCCGAAGACCACGCTGCTCTTCGGCGACGCCAAGGAGTCGCTCGGCAAGCTGCTCAACGCCGTCAAGGCGCTGTGACCGCGACCGACCTATTGCAAGAGGTCTTTCGAAAGGATACTTTCGATGGGTGACTGGGCGACGCCTCTCTGACCCCCGCGAGCTCACCGCGCTCGCCCACCCGGTGCGCATCGCCATCGTCGAGCAGCTCAGCCTCGACGGTCCGCTGACCGCGACCGAGCTGGCCGAGCGGCTGGACGAGTCGCCGGCCAACTGCTCCTGGCACCTGCGCAAGCTCGCCGAGCACGGTTTCGTCGAGGAGGCGCCGTCCGCCGGCGGGCGGCGTCGCCCATGGCAGATGGTGCAGATCGGGTTCTCGTGGAAGGACGCCGACGAGACCCCGGAGGGTCGGCGGGCGGCGCTGGCCCTCTCGGAGCTGGTGCTGAACCGCTCGCTGGCGCGCCTCCGCGAGGCCGACGAGCGTGCGGCCGAGGAGCCGCGGGAGTGGCGCGAGGCCTCCAGGAGCGCGCAGAACATGGTGTGGGTGACCGCCGAGGAGCTGGGCGAGCTCAACGCCGAGATCGCCGAGGTCGTCCTCCGGTTCCTCGGCCGGTTCGAGGACGCCGCCGCCCGTCCGCCCGGCTCCCGACTCTGCGAGCTGGTGGCGTGGGGCGTGCCCACCTACATCCCGGGCCAGGAGCCCACGCCGTGAGGGCCGCGTTCGCGCGGCCCGGCTTCGCCCTGCTGTACGCCGGCCTGTCGACGTCGATGCTCGGCGACTCGATCATGCTGCTGGTGCTGAGCATGTGGGTGAAGACGCTCACCGGCTCCAACGCGCTGGCCGGGCTGACCTTCTTCTTCATGGTGGTCCCGGCGATGGGAGCGCCGGTGCTCGGCGTCTGGGTCGACCGGCTGCCCCGCCGGACGGTGCTGGTCTGGGGCAGCGCCGCCTCCGCAGCGGCGGTGCTGCCGCTGGTGCTGGTGCGGGACGCCGGGGACCTGTGGCTGATCTGGCTCGTCGCGTTCGCCTACGGCATCAGCTTCGTGGTGCTGCCGGCAGCCCTCAACGGGCTGCTGAAGGACCTGATGCCCGACCACCTGCTGGTCGAGGCGAACGCGGCGCTGCAGACCACCAAGGAGGGCTACCGGCTCTTCGGCCCGCTCGTCGGCGCGGGTCTGTTCGCGGCGGTCGGCGGCTGGGCCGTGGCCGTGGCCGACGCGGCCAGCTTCCTGGTCGCCGCCGGCCTGATCGCCGCCATCCGGGTGGAGGAGCAGCCGCTCGTGCCCGACGAGACGCCCTTCCGCGAGCAGCTGACCGCCGGCCTGCGGTTCCTCGGCACCGACCGGGTGCTCAAGCACGTGCTGGTCGGCTTCGGGGCGATGATCCTGGTGATCGGGTTCTTCGAGGCCTCCATCTACGCGCTGCTCGACGCCTTCGACCGGCCCGCGACGTACGCCGGGTTCCTGGTGACCGTGCAGGGCGTCGGCGCCGTGGCCGGTGGCCTGCTCAGCAGCCGCGTGGTGCGGGCGGTGAGCGAGGTCGGCGCGCTGGTGGTGGGGCTGGGCCTGCTGGCCGTCGCCACCCTGGGCGCCGCGCTCGCCCCGAGCATCGGCGCGGTCCTGGGCTGCCTGGTGGTGATGGGGTTCGGCCTCCCGGTCACCTTCGTCTCGTTCATGACGCTGATGCAGCGGCGCAGCCCGCGCGAGCTGATCGGCCGGGTCAGCGGCGCGGTCGAGGTGCTGATGGCCACCCCGCAGGCGGTCTCGCTGGCGGTGGGGTCGGTGCTGGTCAGCGTGCTGAGCTACCGGCAGATCTTCCTGGTGATCGCGGCCGTGGTCGCCCTGGGCGCCGCCTACATCGCGGCGCGGCTCCGCGACGCCATCGGCCGGACCGGCCGGACCGAACCGGTCGACGTCACCGAGTGACCCCGGAGCCTCGCGCTCGTTGGAGGGGCATGGCTGAGCAGGACGAGGAGCGCTTCGCGCGCCCCGACGGGCACCGCTACGACGAGCCCGAGTCGGACGAGAGTCGGGTCAGCAAGGAGTGGACCTACGCCGCCCTGGGGCTGGTCGTGGTCGTGCTGCTGGTGCTGATCGCCACCGGGAAGGTGCCGATCTTCCCGACCTGAGGCCGCCTCAGCCGGCCACGCCGTAGAGCCGGTCGCCCGCGTCGCCGAGCCCGGGGACGATGTAGCCCTTCTCGTTGAGCTTCTCGTCGAGCGCGGCGGTCACGACCGTCACCGGCACGGCCAGGCCGGACAGGTCGTCCTCGAGCCGCCGGCAGCCCTCGGGGGCGGCGAGCAGGCAGATCGCGGTGATGTGGTCGGCGCCCCGGTCGGTGAGGAACCGGATGGCCGCGGCCAGGGTGCCGCCGGTCGCCAGCATCGGGTCGAGCACGTAGCACTGGCGCCCGGAGAGGTCCTCGGGCAGCCGCTCGGCGTACGTCGAGGCCTCGAGCGTCTCCTCGTTGCGCACCATCCCCAGGAAGCCCACCTCGGCCGTCGGCAGCAGCCGCATCATCCCGTCGAGCATGCCGAGGCCGGCGCGCAGGATCGGCACCACCATCGGCTTGGGGGTGGCCAGCCGGACGCCCGTGGTGGGGGAGACCGGCGTGGTGATCTCGACGGGCTCGACGCGCACGTCGCGGGTCGCCTCGTAGGCCAGCAGCGTCACCAGCTCGTCGGCCAGCCGGCGGAAGGTCGGCGAGTCGGTCGTCTCGTCGCGCAGGACGGTGAGCTTGTGGGCGACGAGCGGGTGGTCGACGACGTGGGTGCGCATGGCCCAGAACCCTAGTGGAGACGGGCGCAACGGGACACGCCGGAATGGGTCGAAAGGGGGTTGGCCGACCCGGCGGCGTCTGTCAGGCTGAGGGTGTTTCGCAGGGTGCCGCACAGAGCGCTTGGCAGGGGGACGAGGAGGAGTCCGGATGGCCGACCAGATCGACGCAGTCGACTTCGCCCTGGCCGCCTACCGCGAGGAGGGTGACTGGCAGGTGCAGGAGCTCGCGCCGGACGTGTTCGAGGACGTCACCACGCTCGCCCACGCGCTGCGCCGGCTGCCCGGGGACACCGGGGCGCTCGGCATGATCGCGATCGACGAGGACTTCTTCGTGATCGTCCGGGTCGCCGGCCCCAGCACCCGGGTGCTGCTCTCCGACGTGACCGCCGCCGACGAGTGGGAGCTGGCGAGCTCGGTCGTGGACTTCCTCCACCTGCCCGACGTCGAGGACGAGGACGAGCAGGTGCCCGCCGGCGACCTCGACCTGGTCGGCGACCTGGGCATGAACGCCATGGACATGGCCGTGCTCCTCGACGACGTGGACCTCTACCCCGACGAGATGCTCTCCGAGGTGGCCCGCCGCCTCGGCTTCGGCGCGCTCTTCGACGAGGCCGTCGGCCTCGCCAACGCCTGAGGTCGGATGCCGACGCCGTACGACGGCCGGGCCGACGCCCGGGCCGCAGCCTGGCACGAACCCATGCGCGCCGCCCTGGAGGAGGCGCGCGCGGCACTGGCCACCGGTGACGTCCCGATCGGCGCCGTGGTCGTGGACCCCTCCGGGCCTCTGGTCGGCCGCGGCCGCAACGTCCGGGAGGCCGACGCGGACCCGACCGGCCACGCCGAGGTGGTCGCGCTGCGCGCAGCCGCCCAGGCGCGCGGGGAGTGGCGGCTGGACGGCTGCACGCTGGTGGTGACCCTGGAGCCGTGCACGATGTGTGCCGGTGCGGCGGTGCTGAGCCGGGTCGACCGGATCGTTTTCGGCGCCTGGGATCCCAAGGCCGGCGCGGTCGGCAGCCTGTGGGACGTCGTGCGGGACCGGCGGCTCAACCACCGTCCCGAGGTGGTCCCCGGCGTGCTCGCGGAGGAGTCGACCGCGCTGCTCGAGGAGTTCTTCCGGGCCCATCGCGCCGGGGCCGCCGAGGTCTAGTGCGGGGCCGCCGACTCAGCGGCGGGCGTTGCGCACGAGCACGGCGACCACGCACAGGATCGCCAGAGCCGCGAAGATCAGCAGGTAGAACATCGCGGCCTCCCGCGGTCGGTTGTCCAGATCCTCCCTGGCCGGTCCGGCCGCCCGCCTCGTCCGCCCCGGACGAGGGCGGGGTCACCCCGGCGCCGGTGCGTCATGATGGAACGTGCGCGAGCGGTGGCGAGGACGGGTCTCCCGCGAGTTGAGGCGGGTGCGCAGCGAAGGGCGCGGCGCGCTGCTCTGGTCGCTGCGGATCACGAGCGCAGCGACCGCGAGCTACGTCGTCGGCACGCTGATCTTCCCGGGCACCCAGCCACTGTTGGCGCCGCTGACCGCGATGCTGGTCGTCCAGGTCACGCCGGTCTCGCTGCTGGCCAGCGGGCTGGACCGGGTGATCGCGGTCGTGACCGGCGTGTCGCTGGCGGTGGGGTTCGCCTCCGTCGTACCGCTGGAGTGGTGGAGCCTGGCGATCCTGATCTTCGTCTCGCTCCTGATCGGCCAGGCGCTGCGGCTGCAGTCGAACCTGATCGAGGTCGCGATCAGCGGCATGCTCGTGCTCGGCGTGGGCGTGCTGAGCGCGGAGTCCGCCGCCTGGCAGCGGATCGCGGAGACGCTGGTCGGCGCCGCGGTCGGGATCGCGGCGAACCTGCTCGTGCCGCCCCGGATCCCCACCGCCGACGCCGGACGGGCGATCGAGGGGCTCGCCGACGCGGTCAGCGACCTGCTGAGCAGGTCGGCGGACGCGCTGGAGCAGTTGGCCACCGAGCACCAGCCGGTGGGCGCGGCCGCCGCCGCGTGGCTGGGCGACGCACGCCGGATCACGCACCACGACGTACCGCGGGTGGGGGCCACCGTGCTGCACGCCGAGCAGGGCCGCCGGCTCAACGTGCGAGCCGTCGGCACGGCCGACCTCGGGCCCGGGCTGCGGCACGGTCTGGAGGCGCTGGAGCACACGGCGGTCACGGTGCGCTCGATGTACCGCGCGCTCGCCGACGCCACCTCGGGCGGCGCGGCCTGGACGGCGGAGGACACGGCGGAGGACGTGGTGCTGGGCCTGGTGCAGACGTTCCGCGAGCTCGCGGCCGCGGTCGACGCCTTCGGGGAGCTGGTGCGGCTGGAGGCGGCGCCGGCGCGGAAGATGGGCTCCGCGGACTTCGGAGCGCTGCGAGCGGCGATGGACGGGCTGCCGGAGGCGCGCAGCCGGCTCGAGGAGCTGGTGATGGCCGAGACCGACCCGGACCTGCGCGAGCTGCACGCGTCCGTGCTCTCCTCGGTCAAGCGGGTGCAGCAGGAGCTGGACCTCGAGCACCGGGTGCGACGCCAGCTGCAGCTGCGCCGTCCGGTCCGCACCCGGCCCGCGCCCCTGCGGCCGCACGCCGCCCGCCGGCGGCAGCCCTCGCCGTTCGCCGAGGCGGAGCCGGACGCGGAGACCCAGCTGATGCCGAAGCTCGACGACGACATCGAGGACCAGTGAGTCCGTCGCCACGGCGCTGACCCCGCCACCGCACCGGCACCGCACGGGCCGGTGAGCAGGCTCAGGCAACCTCGAGGGCGAGGGCGAGCTCGGGTCCCCCGTAGACCAGGTGCAGCTTGGGCTGGTGGGTGGCCGGCCTGCTCGGCCGCGGACGGTGCCGGGCGGGTCGAGCGCGGGCTGGTGGCGCGGTGGAGCGGTAGGTGTGACCGGTGGGAGTGATGGTCTCGATGGTGTGTCGGGGGCCGGGTCGTGGTCGGGCGCGCCAGCCGCGTGCCTGTTTGGCGTGGTTGCAGGCCTCGCAGAGGCCCTGCCCGTTGGCGGCGCTGGTGGGGCCGCCCTGGTCGTGGTCCTGGGCGTGGTCGAGGTGGCGGATGGGCGCGTCGCACCAGGGCGTGCGGCAGGTCCGGTCGCGGAGCCGGAGGAAGCCGGCCAGCCCCGGGGGGAAGAGCCGGGCGCGGGAGTCCATCGCGACCAGTGCCCCGGTGGCGGGCGTGGCGTAGAGGCGGCGGACCCAGACCTCGAGGCCGGCCTCGAGGCGGGCGGCGACGAGCTCGAGGAGCAGGTCGGCGGGGACGTGGCCGTGGCCCTCGAGGTAGCCACCGGCCGTGTCGGCGTCCTGGTCGGTGCTGCCGTGGCCGAGCAGGACGGTGTCGGGGACCAGCACGTTGAGGGTGAGGGGGAGCTGGTCGCCGCTGGCGACGGCGGCCAGGTGGGGGTGCAGGACCCGGTGGACGAGGGTGTCGGCCATGAGCTGTCCCCGGCTGCGGGGGTCGCCGGTGGCCTTGAGGTGGTCGGCCTCGCGGAGCAGGGCGGCGTGGACGGAGACGCCGTCCTTGACCGGGAGCAGGGCGGAGAACCAGGTCATGGTGTCGGGGGCCGGGCGCAGGGTGGTGTGGCGGTCGGACTCGGCGCGGCGGCGCCGGGCGGCGACCGAGGCGGGGTCGAGGGTGCAGGCGTGGTGTCTGACCGCGGCGACCAGCTCCCCGTCGCCCAGGGCCTCGAGGGCCTCGGGGTCGCCGGCGATGTCGGCGTCGACCCGTTGCCGGTCGGCGAGGGTCAGGCAGTCGGTCTCGCGGGCGATCGAGGTGGCCCGCCATTCGGTGATCCGCCCGGCCCGGAAGGCGGCCATGGTGTGCGGGAGCTCGTCACGCAGCACGCGGGCGAGCCGGAGGTGCTGTTGCCCGCGGTGGGGTGATTCGCGGCGGGCCAGGGCGATCTGGGCCGCGATCCCGCGGTGCTGTCGGGCGGTGGGTACGCCGGCCGCGGCGGCCCGGGCGCGTTGGGAGGCCTCGAACTCGCCGGTGAGCACCGCCTGCGCGGCCCCAGCCGCGCACGTCAGGCGCTCCAGGGCCCGGATCAGGTCGATCCGCGCGGCGTCGTCGAGGGGCTCGCCGTCGTGCTGGAGACGCTGGATCCAGCCCTCGACCTCCTCGGCGCCGGGCAGCGTCTCGGACGCCAGCGCGGGGTGCTCGGCCGGCTGGCCCGTCCCCGTGTGGTGCCCGGTCTCGATCATGTCCCAGACCCTAGGACCGGCCACCGACAGCCCGGGGACCTGCGACCAGCTCGCCTGTGGATGCGGACCCGGACGCGGTCAGCCGGCCGCCTGCACCCCGGTCACCGTCCACCCTGCCGCGGAGTCATCGGCCAGGCGCATCGTGAAGGTGAACCGCACCGCTCGGCTCGCGTGGGCGTCGCCCGCGACGACCTCCTCGGTCCTGCGGTCGACCTCGTAGTAGATCCCCTGCGCCGCGACCATGACCCGGAAGACGATCGGCTCGCGCGAGACGAGCTCGCGCACCTCGATGTCGTGGACCGTGGCGGTGCGCATGACGGTCCGGTTCGCGGTGCGGACGGCGGTGAAGTCCAGGCTGCCGTCGTTCATCTGCCACTCCTCGAGGAACTGGGCGATGGCCACCTCGAGCACCGACTTGTCGAAGCGTGCGTCGACAAGACTCAGGTCACCGGCCGCCTTGTCGGCGTCGTCGGCCCACGAGATGTTGGTCAGGGACAGCACGTCGGACACCCGCGCCGCCGACGTACGGTCGGCGACCTCGAGCATGGCGTCGCGCGCCACTGACTTCTGGCTCCACGTGTCGAGCTCGATCGCGTCGGTGAGGTGGTGACTGCCGTCCTCGGCCTGCTCGATCGACGCGACGATCCACTCGCCGCCGTGGTTCTTGCGCAGCGTCCAGTACTCGACCGGTCGGGTCGAGCGGTCCTTGCGGGTCGAATGCGCTCCGGACCAACCGTTGAGGACGTAGTCGTTCAGCGTTGCGGTGATCCGGAAGGTCACCGTGTCATCGGACTCCCCGGTGCGGTTGGCCACGTTGACCATCTCCACGGCCGGGCCCCGGACGATCTCGACGACGTTGACCTCACCGCGCGCCTCGTAGGCGTGCAGCTGCTCGGTCCACTTGCCGTACAGAGCCGGCGCGAGAATCGTCCTGAGCGTCGCGTCGTCGCGGGCGGTCCAGGCCCGCTGGGCCGTGACGTAGAGGGTGACGGCGCGCTGCTTGAGTGCTTCCACGTCGAAGGTGGCGTCGGTGTCGGCCAGTGCGTCGACCTGGGCCTGCACGCGCGCGGCCCGTGCACCGGCCTCCTTGTCGGAGCGGTGAGCCACCCGGTCCGACGTGGTGTTCATGGTGCGGCTGGTCTGGCGACGCTGCAACCAGCTCTTGATCAGCATGTACGCCACGACCAGCAGGATGAGGATGACCAGGCCGGTGCCGCTCCCCCCACCAGTGCCGCCGCTACCGAAGAAGATGAGGCCACCCCCGCCGCCGCCGAAGTGACCGCCGCCGCCGCCTCCGAACCCGTGGCCGCCGCCCCCACCCCGGGCGTACGCCGTCGTCGGCGCCAGCAGCACGGGCACGCAGGCCAGACCGAGGATCGTCGCGACAGCGGTGGCCAGTCGACGTGTGCGGTTGCGGCGACCAGGTGTTGCGTCCATGGTGGGGCCTTCTGGAGAGAGGGCGGGCTCGTCAAGTCGCACAGTACGCTCCGCCCCTCGTGCCGAATCACCGAGCGCCGGCGGCGTCGAGCAGGCCGACAGCGCCAAGGGCCTGTCGACGAGGAGGAGAGCCGCCGGAACTACGCTTCGGGCTCGCGGAGGGCCAGGGCGGCCTGCACCAGTGCGGCGTGGGTCAGTGCCTGCGGGAAGTTGCCCAGATGCGCGCCGGTCGTCGGGTCCATCTCCTCGGCGTACAGCCCGAGCGAGCTGGCACGTGCGAGCAGGTCCTGGAAGACCCGGAGGGCCTCGTCTCGCCGGCCGGTGCAGGCGAGGGCCCGGACCAACCAGAACGAGCACGGCAGGAACGCGCCTTCGGTCCCGTCGAGCCCGTCCCGGCCCGGCGGGTAGCGGAAGAGCAACGGTCCGCCTGCGGAGAGCCGCTCACGAATGGCATCCACCGTGCCCCGTACCCGGCTGGAGTGAGGGTCCTCAAGGCCGACCAGTGGCAGGACGAGCAGCGCCGCGTCCAGGTCCGGTGAGCCATAGCTGCGGGTGTAGCTGCCGAGGGCCGAGCTGTACCCCGCCGCCCTGACGTCGACGCCGATCGCGTCTCGCGCGGCGAGCCAGCGTCGACGCCGGCGGTCCGAGAGGCGATGTGTCTCGGCGATGCGCAGCCCGCGGTCGACCGCCAGCCAGGCCATCAGCTTGGAGTGGACGTGCTGCACGGCGTCCCCGCGGATCTCCCAGATCCCGGCGTCCGGCTCGCTCCACCGCTCCGAGACCCGGTCGACGAAGCCGCGGATGGCCCGCCATGTCTCTGAGTACAGGGGGTGCCCAGCCCGAACCATGACCCAGGCCGCGTCGACGACCCAGCCGTAGCCGTCGAGCTGGTGCTGGTCGGCGGCGCCGTTGCCCACGCGGACCGGCGTGCTGGCCGCGTAGCCGGGCCAGCCGCGCAGGCTCCGTTCGGCCGGTGGCAGGCGTCCGTCCAACGTGAGCAGCACCGGCAACCTGGGACGTTGCAGCCGGCTCGCGTGCAGGAGCCACCACAAGAAGCCGCGGGCCTCGTCGCCCAGGCCGGCCCCGAGAAACGCCGCGACCCCGATGCTCGCGTCGCGGGGCCAGGCGTAGCGGTAGTCCCAGTTGCGGAGTCCACCCGGCTGTTCTGGCAGTGACGTGGTCGGGGCGGCGACCGGCGCGCCCGAGGGCGAGTAGGTGAGGAGGCGCAGGGTGAGGAGACTGCGGATGACGGCGTCGCGGAACGGTAGGTCCGGGTCGACCCGTCCGGCCCAGGCCGCCCAGCGGGACCCGTCCGCCTCCAGCAGGGCCCACGCCGCGTCCGGACTGACGTGGACGAGGGGCTCGCGATGGGCGATCGTGACCACGAAGGTCACGGGCCGCCCCGGGCTGACCGTGAGCGTCGTCGACCTCCCCACCTCGAGGGCCGCCCCCTCCTCACAGGTCAGGGACAGGGCCAGCGTCCCCCACTCGCACACCAGGTCCGTGCCGCGGCGCCGGACCCGGGGCGGGCGATGCCGTTCACCGAGCCGGGGGTCGAAGTGGACCCGCGCTCGTGCGGGCGCGCCCTCGGCGGAGAGCCGGCGCACCAGCAGGGTGGCAGGCAGCAGCTGGCCGCCGACGTCGGCCACCATGCCCTCGGTCAGCGTGAGGCGCCCGTCTGGTGCGGCCCACGAGGTCTGCAGGGTCGCGGTGTGCTCCCGGTAGCGGCGGTCGGCGACCGGGAGCGGTACGGCGGGTCCGAGCCGGAAGCTTCCGGCGGCGGATCCCCCGACCAGACGACCGAAGACGGGTTCGCCGTCGAACCGGGGCACACACATCCAGTCCAGCGAGCCGTCGCTCGAGGACAGGGCGGCCGTGCGGGTGTCCCCGAGCAGGCCGTAGTCGGCGATGGGTGTCATCTCATCGAGCCTGGAGCAGCAGACCGAGCGCGGCGCCGTACACGAGGTGGGCGGCCAAAGCGACGACCGGCGTCTGGACGCCGTAGTTCAAGCCCAACAGGCCCGGCGGTTCCAGCACCGCTCGACTCACCGGGCCGGCCCGGTGCGAGGCCATCCGCGGATGCAGTCCTGGCAGCACCGGCAGCAGCACCATCAGCACCACGGCCACGTGCAGGAGTCCCAGCAGCCCACCGAGCCACCACGTGGCCCGGTGCAGCAGCGCGAACACCAAGGCGTAGCCGAGGGCGAAGACCTGACCGACGCCGAGGTGGATGACGAAGCCGGCGAGCCGGGCCCGGTCCGGGTCCTCGGTCAGGATCGTGCCGAGCACGAGCGGGAGGTCCAGGCGCGTGAGGCCGGCGAGCTGCGCGGTGGTCATGACCGCGGTCAGCACCGAGGTGGCCACCAGTCCGAACACCGCCCACCCGGCCCAGTCCATGATTCGGATGGTACGAACCCCTGAGCCGCAGCGTGCCCCCCATGAGTCACCGGGTGCCGTTGCCTTGGTCAGCCCCAAGAGGCCCGAGCGCTGCGCCCGGGTCGGCTCAGGTCACAGGTCGAGGTCGCTCAGCCCGGGATGGTCCGCCGGGCGCGGTCCGCCCAGGTCCCAGTGGAACTTCCGCTGCCCCTCGTCGATCGGGACGTCGTTGATGCTGGCATGGCGTCGCATCATCAGCCCGTACTCGTCGAACAGCCAGTTCTCGTTGCCGTAGGAGCGGAACCACGAGCCCTCGGCGTCGTGCCACTCGTAGGCGAACCGGACCGCGATGCGGTCCCTGTCGAAAGCCCACATCTCCTTGATCAGCCGGTAGTCGAGCTCCTTGGCCCACTTCCGCGTCAGGAACTCCACGATGGCGGCACGACCGGTGAGGAACTCCGAACGGTTGCGCCATCGGCTGTCCGGGCTGTACGCGAGCGCCACTCGCTCCGGGTCGCGAGTGTTCCAAGCGTCCTCCGCGCCGCGCACCTTCTTGATCGCGTCGTCACGGCCGAAGGGCGGGACCGGCGGTCTTGCTTCCATGGTCTGCTCCTCCCAGGAGGCGCTCGGGATCGACTGGAACAGGGAGGCCGACGAGGCCGTGAGAAGACTACCCGGAGACGTCAGGCTTCTCGCGCGCCTAGGCTCCTGCTCATGACCCCTGACGAAGTCGGTCGGTACGCGGAGTCGCTGCCCGGGGTCAAGCGCAAGGGGACCGAGGCGCGACCGGCCTGGTACGTCGATGACCGCTTGGTCGTGCGCCTGCATGACCAGGACACGCTGGTGATCCGCGTCCCGATGAGCGAGCGGGAGTCGCTGCTCGAGACCTACCCGGACAGCTTCGGCGTACCGCCTCGCATGGAGGCTCACCACAAGCTCGAGGCCTATCTCGCTCATGCGGAACCCGGGGCGGTTCGCAGGGCGATCGACCTGGCCTGGGCGATGCAGCACCGCTAGGCCGGGTCAGTGCCCGAGGTGGGCTCTGAGCCGCGCCACGGTCCCCTCGACGTCGGTGAGCTTGTCGAGGCCGAAGAGCCCCACCCGGAAGGTGGAGAAGTCCGCGCCCTCGCCGCACATCAGCGGGACGCCGGCGGCCACCTGGAGGCCCTGCGCCTTGAACCTCGCGCCGCTGCGGATCTCGGGATCGTCGGTGTAGGCGACCACGACGCTCGGGGCGGCGAACGCCTCGGCGGCGACGGAGGCGAAGCCGAGCTCCGCGAGCACGGCGCGGACCCGCGTGCCGAGGGAGAGCTGTGCCTGGCGCAGCTCGCCGAGTCCCGCGTCGCGGGTCTCGAGCATGAGCGCCGCGTCGTGCGCGAGCGTGTCCGTGGGCATCGTGGCGTGGTAGGGGGTCTGGCCCTGGGTGTAGGCCTCGGTGATCGTCAGCCACTTCTGCAGGTCGACCGCGAAGCTGGTCGAGGTCGTCGCCATGACCTGGGCCCGTCCGGCCGCACTGAGCATCACGTAACCCGCGCACGGCGAGCCGCTCCATCCCTTCTGGGGGGCGCTGAGCAGCACGTCGACGCCGAGCTCGGTCATGTCTACCCACAGCGCCCCCGAGGCGATGCAGTCGAGGACGAACAGCCCGCCGGCTGCATGGGTCGCCGCGGCGACCCTGCGGACGTAGTCGTCGGGCAGCACCATGCCGGCTGCGGTCTCCACGTGCGCCGCGAAGACGACCTCGGGACGGACGCGCTCGATGGTCTCGATCACCTCGTCGACCGGAGCCGGAGCCCAGGGCGCGTGGCGCTCATCGGACACCGGGCGGGCGCTGCAGACGGTCGTCTCGGCGGCCACCGCGCCGGCGTCGAAGATCTGCGACCAGCGGTAGGAGAACAGCCCGTTGCGTACGACGAGGCAGCGCCGCCCCGTCGCCAGCTGTCGGGCGACGGCTTCCATCGCGTAGGTGCCGCCACCTGGGACGACCGCGACCGTCTCGGCAGCGTAGGTCGTGCGCAGCACGTCGATGATGTCCTGCATCACCCCGACGAAGCGTTCGGACATGTGGTTCAAGGACCGGTCTGTGAAGACCACCGAGTACTCGAGCAGGCCGTCGGGATCGATGTCGGGGCGGGGAAGGCTCACCTCCGCAGATTGCCACAGTCCCGGTCCGCGTGCGGTGGCCGGTGGGGGATCTACGACCGCGGCGGGCCGTCGATGTGCGGCCGTCCGCGCGGGAGCCGCAGGTACATTCCTCGGAATGATGCAGAGCGTGTTGGACGCGATCCGGTCCGTGCCGCCCGCGGTCGCCTACACGATCATCGCCCTGCTGACCTTCGGCGAGGCCGCCGTCTTCGTCGGCTTCGTCCTTCCCGGCGAGACGGCCGTGCTGCTCGGCGGCTTCCTGGCGAGCCGGGGCCACCTGAACATCGGCACGCTCATCGTGGTCGTCGTGGTCAGCGCGGTCGTCGGCGACACGGTCGGGTACGAGGTCGGCAAGCACCTGGGCCGGCGCGTGCTGGAGCTGAAGATCCTCCGCAAGCACCAGGGCCGGCTCGACAAGGCGCAGGACCTGCTCCGCCGGCGGGGCGGGCCCGCGGTCTTCCTCGGCCGGTGGACCGCGTTCTTCCGGGCCGTGATGCCGGGGCTGGCCGGTCTCAGCAAGATGCACTACCCGACGTTCCTGTTCTGGAACGCCCTCGGCGGGATCAGCTGGGGCATCACCTTCTGCCTGGTCGGCTACTTCGCCGGCGCCTCCTACCAGAAGGTCGCCTCCTCCATCGGCGAGGGTGCGGCGGTCGTCGTCGCGGTCGTGGTGATCGTCGCGCTGGTCGTGTGGCGGGTCCGCCGGCGCCGGCGCAAGCAGGCCGAGGATGAGTGAGCGTGACGCCCGTGCCGCGCTGGAAGCCTTTCCGGGCCTGACCTGGGCGCCGCTCGAGCGGGACCGCCTCCCCGCCGTCGCCGAGTTCTACGCCGAGTGCGAGGCGTACGACGCGAACCCGGAGCGCCGGTCACTCGCGGGGCTGGAGGAGTTCTGGGACTCTCCGCGGTCCCGACCCGAGGAGGACACGCTGGTCGGCTCCGACGAGACGGGTCGGGTCGTCGCGGTGGCCTGGGCCGGCTGCAACCGGGTCGTGACCGAGAGGCGGGGCGTCCACCTCGGGGGCGCGGTCCGGCCGGACCGCCGGGGCGAGGGCCTCGGCACGGCGGTGCTGCGGTGGCAGCTGGCGCACGGCCTGGCCTGGGACCGGGCCACCCGGCGCGAGGGGTTCGGGCCACTGGTGATGCGCCTGCACGCGCCCGTGGACCAGGCCGACGTCCGCGACCTGGCCGAGCGTCACGGGCTGGCGGTGGAGCGCTACTTCTTCGAGATGGCCCGCCCGCTGGGGGTGGATCTCGCAGTCCCGGCCGTCCCCGGCGTACGCGTCGTCGACTGGGACAGCGCGCGCAGCGAGGAGATCCACGCGATGGTGGACGCCGCGTTCCGCGACCACTGGGGTCATGTGGACCGGACTCCGCAGATGTGGCAGGAAGCGGTGACCGCCCGGGCGTTCCGGCCCGGGTGGTCGGTCCTCGCGCTCGACGAGGAGACCGACGCGGTGGTCGGAGCCGCGCTGAACTGCGCCTACGAACAGGACTGGGAGGCGACCGGCGTCCCGGAGGGCTATACCGACGAGCTGGCCGTCGCGGCGACCCACCGCCACCGGGGCATCGCCGGCGCCCTCCTGCGCGAGTCCCTGCGACGGTTCGCCGCCTCCGGCCTGGAGGCGGCGGCGCTGAGCGTGGACACCGCCAACTCCTCGGGGGCGCTGCGGCTCTACGCGGGCCTGGGCTACGAGCCGAGGGCCCGGACGTGTGTCCACGCCGTCGCGGTAGCGGATCCGGCCGGTCCCGGTAGGGTCACGCCCGTGAGAGCACCCCACCCCACGTACGAGCAGCTCGCCGGGATGCCGGCGTACGCCGAACAGCCCGTGCCGATCGCCTTCGAGGACGTCAACGGCCACCTCAACGTCCGTCACTACACCGGCATCGCCAGCGAGGGGCTGGACGAGTCCCTGGTCGCGCTGGGGATCCCGCAGAACTGGCCGGCCAGCGGGCACGCGTGCTTCTCCGCCGAACACCACCTGAGGTACCTCGCCGAGCTGCGCACCGGCGACCGGATGTCGGCGCGGGTGCGGCTGCTCGGGCGTTCGGAGCGGGCCGTGCACGCCCTGGTCTACCTGCTCGACGAGTCGCACCGGCGGGTCAGCTTCGTGATGGAGGAGATCTTCCTGCACGTCGACATGCAGACCCGGCGCACCGCCCCGTGGCCCGAGGACGTCGCGGCCGCGATCGACAAGCGCATCGCCGAGGACGCGAGCCTGCCCTGGGAGCCGGACCTCTCCGGCTCCATGGCCCTGCGCTGACCGGCCTCCGCCTGCCGCACCGACCCCGGTGCGGGTGTCTCAGCAGCTGGAGTAGGGGGCGCTGGGCAGCGCCCTCCGGCTCGTGACCTGCCGGCCGTGACGCAGCGTCCAGGACCGCTGCCAGTCGGAGTTGACCTGCGCGCCGTTCATCTCGACGTCGGGCTCGCCGATCAGGCTCAGCCGCGGCACCAGCTTGACCCCGAGCTGGGCGCGATCGTCGGTCACGCTGCCGATCGGCTTGCCGTCGCGGAACCAGGTGAGGTGGCCCTTGGCGACCTCGACGGCGACGTTGAACGGCTGGTCGGCCAGGCGCACGTGGGCCAGGCGCCGCTGCCACACGGTGCCGGCGCTCTGGGATCGCACGCCGAACGCCAGCCCGGGTGACCCCATGGTCACGTCGGCCAGCACGATGCTCTGCGGGGAGCAGTCGGTGACCTCCGAGTGGGCCGGGACGAGCTCGAGCCGGAACCGGTAGGGCTGGGCGCCGGTCTCCCAGGTGCGGCCCTGGAGGCGGAACTCCCACCGGCCGTACCGCTGCGCGGCGCCGTGCATGGTCGCGGTGGTCGTGCCCCGGTCGCCCGGACCGACGTGCCGGAGCTTGCTCTGCAGCACCAGTCCGCCGTTGAACGGCGTGGCCCGCCCGGTGCCGTCGGAGGTGTCGCGCCAGCGGCCGCCGCGGACATCGCCCTTCGACGGGGGCGAGTCGAGGTCCTGCCCGTGCTCCCAGGCGAAGTCGTACCGGACCCGCCCCCACCGGTAGTGCTGGGAGGCCGTGGGACGGTACGGCGACTGCGGGGTCCGGTCGCGGACCGTCGCGTGGGTGCTCGGTTCGTCGACGGTGCCGTCCCCGGAGACCGCGAAGTAGGCGGGGAACGACGCGAACCAGCCGATCTCGCTCCCGCCCTCGGTCCACCGCTCCTGGCGGGCGCGGAGCACCTCGGTCCCCGAGGCCGGCGCGGTCACGGTGAACAGGGCCCGGCCGTCGGCGTCGGTGGTGCCGGTCCCGATGGTCTCCCACCGGTCCGGGGCGGTCCGCTCCTGCAGCGTCACGGTCCGGCCGGGGATCGGTGGCGGGGTGCCGAAGGTGCCGCGCACCGAGGGGGTGGTGTCGACCACCGCGGTGAACGGGGTGCCGGCGGGCACGCGGTAGAACGGGTACTCGGGATCCCCGCCGAGCGGGGTGAGGGTCAGCTCCTGGGGGCTCGCGGTGAACAGGTACGACGGGGTCGCCCTGCCGCCTGCGACCACGCGGTAGCTGAGGTTGAACATCGCGGGCGCGCGGAACGAGAAGTCGAAGTCGCCGGTGTCGTCGGTGCGGAACGCCGAGTCGGGCACGTCGACCCAGGTGTCCCCGGGGCGGTTCATGTTCGACTGCAGGTGCACGGCGCGAGCCCGGTTGCCGAGGTGCCCGCGGAACCGGACCGCCTGCCCGGCGATGTAGCGGGCCGGGGTCACCGACAACGAGCCGGTGGTGGTCGCGGCGACCGCGGAACCGGCCGACGCGAGCAGGGCGCCGGGAGCGACGGCGGGGGCGAGCGCCGGAGCGAACGCGGCGAGTGCCACGACCGAGACAGCCCGCACCCGAACAGGCATCGACATGACGAACTCCCAAGACGACCGGCAGTGGTTCCAAGGGCTCTATCGGTCCGTCGCGACGCGAACATGAGGAACGCGGCATGATCGAGCTGTGACGACACCCAGGACGGTAGGTAGCCGGCCGGCTGGCCCCGTCGCCGGCGTGCTGGCGGGCGTCCTGGCCGGCACCCTGGTCTTCCTCGCCTGGGTCAACGACCTGCTGCTCGGGGTCGCGGTCGGCGGGATCGCCGCGGGCCTGATCGCCTGCATGCTGTGGGCGGTGCCGGAGTGGCACTGGTTCGGCGTCGGCCTGCTGCTCGGCACGGTCGTGACCGCGGCCGCCTGGTTCGTGGCGTTCTAGCCGGCGGCTCCCGGGGTCCGGAGGCCCCGGGTCCGGGGCCCCGGGGTTCCTGGGGGCTTGGCGGAGAATCGGACCCATGGTCGAGGTCGCTCCCGAGCGGTTCGAGGAGATGGTCACGGAGGCGCTCGACGGGCTGCCTGCGGAGCTCGGCGAGCTCATGGACAACGTCGCCGTGACCGTGGAGCACGGTCCCGGGCCGCCGGGCCTGCTGGGCCTCTACCGCGGCATCCCCCTGACCAGCCGCACCACGGCGTACGCCGGCGCCCTCCCCGACCGGATCACGATCTACCGCCGCGCGATCTGTGCGGTCTGCGGCACCGAGAACGAGGTCGTGGAGCAGGTTCGCCGGACCGTGGTCCACGAGGTCGGCCACCACTTCGGCATCGGGGACGCGCGGCTGCGCGAGCTCGGCTGGTGACCCGGCCGACGGCCGGGCGATACTCCGTCCATGGCCGGGGAGGAACGACTCAGCCACCCGGAGGCTCAGTCGCCGTTGCGCGCCTCCTTGCCCGGATGAACGTGACCGAGGTCCGGACTCCTCAGGTGGCGTTCTCGTCGGGGACGGCGGTCGGGTCGGCCGCCCGCTGCTCGCGCCGCTCGTGGAGGCGCTGCTGGGCGGCCGGCAGGAAGGCCAGGCACGGCGCCTCGGCGTCGGGATGCTTCTCGTGCAGGTGGAAGATCCAGCGGTCCATCGCGGCCATGAAGCCGTTGTCGTCGCCGGGACGGTAGGCCGACCAGCTGCGGTCGCCCTTGAGGACGCAGGTCGTGCAGCTGATCTTGTAGACGAACTGCTGGTCCGCGCCCAGGTCGATCTTCACCCGCGCCAGCGGGCCGGCCTCGGCCGCCGCCTTCTTCTCCCGAGCGGTTCGGCTCGCCACCATGTCGCACTCCTGTCGTCTCGGCGTCGTGAGCCTACGTCGGCAGGTGCTGGCAGGATGACCGGGTGACCGGCTGCAGCATCGCGGACTTCTTCGAGCTGGCCGACCAGCTGCCGGAGGTCACCCGTGCCGATAACGGCCGCTACTGGCGGATGGCGGTGAGCGGCCACACGTTCGGCTACCTCTGGGAGCCCACCGGCACGGTGGGGCTCAAGCAGACCCTCGCCGAACAGCTCGCCCTGGTCGCCGAGCGCCCGGAGACGTTCGAGGTGCAGTTCACGACGCGTGGCTTCGGCTGGGTGGTGGTCCGGCTGGCCGGCGTCGAGCGTGACGAGCTGGCCGAGCTCGCCTTCGAGGCGTGGCGGCTCACCGCGCCCGCGGTGCTGGTCGAGCGGCGCGGCGACCGGCTGCCCGGCTGACAGATTCGTGAACCCCGCCGGCTGCGGCATGCCGGCCCCGGGAGTGCCGCAGCCCCGGGCCGGGCATGCTGGGCGGGTGAGTTCTATGGAAGACGAGTGGACGCCGACCGGCTGGCTGCTGACCAAGGGGGAGCGGGACAACCACAGCACGCGGATCGACGCGCAGCACCCGGGGGAGCAGGCGTGGTCGGAGGGCAACCTGGTCCGCGCGCTCGTGCACGGGGCGACCTACTTCGCCGAGCTCTACGAGCGCCTCGAGGCCACCCGCGCCGGTGACCTGGTGCTCTTCACCGACTGGCAGGGCGACGCGGACGAGCGCCTGACCGGGGAGCCGGGCAGCGAGGTCGCCGAGGTGCTGGGCCGCGCGGACGAGCGGGGCGTCGACGTGCGCGGTCTCGTGTGGCGCTCGCACTGGGAGAAGCTCGGGTTCACCGCGCGGCAGAACCGACGGCTGGGGCAGCAGCTGCAGCAGCGGGGGGCCGAGGCCCTGCTGGACATGCGGGTGCGGACCGGCGGCTCGCACCACCAGAAGTTCGTGGTGATCCGGCACCGTGGGGAGCCGTCGCGAGACATCGCCTTCGTCGGCGGGATCGACCTGTGCCACTCGCGCCGCGACGACGCCGACCACCACGGTGACCCGCAGGCCATGGACCTCGCGAAGGAGTACGGCCCCACCCCGCCGTGGCACGACGTGATGGCCGCGATCCAGGGACCGGCCGTCTTCGACGTGGAGACCGTGTTCCGGGAGCGGTGGGAGGACCCGACCCCGCTGAGCCGCAACCCCGTGCGCATGTTCATGGACCGGGTCCGCGACCTGGACACCTCGCCCGACCCGCTGCCGGCGCAGGCGCCGCCGCCTCCCCCGGTCGAGGGCGGCACGCACGTCGTCCAGATCCTGCGCACCTATCCCAACCTGCGGCACGGCCGGGACTACCCGTTCGCCAGGGGCGGGGAGCGCAGCGTGGCCCGGGGCTACGTCAAGGCGCTCGGGCAGGCGCAGCGGCTCGTGTACGTCGAGGACCAGTACCTGTGGGGCGACCACGTGGGTGATCTGTTCACCGAGGCCCTGCGTCGCGATCCCGGCCTGCACGTGATCGCCGTCGTGCCGCTGCACCCGGACCTGGCCGGCCTGTCGCGTCCGCCGCAGCTGCTCGGCCGGCGCCGGGCGATGGCCGAGATGACGAAGGCCGGCCGCGGGCGGGTGGCGTTCTACGGCCTCGAGAACCACGCCGGCACGCCGGTGTACGTGCACGCCAAGGTCTGCGTCGTCGACGACCTGTGGGTGTCCGTCGGCTCCGACAACTTCAACCGCCGGTCGTGGACCCACGACTCGGAGCTGTCCGCGACCGTCGTCGACCGCGCCGTCCACCGCGACGAGGACGGCGGGATGCACGGGGCCTATCCGCTGCGGCTCCGGCTGTCCCTGGCCGCGGAGCACCTGGACCGCCCGTTCGACGCCCGGGTCGACGAGGACGAGGACGCCTCGCTGCTGCGGGTGATGGCCGACTGCGTCGACCCGGCCGGCATGTTCGAGCAGTACGCCGCGACCGCGCGTGCTCTCGACGCCTGGCACGAGGGCGGGTGTCGAGGGCCGCGACCGCCGGGCCGGCTCCGTTCGCTGCAGACGCCCCGCCTGCGTCCGCTCGCGGCGGCGCTGGCGCTGCCGTCGTACCTCGCGCTGCACGACCCGGACGGCCGGCCGCGGCCGCTGCGCCGGCGGGACACGTTCTGACCGGGCCTCGCTACCCCAGCTGGTCGCGTCGGCGGGTCAGGTAGGCGGTCTCGGCGGTGTTCCCCGCCAGCGCGATGGCCTCGTCGTACGCCGCGCGCGCCTGCTGAGGGCGGCCCAGCCGGCGCAACAGGTCGGCGCGGGTCGCGTGGAAGGCGTGATAGCCGGCCAGCTGGTCCCGGAGTCGGTCGACGAGCGCCAGCGCCGGCTCCGGGCCGTCGAGCTCGCCCACCGCGACGGCCCGGTTGAGGGCGACGATCGGCGTGGGGTGCAGGCGGACGAGCTGGTCGTAGAGGGCGACGACCTGCGACCAGTCGGTGTCGCGTGCGTCGCGGGCGGACGTGTGCACGGCGTTGATCGCGGCGAGGATCTGGTAGCGGCCCGGAGCGACCCCGGAGGCCAGGCGGTCGCGCACCAGCCGATGTCCCTCGGCGATCAGGGCCGCGTCCCAGAGGTCCCGGTACTGCTCGTCCAGGGTGACCAGCTCGCCGCTCGCCGAGACCCGGGCGGTGCGACGGGCCTCGGTGAGCAGCATCAGCGCCAGCAGCCCGGCCACCTCGCCGTCCTCGGGCAGGAGGGCCCGCACCATGCGAGTGAGCCGGATCGCCTCGGCGGTCAGGTCCCGACGTACCGGATCGGTGTCGGGGCCGCTGGCCAGGTAGCCCTCGTTGAAGACGAGGAAGAGCACGGCGAGCACGCCGGTGACGCGGGCCGGCAGGTCCTCGGCGCCAGGCACCCGGTAGGGGAGGCGGGTGGCCTTGATCTTGGCCTTCGCGCGGGTGATCCGCCGTCCCATCGTGGCCTCCTGCACCAGGAAGGCGCGGGCGATCTCGGGCACGGTCAGGCCGCCCAGGAGGCGCAGCGTCAGCGCCACCCGGGCCTCCATCGCGAGCGCCGGGTGACAGCAGGTGAAGATCAGCCGGAGCCGCTCGTCCTCGATGGCCCCGGCGGGCCGGGGCGGCTCGTCGTAGGACATCTGCGCCTCCCGCTGCTTGTCGGCGCGCTTGCTCTCGCGCCGGATCCGGTCGATGGCCTTCCGGTTGGCGGTGGTGGTCAGCCAGGCGCCGGGGTTGGGGGGTACGCCGTCGGCCGGCCACCGCTCGACGGCGGTGGCGAAGGCTTCGGCGGCCGCCTCCTCGGCGATGTCGAGGTCACCGAAACGCCTGGTCAGGGCGGCGACCACCCGCGCCCACTCCTCGTGGTGGGTCCGGATGATCACCTCCCGGACCCCGTCGCCGTTCACAGGAACGGACGCACCTCGATCTTCCGGTTGCAGGCCTTCGAGCCGTCGGCTGCGAGCTTCAGCGCCACGTCGAGGTCGGCGGCCTCGATGATCCAGAAGCCGGCGAGGTGCTCCTTCGCCTCTACGAACGGGCCGTCGGTGAACACCGGCTCGGCGCCCCGGTTGTCGACGACGGTGGCCGGGTCGGGCGAGCCGAGACCGCCGGCGAAGACCCAGTGGCCGTCGGTCCGGAGCCGGTCGTTGAACGCGTCGATGTCGGCCTCCTCGGTCGGGGTGGCCCGGCCGGTGCCGTCATCGATCACGGAAACCAGGTACTTCATCCAGATCATCTCCTGTGATCGGGGCCGCCCCTGGTGGGCGTCCGCTCACCCCTGCAACGAACTGCGTCGCGTCGATCCGACACCCGGCCCGGTTCAGTGCACGGAGACCGGCGGGACGCTCTCCTCGTCGAGCACGTGCATCTCCTCGTGCTTGCGGGGCAGGAACAGCGCCGGCACCACCGTCAGCAGCACCAGCACCCACGCCACCCAGTAGGTGTCGGCGAACGCCGCGGCGGCGTCCTCCAGCCCCTTCGCGATCGCGGCCGGCGAGAGGCCCGTGGCGTTGGCAGGGCTCCGCAACGACGCCATCGCCGGCCCGGCGAGCGAGGAGGCCTGGAGGTGGTTGGTCAGCAGCACCGACATGGTCGCGACCCCGACCGAGCTGGCGATCTGCTGGGTGATGTTCAGCAGCGTCGAGCCGCGCGCGACCTCGTGGGCCCGCAGCGTCTTCAGCGCGGAGGTGAACAGCGGCATCATCGTGGCGCCCATCCCCAGGCCCATCACGAACAGCTCGGCGATGATGAGCGGGTACGGCGTGGTCGCGGTGATCTGGGTCAGCCCGAACATGCCGATCAGGATGAAGACCAGCCCGAACGGCACGATCCGGCCGATGGGGTGCTTGTCCACCTGGGACCCCGCGATCGGCATCGTGATCATCGCGCCGATGCCCTGCGGGGCCACCAGCAGCCCGGCCTGCAGCGTCGACTCCCCGCGGACCTCCTGGAAGTAGGTCGGCACCAGCAGCAGCCCGCCGAAGAAGGCCGCGGCGAACAGGAACATCGTGATGATCGAGACCGTGAGGTTGCGGTTCCGGAACAGCCGCAGGTCGAGGAGCGGGTGCGCGGGGCGGAAGGAGTGGAAGACGAAGAGCACCATCAGCACGAGGCCGATCAGCATCGAGATCCAGACCCGCGGCGCCGCGGCGGTGCCCTCGGAGGGGATCGAGGAGACGCCGAACAGGAACAGCGCGAGCCCCGGCGACATCAGCGCCATGCCGAGGAAGTCGAAGGACTCCGACGGCTCCGGGGTGTCCCGGGGCAGCACTCGCCAGGCGTAGATCAGCGCGACCAGGCCGATCGGGGCGTTGATGAGGAAGATCCAGTGCCAGCTCGCGACCTCGATCAGCCAGCCGCCGAGGATCGGGCCGAGGATCGGCCCGAGCAGCATCGGGACCCCGAGGATCGCCATCAGGCGGCCCATCCGGTGCGGGCCCGCCGCCCGGGTCATGATCGTCATGCCGAGCGGCATCAGCATGCCGCCGCCGAGCCCCTGCAGCACCCGGAAGCCGATCAGCGCGCCGATGCTCCACGAGGCCGCGCAGAGCACCGAGCCGCCGACGAACAGCGCGATCGCGGTCATGTAGAGCCGCTTGGTGCCGAAGCGGTCGGCCGCCCAGCCGGTCATCGGGATGACCGTGGCCAGCGCGAGCGTGTACGCCGTCACCGTCCACGCGACCGTCGAGTAGGCGATCGGGTTGCCGTCGGACCCGAAGACCGTCTGGAACGTCGGCAGCGCCACGTTGACCACCGTGATGTCCAGGATGGACATGATCGCCCCGAGGACCACCACGCCGGCGATCTTCAGGACGGCGGCGTCGATGTGGTCGGGCAGGTCGGTCTTGCTGGTCGCAGACATGGCGGTGCTCCTGGCTCGGGGGTCCGGCCAAGTCTAGGCGCGCCCACCCACGGCGTCGGTGCCGTGGGACGGTCGCGACCCCGTACCCCCGCATGGGTTCTCGCGCAGTGGGCACCGACAAGGTTCGCGAAGGAGAGGACCTGACATGGATCCCCACATCGCACGAAGCCTGCTGCGCGACCTGGCGGCGCGGACCCTGGTGGCCGCCTACGTCGAGAGGGACGGCGGCCGGTCGCTGACCAAGATCGACCCCGCCACCGGCGTGGCCGCCACCGAGACGGAGCCCGCCGAGGTGGTGCGCGCGGTGCTGCAGTGGCACGGTGCGGGGTGGGCCGGCGAGATCGCCCCCGGCTGGCACTGCTTCGTCGACGACCGCTACCTGTTCACCCCCGGCCCCCGCTCGGACCTGCGGCGGGCCGTGGACGTGGCGCTGGGCCTGGTCGACGAGGTCGACGCTGAGCAGTCGGCGGGCGGCGTCGGGGACCTCCACCTGGCCCCGGTCGTGGTCGGGGTCCGCGACATGGCCCGCGCGGTGGCCTTCTGGACCGCGGCCCTCGCCTACCTCCCCCGCGACCCCGAGCCCGATCCGGACTGCACGGTGCTGCTGGACCCCGCCGGTGAGGGGCCTCCGCTCTCGCTGCAGGCGGCCGGTGTCCCGGCGAGCGAGCCGGTCCGGCTGCGCCTCGACCTGCACACCTGTGACCCGGCCGGCCAGGTGGCGCGCCTCGTGGACCTCGGTGCGACCCAGGTGCTGGGCCCGCCCCGCCCTCTCGACGCCGTCGGCGCCGACCTCGTCGTGCTGCGCGACCCGGACGGCAACGAGTTCTGCGTGATCGACCATGCCGAGGAGTAGCGGCTGCGCGCGCCGTCGTCCCGGCACCCGTGCAGCCGGTTGGGTCCGGGTGCCTAGCATCGCGGCATGACTGCCACCGACCCCCAGGT
The DNA here is from genome assembly GCF_013409645.1 of Nocardioides panaciterrulae. Lineage (NCBI taxonomy): Bacteria > Bacillati > Actinomycetota > Actinomycetes > Propionibacteriales > Nocardioidaceae > Nocardioides > Nocardioides panaciterrulae. Next base: position 3,981,597 of record NZ_JACCBG010000001.1, on the reverse strand, counting down.
CCCCGACGCCACCGTCAGCCTCGCCAACGGCGCCCGCATGCCGCTCCTCGGCTTCGGGACCTGGCAGATCAAGGGCGACGACGCCGTTCGTGCGACGTCGGCCGCTCTCGAGGCGGGCTACCGGCATCTCGACACCGCCACGGTCTACGGGAACGAGGGCGAGGTCGGTCGCGCCCTGTCGGAGAGCGGCGTGGCCCGCGACGACGTCTTCCTCACCACCAAGTGCCCGCCCGACCGGGCCGGACGCGAGCTCGCGACCCTGCGCGAGAGCCTCGACCTCCTGCAGACCGACCACGTCGACCTGTGGCTCATCCACTGGTCGGCCGGCGGGTCGGAGAACGTCGACCTGTGGCGCGCGTTCGTCGAGGCCCGCGAGGCCGGCCTGGCCCGGGAGATCGGGGTGAGCAACTTCGACACCTCGCTCCTCGACGAGGTCACCAAGGCCACCGAGGTGCGTCCCGCGGTGAACCAGATCGAGTGGAGCCCGCTGCTGTTCGACGCCGAGACGCTGGCCGAGCACCGTGCGCGCGACGTGGTGCTCGAGGGCTACAGCGCCCTGCGCGGGGGCACCCTCGACGCCCCGACCATCGGCGAGATCGCCGAGCGGGTCGGCCGGACGCCTGCCCAGGTGATCATCCGCTGGCACCTCCAGCACGGCGTCGTCGTGATCCCGAAGTCGGTCAACCCCGAGCGCATCCGGTCGAACGCCGACGTCGGCGGGTTCACCCTGACCGATGAGGACATGGCCGCGATCGACGCGCTCGGCCGGAGCTAGGTCCGGCAGCACCCGCTGCGCCGCCCCGACCCCGGCGACGGACGGGCCACGATCAGCACGGGCTCGACTCGGGCTCGACTCGGGCTCGATTCGGAGGGTGCCGAGCGTCGCCTTCCGGCCGCGGACGGGTGATGATGGGCCGCATGCGTGTCGCGCTGATGGTGACCTGCGTCAATGACGCGATGTTCCCCGACACCGGGAGGGCAGTGGTGCGGCTGCTGAGACGGCTCGGCGTCGACGTCGACTTCCCGGCGGCCCAGACCTGCTGCGCCCAGCCGATGGTCAACACCGGCTACCTCGACGAGGCGGTGCCGGTCGTCCGGACGTTCGTCGACGCGTTCGCGGGGTACGACGCGGTCGTGGCCCCCTCGGGATCGTGCGCCGGCTCGGTCCGGCACCAGCACTCGCTCGTCGCGCGCCGCTCGGGCCACCCGGGCCTGCAACAGGCGGTGGCGCAGACCGCCCCGAAGGTCCACGAGCTCTCGGAGTTCCTCGTCGACGTGCTCGGCGTGACCGACGTGGGCGCCTACTTCCCGCACCGGGTGACCTACCACCCGACCTGCCACTCGCTGCGGCTGCTCGGCGTGGGGGACCGGCCCCGGCGGCTGCTCGAGGAGGTGCGCGGGATCCGGCTCACCGACCTGCCGGCGGCCGAGGAGTGCTGCGGCTTCGGCGGCACCTTCGCGGTCAAGAACGCCGACACCTCGGTGGCGATGGGGGCCGACAAGGCGCGCCACGTCCGCGAGACGGGGGCGGAGGTGCTGGTCGCCGGCGACAACTCCTGCCTGATGCACATCGGCGGGATGCTCTCGCGCCAGCAGTCCGGCGTGCGGGTCATGCACCTCGCCGAGATCCTGGCCGCGACCGAGGACCAGCCTGCGGGCCTGGCGGAGGTGGTCGGAGGATGAGCGCCACGTTCGTCGGGATGCCGGCCTTCCCGACCGCGGCCCGGGCCGCGCTGGCCGACAGCCAGCTGCGGCACAACCTCGCGCACGCCACCACCACGATCCGCAACAAGCGGCTGCGGCTGGTCGACGAGGTCGACGCGTCCATCGTCGGCGCGGAGGGGGTCGGCGGCGAGGGGGCCGGGTCGGGCTGGGAGCAGCTGCGGCTGGCCGGGGCGGCGGTCAAGGAGTCCGCGCTGCGCGAGCTCGACCGGCACCTGCTGGACCTCGAGGCGTCGCTGACCGCCAACGGCGCGGTCGTGCACTGGGCCCGCGACGCCGAGGAGGCCTGCCGGATCGTGGCCGAGGTCGTCCGCGGCCACGGCGTCGACGAGGTCGTCAAGGTCAAGTCGATGGCCACCCAGGAGATCGGGCTCAACGAGGCGCTCGCCGCGGAGGGCATCGCCGCCTGGGAGACCGACCTCGCCGAGCTGATCGTGCAGCTCGGCGACGACCTGCCCAGCCACATCCTGGTGCCGGCGATCCACCGCAACCGCGCGGAGATCCGCGAGATCTTCAAGCAGAAGATGGCGGCTGCGGGCCGGGCCGCCCCCGACGACCTGACCGACGAGCCGGCGGTGCTCGCGGCCGCGGCGCGCCAGCACCTGCGCGAGAAGTTCCTGCGGGCGAAGGTCGGGATCTCCGGCGCGAACTTCGCGGTCGCCGAGACCGGCACGCTGGTCGTGGTGGAGTCCGAGGGCAACGGCCGGATGTGCCTGACCCTGCCCGAGGTCCTGGTCAGCGTGGTCGGCATCGAGAAGGTCGTGCCGACCTGGGACGGCCTCGACCCGCTGCTTCGGCTGCTGCCGCGCTCGTCCACCGGCGAGCGGATGAACCCCTACACGTCCATGTGGACCGGGGTCACGCCCGGCGACGGTCCGCAGGAGGTGCACGTCGTACTGGTGGACAACGGGCGGACCCGGGCGCTGGCCGACCAGGTCGGCCGGCAGGCGCTGCGCTGCATCCGCTGCTCGGCTTGCCTGAACGTCTGCCCGGTCTACGAGCGGGTCGGCGGGCACGCCTACGGCTCGGTCTACCCCGGCCCGATCGGCGCGATCCTCAACCCGCTGCTGCGCGGGGTGGGCCACGACGAGCAGATCGACTCGCTGCCGTACGCCTCCTCGCTGTGCGGCGCCTGCTTCGAAGCCTGCCCGGTGCGCATCGACATCCCCGAGGTGCTGGTGCACCTGCGCACCGAGGTGGTCGACGCGCACCGCGGCGACCGGGTCCCCAAGGCCGAGGCGGTCGCGATGAGGTCCGCGGCGTACGCGTTCTCCGACGCCCGCCGGCTGGCCTGGGTCGAGCGGGCCTCGGGGCTGGCCGGGCGGGTGCTCGGCCGGCTGGGGCGTACGACGATGCCCGGCGGCCGGCGCGCGGCCGGGCGGATCCCAGGGCCGGGCGCCTCGGCGTGGACCGGAGCGCGGGACCTCCCCGCGCCGCCGCGCGAGTCGTTCCGGGCCTGGTGGAAGCGGACCGACGGCGGACGGGAGGAGCAGCGGTGACCCGGGCAGGTGACGGTGCCCGCGAGGAGGTCCTGCGCCGGGTGCGCTCGGCCCTCGCCGACGTCGAGGGCGTGACCCACGGCGGCCTGCCCGAGCCGCCCCGGCGCACCCCGTTGGAGGGCGAGGCCCTGGTCGCCCACTTCGCCGAACGGGTCGCCGACTACCACGCGGTGGTCGAGCGGTGCGCCGCCGCCGACCTCGAGGCGACGGTGGCGGCCGCGCTGCCGGCGGGGGCGAGCGTGGTCGTGCCGCCGGGGCTGGGCTTCGAGGTCGCGGGCGCCGCGGTCGACCACGCGATGACCGCCGCCGAGCTCGACCACGTCGACGCGGTGGTGACCGAGGCGCGGGTCGGGATCGCCGAGACCGGCACGATCGTCCTCGACCACGGACCCGGCCAGGGCCGCCGCGCGCTCACGCTCGTGCCGGACCGGCACGTGTGCGTGGTGCGGGCCGACCAGGTCGTGCTCGACGTGCCCGACGCGGTCGCGGAGCTCGGTGCGGCCATGCGCCAGGGGCGGGCGCTGACCTGGATCAGCGGGCCCTCGGCCACCAGCGACATCGAGCTGGACCGGGTCGAGGGCGTGCACGGGCCACGCAACCTGCACGTGATCATCACCACCTAGGTACCTTGCTCCCGTGCGCGCATCTGTAGGGCTGCTGTTGCTGGGTGTCCTCCTCGCGGTGTCGGGTTGCTCCGGTGGCCCCGCCGACGGCCCGGTGGACTTCGAGGACCACTTCGCCCAGGTCGAGGGCGGCCAGGACGGCGCGGCGTACTTCAGCGTGCCGCTGTGCGTCCAGGACGGGCCCGCCTCGGTCAGCTTCGACAGCGTCGAGGTGCTGCACACCTCGGGCACGGACCAGCCGGTCACCGTCCGCGTCGCCTGGCCCGACGGACCGGCGTTCGACCGGCAGAGCGCCGGTCACGGCACGGTGCCGGCCGCCTACGTGCCGGTGGAGGGCGCCTCGGGCGAGGTCGGCACCTGCGGTGCGAACCGCTGGCGGTTCGCCGTGCTCGCCGTCGTCCTCCCGCCCACGGGTAGCAAGCCCATCACCGTGAAGGACCTCCGGGTCGACTACCAGGTGGCGGGCGAGTCCTACAGCGAGGTCGTGCGCGTCGGGTTCACCCAGTGCCCGCGGGGGACCGGCCCGCACGTCGACGCCGAGGGCTGCCAGCGGGGCGCGTGAGCGTCCGGGTCAGTGCGGCTCGGGCTGCGGCGGCCGGGAGCGCCGCCCCAGCGAGGCGATCGCGAGCACGATGAGCAGCGAGCCGGCCAGCCCGGCCACGCCCAGCCGTTCGCCCAGGAACACCGCCGACAGCGAGACGGCGGCGACCGGCTCGAGCAGCGTGGCGACCAGCGCCGCGCCGCTCGGGGTGGTGCGGAGGCCGGCGTACAGCAGGCCGTAGGCCAGCGCCATCGTCACCGCACCGAGGTAGACCAGCCCGCCGACCGCGACGGGGTCGGCGGTGGTCACCGGCGCGCCGCGCACCCCCGCGACGACCAGGCCGAACGCGCCCATGGCCACGCTCGCGACCACCATGGTCGCGGTGGCCAGGCTGAGCGGGTCGGTGCGGCGGCTGAGCGGCTCGCTCAGCGCCGTGGCCGCGGCGTACGAGATCCCCGCGACGACGGCGGTAAGGACGCCCAGCAGCGGGTGCGGGCCGGTGGTGCCCGCGCCCGACCCGCCGCAGACGAGGGCCAGGCCGGCAACCGCCGCGACGACGGGCAGCTGCAGCAGCGCGCGGGCGTCGCGACGGCGGACGCTGTCCACCGCGACGAGCAGCACCGGCGCCAGGCCGAGCGCCACCACCGTCGCCACGCTCACGCCGACGGCCACGACCGCGACGAAGTAGCACAGCTGGAAGGCCGCGGTGGTCAGGCCCGCGGCCACCACCCGGCCGCCGTGGCTGCGGACCAGCAGCAGCACGGCGGGGACCCGACGAGCCACCAGGGCGGCCGTGACGACGACGAGGCCGGCGACCACCGCGCGCCAGCCGCCGATGGTCAGCGCCGACAGCGGCGCGTGCCGGTGGACCAGCTGGACGAACACCCCGATCGTCCCCCAGAGCAGGCCCGCGGCGCAGACCTGGGCGAGGCCGACGCGGGCCCGCAGGTCGGTGCGGGCGGGCGGGGAGGTCTCGGTGGCCACGGTCGGCAGTATCTCCGGCACGAGACCGGCTACCGCGCCGAGGTCGGGAACCTCTAGGGTCGGCCCCATGTCGCGCCTGTTCGTCCTCGACGTCCACTACGTCGCGGACCTCGCCGAGATCGACGCCCTGCTGGAGCCGCACCGCGAGTACCTCGCGCGTCAGTACGACGCCGGCGTGTTCCTCGCCTCCGGGCGCAAGGAGCCGCGCACCGGCGGCGTCATCCTCGCCACCGGCGAGCGGGAGGCGATCGAGGCGGTCGTGCGGACCGACCCGTTCACGGTGCACGGCGTCGCGACCTACGCGATCACCGAGTTCCTGCCGACGATGACCGCCCCCGTCCTGGAAGGCCTGCGGCACCGGGCCTGACCCGACCGGACCCGGCCCGAGCGGGCGGGTGCCGGCCACGTCGCGACCCGGATCTGGCAGGCTCCGCAGCATGCCCGCCGAGACGCAGCCCTCCGAGGCCGACCGCGCCCGCGCCTGGGTGACCGAGGCGATCCGCCGGATCGAGGCCGACAGCAACCGCAGCGCCGACACCCACCTGCACGTCTTCCCGCTGCCGCGGTCGTGGGGCGTCGACCTCTACCTCAAGGACGAGTCGGTGCACCCGACCGGCTCGCTGAAGCACCGGCTGGCGCGCTCGCTGTTCCTCTTCGGGCTCGCCAACGGCGACATCACCGAGGGCACCACGCTGGTCGACGCCACCAGCGGCTCGACCGCGATCTCCGAGGCGTACTTCGCCGGCATGCTCGGCCTGGAGTTCGTCGCGGTCGTGCCGGCCGCCACCACCCGAGCCAAGCTCGACCTGATCGAGCGCGCCGGCGGGCGCTGCCACCTCGTGGAGCGGGCCGAGGAGATGTACGCCGAGGCCGAGCGGCTCGGCCGGCAGCCCGGCCACCACTACCTGGACCAGTTCGGGCGCGCCTCGGTGGTGACCGACTGGCGCGGCAACAACAACATCGCCTGCTCGATCTTCGAGCAGCTGGCCCTGGAGCGGCACCCCGAGCCGGCCTGGATCGTCGTCGGCGCCGGCACCGGCGGCACCAGCGCGACGATCGGGCGCTACTGCCGCTACCGCCGCACCGGCACCCGGCTGGCCGTGGTCGACCCGGAGGGGTCGGTCTTCGCCGAGGCCTGGCGCACGCGCAGCTGCGAGGTCACCGGCCCCGGCTCGCGGATCGAGGGGATCGGCCGGCCGCGGGTGGAGCCGTCGTTCGAGCCCGGCGTGATCGACGAGGTCCTCGAGGTGCCCGACGCCGCCTCGGTCGCGGCGACGCGGGTCGTGGAGCGGGTCGTCGGGCGTCGGGTCGGCGCCTCGACCGGCACCAACCTCGTCGGCGCGCTCGCGCTCGCGGTCCGGATGCGGGACGCCGGCCAGCCCGGCTCGATCGTCACGCTGATCTGCGACGGCGGCGACCGCTACGCCTCGACGTACTGGGACGACGACTGGGTCGCCGCCCAGGGCTGGGACCTCGCCCCCCACCTCGCCCGGCTCGAGCAGCTCCTCCAGCTCACCCCCCGTTGAGTTGGGCCCCCCACCGGGTTGAGTTGGGCCCTCCACCGGGTTGAGTTGGGCCCCGCGCCGGGTTGAGTTGGGCCCCCCACCGGGTTGAGTTGGGCCCCGCGCCGGGTTGAGTTGGGCCCCCCACCGGGTTGAGTTGGGCCTCGCGCCGGGTTGAGTTGGGCCCCCTGCCGGGTTGAGTTGGGCTTCGCGGGGGTCGTGACGCCGCGGCGCCGCCGTGACACCCGTCACGTCTCGTGACCTCGGCCACCCCGGCCGCGTTGGGCCTCCGAGACCAGGAGGCCCGATGACCCGCACCCGCCCTGCCGCCCGCGCCGCCGCCCGTGCCGCCGCCGCGCTCGCCGCGGCCGCCACGCTGTTCACCGGCGGTCTCGCCGCGGCGACCACGTCGTACGCCGACCCGGGCTCGCCGGCCCGGGCCGCCGCGGACGCCGGCCCGCGGCTCGACCTGCCCAGCGGCTGGCAGCCGCGGCCGGCCCGCTACCCGGGGACCGTGACCGAGAAGGACCTCGCGATCCCGATGTCGGACGGCACCGTCCTGCGCGGCGACCTGACCCTGCCCGCCCGCGCGGACGGCACCGCGGTGGACCGGCGGCTGCCGGTGATCGTCACGATCACCGCCTACAACAAGTCCGCGCAGGGCTCCTCGGGGCTCGCCGGCGCCGACCCGGGCTACCTGGTGCGTCGCGGCTACGCCCAGCTGGTGGTCGACGCCCGCGGCACCGGCAGCTCGGAGGGCAGCTGGGACGCGTTCGGCCCGCGGGAGAACAGGGACGGCAAGGAGATCGTCGAGTGGGCGCACTCGCGCCGGCGTTCGTGGAGCAACGGGCACGTGGGCATGAGCGGCCCGTCGTACATGGGCATCAACCAGCTCTTCACCGCCGCCCAGCACCCCCGGGGCCTCGACGCGATCTTCCCGCAGGTGCCGGCCGGTGACGTCTACCGCGACGTGGTCGCCTCCGGCGGCCAGATCGACGTCGGGTTCATCCCGCTGTGGCTGGGCCTGGTCACCGCGACCGGGGTGGTGCCGCCCGCCACCCTCGGCAGCGACCCGCAGTCCGGGATCAGCACGCTGCTGGACCACCTCTCCGGCGCGGGCACCTTCACCGCGCCGCTGCTGCTGGACGCGGCGCTCGGCGGGGACGCGGCGTACGACGGGCCGTTCTACCGCGAGCGCTCGCCGCTGCGGGTGATCGATCGGGTCGACGTGCCGACGTTCCTGGTCGGTGGCGAGTACGACCTGTTCCAGCGCGGCACGCCGATGCTGTTCGAGCACCTGCAGCGCAACGGCGTGCCGACCCACCTGATCGTCGGGCCGTGGAACCATCTCCAGGGCTCCTCGGGCGAGGGCGTCGCCGACGCCGGCTACGGCACGCTCCCCGAGCTGCAGCTGCGCTGGTTCGACCACTGGCTGCGCGGCCGTCGCGACCCGGGGCTGGACCGCGACATCGCGCCGGTCACCCGCTACGAGCTCGGCAGCGACCGGTGGCGGACCACCGACCGGTGGGTGCCGGCCGGCGCCCGGGCCCGCAGCTACCGGCTCTCGGGCAGCGCCACCACCGGTGGCGAGCACGGCGTCCTGACCCGGGGTACGGCGAGGCCCGGCACCGCCGACGTGCTCCCGGTGCCGGTCTCGGGGCTGTGCACCCGCTCGGCCGACCAGTGGACCGCCGGCCTGCCCAGCGCGGTCTGGGCCGACAACCCCTGCTTCACCGACAACGCGCCCGACGACTCCTCCGGCGTGGTGTTCGAGACCCGGCCCGTCAAGCACGCCGTGCACCTCGCCGGCCCGATCGACGCGCACCTGTGCACCTCCAGCGTCGGCGGCGACGGCATGCTCTCGGTGGCCGTCGAGGACGTGGCCCCCGACGGCACCGTGAGCCGGCTGACCGGCGGCTGGCAGGTGCTCTCGCAGCGGGCGCTCGACCGCTCGCGCACCCGCTACCTCGACGGCAAGGTGCTCCAGCCGTTCCACCCGTTCACCCGCGCCTCCCGGAGGCCGGTGGCGGACGGCCGGGTCGTCCCGGTCGACGTCGAGGTCTTCCCGACCACGGCCGCCATCGAGCCGGGCCACCGGCTGCGGATCGCGGTCCAGGCCTTCGACGTGCCGCACCTCGCGCCGAGCGCCACCGAGGCGCCCGGCTCGCTCACGGTGATGACGCTGCACGCGTCCGCCCGCTACCCCTCGGAGCTGACCATCCCCTGGGTCCGCGGGCGCTGACCCGCCCCCGGAGGCCGATTTCTCGCCGCGGAGCGCCTCCGGTACATTCTGCGGCGGTGACGTGTCCGAGCGGCCTAAGGAGAACGCCTCGAAAGCGTTTGTGGGTGCAAGCCCACCGAGGGTTCAAATCCCTCCGTCACCGCCAATGGGTTCCGGCGAAATTCGGAGCCCGGACCGACGAGAGTCGGTGAGAGCCGCCTCCGGCCCGAGAAATCGGGACCGGAGGCGGCTCTCCTCGTTTCCGGAGGCGTTCGCTGGTCCCTGGGCGCGCCTCCGGGCCGGTCCACAGCGCCTTCCGGGGGCAGTCTCGATGTCAGCCGCCGCCGGATCCGGCTAGCGTGACCGGACTCGTCGGCAGGCTCGCCGGGAGCCCGGCGTACCGACCCCGCCTGACCTGCCCGTGGCCCGGTTGCCCCGGGTCCCCATGTTCCGTTCAATTGTTTGGACTCGAGCCGGTCTACTGGCCGGTAACCCCCCAAGACTCGAGCAATTGAACGAGTCGCCGAGCCCGCCACGGTCGACCGGGCCGGTCCACAGCACCTTCGCCCGACCGGCGACGTGATGGCGCTCATCCAAGCCGCGACCACTCGATAGCAGGTGGGCGAGCTTCCTACCGGGTGCGTCGTCCGAACCGGGCGAGGCAGTGCCACACCTTCTTGATGGACTGCGGGTCATGAACGCCTGCGCGTGCGGCGTCTCCGAGGATGCCGGGGGTCAGTTCGTCACCCAGTGACCGAGCCAGCTCGACGATGTGGGAACCCCGATAGTCCGGGTCGAAAGCCGACGGGGAGGCCGTGAAGCCTGGATGGAACTCCACCGCGCAACCCAGCCGGCGAGCGGAAGCCTCAACCTCGGTGCCCTGGAAGCACGGGTCGAGCACAACCGCTTCAACGTCCGTGCCGAACCGAACCGGTCCGTGCACCTGCGCCTCGACACAGTCGTCGAGATCGTCGAACCCGGACCCGTCGGCCAGGGCGCACAGGTGCGGCAACAGATCAGCCGCCCCGAAGTCAGTGGGCTCGTGCACCGAGTCCGGAAAACAGAACGTGGACCGCTCGACCACCTCGGCGCGAAGACGCACGTACGACGAGCCGAACCTGATCGCCCCGCCGTAAGGGTCGGCTCGACGATTCCAGGCCCCGTACACCGGCCGCTCGGCTCCCGGGACGCCGTCGTACCGGCCAGCGAACAGACGGCTCTCCCAGTGCCAGCGATCCCCACCCACGAACGCGGTGAGCCCGCCGTTGGAGATGCCGGTGGCGAACTGCGACCGGTACATGCCCGTCTTGGCCATCGACTCGATGACCATGCCTCCCTCGTGAGGCCAGTTCGGGTGGAACTGCAGCGTGAGCGTCACCGACGGCACCACGCCTCGCCAGCGCGCCGCCTCGAGCGCACCGACGAGCGGCCACGGACCATGGCGGCATGCTAGAGGGCGGCGTGCCTTGCTGCCGGGTCCAGCTCGAGCTTCATGCCGACGTGGGTGGCGGTGAACCCCAGCGCCTCGTAGGCGCGGTGGGCGTCGGGTCGGCCCGCATCGGTGGTCAGCTGGACGAGTCCGCAGCCGCGCTGGCGGGCCTCTTCCACGGCCCAGCCGAGCAGCGCCCGCCCCAGCCCTGTGCCGCGCCGGTGGGAGGCGACCCGGACCGCCTCGATCTGGGCGCGCTCGGTGCCCGCGCGGACCAGGTGGGGCAGGAAGGACAACTGCAAGGTGGCCGCGATCTCGCCGTCGTCGAGGACCACGAGCCGGTGCCGAGGGTCGGCTCGGATCGCCTCGAACGCGATCCAGTACGACGCGGGCAGCGGCTCGGCGGCCTGTTCGCGTGCCCGACCGAGGGGATCGTCGGCGTACAGCGCGACGACGGCCGGCACGTCTCCCTCACGGGCATCCCGGATCTTGCCGGCCCAGTCGGTCTCGGTCACGCGGTCATCCTTCCAGGCGGCCGGGGCCCGGCCGGGGATGATGGACGCGTGAGCGGATCGCGACCCCGTCCCGGGCTCTCCCGGCGCGGACTGCTGGTGGCCGGTGGTGCCGTCGCCGGCGTGGCGGTCGCCGGCGCCCTCGGCGTCGAGGAGGAGGTCCTCCCGGGACGCGGCTGGCTGCACCGGACGCTCGGCCTCGACGGGCCCGACGGCACCGTCCCCGACGTGCCGCCCGGACCCCTGACCAGCGGGTCCTTCGTCTCCCCGGCCCGGCTCGGGCAGCGGGTCGGGTGGAGCATCGCGCTGCCGCCCGATGCCCCGGACCACCTGCCCGTGGCCGTGGTGCTGCACGGCCGCGGGGGCGACCACACGTCGGCGTTCGCGCCGGACTACCTCGCGCTGGGCAGCTTCCTCGCGGCGGCGGTGGCGGCCGGGAGCTCGCCGTACGCCCTGGCCAGCGTGGACGGCGGCGAGGCCTACTGGCACCCGCGTGCCAACGGCGACGATCCTCAGAAGATGGTGCTGCAGGAGTTCCTGCCGCTGCTGACCCGGCACGGCCTCGACACCCGCCGCCTGGGGTTCCTGGGCTGGTCGATGGGCGGGTTCGGCTCGCTGCACCTCGCGGGCACCCTCGGCGCGCGCCGGGTGGCAGGCGTCGCGGTCATGAGCCCGGCGCTGTGGCACGACTACGCCGACACCGCACCGGGCGCCTACGACGACGCCCGGGACTTCGCGGCGGTCGAGGTGATGACCCGCCGGTCCGACCTCGACGGCATCGCGCTGCGGGTCGACTGTGGGGAGGAGGACCCGTTCTACGCGTCGACCCGGGACTACGTGGCGGGCTTCGCCGAGCGTCCGGCCGGCGGCTTCGAGCCCGGTGACCACGACATCGGCTACTGGCGGCGGAGGGCGCCGCGCGAGGTCGCGTTCCTGGGTCGCGCGCTGGCGGGCTGACCAGACGGGCTGCTCAGACGGGCTGCTCAGACGGGCCTGGCGCACGTCACCCGGGTGGCCGTCACGTCCGGGTGACGCCCACCCGTTTCGCCGGCGAGACCTTCAGACGTGGGTGCGGTTGCGGCCGCTCATGCCCTCGGCTGTGCCGATCAGCAGGACCGCCGCGACCACCGCGAGGACGAAGCCGAGGATGTTCAGCTCCCAGATGCTGCCGGTGCCGAGCAGCCAGGCGATCGTGCCCCCGATGAGCGAGCCGACCAGGCCCAGACCGAGCGTGGCGAGGATGCTGAGGTTCTGCTTGCCGGGCTTGATGAGGCGGGCCAGCGCGCCGATGACCAGCCCGGCGACGAGGAATCCGATCATGCCCCCAGCCTAGGTCGGCCCCGGGCGCGAGGCCCGGGGTAGGCCGGCCACGACCCGTGTTAATCTACGAGCATTAGGGAAACGCCAACAGAGCATAGGGGACGGCGTGGCACGCAGTGGACTGACCGCCGAGCGACTGGTCCGGGCCGGGGCCGAGCTGGCCGACGAGGTCGGGTTCGACGAGGTCACCGTCTCGGCGCTGGCCCGCCGGTTCGAGGTGAGGCCCGCGAGCCTCTACTGGCACCTCGCGAGCTCCCAGGAGCTCAAGACCCGGATCGCGCTGCTCGCGCTGGAGGAGCTGGCCGACCGGGCCGCGCTCGCGCTGGCCGGCCGGGCCGGCCGGGACGCCCTGGTCGCGCTCGGCGACGTCTACCGCGACTACGCGCGCGAGCACCCGGGGCGGTACGCCGCCGCGCGGTTCCGGCTCGACCCCGAGACCGCCGCCGCCAGCGCGGGCGTCCGGCACGCCGAGATGAGCCGGGCGATCCTGCGCGCCTACGACCTGGCCGAGCCCGACCAGACCCACGCGGTCCGGCTGCTCGGCAGCGTGTTCAACGGCTACGTCACCTTGGAGTCGGCCGGCGGCTTCGACCACAGCACCCCCGACAGCCAGGCGTCCTGGGAGCGGATCATGGACGCGCTCGACGCGCTGCTCCGCCACTGGCCCGCCCCCACCGGCGTCCCCACTGGCGCCCCCAACGTCGACACAGGAGACCGACCCGAATGATCACGACCCCGATCACCCCCGACCTGCTGCGCGGCGCCGCCGAGCTGGAAGACACCGGCCGCGGCCTGCTGCCGCACCGGCTGCCGGCGTGGGCCCGCGCCCAGTGCGCCGATCCTCAGCTGGCGATGGCGGAGTCCCAGCCCTCGGGGGTGCGGCTGGCGCTGCGCACCCGGGCCACCGTCGTCGAGCTCGACACGCGGCCGCTCAAGCGGGTGTACGCCGGGGCCCCGCCGCGCCCCGACGGCGTCTACGACCTGCTCGTGGACGGCCGCCTCGCCGGCCGGGTCACGGCCGCCGGCGGCGACACGCTCGAGATCGAGATGGCCACCGGCGCGGCCGAGCACCGGCCGGGGCCGGTCGCCACGGTGCGCTTCGCGGGGTTGCCCGATCACGTCAAGGACGTCGAGATCTGGCTGCCGCACAACGAGACCACGCAGCTGGTCGCCCTGCGCACCGACGCCCCGGTCGAGCCCCTCCCGGCCGCGGGTCGCCCGGTCTGGCTGCACCACGGCAGCTCGATCAGCCACGGTTCGGACGCCGCCAGCCCGAGCACCACCTGGCCGGCCCTCGCGGCGTCGTACGCCGGGGTGGAGCTGGTCAACCTCGGGCTCGGCGGCGGCGCGCTGCTCGACCCGTTCACGGCCCGGGTGATGCGGGACACCCCCGCCGACCTGATCAGCGTCAAGATCGGCATCAACGTGGTCAACACCGACCTGATGCGGCTGCGGGCCTTCGCGCCCGCCGTGCACGGCTTCCTCGACACGATCCGGGAGGGCCACCCCACCACGCCGCTGCTGGTCGTCTCCGCGATCTACTGCCGGGTCCAGGAGCAGACGCCCGGCCCGCTGGCGTTCGACCCCGAGGGGCTCGCCGCCGGACAGCTGCGGTTCCGGGCCACCGGCGACCCGGCGGAGGTGGCGGCGGGCCGGCTGACGCTCACGGTCATCCGCGAGGAGCTCGCCCGGATCGTGCGCGAGCGCGCGGTCGCCGACCCGCACCTGCACCACCTCGACGGCCTGGAGCTCTACGCCGCGGCCGACTACGCCGAGCTGCCGCTGCCCGACGAGGTGCACCCCGACGCGGCGACGCACCGGCGGATCGGCGAGCGGTTCGCGGCGCTCGCGTTCGGCGCCGGGGGACCGTTCGCCGGTCGACGGTCAGCCGGGTGACCTTCGTCCCTGCCCTGGGCGGCCGCGCCTCGCTCGAATGGAGGCACCACCCACGCACCCCGGGAGACCCCATGCACACCACCACCTGGTCGGTCGAGATCTTCATCGGCGAGCACGAGGACCACACCCACGCCGAGGCCCGGCTCACCACGGCGAAGTCCGGGCGCGAGCTCTCCGGCGAGGGCACCGCGCGCCGCAACCCCAGCGACCCCGACGTCCCCGAGATCGGCGACGAGCTGGCCACCGCCCGCGCGCTGTCCGACCTCGCGCACAAGCTGCTCGAGACCGCGGCCGACGACATCGGCTCGATGACGCACGAGCGGGTGCACCTCTACCGCTGAGCGACCGCCCGGACGCACAGGAGCCGCCCCCGCCCGGTGGGCGGAGGCGGCTCCTGTCGGGAGGCCGGTTCAGGCCTCGGAGGTCACGAGCCGGCGACGGCCTGCTTGAACGCGGTCGCGGGCTTGAAGCCCGGAGTCGTGGTCGCGGCGATCTGGATGGTCGCACCGGTCTGCGGGTTGCGACCCTCGCGGGCGCTGCGCTCGCGGGGCTCGAAGGTGCCCAGGCCGGGGATCTGGATCTTGTCGCCACCGGCGACGCCGGCGGTGATGGTGTCGACCACGGCCTTGAGGGCGCGGTCGGCGTCGGCCTTGCTCAGGTCGGCGGACTCGGCGATGGCCTGGACGAACTCGTCCTTCTTCATGGGTACTCCTCTTGATCTGTCAGGTCGGAGCGCCGGTCCCGGCGCCCCGGAGGTCACGTCTGCGGGCACACGCTACGCGGTCCGGGCCAGTGGGCGCCCGGGGTGGGCCGGTTTGTCCGCCCCGCCGGACCGCCGGCGGACCGCCGCGGCGGCGCGCGGGCGGCGCGTGGGCGGCGCGTGGGCGGCCGGCCTCAGCGCCGCAGCCGCTCCCGGAGGAGCACCGCGAGGCCGGGCACGACGGCGAGCCCGAGGGCCGCGGCGGCGGCGGCGGGGGCGAGCGCCTGGGTGCCGAGCAGCTGGCGCAGCACGGGCAGGTAGACCCCGCCCAGCTGGAGCAGCAGCGCCCCGAGCACCGCGTAGTCCAGCGGGCGCAGCAGCGGCCTCCGCCCGGGGGCCCGCAGCGCCAGCGCCACCCCCAGCTGGGCCACCCCCAGGGTGAGGAAGACCGTCGACTGGACGTGCCAGCCGACCGCGTGCGCCCACAGGCCGACGCCGAGGCTGACCACGCCGATCAACGCGCCGACCCAGCCGATCTGGGCGGCCAGCCCGCCGCCCAGCACCGACTCGCGCGGGGAGCGCGGCGGCTGGTGCATGCTGGCCGCGCGGACCGGCTCGGTGCCGAACGCGACCCCGGGCAGGCCGTGGGTGAGCAGGTTGATCCAGAGGATCTGCGCCGGCAGCAGCGGCAGCCTCAGCCCGACCAGCGGGCCGAGCACGACCACCAGCACCTCGGCCGTCCCGCCGGCGACCGCGTAGCGCAGGAAGGTGCGGATGTTGGCGTAGATCCGGCGCCCCTCCTCGACCGCCACCACCACCGTGCGCAGGTCGTCGTCGGCGAGCACCAGGTCGGCGGCCTGCCGGGCCACCTCGGTGCCGCCGCGGCCCATCGCGACCCCGATGTCGGCGGTGCGCAGCGCGGGCGCGTCGTTGACCCCGTCCCCGGTCATCGCGACCACCTCGCCGCGCTCCTGCAGCGCCCGCACGATCGCGACCTTCTGCTCGGGCCGGATGCGTGCATAGACGCGGGTGTTCTCCAGCTCGCCGGGGTCCAGGCCGTCCTCGACGTCCGGGCCGGTGATGGTGGCGGTGGAGTCGTCGGCGATGCCGAGGACCCGCGCGATCGCGGTCGCGGTCCCCGGGTGGTCCCCGGTCACCAGGACGATGTGGATGCCCGCGTCGTGGCAGTCGGCCACCACCCCGGAGGACGCCTCGCGGGGCGGGTCGGCGATGCCGACCAGGCCGACCAGCTCCAGCGTGCCGGGCCGCACCCGGCCGTCGTCGTACGACGGGGCGTCGGCGACCGCGATCACCCGGTAGCCCTGGTCGGCCAGCCGGGCCGTCTCGGTGGCGATCAGCCGGCGCAGCTCGGCCGGCGGGGCCACCAGGTCGACCACCGCCTCGGGGGCGCCTTTGACCACGTGCAGCCCCGGGTGTCCCGAGCGGTGCCGGTGCGTGGTGGACATCCACCCCCGCTCGGCCTCGAACGGCACCTCCTGCTCGCGCGGCCAGGTGCGGTGCGCGTCGACTGCCTCGACCCCGCCCTTGCCGGACAGCGCGAGCAGCGCGGCCTCGAGGGTGTCCCCGGCCGCGCCCCACGGCTCCGCGGGATCGGCCGGCTCGACCAGGCGTGCGTCGTTGCACAGCGTCACGTCGCGCAGCAGCCGGTCGATCGCGCCGTCCGGGGCGTCGCGGCCCACCGGCGACAGGGTGCCCTCGGGGGCGTAGCCGGTGCCCGACACGTCGTAGAGGTGCGCGGGCGGCAGCCACAGCGCCCCCGCCACCATCCGGCCCTGGGTCAGCGTGCCGGTCTTGTCCGAGGCCAGCACGGTCACCGACCCCAGCGTCTCCACCGCCGGCAGCCTGCGGACCAGCGCGTGCCGCTGGGCCATCCGGTGCGCGCCCAGCGCCAGCGAGATGGTCACCACCGCCGGGAGCGACTCAGGAACCGCGGCCACCGCGAGGCTGACCGCCAGGATCGAGGTCTGCACCAGCGGCTCGCCGCGCAGCAGCCCGAGGGCCACGACGACGACGCCGATCGCCAGCACCAGCAGCACCAGGTCGCGGGAGAGCCGGCGCAGCCGCTGCTGCAGCGGGGTCTCCCGGACCCGGGCGGTGCCGATCAGGCCCGCGATCCGGCCCAGACCGCTGTCCGCGCCGGTGCGGACCACCTCGCCGAGCGCCCGGCCGCGGGTGGTGACCGTGCCGGCGAGCAGCTCCTCGCCGACCACGCGATCCACCGGCTGCGACTCCCCGGTCATCGCGGCCTCGTCGACGCTGAGCGTCGCCGCCTCGAGCAGCCGCAGGTCCGCGGGCACGATCGCCCCGGCCTCCAGGCGCACCAGGTCACCGGGCACGACGTCGGCCGCGGGCACCTCCTGCCGGTGGCCGTCGCGCACCACCTCCGCCACCGGCGCGGTCAGCTCGTCGAGCTCGGCGATGGCCTGGTCGGCCCGCGCGTCCTGGGTCACGCCGACCGCGGTGTTCACGACCACCACCAGCGCGATCACCAGCGCGTCGCTGGCGTCGCTGACGACCACGGTGACCACGCCGGCGGCGACCAGCAGCAGGATCATCGGGTCCCGCAGCTGCGCCAGCACCCGCTGGACGGTCGAGACCGGCCGCGGCCGGGGCAGCGCGTTGGGCCCGGCCGTCGCGAGCCGGGCGGCAGCCTCCGCGCCGGTCAGCCCCGCCGGCGCGGAGGGCTCAGGCCTCGGAGTCCTCGTGCTCGAAGTGCTGGACATAGGCGTCCGGGCCGGGGAAGGTCAGCGACTCGTGGCCGTTGTCCGACCAGCGCACCAGGTAGGGCGGCCCGCCGTTCTCGCCGTGCACCTCCAGGATCTCGCCGTCGCGGACGGCCTCGTCGACGTGGGCGCTGCGGATCACCAGTCGGTCACCCTGCTTGGCATACATGGTCATCTCCTTCGTGGGCTCGATGGGCTCGGTGGGCGCTTGCGGGTCGGATCGGTCAGCCGGGTGCCGCGATGTCGCGACGGTCCAGGGCCGGCAGGGTCAGCAGCAGGAGCAGCAGGCTCCCGAGGGCCAGCCAGAGGAAGTCCAGCGGCAGCCCCCCGCCGAGCGGTCCGCTGGCCAGGGCCTGCTCCATCGGTGAGAGGTGCTGCCAGGGGTCGACGCCCTCGACGACCAGGCCCGCCACATAGAGGACGTACGCCGCCACCGCGGCCGCCGCCGGCACCGCGACCGCGAGCGACCGGCGACCGGTGGCCGCGCCCACGCCGAGGGCCAGCAGCCCGAACTCGCTACCGAGCAGCACCATCGCCAGGCAGCCCTCGAGGGTGTCCACGGGCCCGATGCCCAGGCCGATCGCCCAGCTGCAGCCGAGGGTGGCGACGTACAGCGCGAGCCCGAGCAGCAGCACCGTCGAGACCAGGGCCAACGCCTTCTCGAGCAGGATCCGCCGGGTCGACAACGGGGTCACGAGCAGCACGTCGAGGGTGCCGCTCTCCTCCTCGCCCGCCACCAGGCGGGCGCCGCGCCCGATGGCGTGCACCAGGAACAGGGCCGGCAGCAGCAGCGTGTAGAGCTCGGCGTTGATGAACCCCCGGCCGCTGGTCATCGCGCTGACGTCGAAGAGTCGCTGCAGGTAGTCGGGGTACTGCGCGAAGAGCCGTTCGAGGTCGGGCACGTCCCGGAACGACGGCCAGATCAGCGACTCGGTCAGCACCAGCAGCGCCAGGCCGGCCGACCAGCCGAGCAGGCCGTGCCGGTGGTCGCGCAGGCTCTTGAGGTAGACGCTGCGCAGGAACAGCGGCGCCCGGGTCGTGCCCGGATCGAGGGCGGGCGGGGTCGTGCTCAGGCCGGCCACGGTTGGTCCTCCCGGTCCGGCTCCTGCCGGGACTCCTGGTCCCGAGCCTGGTCCCGAGCCTGGTCCCGGTCCTGGTCCCGGCCCTGGTCCGGGCCGTCCTGGCGATCGGTGTAGTAGCGCAGGAAGACCGAGGCCAGGTCGGGCTCGTGCGTCTCGAGGTTCTCCACGCCGTACGGCGCGATCGCTCGCAGCAGCTCGCCCGCGGAGCCGACCAGCGCGAGGTGGGCGGTGTTCCCGTGCAGCCGCAGGTCGCGCACCCCCGGGCACGAGGCGAGCACCTCGGCCGGTGGCGCGCCGGTGAAGGTGAGGTCCCAGCGGCGGACGACCCGTTCCCGGAGCTCGGGGATCGTGGCGGTCCGGACCAGCTCGCCCGCGCGCAGGATCCCGACGGTGTCGGCGACCGCCTCCACCTCCGAGAGGATGTGGGAGGAGAGGAAGAGCGTCGTCCCCGCCTTGGCCTCCTCGGTGACGAGGGTCAGGAACTCCTGCTGCATCAGGGGATCCAGCCCCGTGGTGGGCTCGTCGAGGACCAGCAGGTCGGGGCGGTGCATGAACGCCTGCACGAGGCCGACCTTCTGGCGGTTGCCGTGGCTGAGCGTGCCGATCCGCTGGCCGAGGTCGAGGTCGAACCGGTCCGCGAGTCGCTCGACCTCGCGCCAGGCGACGCCGCCGCGCAGGGCGGCCAGGAAGCGGAGGTAGTCGGCGCTGCTGAGGTCGGCGTACGCCACGAAGCGTCCCGGCAGGTAGCCGATCCGGCGCTGCGCCGCGTCGGGGGCGCGGGTCACGTCGAGGCCGAGCACCTCCGCCCGGCCCGCGGTCGGGCGCAGCAGCCCGGTGAGCAGGCGGATCGTGGTGGTCTTGCCCGCCCCGTTGGGCCCGAGGTAGCCGAACACCGAGCCGCGCGGCACGACCAGGTCGAGGCCGTGGAGCGCGACCGTGCCGCGGAACTCCTTGCGGAGCCCGCGGGTGCGGATCGCGGCGTCCATGCCCGACCTCCTCGCGCTCGCCTGACAGCGACGCTAGGGGCCCCCGCCGGACCACTTCAGGGGCATAGGTCCCGCCCCCCGGGTGCGCTTCGCCACGCGGCGCGGGCCCGGGCCCGGCGCCGCGTCAGCGCACCCGGCCGACGAAGTAGTGGGCCGTCCACAGGTGCTCGCGGTGGACCACCGTGCCGGTGTGCGGGGCGTGCCAGATGCTGTGGTGGCCTGCGTAGATGCCGACGTGGTAGACGCGCCGGTGCGAGGCGAAGAAGACCAGGTCGCCCGGCCGGGCGGCGCGGTGGCTGACGTGCCGGGTGGCCCGGGACTGCTCCGCGGCGGTGCGCGGCAGGTGGACGCCGACCCTCCGGTACACCCACGACGTGTAGCCGGAGCAGTCGAAGGACCGCGGTCCGGTGGCGCCCCAGCGGTACGGCGCGCCGCGGCGGGAGGCGGCGGCGTGGAGCACGCGTGCGGCCCGAGAGGCGTGGTGGTGCCGCTTGTGGTGGTGGCGCTTGTGGTGGTGGCGGTGGCACTTCGCGTGGTGGTGGCGGTTGGCGTGGTGGTGACGCTTGTGGTGGTGGTGCCGCGCCCGGTGGTGGTGCCGCCCGGCGTGGTGGTGCCGCGTCCGGTGATGGTGTCGCGCCCGGTGGTGGTGCTTGTGGTGGTGGCCGGTGTGGCAGTGGGCGGCGTGCCGCGCGCCGGCGGCGGCCGCCGCGCCCGGCGTACCGGACAGGACCAGGCAGCCGACGAGCAGGAGCAGGGAGGCGGTCGCGGTCGCGAGGGACCGCGCGATGGTGCGGGGCATGGACATCTCCGGCGCACGCCTGCGACTGATGACCTGTCGGGTTCGGGCGGCCGTGCCCGGGCAGGAAGCCTGCCTTCACCCCGAGCCGGAGTCCCCTCGAGGGGCCGGCGTGCAGCTGGGTCAGCCGTGCTCGTCACCACATGTTCGGTTCGTGTCCAACCCGGCGACGTGACGAGCCTCGGCGCGGTCCGGGAGGGCCACCGGCCGGGCTGCCGGGGCGCAAGGTGCTTTCCGCGAGTCATCGGCAGCCGCACGCCCCCGGTTGAGGCGTCCCGCTGTGATCCACCGCACGGCTCGTCTCACCGGGTGCCCCGGCGGTGACGACGCGTCGAGGGTAGGTGACCTTCGGCCCCTGGCCCGCGGCGGGTCGCCGGGGTGCACTGGTGGTGCGGCGGGGAGAGCCAGAAACGGGTAGCGGGACTGTTCCCCCGGAGACGGGGCGCCGGCCGAGACTCACTTCTCGTGTCAAACGGGATGAGGCTCCCTCGCCGTCTCTTTTCGGGCCGTCTCTCTCGGCCGACTCGCTCGGGCCGCGGTCTAGGTCGAGGAGGGCCGGGCAAGGGGTCCTGGTGCGGGTTGAACATACATTTGTTCAACCGGGAGACGGGGTGCCGGCAGCCGGCCCGCCGAGCACCGGCCCGACCCGCCGGCCTGCCCGCACCGCCCGCCCGCAGGGGGCGCCCGGCCCGCCGCTCCTCATTACCCTGACCCCATGACCGTGCGCGTCGAACGATCCGGCCCCGTCACCACCGTCGTGCTCGACCGGCCGGCCGCGCGCAACGCGGTGGACGGGCCGACCGCCCAGGCGCTGGCCGCGGCGTTCCGCGCGTTCGACGCCGACGAGGAGGCCGCGGTCGCCGTGCTGTACGGCGCCGGCGGGACGTTCTGTGCCGGCGCCGACCTCAAGGCCGTCGGGACCCAGGCCGGGAACCGGGTCGAGGAGACCGGCGACGGCCCGATGGGGCCCACCCGGCTGCGGCTGGGCAAGCCGGTGGTCGCGGCGATCGAGGGGCACGCGGTCGCGGGCGGGCTCGAGCTCGCGCTCTGGTGCGACCTGCGGGTGGCCGCGGCGGACGCCGTGCTGGGGGTGTTCTGCCGGCGCTGGGGCGTGCCGCTGATCGATGGCGGGACGGTCCGGCTGCCGCGGCTGATCGGCACCGGCCGGGCCCTGGATCTGGTGCTCACCGGACGCGCGGTGGCGGCCGAGGAGGCGGAGCGGATCGGCCTGGTCAACCGGGTGGTCGCGCCCGGCACCGCCCGCGCCGAGGCCGAGGCGCTGGCCGCGTCGCTGGCCGCGTTCCCGCAGGAGTGCCTGCGCCAGGACCGGCTCGCGCTGCTGGAACAGGAGGGGCTGCCCGAGGCCGACGCGCTGCAGGTCGAGCTGCGCCACGGCCGGGTCTCGCTCGCCTCCGGTGCGCTGGACGGCGCCGCCCGGTTCTCCGCCGGCGCGGGCCGGCACGGCAGCTTCGACGGCTGACCCGCTGGGCAGTCGCCCCGTCGGGCGGCTGCGGTCAGCAGCTCTCCCGCTCCTCGGCGGTGCACGTGTCGTGACCCGGTCCACCCTCGGCCTCGTCGTGGCCGGGGCCGCCGTAGAGGTGATCGACCCCGCTGCCGCCCTCGACGTCGTCGCTGCCCGGCCCACCGCAGATGAGATCGTTGCCGCCCCGCCCGCACCGAAGTGGCTAGGGCCACCATGCCCGGCCGGCGATGTCCAAGGCCTCGTCGACGGCGCCGTCGCCCTCTGCGCTCAGGGGCGGGGCCGCAGGCAGACCGCGACGAGCGAGCCGGCGCCGTCGCGCCGGAAGACCTTCCAGCCCCGGTCGAAGCTGACCACCGCGACCGTGCCGTCGGGGTGCCGGATGATCGAGGACCGGGGGATCTGCTGGTCGCCGAACCCCTCGGTGCTGCAGCGGTAGCGCTGCATCAAGTGCTGCACCCGGGCGTCCGAGGGCGCCTGGAGCTGGGCGCGCACCGCGGGCGCCGTCGCGTCGCCGGTGCGGGCCATGTCCAGCCCACCGGGCAGCAGGGCGGCGACGACGCCCCCCGCGACCAGCGTCACACCGGCTGCGTTCACGAGCAGGTGCCTCAGCGTTCGCGGTGCTTGACAGGTCAGATGGTTCACGTGGGGTCAACGAGACGCCGCGTGGGAGGTCACGGCGGACGAAGGTCACGCCGCCGGCACGCATGGCGGGCTCGGGAGCGGGCATAGGCTCGCGGCGTGCCCGCTCCCTGGTTCACCTCGCCGGCCGACGCCGCGGAGCGTCTGGCCGCCGCCGGCTACCTCGCCGACGGCGCCACCGCCACCACCTCGTTCCTCGCCGGCGCGCTCGGCAAGCCGCTGCTGGTGGAGGGCCCGGCCGGGGTCGGCAAGACCGAGCTGGCCAAGGCGGTCGCCCGGGCGACCGGCGCGGGGCTGGTCCGGCTGCAGTGCTACGAGGGCCTCGACGAGGCCCGGGCGCTCTACGAGTGGAACTACAAGAAGCAGCTGCTGCGCATCCAGGCCACGGGCGAGCAGAGCTGGGCGGACGCCCACGACGACATCTTCTCCGAGGAGTTCCTGCTCACCCGGCCGCTGCTGACCGCGATCCGGCGGGAGGAGCCGACCGTGCTGCTCGTCGACGAGGTCGACAAGACCGACGTGGAGGTCGAGGGGCTGCTGCTGGAGGTGCTCGCCGACTTCCAGGTCACGATCCCCGAGCTCGGGACGGTCACCGCCGTACGCCGTCCGTTCGTGGTGCTCACCTCGAACGCGACCCGCGAGCTGTCCGAGGCGGTCAAGCGCCGGTGCCTCTACCTGCACCTGGGGTACCCCGACGGCGAGCGCGAGCGCGAGATCGTCACCAGCCAGGTGCCCGACCTCGAGCGGCGCGTCGCCGAGCAGGTCGTGGCCACCGTGGCCCGGCTGCGCGAGCTCGAGCTGAAGAAGGCGCCCTCGATCGCCGAGTCGGTCGACTGGGCGCGCACCCTGGTCGCGCTGGAGATCCGGAACCTGGACGAGAAGGCGGTCGCGGACACCCTCGGCGTCGTGCTCAAGCACGCCTCGGACCAGGACCGCGCGGTCCGGGAGCTGCGGCTGCGATGACCGAGCGGTCCGGGCTGGTCGACCGGCACGTCGCGTTCCTCCGGGCGTTGCGTGAGGCCGGGCTGGCGGTCTCGCTCGCCGAGGGGCTGGACGCGGTCGCGGCCCTGCGGGCGCTGCCGTGGGACGACCGGGTCACCCTCCGCGACGCCTACGCCGCGACGCTGGTCAAGCGGCAGGCCCAGCGGCCCACCTTCGACGCGCTCTTCGACGTCTACTTCCCCCGGCTGGTCGGGGAGGGCGCCGAGGCGGCGGCGGAACCCGCGGGGGAGCCGGGGGGCGCGCGCGACGGCGCCGACGACCTGGCCGCGTTCCGCGGCGAGCTGCGCGCCACGCTCACCGACGGCGGCCAGCCGGCGCTCGAGCGGCTGGCCACGCAGATGGTGGGCCGGTTCGGCGCGATGCCCGGCCGCGGCCCCGGGCTGTCGTCGTGGTCGGCCTACCAGGCCACGCGCCGGGTCTCCCCCGAGGAGCTCGCCGACCAGGTCGTGGCGGCGCTGCTCGCGCAGGGGATCGCCGAGGAGGAGGCGGCCGGTCTCGCCGGCCGCCGCCTGGCGTCGTACGCCCGGATGGTGGAGGACGACGCCCAGCGCCGGATCGCGGCGGAGAAGGGACCCGACCACGTCGCCCGGGTGGCGGTCCGGCCGACGATCGACCGGCTGGACTTCCTCGCCGCGCGCCGCACCGACCTCGAGGCGATGCGTCGCGAGATCTATCCGCTCGCGCGGCGGCTGGCCACCCGGCTCACGCGAGAACAGCACGCCCGGCGCCGCGGCCCGCTCGACGTGCGCCGCACCGTGCGCGCCTCGGTCTCCACCGGCGGGGTGCCACTGGTGACGCACCACCGGCCCCGCCGCCCGCACCGCAGCGAGCTCGTGGTGCTCTGCGACGTGAGCGGCTCGGTCGCGAACTTCGCCCAGTTCACGCTGCTGCTCGTCTACGCGCTGCGCGAGCAGATGCAGAACCTGCGGGCCTTCACGTTCGTCGACGACGTCCACGAGGTCACCGACCGGCTGCGGCCGGGCGCCGACGTCGCCGACGTGATGGCCGACCTCGCGGCCAGCACCGCCCACGCCTCCCGCTTCGGGCGCACCAGCTACGGCCGGGCGTTCACGGAGTTCGCCCAGCGGTTCCCCGACGCGCTCGGCCCCAAGTCCTCGCTGCTGGTGCTCGGTGACGCCCGCTCCAACTACAGCGACCTCGCCGTGCCGGTGCTGCGCGAGCTCGCGGGCACCGCCCGGCACGCCTGGTGGCTCAACCCCGAGCACCCCCGGCACTGGGGGACCGGCGACTCCGCCGCCCGGCAGTACGCCGAGGTGGTGCCGATGGTCGAGTGCCGCAACCTGGCGCAGCTCGCCGAGGTCGTGCACGACGTGCTCTGACCCCTTGACCGAGCAGAAGGTCGGCCCGGCCCCAGGGCTGGCGTCGGACGTACCGCCGCGGATCCGGTCCGGTCGCTCAGAGGACCGAGGACAGCCGGTCCAGCGCGCGCTCGATCTCCTCGCCCGGCCCGGCGAAGCTGAGCCGGAGGAACCGGCCGCCGTCCACGGTGTCGAAGTCGATGCCGGGGGCGAGCGCGACGCCGGTGCGGACGAGCAGCTCGCGCGCGAACGCCATGGTGTCGTCGGTGAGGTGCCCGACGTCGGCGTAGACGTAGAACGCGCCGTCGGCGGGGGCGAGCCGGGTGATGCCCAGCCGGGGCAGGCCGTCGAGGAGCAGCGCGCGGTTCGCGGCGTACCTGCGCACGTGGCCGTCGAGCTCGGCGTAGGACTCCTCGTCGAACGCCGCGAGGCAGGCGTGCTGGGCGAGCACCGGCGGGCAGATCGTGAAGTTGCCGGTGAGCACGTCGACCGCGCGGCGCAGGTGGGCCGGCGCGAGCATCCAGCCGATCCGCCAGCCGGTCATCGAGAAGTACTTGGAGAACGAGCTGAACACCACCGCCGAGCGGCTGGTCTCCCAGGCGCTCCGGGCGAGCGGGGCGTGGCCGTCGAGCGGGGCGTACTCGATGCCGTGGTAGATCTCGTCGGAGATCAGCTGGACCCCGTGGTCCTCGCACCACGAGGCGAGTGCCGCGAGCTCCTCGGGCAGCAGCATCGTGCCGGTCGGGTTCGCCGGGCTCGCGACCACCAGCCCGCGCAGCGGCCGGCCGATCCGGGACCGCTGCTCGTGCAGCGCCGCGAGCTGCTCGACGGTCGGCTGGAACCGGGTCGCCGGCCCGGTCGGGATCTCCACGACCTCGCACCCGAGGGCGGCGAGCACGTTGCGGTAGCAGGGGTAGCCCGGCCGGGCCATCGCCACGGTGTCGCCGTGCTCGAAGGCGGCGAGGAAGGCGAGCAGGAAGCCGCCGCTCGAGCCGGTGGTCACCACCACCTCGTCGGGGTCGACGTCGATGCCGTGCGTCCGCTTGTGGTGGGCGGCGATCGCCTCGCGCAGCTCGAGGATGCCGGTGGCCGGCGTGTAGCCGAGCGGCTGCCCCGACTGCAGCAGCCGCACCGCCTGCTCCCGCACCGGCCGCGGGGCGCCGGTGCTGGGCTGTCCCGCGAGCAGGTTCAGCGCGTCCCCGTGGGTGCGCTGCCGCTCGGCGGCCGCCGCGAGGAGGTCCATGACGTGGAACGGCGGCACGTTCGCCCGGGTCGCGGCGGTGAGGCGGTCGGTCACCCCGCCGACTCTAACCGCGGCATCCCGCTCGCCGGCCGGCCGGTGACGGGGCCGGGGCGCCCGGCGCCCCCGATAGACTGCGCACCCGACGCCCTGTTGAGGCACGAGGTGACTTGTGAGGTTCGACGTCCACCAGCTCGACACGTTCGTGCTGGTGGGCTCCGCGGTCACGCTGTTGGCGATCCTCGCGGTCCGGTTGTCCACGCGCGCGGGGTTGCCGAGCCTGCTGATCTACCTGCTGATGGGCGTCGCGCTCGGCGAGGCGGGCTTCGGCATCCAGTTCGAGAACGCCGAGGCCGCGCACTCGCTGGGCTTCGCCGCGCTCGTGGTGATCCTCGCGGAGGGCGGCCTGTCGACCCGGTGGGCCGAGGCCCGGCCGTCGATGAAGCTGGGCCTGTCCCTGGCCACGCTGGGCGTGGGGGTCTCGGTGGCGGTGGTCGCGGTCGCCGGGCACTTCCTGCTGGGCCTGCCGTGGGAGCTGGCGGTCCTGCTCGGCGCGGTGACCTCGCCGACCGACGCGGCCGCGGTCTTCTCGGTGCTCCGGGTGGTCCCGCTGCCCCGCCGGCTGATCGGCGCGCTGGAGGCGGAGTCCGGCCTCAACGACGCACCGACCGTGGTGCTGGTGACGCTGGTGTCCACGGGCGCGGTCGCCGACCACGGCGTACTCGCCGTCGCCGGCATCATCGGCTACGAGCTGGTCGCGGGCCTCGTGGTCGGCCTGCTGGTCGGCCTCGGCGGGGCCTGGGCGCTGCGGCGGGCGGCGCTGCCGTCCTCCGGGCTCTACCCGCTCTCGGTGCTCACCTTGACGTTCCTGGCGTACGGCGCGGCCGCGTACCTGCACGCCTCCGGGTTCGCAGCGGTGTACGTCGCGGCCCTGGTCCTCGGCAACTCCGAGCTGCCCCACCGTGCGGCGACCCGCTCGTTCGCCGAGGGCGTCGCGTGGCTGGCCCAGATCGGGCTGTTCGTCATGCTCGGGTTGCTGCTCTCCCCGGGCCGCATCGACCTGGGGACGGTCGGGCTCGCGGTGCTGGCCGGGCTGGTGCTCACGTTCGTGGCCCGGCCGCTGTCGGTGCTGGCCAGCTCGGTGGTGCAGCCGATGCCGTGGCGCGAGGTGTCGTTCCTGTCGTGGGCGGGGCTGCGCGGTGCGGTGCCGATCGTGCTCACGACCATCCCGCTGGCGGAGGGGGTCGACGGGTCACGCCGGCTCTTCGACCTGGTGTTCGTGATGGTGGTGATCTACACGTTGCTCACCGGGCCGACGTTGCCGGCCGCGGCCCGGGTGCTGGGGGTGGCGCGGCGCGCCGACCCGCGCGGGCTCGAGCTCGAGGCGGCGCCGCTGGAGCGGATCGCCGCCGACCTGCTGCAGGTCTCGATCCCGTCCACCTCGCGGATGCACGGGGTGGAGGTCGGGGAGCTGCGGCTGCCGCGCGGCGCCTCGGTGAGCATGGTGATCCGCGACGGGGAGACGCTGGTGCCCGAGCTGCGCACGGTGCTGCGCCACGGCGACGACCTCCTGGTCGTGACCCCGCGCAGGCTGCGGGAGCGGACCGAGGCGCGGTTGCGCCAGGTCAGCGAGGGCGGCCGGCTCGCGCAGTGGCTGACCTGAGGGCTGGCCTGAGCATCGGGAGGGTCACTCGACCGGTGGCGAGCAGATCTCGGCGTTCCCGCGGGCACGGACGAACCTCGTCTTGTGGCCGAGCCCGCGGAAGCCGTCGCCGACCACGACGGTCACGCCGGCGCCCAGGGGCTTGTGCTTGACCACCGAGTGGCGCGGCCCGAGCTGGCGGGCGACCAGCTGGACGGCCGGGTTGTGGGGGTGGGTGGTCCACACCTGCACGACCGGCACCTTCTTGCCGCCGCGCGGCGCGTTGCCGCTCTCGCCCTCCCGGAACCCGCGGTCGGTCAGCATCGTCATGGTCCGCCCGGCCAGCCCCGCGCGCTCGCCGGCGTTGTAGACGCTGACCACCACCTGGGTGGGGAACACCTTCGCGCCCTTCTTCACCGCGGTGTTCTCACAGATCGGGGCGTCGGCCTTGCCGGGGAACGGCGCGGTGAGCGCCGACCAGCCCCAGACGGCACCCCCGAGCAGTAGGAGGCAGAGCACGGCCATGGTGGCGGCCGTCCGGGTCCCGGCGCGCATCAGTCCTCCATCACGTGGACGCGGGCGTGCAGGACGTTGCGCTGCTGCAGGGCGGCGCGCAGGGCGCGGTGCAGGCCGTCCTCGAGGTAGTACTCGCCGCGCCACGCCACCACGTGGGCGAACAGGTCGCCGTAGAAGGTGGAGTCCTCGTCCAGCAGCGCCGCCAGCTGGAGGGTGTCCTTGGTGGTGACCAGCTCGTCGAGCCGGACCTGGCGGGGCGGCACGGCGGCCCACCCCCGCGACGACAGCCCGTGGTCGGGATAGGGGCGTCCCTCGCCGACCCGCTTGAAGATCACGCCGCGACTATAACGAGGACCGCGCGTCGAGGGGGCCGGGTCGGGCGCCGGCGCTCAGAGCGAGGGGGCGGTCCACGCCGTCTGGACGACCTCGACGCCGCGGTCGCGCGAGACCAGCCGGCCGCGGCCGGGAGGCGCGGGCAGCGGCTTGAGGTTGCCGAGGAGCGGACCCTCGTCCGGACTGCCGGAGAGCAGCAGCCCCGGCATCGCCAGGTCGCGCATCGACTGCACCACCGGCTCGTACAACGCCCGGGAGGCGCCGCCGGAGCGCCGCGCCACCACGACGTGCAGGCCCACGTCGCGGGCCTGGGCCATCAGCGGCTGCAGCGACTGGACCGGCGAGGCCTGCTGGGTGGCGACCAGGTCGTAGTCGTCGACGACCACGAAGACCTCCGCGCCCTGCCACCAGGAGCGGTTGCGCAGCTGCTCGGGCGTCACGTCGGGGCCCGGGATCCGGTTCTGCAGGTAGCTCGCGAGGTCCTGCAGCGCCGGCTGCGCCTGGGTGGCCGAGGTGAGGTAGTTGAGGAGGT
This sequence comes from Nocardioides panaciterrulae, assembly GCF_013409645.1. NCBI lineage: Bacteria > Bacillati > Actinomycetota > Actinomycetes > Propionibacteriales > Nocardioidaceae > Nocardioides > Nocardioides panaciterrulae. Next base: position 3,952,334 of record NZ_JACCBG010000001.1, on the reverse strand, counting down.
ACTCCTCGGGCACCTCGCCGAGCAGCGAGCGCCGGTAGTCCACGAGCACGATCTGCGCCTGCTTGGGGGTGCGGGTGCGCATGATCTCGCGGACGTAGGCCCGCAGCACCGCGCTCTTGCCGGACTGGCCGTCCCCGAAGACCAGCAGGTGCGGCTCGGTGTCCACATCGAGCGCGACCGGGGCGAGCTCCTTCTCGTTGATGCCCAGCAGCAGGCCGGTCTCGCCCGCCGCCGGCGCGGCCCGCCGGCGCACCTCCTCGAGGTCGATCCGCTCCGGCAGCAGCCGCAGCTTCGGCCCGGTCGGTCCGGTCCACGCGGCCGCCACCCGCTTGACCAGGTCCTCCACCCCGTCGCCGAGCGAGTCGGCGTCGGGGGCGCCGTCGATGCGGGGGAGCGCGCCGAGGAAGTGCAGCTTGCCGGGCACCAGCCCCCGCCCCGGCCGGCCGGCCGGCACCAGGGCCGCGACCTTGCGGTCGATCTCGGAGTCCATCGGGTCGCCCAGGCGCAGCTCCAGGCGGGTGCCGAACAGGTCGCGCATCGCGGCGCGGAAGTCCGCCCAGCGCGGCGAGGCCGCCACGACGTGGAACCCGAAGGTCAGGCCCCGGGTGGCCAGCTGCTGCAGCTCGACCTCGAGGTCGTCGAAGTCGGCGCGCAGCGTGCTCCACCCGTCGACCACCAGGAACACGTCGCCGTAGCCGTCGTCGACGCGGCCGGCGGCCCGCCGCGAGCGGTAGGTCTCGATCGAGTCGATGCCCTGGGCGCGGAAGTAGGCCTCGCGGCGGTCCACGACGCCGGTGACCTCGGCGACGATGCGGCGCACCACGTCGGGCTCGGCGCGGCTGCCGACGCCGGCGACGTGCGGCAGTCCGGCCAGCGGCGCGAACGTGCCGCCACCGAAGTCGAGGACGAAGAACTGGCTCTCCAGCGGGGTCGTGGTCAGCGACATGCTCGCGACCACCGTGCGCAGCAGCGTGCTCTTGCCGCTGCGGGGGCCGCCGACGACCGCGACGTGCCCACTGGCGCCGGCGAGGTTGACCGTGAGCGTGTCGCGGCGCTGCTCGCGCGGCCGGTCCACGGTGCCGAGCGGTACGACGAGCCCGCCGAGCCGGCGCCACTGCGGCGAGACCAGGCCCAGCCGGGCGTCCTCGGTCAGGTCGCCCATCAGCTCGTCGAGCGTGTCGGGGACGTCGAGAGGCGCCAGCCAGACCTGGTGGGCGCCGGGGCCGTGGCCGACCATGTGGGAGACCGCGATGTCGAGCACCGACTCCTGCTCGCCCGGCTCGCGCACCGGCTCGGGCTCCGGCTCGGTCTCGGGCAGCTCCAGGGTCTGCACCTCGGAGATCGTGAACGGCAGGATGCCCCGCAGGTGGCCGCCCTCGTCGCGGCGTACCCGGGCCCGGCTGGTCGGTGGCCCGGAGACGTAGCCCGCCTTGAACCGCTGCAGCGTCGACGGGTCCGGCTTGAGGTAGCCCAGGCCGGGGACCGCGGGCAGCTCGTAGGCGTCGGGGACGCCCAGCACAGACCGCGACTCGGCCGCGCTGAACGTGCGCAGCCCGATCCGGTAGGACAGATGGGACTCGAGGCCCCGGAGCCGGCCCTCCTCCAGCCGCTGGCTGGCCAGCAGCAGGTGCAGGCCCAGCGACCGGCCCAGGCGCCCGATCGCGACGAACAGGTCGATGAACTCCGGCTTGGCCGAGAGCATCTCGGAGAACTCGTCGACCACGATGAACAGCGACGGCAGCGGGGCGAGGTCCTCGCCGGCGGCCCGGGCCTTCTCGTAGTCGCGGACGGAGGCGAAGTTGCCGGCCTCGCGGAGCAGCTCCTGGCGGCGCACCATCTCACCGGACAGCGCGTCCTGCATGCGGTCGACGAGCGTGAGCTCCTGGGCCAGGTTGGTGATCACCGCCGAGACGTGCGGCATCCGGGACATGCCCGCGAAGGTCGCGCCGCCCTTGAAGTCGACCAGCACCATGTTCAGCTGCTCGGGGGAGTGGGTCAGCGCGAGCCCGAGCACCAGCGTGCGCAGGAACTCCGACTTGCCCGACCCGGTCGCGCCGATCACCAGGCCGTGCGGGCCCATGCCCTGCTGGGCGGACTCCTTGATGTCGAGGTGGACCACCGCGCCGCCCTCACCGAGCCCGATCGGGACCCGCAGCCGGTCGCGGGCCGGCCGCGGGCGCCAGGCCGCGGTGGGGTCGAAGCCGCGCACGTCGCCGAGCGCGAGCAGCTCCAGGAAGTCCGTCGGGCCGGTGATCTCGCCGGAGGTGTCCGGTGAGGGGCCGGCGGCCACCGTGTGCAGCGGGGTGAGCCGGCGGGCGCACGCCTCCGCCGTGGCCAGGTCGCACTGGTCGACGCGGGCGGCGATCTCCTCCTCGCGCAGCCGCAGGGCCCGGACCGGGTGCCGGCCGTCGGGGGTCGGCTCGCCGACCAGCTCGAGCCGCAGCCGGCTGGGGTCGTCGAGCTCGTCCCAGCGCACCGGCAGGTCCAGGAGGGTGACGCCGTGCAGGCCGTCCGGGGGGACGACGTGGTTGCCGGGCGGCAGCACCGCCCCGTCGGTCACCAGCAGGATGTGCGGCGTGGCGGGGCGCTCGTCGGCGCCGAACCGGGGCCGGTCCGCGAGGTCGGCGGGCAGCAGCGCGGCCAGGTCGGTCAGCGAGGTCGACACCAGCCGCATCGGGCCGACCGCGTCGGACTGGCGGGTGCTCTGGCTGTGCGGCAGCCACTTGACCCAGTCCCAGTGGGCCAGCGTCTCCTCGGTGCACAGCACCGCGATCGCGAGGTGCTCGGGGGAGTGGAAGGTCGCCGCCGAGCAGATCATCGCCCGGGCCAGCGCCCGGGCCGGCCCCTCGGCGCCGCAGACCTCGATCCGGTCGAAGGCGCGCAGGTCGACCGACGCCGGCAGGTCCGGCTGGAGCCGGTGCACCACCAGCAGCCGGTGCAGCGCGGAGGCGGCCACCGGGTCGACCTGGTCGATCGGGGCGGACTCCGGCGGCACCAGGTCCAGGGAGAGCGGCTGGGCGCACACGCCGTACCGCACGTGCAGGAAGCCGGGGTCGCTCGCGCCGTGCTCCCACACCCGCGAGCGCTCCTCGACCAGCGCCGGCAGCGCGCCCGGCTCGGGATGGTGCCAGCTCAGCGCCCGGCGCTGCTGGTCGGCGGCGTCCCGGGCCATGGCGCGGACGTTCGCGAGGTAGCGGAGGTACTCGGTGCGGGAGCCGGTCACCTGCTGGGCCCGCTGCTTCCGCTGCCGGTCGAGCTGGACCACGATGAAGCCGAGGGTCGCGAAGAGGAACATGCCGGCGGCCAGGTAGCTGCGGCCGCCGGTGTCCTTGCCCATCGTGGCGACCAGCACGATGGAGCCGAGGCTGCCGAGCATCGGGATGGCGTTCATCAGCACCCCGCTGGCGCCCTCGTTGGCCTCGATCTCCGGGGGCGGCTGGAGGACGAGCTGGCCGCTCGGCATCTCCGGGGGGTCGAGCCTGGTCCCGCGAAGCGTCGTACTCACCAGGTCCCCCTGTCGATCCTGCGTGTCACCCGGGCGTCCCCGGCCCCGTCACCGACCCGGACGCCCGCATCATAGGGGCCCGCGGCCCCTCCGGCGCGGGCTCGTTCCACAGGGCCGGCGCCGCGGCCCGAGCGCTACTTCCACTGCCAGGTGGCCAGGATCGAGCGCAGCAGCCGGAGGTTCTCCGCCTTCTCCCCGTAGGAGGTCACCGTCAGGTGCACGATGTGCCCGTCGTGGGTGAGTCCCGCCTCGCTGACCACGAGCCCGGGCCGGCTGGCGAGCAGGAGGTACGCCGGCTCGCCGCCCATCGTCGTGGTCCTGCCGAGCGGCGCGTGCTCCAGGCCGTAGGCGGAGCTGCGCTGGTAGCGGGCGAGCTCCCGGAGGGAGTACTGGTGGCCGTTGAGGGCCACGATCCCGATCCCGATGTCGGCGCCGGGCCCGTTCACCGAGATGGAGAAGTCCTCGGCCATCACCTTGACCCTGAAGTGCCTGGGTGCCCGCGCGGTGAAGTAGCTGGTCTCGATGGCCGGGCCGGCGGCGGGGTCGACGCCGGGGAAGGCGCCGGCGGAGTTGTCGGCGGAGGTGCCGGCGGAGGTGCCGGCGGAGGCGTCGGGAGAGCCCGAGGCGGAGCCGGTCGGGGACCCCGCGGTCGGGCCGGAGGACGCGGACGGGCCCGGATCGGCCCGGCCGTCGTCGGCGCAGCCGGCCAGCCCGACCGTGGCGGCCACGGCCAGGGTGGCCAGCGCGGCCGGCCCCGCCAGGCGCGCCAGGCGTGCCGGGCGCCGGCGTGCGGCACGGTCCCGAGAGGTGGTGGTCACCGGTGCTCCTGTCGTCGGCGGCCGCTCGATCCTAGAGCCGCGGCCGTCCCGTGGCGACCGGCCGCCGAGCGACTACCCTGCACGGGCGGGCGACGGGCGCCCGAGCGCGCGACGGCAGCGCCGGCGCGGCGCGGCAGGCCGGAGACGGGCCGGAGACGGGGAGGCGGCGTGGGTGCAGGTTCGGGGGGCCTCGCGCTGAGCGTGCACGGGCCGGCCGGCGTGGTCGACCTGGTCGTCCCGCTCGGCGCCTCGACGGCGGACGTCGCCGGCGAGTACGCCCGGCAGGCGGGACTGCCGGTCCGGCCGGGCCTGTTCACCCGGCTCGGCGCCCCCCTGCGCGCGGACCGGTCCCTCGCCGAGGCGGGCGTGCGCAGCGGCGACCTCCTGGTCGCCGCGGACCCCGCGGACCCACCCGGGGTACCCGGCTCGGCCGGCTCGGTCGTCGGCCCCCCGGACCCGCGCGCGGCGCTGCCCGGCCCGGCGGCGCGGCCCACCGTCGCGGCACCGGTCCCGGCGGCCGGGCTGGTGGGCTGCCTCGCCGCGGCGGCCGCGCTGCTGGCCGGCTGGTCGGCCGCGCAGGCGCCGGCCGGCCCCCGCGGGGCCGCGGTCGGCCTGCTCGTGCTGGCGGCGCTCCTGGGGGTCGCCCCGGTCGGCCGGCTCGCCGGGCGCCGGGTGGTCGCGGCGCCGGCCTTCGGCGCGGCCGCGGCGTTCGCGGTCGCGTGGGACCCGCACCCCGCGCGACTGCCCACGATCGTGGGCGTCTCCGCGCTGGCCGCGGCCGTGGTCGCGGCGCTGGGCCGGGCGCTCGGCCGCCATCACGAGGAGCCGCTGCGGGTGTGGATCGCGACCGGGTCGGTGCTGTTCGTGTGGACGACGGGGGCCGCGCTGCTCGGCCTCGGGGCGCAGGTCTCCTGGGCGGTGCTGCTGCTGGCGGCGATGCTGGCCGCGCGGCTGCTCCCGGGCTACGCCGTCGACGTGCCCGACCCGCTGCTGCTCGACCTGGACCGGCTGGCGGTCACCGCCTGGTCCGCGCGTGAGCGTCCCCCCGCCCGGCGGGTCCGCACGCTGGTGCCCCCGGCGGCCGTCGCCGCCGTGGCCGCGCGGGGCGCCCGGCTGATGACCGCCTACGCGGTGGCGGTGCTCGCGGTCGCGGCGCTGAGCGCTCCGCTGCTGCTGGCCTCCGCGACCCTGCCGATCGACCGGATCGGGGCCCGGCTGCTGGTGCTGCTCTGCGGCGGCGGGCTGCTGCTCGCGGCGCGCAGCTACCGGCACGTCGCCGCTCGCCGGATGCTCCGGCTCGCGGGCCTGGCGTGCCTGGCCGCGCTGGTGGCCGCGCTGGCCCCGGCCGCCTCCGGGCGGACGCCGACCGTCGTGCTGGCGCTCGCCGTGCTGCTCGCCGCCGGCCTCGTGCTGGTGGCCGTGGCGACCGGGCGGGGCTGGCGCTCGGCCTGGTGGGCGCGGCGCGCCGAGGTGACCGAGGCGCTGTGCGGTGCCGTCGCGGTGGCGACCCTGCTGGTCGCCTGCGGGGTTTTCCGCAGTATCTGGGAGTCGATCCATCTTGACGTTTAGGGCATGATGCCGGGGGTAAACGCCTCGTTGTCCAGGCGCGGGACCGGGCCCGGATCGACGGATCAAGCTACACGGATCTCGAGCGGCGATGTGCCGCGGGGGAAGGAACAGGCATGTCGAACAGTGCAGCCGAGATGGGACAGGGCGAGAAGACCCTCTCCCGTGCCGCCGGGATGGTGGCGGACGCCAAGACCGACTTCGACGGCATGAGCCGGCGTCTGGACGGCCAGATCGCGGGCCTGCGAGGCAAGTGGGCCGGTGCCGGAGGCACCGCCTTCTTCGCGCTCCACCAGGCATGGACCGAGAAGCAGGGCGTGATCGTCAACGCCCTCAACGAGTTCGAGGCGTCCCTGCAGTCCACCGAGCGGGACAACATGAACACCGATGAGGCCCAGTCGGCCAACTACAGCCGGACCGCCGGTCGCCTCGGCGGCTGACCCGACCAGGACCTCAGGAGATCACGATGAACATGAACCTCGACGGACTTCGCGTCAACCACGCCGGCCTCGACACCGCGGCCGAGGACATGTACCGCACGGTCAAGGACATCGACGACCGGCTCAACCGGCTCGAGAACGAGCTCGCCCCGCTGCGCAGCGACTGGAGCGGTAGCGCCCAGCAGGCCTACCAGGCGGCCAAGGCCAAGTGGGACAACGCGATCCAGGAGATGAAGGGCCTGCTGGACGAGACCAGCAAGACCGTCATGCAGTCGAACGCCGAGTACAAGGCCGCCGACCAGCGCGGCGCGGCGTCGTTCGACATCTGACACCCCCCGACGGGGCCGGGCACCGACCGGCCCCGTCGTCGCTCCTCGTCACGCGCCTCCACGCCTGACTTCACGCCTGACTTCACACTTGACTTCCCGGGGGTAGGTACCCGCTCATGGCCTCATTCGACCCCTTCCTGGGGGTGGCCCAGCTGGTGGATCAGGTCGAGCTGCTGATCGACCAGGCGGCCATCGACCACGTCAAGCGGACGCTCGACCAGAACGCGGGCAACGTCCACCACAACAACTTCAAGAACCTGCACGTGCCGCCGGGTGCCTTCGGCGGCAACGGTGCGGCGGCGGCGCTGGGCACCAACCACCTCCAGGCCCACGAGGTCATCCGGGCCACCCTGCAGGGCGTGCTAGACGACCTGCACGCGTTCCGGGTCGGGCTGGACCGCGCCGAGAGCCTGATCCAGGACGCCGACGAGGGCAGCGCCGCCGACCTCGACCGCAAGCGGGCCTCCGACATCCTGACCGGGCTGGCCGGCCGGGACACCGCCAGCACCCGCAACCACGAGGCGCGCAACCAGGTCCTCCGCGGCCAGGGAGGTGCGTCGTCGTGACCGAGGGACCCAACGTCGCGCGGTTGCGGACCGCCGTCGCCGGCGCCCAGCCCCACCTCGTCGCCCACGCCCACGAGGAGTGGTCGCAGTGCTCCAACCTGCTGCGCGAGGTGGCCAGCGCGCTGCAGCAGGCCGCGCCCAACATCCAGGACCAGATCGGCGAGACCGGCCGCCGGGCGGCCGAGGCGTTCACGACCGTGTCCGGCCGGGTGCAGGACCGCTCGGTGCAGATGAGCGCGGCGGCCGCGGCCCTCTCCTCGGCGCACGTCGCGCTGCAGGCGGCCCACGACCTGATGAGGTCCTTCGCCGATGCGCCGCTGCAGGAGCCCAGCCGGCCCGACATCGCGCCCGGCTCCAACCACCCCGACGACGTGGCCGAGCAGCACCGCTACGACTCGGACAAGGCCGCCTACGACGCCCAGTACGCCGATCGCGAGGCCAAGGCGGCCGCCGCGGTCCAGCGGATGGACGTGGTCTATGCGAGCTCCACCCGGACCATGCAGGAGGTCCACGGTCAGCCGGACCCCGTCGCGCAGGTGCCCGCCGACGGCGGCCGAAACGGCGGTGGCAACGGCAGCACGCCCACGCCCAGCAGCAGCACCGGCGGCTACACCCCGGGCAGCGGTGGCCACCCGTACGCCACGACGACCACCCACGCCGCGCCCGCGCCCAGCAGCACCGGCACGAGCGGCAGCCAGTCCACGTCCACGACGTCGACCACGTCGACCGCGCCCACGACGTATCCGCCGCACCAGCCGCACGGGTCCGGTCCCGGCGCCGACAACGGCTACGTCCCGGCCGGCCCCACGGGCGACGCCCAGAGTGGGACCCCGATCGGCGGGCTCGGCCCGGCCGGCCCCGGGGCCGGCGTGCCGATCGGCGGCAGCACGGCGGGCGCTCCCGCCGGCGGCCTGGGCGGCTCGGCCGCGGGCGGCCTGGCCGGCGTGATCGGCGGCGGCGCGCTGGGCGGCCTGACGGGCATCTCCGGCGCCGTGCGCGGGCCGTCGGCCGTGCCGCTGGGGGGCACGAGCGGCGTCGCCGGGTCCAGCGCCTCCTCGGGGGCGCGCCCGATCGGCGCCACCACCCGTAGTGCGGTCTCCGGGACCCTCGGCCGCGGCGGGGCGGTCCCGGAGGAGGCCGTCGGCACCTCCGGGCGCGGCGCGGCGACGGCCGGGGCACGCGGTGCCTCGGCGTCCGGCGGGCGGGGCACCGGCCTGGGCAGCAGCACCTCCCGGCGCGGCAGCAGCACCTCCTCGCGCGGCAGCGGCACCCGCGGCGCCGCGGGTGCCCGGGGTGCCGGTGGCCGGGGTGCCGCGGGTGCCTCGGGCGGCGGCCGCAGCCGGAAGGACCCCCGCAAGTCGGACCCGGACTTCTTCCTCGAGGAGCAGGACTGGGTCGAGGACGAGGGTGCCGCCCCCGGGGTCCTGGACTGACTCCGCCGGCCGGCGCGGGCGGTAGCATCTCGGCTGCCCGGTCCGGCCGGAGCCCCGGCCGCGCCCTGCAGGCCGCGGGGCGGCGGGGCCGCACGACAACAGGGGTACGTCTTGGGGACCTTGGGGGAGACACGATGAGCCAGGCGCCCGTCAGCACGTCCGGCCTGGTCCGGGTCACCGTCGCCTCGGGCACCCGGCGCGTCGACCTGGTGCTGCCGGGTGCGGTGCCGGTGGCCGAGCTGGTGCCCGAGCTGGCCCGCAGCGTCGGCCTGCTGGACCCGACCACGGTGTACGGCGGCTACCGCCTCGTGACCGCCGAGGGGCGCCGGCTGGCCGGTGACGCGGGCCTGGTGATCCAGGGCGTCGAGGACGGCGGCCTGCTCACGGTCACGGCCGGGGTCGACGACCCCATGCCCCGGGTCTACGACGACGTCGTCGAGGCGATGACCGACGTCGTGGAGCGGGACCTCGCGCCCTGGCAGCCGGCCGCCGGCCGGCGTACCGCCCTGGGCGCCGCGGCGCTGATGCTCGCGCTCGGGGCGGTCGCGCTGCTGATCCAGCGCGGGTCGCTGCTCGCCGGGGTCGCCGCCGCCGTCGTGGCGGCCGCGCTCGTGGTCGGCGGGATCGTGCTCTCCCGGGCCCAGCACGAGGCGGAGGCGGCCGTCGCGCTCGCGTGGATGGGTGCGGCGTACGCCGCGGTGGCCGGCCTGATGCTGGTCACCGACGGCCGGTTCTTCGCGCTGCCGGTGGCCTGCGCCGGCGCCGGGGCGCTGCTCGCGGGCCTGGTCTCGCTGGTCGGCCTCGCCGAGGGCCGCACGCTCGTGATCCCCCCGGTGTTGGTCGGCGCGGTCTTCCTCGCGACCGGTCTGGTCATGCGGGCCGCCGCGTTCGACCCGGCTGTGGTGCTGACCGCCGCGCTGGTGCTGGTGGTGCTGGCCGGCAGCGTGCTGCCCTGGCTGGCGCTGGGCGCCACCGGCACCACGGTGGACCAGTTCTACGCCACCGCCGACCTCACCTCCGACCCCGCCGAGATCGACCCCGCCCGGGTGGGCGCGGACGCCCGGGTGGCGCACGAGATCCTGGTGGCGGTCTCGGCGACCGTCGGGCTGCTGCTCGTCCTGGTCGCCCCGCTCGCGGTCTCGCTCGGCCTGGCCGGCACCCTGCTGGCCGTGCTGTGCTGCCTGGTCGTGATGCTGCGCACCCGGCAGTACCGCACCGGCCCGGAGGTCCTCGTCGGCCTGGGGTCCGGGGTCCTGGGGCTGGCGTCGGTGGCGGTCTCGATGCTGTGGCTGCATCCGGACTGGCGGCCGACCGCCGCGGTCCTGCTGGCCGCCGCCGGGGCGGTGCTGATGGCGGCGACCCTGGTCCCGTCGACGCCCTCGGTGCGCCGGGGCCGCTACGGCGACCTCGCCGAGACCGTCGCACTGGTCGCGCTGCTACCGCTGCTGGTGGTCGCCGTCGGCGTCTTCGCGGCGATCCGGGGCTGACCCGGCGTGGCGACCAAACGGGACCTCGTCGAGGCCTACCACTTCAACCGGCGGCGACTGGTCACCGCGTTCGTCTCCGGCGCCCCCGGGGGCCGCGAGGTGGAGCCCGCCCGGCCGGGCCGCACCCTGGTCGGCGGCCTGGCGCTGGCCGTGCTGCTGGTCGCCGGGGCCGCGGTCGCCGGCGTGTTCGCGCCGCGCGATCCCGACGACTGGAGGAAGCCGGGGCTGGTGGTCTCCAAGGAGACCGGCGCGGCCTACGTCATCCTCAAGGAGAGCGACCACCCGGTGCTGCGCCCGGTCATCAACATCACCTCGGCGCGGCTGATCCTGCAGGACGGGGCGACGCCGACGATCGTCTCCCAGGCCACCATCGACGACCAGACGATCGGCGACGACATCGGCATCCTGGGGGCGCCCGCGACGCTGCCCACCTCGTCGCTGCTCGTCGACTCGGGCTGGACCGCCTGCACCCGCGACGGTGGTGGCCTCAGCGTCGCGGTGCCGGGGGAGGACCACGTCCGGGCGGTCCCCGACGCCGGGTTCGTGGTCCAGAGCAAGGGTGTCTCGTACGTCGTGGCGCAGGGCACCGGGAAGGACGGCGAGCCGGGCGCCTACCGCTACGCGGTGCCCTCGGGCCAGGACGCCGGCGACCCCGACAACATGCTCGACGAGCTCGGCCTGGGCCCGCTCGGCTCCGCCGCCGAGGTCCCCGAGGAGTGGCTGGCCCTGTTCCCGGCCGGCGCCGACCTGGACTGGAAGTCCTTCGGCCTCCACGGCTTCGGCGAGCCGGTCCCGCACCGGGAGGACCCCGCGCTCGGGCTGCCGCCCCAGGCCCGGGTGGGGGACGTGGTCACGGTGGGCGACGAGTCGCTGCTGCTGACCGGCACGCGGATGCGCGAGCTCGACGACTTCGCGCTCGCCGTCTACCGGCACAGCACGACCCCCGGTGGCCTCCTGCAGGACGCCTCGGGCGGTTCGCGGCCCGGCCGCGGCCCGGTCGACTGGGAGCTCGAGCAGCTCCCGCGGCTGCGGCACGAGCAGCCGATCGGCGATGCGACCCACTGGCCGGCCGCGACGCTGGACCCGGAGCTCGGCGACGAGTGCGCGGTGCTGCACTCCTCGCCCGATGCGGCGCCTCGCGTCACCCTGGCCACCGACCCGACCGGCGACGCCTCGCCCGACGCGGCCGGCCGGGCCGACCGGACCGTCTCGGTGGCGTCCGGCCGGGGCGCCTACGTGCTCTCCGGTGACTGGACCGGCACCGACGGCTCGCCGTTCGTCGTCGACGCCAAGGGCTACGCCTACCCGCTCGAGGGGTCCGAGGCCGCCGCCCGGCTCGGGTACGCCGGCCACGCCCCGGCCGTCGTCCCCGACTCCTGGGTCGAGCTGCTCAAGGCCGGCACCCCGCTGTCGGTGGCCGCCGCGCTCTGTCCGCCCGGGCACGAGGGGAACTCCGCGTGCGACTGAGCCGCCCGGCGGTCGGCGCGCTGCTCGCCGCGGGCGCGCTGGTGCCGGCGACCCTGCTGCCCGCGACGCTGCTGCCCGCGGGCCCGGCCCGGGCCGAGCAGCAGTCGGTGCTGTGCAACAGCGTGGACCCCGACTCCCGCCCGGTCGTGCAGACCGGGATGGCCAGCCGGCCGCTGCAGCTGATGGACGTGCCCGCGGCCCAGCACCTCCTCGACGACGCCGGCCGGGCGCCGGGCGCCCGGGTCGCGGTCGCCGTGCTCGACTCGGGAGTCGCCGACACCGACCTGGTCCCGGTCGTCGCACGGCACCCCGCGGACTCGGGGAAGGGCCTGTCCTCCTACCACGGGACGGCCGTGGCCGGGCTGATCGCCGGCCGGCCCCGCGACCCGGGCGGCGTGACCGGCGTCGCGCCTGGCGCCGGGATCGTGGACGTGCGGGTCTACGACACCTCCGACGACAGCGGCAGCACCGAGGGCGCCCACCCCGACACGCTGACCCTCGCCGCCGGCCTGGAGTGGGTCGCCCGCCACGCCCACGACGAGCACATCAAGGTCGCCAACGTCTCGCTCGCGGTCAAGGACAGCACGCAGCTGGCCCGGGCGGTGCGCGACGCCTGGGACGCCGGGGTCGTGGTCGTCGCCTCCTCCGGCAACCGGCCGCAGCCGGGCCAGCTGAACGCCGACACGCTCGGCACCTTCCACCCCGGTGAGGACGCCGCCGGGCTGGTCTACCCCGCCGGCTACCCGAAGGTGGTCGCGGTCAACGCCACCGCCGGCGGGGTGGCCGGCGACCAGGTCGACCTGCACGCCTACGTGCTGGAGAACTCACAGACCGATGTCGCCGCGCCGACGTACGACGCCGTGAGCGTCGCGGTCAACGGCAGCACCTGCGTGCTGCAGGAGGTCGCGACCTCGTGGGCAGCGGCCGAGGTGAGCGGGGTGCTGGCGCTGCTCCGCTCGCGCTACCCCCACGACTCGCCCGCCCAGGCCGTGGCCCGGCTGGTCGGCACCGCGACCGGCTCGCCCCAGCACCCGACGCCGCTCGAGGGCGCCGGGGTCGTGCAACCGGTGGAGGCGCTCACCCGGCCGCTGCACGCCGACCGGGACGGCCAGCTCACCGGCACCCGGCCCGACGACGACGGCCCCGGCCGCGCGACGGCGCCCGAGCCGCAGGCCGACGTGCTGGCCGCCACCCGCGACCACGCCGTGTGGTGGGGGCTGCTCGGCGGCGGGGCGCTGCTGCTGGCCCTGCTGGCCCGGCCGGTGCTGGCCGGACGCCGGGACCCGTCGGACCGGTAGCCCGGGCGACCGCTCACCCGAGCAGGCGCGCCTCGTCCCCGGTGCGGACCCGGCCCGGCCGCACGACGCTCGCGAGCACGCCCAGGCAGCCGTCGCTGTGCTCGGTGAGCGCCTTCAGCAGCCCGCCGGCGACCGCCAGGCCGTCCTGGTCCAGGTCCACCATCACGCAGCGGGGCATCGGCTGGACCACCTCGAGCACCAGCTCCTCGCCGACGGCGACCCGCCGGCCCAGCCACTGCTGCTCCCGCGGCTGGTCGCCGCCGGTCCCGAGGACCAGGTTGGGCCGCAGGCGGCGCGGGTCGACCGGGCCACCCAGCACCTGCTCGGCCCAGCGCAGGCTCGCGGTCGTGACCAGGTGCAGCGGCCCGTCGTCGTGGTGCGGCACCTCGGCCTCGCGGGCCAGGGTCACCGGCCGGCCGACGTACGACGAGAGCGCGTCATGGACCGTCTCCTCGTCGCCCCGGACCACGCGGCCGTCGGGGAAGCGCACCACCGGCACATCCCCGTCGTAGGTCGCCCGCAGCCGCAGCAGCCCCTCCATCCGGCGGAACCGTCGGCTGGACTTGCCGCTGCCGAGCTTCCCGTCGGCGTCGCGCACCGCCCACATCCGGTCGCCGGCGACGCCGCGCTCGTCGACGTCGACGTCGCCGAGCAGCTCGCCGGCCAGGGACTTCACGGGGTAGCGGCGCAGGCTCTCGATCCGGCCGAGCGCGGCACCGCCGGTGGAGGACGCCATGGCCGGATCCTGCCAGAGCGGCCGGTCAGGCCGCGACCAGCGACGTGGCGCCGCGCAGCGTCAGGACCAGGCCCAGGACCAGCACGAGCAGGAAGACGTAGCGCTCGAACCGGTGCGCCGGGATCCGCGCGTGCAGCCGGTGGCCGAGCCAGGTCGCCAGGGCCAGGCCCGGCAGCGACAGCGCGAACAGCAGCGGCAGGTCGGGCGTCCAGGCGCCGCCCAGCGCCTGACCGCCGACGACGAGGACCCCGGAGAAGAGGAAGTGCGCCTGCAGCGTGCCCCGGAACCGGGCCGGCGGCCAGCGGCGCAGGGTGCCGAAGACCACGACCGGCACGCCGTTGAAGTTGTACGCGCTGCCGAGCGCCCCCGCGAGCAGGCCGGTGGGGTAGGCCCACCCGGGTGCGAGGGCCCGCGAGGGCACCGCGGCGAGGGTCGCGGGGCGCAGCGACCAGGCGGCGTAGAGCACCAGCGAGCAGCCGAGGACCGTGCTGGTCACGGGCTGCGGCACGAGCAGCAGCAGCGCGATGCCCCAGGGGATCCCGAGCACGGTGCCGACGCAGAGCCGGAGGAAGGCGTGCCGGTCGACCTCCCCGGAGCGGCTGGCCACGCTGAGCAGCGCCACCGTCAGGCCGGCCAGCCCGATGAGCGATGCGGACGTGTGCAGGCTGACCGGCAGCAGGGCCAGCAGCGGCATGCTCACCACCGCCTCGCCGAAGCCGAAGGTGGCCCGGGTGAGCGCACCGACGAAGACCGCCAGGACCACGAGCGCCTCGAGCACCCCGCCACCCTAGGGCAGGCGGCCCCCCGCGCCGGTGCTGCCGGGCCCGCTCAGCGGGCCACCCACGGATACCACGCGTGCCGGGCGGGCGCCCAGTCGTTCTGGGCGCCGTTGTCGGTCACCCGGCGGCTGTGCACCGAGACCCGCACCGGGCCCGGACCGCCCAGGCACCGCCGGGGAATGGTGAAGCGGGCCCGCTCGCTGGGGTCGCCGCCGTTCATGCCGATGTCGAAACCGCGGCAGGCCACTGCGGTGCCCTGCGTCCCCCACCCGTCTACGGCCCGGAGCTCCATGAAGTCGGACTCCGAGACGCCGCTGGCTCGGTACTCGGGCCCGCGGTCGTGCGGGTCCGTGTCGATCCAGAAGTCCACCCGGTCCGTCGAGCCGAGGTCGCGGAGCCGGGCCACCAGGTTCAGCCGCGCGCCGCCGTCGGCTCCGTTGACGACGCGAACCCGCAGGATGTCGTTGCCGCTGCGGATGTCGCCGTGGCGGTCCGTGAACGACGCCGAGTCGGCCTGGGCGGTCCCCGCGAGCACGGCCACGGAGGCGAGCGCCGTCACGACGGCCCCTGCCCGTGCCGCCGCCCTGGGACCTGCGGTGCTCAGGCGCATGGACGCCTCCCCGTGCTCCGGCTCGAGCCACGCCGGTGAACCCGGCTGTGGCGCCCCGTCTGCGGGACACCGCCAGCCTCCGTCGCGACTCGGCCGCACGGTCAGGGGCCAAGGTCCCGCAGCGCCCCCACCGCTGCTGGCCGGCCCGGGAGACCACGAACGCCGACCCGCCCGGGGCGGGCGATGGTCGGCGTTCTCGCAGGCCGTGGGCCTGTCAGTGGCGGAGGATAGGGGATTCGAACCCCTGAGGGCTATTAACCCAACCCGCTTTCCAAGCGAGCGCCATAGGCCACTAGGCGAATCCTCCGCGGAGGAGAGTACCGGTCGTCCTCGCCGGGGACGAAATCCCCCGTCGGAGGGGCCGGTGGTCGGCCGTCTTGGTCGGGTCGAGGGGCCTCCCCTACACTTCTGGCCAACCCCCCGTGTGGCGGCATCTTGCCGAACTCCCCCAGGGCCGGAAGGCAGCAAGGGTAGGCGAGCTCTGTCGGGTGCGCGGGGGGCCTTTTCATGCCCCGACGCCTGCCGCCGGGACTCGTCCCGAGAGCCCTCCGCCGGCCGTGCACAGCGGCTCCGCCGCCCGCCTACCGGCCGTCGGTGGCGGTGGTTAGGGTTCTTGCGTGGAGTCACCCCTCGCGTTGTACCGCCGGTACCGGCCCGAGACCTTCCGGGAGGTCATCGGGCAGGACCACGTCACCGAGCCGTTGCGCGCGGCGCTGGCCAACAACCGGGTGAACCACGCCTACCTCTTCTCCGGCCCGCGCGGCTGTGGCAAGACCACGTCGGCGCGCATCCTGGCCCGGGCGCTGAACTGCGACCAGGCGCCGGTCGCCGACCCCTGCGGGGAGTGCGACAGCTGCCGCGACCTCGCTCGCGGCGGGCCCGGCTCGATCGACGTCATCGAGATCGACGCGGCGTCGCACGGCGGCGTCGACGATGCGCGGGACCTGCGGGAGAAGGCGTTCTTCGCGCCGGTGCGGAGCCGCTACAAGGTCTACATCATCGACGAGGCCCACATGGTCACCACGCAGGGCTTCAACGCCCTGCTGAAGCTGGTGGAGGAGCCGCCGCCGCACCTGCGGTTCATCTTCGCGACGACCGAGCCCGACAAGGTGCTGCCGACGATCCGCTCGCGCACCCACCACTACCCCTTCCGGCTGATCCCGCCGCGACTGCTCACGTCCTACCTCGGCGAGCTGTGCCAGAAGGAGGGGGTGGCGATCGAGCCCGCCGCGCTGCCGCTGGTGGTGCGCGCCGGCGCCGGGTCCGCACGCGACACGCTCTCGGTGCTCGACCAGCTCCTCGGCGGTGCCGGGCCGGACGGCGTGACCCACGCGCTGGCCACCGGGCTGCTCGGCTACACCCCCGACACGCTGCTCGACGAGGTCGTGGACGCGTTCGCCGCCGGCGACGGCGCCGCGGTGTTCCGGGTCGTCGACAAGGTCGTGGAGACCGGCCAGGACCCGCGCCGGTTCACCGAGGACCTGCTGCGCCGGCTGCGCGACCTGGTGATCGTCGCCGCGGTGCCCGACGCGCCCGCCACCGGGTTGATCGACGTCTCCGAGGACCAGGGTGAGCGGCTGGTCGCCCAGGCGGCCCGCTTCGGGTCGGCCGAGCTCAGCCGGGCCGCGGACCTGATCGCGACCGGGCTCACCGAGATGCGCGGGGCGACCGCGCCGCGGCTGCTGCTCGAGCTGATCTGCGCGCGGGTGCTGCTGCCGGGCGCCGACCACGGCACCGACGGCCTGATGGCGCGCCTCGAGCGGCTGGAGAGGCGGGTCTCGATCAGCGGCACCCCCTCCGCGCAGGCTGCGCCGTCGGCGCCGCCCCTGCCGCCGGCCCAGGACCGGCCGGCCTCGGTGACGGTGCGCAGCGACGTGGTCGCGCCGACGCCGCAGGCCGCCGTGCCGGCCCGCCCGACGCCCGCTCCTCCCGCTCCGGCGCCCCCGGCAGCTCCGGCAGCTCCGGCAGCCCCGGCGCCGCAGCAGTCGGTGTCCGAGCCCGCGGCGCCGGCCCCCCACACCGCGCCGACCCCCGAGGTAGCGCCGGCCCCGACGACCGCCGCGCCGGCCCCGGCGCCCCCCGAGCAGACCGCCGTCCCGGCGGCGCCGGCCCCGACGGCCGCCGAGCCCGCCGCCGTCCCGGCGGCGCCGGCCCCTGCGACCTCCGAGCCGCCCGCTTCCGGGGCTCCGGCCGCCGGCGGCGGCCTGAGCCTGGTCGAGGTGCGCCGGCTGTGGCCCGACATCGTGGAGGCCACCAAGCTGCGGCGCCGGGTCACCTGGATCCACCTGACCCAGAACGCCCAGGTCGTCGCCGTCGACAACCGCACCCTCACGCTGGGCTTCAGCAACACCGGGGCCCGGGACTCCTTCGACAACGGCGGCAGCGCCGAGATCGTCCGGCAGGCGGCCATCGACGTGGTCGGCGCCGACTGGCGGATCGAGACGATCGTCGACCCGGGCGCCCACGTCGGCGACGTGGTCACGCGCCCGGCCGTCCCGCCGGAGTCGCCCCCCGCCGCACCCCCCGACCCATCGCCGGCCGCCCCGCCCGCGCAGGCACCCGAGGCGTGGGCGCCCGAGGCAGGGGCGCCCGAGGCGCCTGCGAGCGCTCGCTCCGAGCCGGCCGGCCCGCCCAGCTGGGCGAGCGACGCGCCGGCAGCCGGCCCGCCGGCGGAGCCGGCGGCCGAGCCGGCCCCGGCCGGCGCTGCCGAGCCCGGCGGCGCGTCCCCGCGCCGCACCGACCCCGGCGCCATCGCCGCCGCCCGCGGGGCGATCCAGCAGACCCGTCTCGGCGGCGGCGCCACCGCCGACCCCCGGGCGGAGGACCTGGCCGCCGCCGACGCCGAGGCGCGCCCCGACGACCTCGACGCCGAGCACCAGGGCCTCGACTCCGCCGAGCTGCTGCGTCGCGAGCTCGGCGCGCAGGTCATCGACGAGACCCGCCACCAGTGACCCCCGCGCCGTCCCACGGCCCGACCGAGAGGTGATCCCCACCATGAGCCAGAACCCCTTCGACGCCCTGGGCGGCGGTGGCTTCGACATGAACGCGCTGCTCCAGCAGGCCCAGCAGATGCAGGAGCAGCTGCAGAGCGCCCAGGCCCGCCTGTCCGAGACCACCGTGGAGGGCACCGTCTCCGGCGGCGCCGTGACCGTGGAGGTCAACGGCGTAGGCGAGCTGGTCGGCGTCCGGATCAGCGCCGGCGGCTTCGACGCCGCCGACCCTGACGACCTCGCCGACCTCGGCGACATGATCGTGGCCGCCTACCGCGACGCCAAGGCCCAGGCCGACGCGCTCGCCAGCGAGACCCTCGGGCCGCTGGCCGGCGGCGGCCTGCCCGGGGCGCCCGGCGGCGGCCAGCTCGGCTTCTAGGGCGAGGCAACAGCTCCGTGTACGAAGGCGTCGTCCAGGACCTCATCGACGAGCTCGGCCGGCTCCCCGGGGTGGGCCCGAAGAGCGCGCAGCGCATCGCGTTCCACCTGCTCCAGGCCGACCCCACCGACGTGCGCCGGCTCGCCGACGTGCTGATCGAGGTCAAGGCCCGGGTCAAGTTCTGCAGCATCTGCTTCAACGTCTCCGAGGAGGAGCAGTGCCGCATCTGCCGTGACCCGCGGCGCGACCCCTCGGTGCTGTGCGTCGTGGAGGAGTACAAGGACGTCGTCGCGATCGAGCGCACCCGCGAGTACCGCGGCCGCTACCACGTCCTCGGCGGCGCGATCTCCCCGATCGACGGCATCGGCCCCGACCAGCTGCGCATCCGGGAGCTGATGACCCGGCTGGCCGACGGCACCCTCACCGAGGTCATCCTCGCGACCGACCCGAACCTCGAGGGCGAGGCGACCGCGACGTACCTCACCCGGATGCTCAAGCCGTTGGGGTTGCGCGTCACGCGTCTGGCGAGTGGACTGCCGGTAGGCGGTGACCTCGAGTACGCCGACGAGGTCACCCTGGGCAGGGCGTTCGCGGGAAGGCGGAGCGCGGAATGACGGAGCCAGCTGTTTCAGCGGAGCCGGGTGTGGTGCGCGCCTCGGGCCTCGACGGCCAGACCGAGGACTTCGCCCAGCAGATCGCCGACCAGGTCGAGAGCTTCCTGCTCGCGCTGCGCGCGGTGGCCCGCGAGGCGGAGGGCGGCAGCGCGGTCTCGCTGCTGCTGCTCGAGATCAGCCAGGTGCTGCTCGCCGGCGCGCGGCTCGGCGCCCAGCAGGACTTCGTGCCGCCCGCGGAGTACCAGCCCGACGTCGGCCCCGAGGCCGACCTCGACCGGCTCCGGCTCCGGCTGGCCGCGATCCTGGACGGGGTGGACGCCTACAGCTTCGTCTTCGACCCCTACGTGCCGGAGGTCGTCGAGAGCACGCTCTCCGACGACCTGACCAGCGTCGCGGGGGACCTGGAGAACGGCCTGCGCCACTACCGCCGCGGCAACGTGCGCGAGGCGCTGTGGTGGTGGCAGTTCTCCTACGTCTCGTCCTGGGGCAACCTGGCGGGGGCGGTGCTGAACGCGCTGCTGTCGGTGGTCGCCCACGACCGGCTGGACGCCGAGTTCGAGGGCGAGGACGAGCAGGTCGCGGCCGCGGACCAGATGCTCGGGGGCGAGTCGACCGACCGCCCCTGAGACGTGCGTCCCGGCACGCGGACGTCCCGGTAGACTCTGCCACCGGTCGCGGCGCAGCGCGGCGTGGTCCGGCAGCCAGGCCGGGCGGGCGGCCGGGACCGCCGAACGACCCTCGAGGACTGACCAGTGGGCATTGTCGTGCAGAAGTACGGCGGCTCCTCGGTCGCGGACGCGACCGGGATCAAGCGAGTCGCCCAGCGGATCGTCGCCACCCGCAAGGCCGGACACGACGTGGTGGTCGTCGTCTCGGCGATGGGCGACACGACCGACGACCTGCGAGACCTCGCCGAGCAGGTCTCGCCGCTGCCGCCGCCGCGGGAGCTGGACATGCTGCTGACCGCCGGCGAGCGCATCTCGATGGCCCTGGTCGCGATGGCCATCGCGCAGCTCGGCCACAAGGCGCAGTCCTTCACCGGCTCCCAGGCCGGCGTGATCACGGACTCCGCGCACGGCAAGGCCAAGATCATCGACATCACCCCGAGCCGCATCGAGAACGCCATCAGGGACGGCGCCATCGCGATCGTCGCGGGCTTCCAGGGCGTCTCCCAGGACACCAAGGACATCACCACGCTGGGTCGCGGCGCCTCGGACACCACCGCGGTCGCGCTGGCGGCCGCGCTGGGCGCCGACGTCTGCGAGATCTACAGCGACGTCGACGGGGTGTTCACCGCGGACCCGCGGATCGTGCCCGCGGCCCGCAAGCTCGACCGGGTCTCCACCGAGGAGATGCTGGAGATGGCCGCCTCGGGCGCCAAGATCCTGCACCTGCGCTGTGTGGAGTACGCCCGCCGCTACGGCATGCCGATCCACGTCCGGTCCTCGTTCAGCCAGAAGCAGGGGACCTGGATCATCCCCGAGCCCCCGGAGGGAGAAGAGCCCATGGAGCAGGCGATCATCGCCGGTGTCGCCCACGACACCAGCGAGGCCAAGATCACCGTCGTCGGTGTCCCCGACAAGGTCGGTGAGGCGGCCCGGATCTTCGACGCGCTCTCGGCCGCCGAGGTCAACATCGACATGGTGGTGCAGAACGTCTCCGCCGCGGCCACCGGGCTGACCGACATCTCCTTCACGCTGCCGCGGGCCGACGGCCAGGCCGCGATGGGTGCGCTGGCGCGCATCCAGCAGGAGGTCGGCTACGACAAGCTGCTCTACGACGACCAGATCGGCAAGGTCTCGCTGATCGGCGCCGGGATGCGCTCCCACCCGGGGATCACCGCGAAGTTCTTCGCCGCGCTGGCCTCGGCCGGGGTCAACATCGAGATGATCTCGACCTCGGAGATCCGTATCTCGGTGATCGTCGACGAGGCGCAGGTCGACGAGGCGGTGCGGGCCACGCACTCCAGCTTCGACCTCGACGCCGACGAGGTCGAGGCCGTCGTCTACGGCGGGACCGGCCGATGACCGGCGTGCGCATCGGGGTCGTCGGCGCCACCGGGCAGGTCGGCGTGGCCATGCGCCAGATCCTGGAGGAGCGCGGGTTCCCCGTCGCCGAGATCCGGTTCTTCGCCTCGGCCCGCTCGGCGGGGACGGTGCTGCCGTTCGCGAGCCCCGACGGGGTGCGGAGCGTCGTGGTCGAGGACGCCGCCACCGCCGACCCCAGCGGCCTCGACATCGCGCTGTTCTCGGCCGGGGCGACCACCTCGCGTGCGCTGGCGCCGAGGTTCGCCGCCGCCGGGGTGACGGTCGTGGACAACTCCTCGGCCTTCCGGATGGACCCCGACGTGCCGCTGGTGGTCTCCGAGGTCAACCCGCAGGCGGTCGCCGAGGCCCGCAAGGGCATCATCGCGAACCCGAACTGCACCACCATGGCGGCGATGCCCGTGCTCAAGCCGCTGCACGACGAGGCCGGCCTGGTCCGGCTGATCGCCTCGACCTACCAGGCGGTCTCCGGCAGCGGGGTCGCCGGCGTCGACGAGCTCGCCGGCCAGGTCGCCGCCGCGGGGGACAAGGCCCGGGAGCTGGCCTACGACGGGGAGGCGGTCTCGTTCCCCGACCCGGTCAAGTACGCCCGCGCCATCGCCTACAACGTGCTGCCGCTGGCCGGCTCGATCGTCGAGGACGGGCTGGAGGAGACCGACGAGGAGCAGAAGCTGCGCAACGAGTCGCGCAAGATCCTCGGCATCCCCGACCTGCGGGTCTCGGGCATCTGCGTGCGGGTCCCGGTGTTCACCGGCCACTCGCTCGCGATCAACGCCGAGTTCGAGCGGCCGATGACCCCGCAACGGGCCCGCGAGCTGCTGGCCGGCGCTCCCGGGGTGGAGCTCGTCGACATCCCCACGCCGCTGCAGGCGGCCGGCAAGGACCCGTCGTACGTCGGCCGGATCCGCAGGGACCCGGGCGTCGACGACGACCGTGGCCTGGCGCTGTTCATCTCGAACGACAACCTGCGCAAGGGCGCGGCGCTGAACACCGTCCAGATCGCCGAGCTGCTCGCCGCCCGCTGAGACCCGTCGCCCCGCGGGAGGGCGCCCCGGCTCAGCGGCCGGGCTCAGCGGTCGGGCTCAGCGGTCGGGCTCGGCGAACGTCGAGGTCACCCAGTGCGCCAGGGCGTAGGTCCCCGCCGCGCACACCGGGACGATGATCGTCATCCACCAGGTGAAGATCACGCCGATGAAGAACAGCAGGGTGACCACGGCCAGCAGCCCGACGGCCAGGAAGCTGGTGCTCCCGGGGTCGGGGACCGAGGACAGCCGGAGCAGCGCGGCCCCGAGGAAGACCATCGCGACGGTGATCGCGAGCAGCAGCAGGAAGCCGGGCCCGCCCCCGCACGAGGAGGTGCCGCGCACGGCCTCGCAGCCGCGCTGCGCGGCCCAGGTGAGGCCGACGGTCACCAGCCCCACCACCACCCCGGTGAGGACCGCGGCCGGCATGCCGCCCAACCGGCGCCGGGGGCGCATCGCCCGCCGCGGGGCGGCCGCCGGCTTCTCGGCCAGGGGTGCGGACTCGACGGGCGTGGGGGCGACCCGGGTCGGCGCGGACGTCGCGGCGAGTCCCGGGGCCGGTGTCGCCTCGGCGGGTGAGCGTGGCTCGGGCGGCCGCACCGACGCCGCGGCGGGCGTCCCGGGCTCGGGGGAGCGGTCGTCCTTCCGGCGCGCCCGGCGGCGGGGGAGGCTCCACTTCGGCAGCTCCAGCGAGGGGCCCTCGCTCCCTCGATCCTCTTCGGCCATGCCCGGCAGTGTGCCAGAACCCGCAGCGCGTTCGTCGGCGTCCGTCCCCAGCCCCGAGCGGGCCGGGTGAGCGCGGTGCCGGGGGGCCCTTCCGTGCCCGGATACGCAGGGCCCCGATCCCTGGGGGATCGGGGCCCTGCGTTCTGCTGGTCGGGCTGACAGGATTTGAACCTGCGGCCTCCTCGTCCCGAACGAGGCGCGCTACCAAGCTGCGCCACAGCCCGATTGCGGGTCCGACCAGACGCTTCGGCCCCGCAAGCACGGCGAGCATACCCGAGCACCCCGGGGGGCTCGTAATCGGCCCCGCGGGCCGGACCCACCGCCCCGGCCGGGGCCCGGACACCGTCCCGGCCGGGGCCCGGACACCGTCCCGGCCGGGGCCCGGATCAGGCCCGCGGCACCAGCGTCAGCAGCGTCGCCTCGGGCCGGCAGGCCACCCGGATCCGCGTGTACGGACTGGTCCCGAGGCCCGCGGAGACGTGCAGCCAGGAGGAGCCCGGGTCGCCGGGCGCGGAGGCCGCCGGGTGCCGGTGCAGGCCCTTGACCCGCGCCGGCTCCAGGTCGCAGTTGGTGGTGAGCGCCCCGCGGCCGGGCAGGCAGACCTGGCCGCCGTGGGTGTGGCCCGCGATGATCGCGTCGTACCCGTCCCCGGCGAACCGGTCGAGGACCCTCAGGTACGGCGCGTGCGCCACCGCGAGCCGCAGGTCGGCCTCGGGGTCCGCCGGGCCGGCGACCTCCTCGAGCCGGTCGTAGCCCAGGTGTGGGTCGTCCACGCCGGCGAAGGCGATCCGCAGCCCGTCCACCTCCAGCGTCCGGCGGGTGTTGGTCAGGTCGACCCAGCCGGCCCCGGTGAAGACCCGGCCGAGGTCGCGCCAGGGCAGTTGGGGCACGTCGGTGTTGCGGGTGCCGTCGTCGGGCAGCAGGTAGCGCAGCGGGTTGCGCAGGGTCGGCGAGTAGTAGTCGTTGGATCCGAAGACGAACACGCCGGGTGCCTCGAGCAGGGGCCCGAGGCTGTCGCGGACCACCGGGACCGAGTCGCGGTGCGCCAGGTTGTCGCCGGTGTCGACGACCAGGTCGGGACGTAGGCCGGACAGGCTGCGCAGCCACTCCTGCTTGCGGCGCTGGCCCGGGGTCATGTGCACGTCGCTGAGGTGCAGCACCCGCAGAGGACGGCGACCGGGCGGCAGCACGGGCACGATCACCCGGCGCAGGGTGTACTGCCGGGCCTCCCACGCGGCGTACGCCGTGAGTGCGGTGCCCGTCGCCGCCAGGACGCCGGCGGCGGTGCGGAGCGGGCGCCGGACCTGGGGGGAGGGAGACATGCGGCAAGGCTGCCACAATGGCCGCCATGAGCTCCCTCAAGGACCGCCTCCGCACCGACCTCACCAGCTCCATGAAGGCGCGCGACGAGGTGCGCTCCTCCACGCTGCGCATGGTGCTGACCGCGATCACCAACGCCGAGGTGGCCGGCAAGACGCAGCGCGAGCTCAGCGATGACGAGATCGTCGGGGTGCTGTCCTCGGAGGCCAAGAAGCGGCGCGAGGCGGCCGCGGCGTTCCAGGACGGCGGCCGCGCCGAGATGGCCGCCAAGGAGATCGCGGAGGCCGCGGTGATCGCCGACTACCTGCCCGAGCAGCTCACCGACGAGGAGGTCGCCGCCCTCGTGGCCGCGGCCGTCGAGCAGGCGGGTGCCGCGGGCGAGGGCATGAAGGCGATGGGCAGGGTGATGGGCCTGGTCCAGCCCCAGGTGCGCGGGCGCGCCGACGGCGGCGCGGTCGCCGCCGAGGTGCGCCGCCAGCTCGGTGCCTGAGCCGCGCGCAGCGACCGTCACGGCCGTCCCGGCAGCCGGGTTGGCCGAGGGCTGACCGGGTTCGGCCGACCCGGTCGGCCTGCGTCAGTGGCCCCCGTGGCCCCCGCCGTTGCCGTGCCCGTTGTTGCCGCCACCGCCGTTGCCGCCACCGCCGTTGCCGCCACCGCCGTTGCCACCGCCGCCGGGCGGGGGTGCCACGTGCCCGGTCGACTGGTAGATCGTGACGGTGCTGCCGCTGCCGTAGAGGCTGCCGGCGGCCGGTGAGGTGTAGGCGACCGTGTCCAGCGGCTGCGTCGAGTCGCGGTAGCCGCCCAGCAGGGTCTGGAAGCCGGCGTCCTGGAGCACCTGCTGGGCCTGGGTCAGGCTCATCCCCGCGGTGCTCGGTACGGCGGTCTGCACGCCGGCGACGTCCTTGGCCGACGGCTTGACGAAGTCGGTGTCCGGCAGCCACTGCTGGATCACCTTCATCGCGTCACCCCACATCGGGCCCGCGGTCGTCGAGCCGTGCGCCGTGGCGACGTACCCGCCCTTGAGGGTCTGGCCGTTGAGCGAGATCCAGTGGCCGACGCTGTTCGCGCCCGCGATCATCGAGGCGGTGGACAGGGTCGGCGTGTAGCCGTTGAACCACACCGCCATGTTGTCGTTGATGGTGCCGGTCTTGCCGGCCGAGGGCTGGTTCAGCGAGATGCCGGCGTCGTACCCGAAGCCGCCGGGCTCCTGGACGCCGCGCAGGACGTCGTTGACCGCGTCGGCCGCCGAGGCCGGGATGACCTGCTGGCACTTCGAGGGGTAGCGCTTGAGGGTGTTGCCGGCGGAGTCGTCGATCTCGGTGACCGGGCGCGAGTCGCAGTGCAGGCCGCGGCCGGCGAAGGTGGCGTAGGCCTCGGCCATCTCCAGCGGGCTGGTGCTGGGCACGCCCAGCGTGAACGATGGGACCCGCTCGTGGGCCGGGTCGGTCAGCTCGATGCCCATCTGCTTGGCCAGGCGGTAGGGCATGCACAGGCCGGTCTTCTGCTCGAGCTGGGCGAAGAACGTGTTCACCGAGAGCCGGGTGCCCTGGTAGGCGTTGAACGTGCCGCTGTCGGTGGAGTTGTGGACCGTCCACACGCCGGTGCTGGGGTAGTTGTGGCCACCGCAGTCCGCGAAGGAGTTCATCGGCAGGGTGATCGTCGGCGGCGAGTGGATCTCGGTGCTCAGCGGGATGTGCTGCACGATCGCCGCCGAGAGCACGAACGCCTTGAACGTCGAGCCGGCCTGGAAGCCGGCCGAGTGGCCGTACTTCTGCGGGACGACGTAGTTGAGGTAGGTCTCACCGTGCGCCTTGTCGTTGCCCATCGGCCGCGACTGCGCGATCGCCTTCACGTCGCCGGTGCGGGGCTCGACCATGGCCAGCGCGCCGATCGCCTGGTCGGTCGGGCCCACGTGGGCCTGCACGGACTTGTCGGCCGCCGCCTGGTCGCGGAGGTCGACCGTGGTGCGGATGGTCAGGCCACCGGAGTAGAGCAGCTTCTTGCGCGCCTCCTCGGTCTTGCCCAGCGCCTTGTCGCGCATCAGGTAGGACAGGGTGTAGCCGCAGAAGAACGGCGCCCGGGAGTACACGCAGCCGTTGCGCGACGGTGTCGTGTGCAGCCCCAGCGACTGCTTCTTGATCTTCTCGGCCTTGGCCTGGGTGATGACGTTCAGCTCGGCCATCCGGTCCAGCACGACGTTGCGCCGCTCGATCGCCCGGTCGGGGTAGTTGGTCGGGTCGTAGCCGGTGGGGTTCTTCACCAGGCCGGCGAGCAGCGCCGACTGGCGCAGGTCGAGGTCCTTGGCGTTGACGTCGAAGTAGTGCCGCGCCGCCGACTGGATGCCGTAGGCGCCGTCGCCGAAGTAGGCGATGTTGAGGTAGCGCTCGAGGATCCAGTCCTTGGAGTAGTTCTGCTCGAAGGCGATGGCGTAGCGCAGCTCGCGCAGCTTGCGGGCGTAGGTGTCGGCCGTGGCGGCCTTCTGCTCGGCCTTGGTGTGCGCCTGGTTCAGCAGGGTCAGCTTGACCATCTGCTGGGTGATCGAGGAGCCACCCTGGACGACGCCGTTGTTGGCCTGGTTGGTGACCAGGGCGCGCAGTGTGCCCTTCAGGTCCAGGGCTCCGTGCTGGTAGAAGCGGTAGTCCTCGATCGCGACGATGGACTTGACCATCGTGCGGGAGATCTGGCTCAGCGGCACGCTGACCCGGTTCTCGTCGTACAGCGTGGCGATGATGTTGCCCTTGCTGTCGACGATCTTGGTCTTCTGGGGGAGGGCCTCGGTCTTGAGGGACTCGGGCAGGTTGTCCATGGTCCGGGCGACGTCGCGGGCGCCGAGGCCCACGACGCCGGCGAACGGGATGGCCAGGCCGGCCACCACGACGCCCAGCACGGCGGCGACCGCCAGCATGACACCGAGGTGGGAGGCCACGCGGCCGGCCGTGAGACGCTCACCTGGAGGGGTGGACCGGGGGCTCGACATGGACCCAATGTACGGGAGGGCGACACCCCCAACCCATTCATGGCCCGAAGTAACTAGTCAGTTTGGACTAGGACATTTGGGTAGAAGGTGTCTGCCGCATCGGGGGACGTATCCCTAACTTCTATACCCTGAGGGGACTTTCCCGGGTAGACGTCATGGGGACGCCGCCTATCTCGGAGACGATGTGGGGACATCATCATGTGGGTTGAGGATTGGACTGCCAAGGCTGCGTGCCGCCAGGCCCAGCCGGACCAGCTCTTCGTACGAGGGGCAGAGCAGAACAAGGCCAAGCAGATGTGCGCCGGGTGCCCGGTCCGCACCGAGTGCCTCGCCGAGGCGCTCGACAACCAGATCGAGTGGGGCGTCTGGGGAGGCATGACCGAGCGGGAGCGTCGCGCGCTGCTGCGTCGCAAGCCCAACGCCTCGTGGCGTGCGGTGCTCGAGGCGGCCCGGGACCAGGCCCCCGGCGCGCCCGTGGCGCCCGTCGCGTCCGTGGTGCCCGTGGTGCCCGTGGTGAAGGCCGCCACGCTCGCCTGAGCCCCGCAGGGTCCGGCCGGAGGCCGGGCCCGGGACGCCGCGGTCAGCCGTCGGCGAGGAGCTCGCCGATCCGGCGCAGCCCCTCGAGGTCGTGCACGTCGCCGGCGAGCGCCGGGACCACCGCCCGGGGCACCTCCGGGTGCGCGGCGGAGAACCGCTCGCACAGCCGGGCCTCGCGCTCGACCATCCGCGAGCGGTCGGCGTGCAGCCGCAGCAGGCCCGCGGTGCGGGAGGACGGGTCGCGCCGGCGCAGGCGGGCGGCGGCGGTCATCGCCTCGTCGGCGCTCAGCGACCCCGGCGGGGTCGGGCTGGCCCGGTTCACGACCAGGCCGGCCAGCGGCATCCGGTCCTCGGTGAGCCGCTCCACGAAGTACGCCGCCTCGCGCATCGCGTCCGGCTCGGGCGCGGCCACCACCAGGAACGCGGTCTCCTCGGCCTGCAGCAGCTCGAAGGTCTTCTGCGCGCGCTGCCGGAAGCCGCCGAAGAGCGTGTCGAAGGCCGCGACGAAGGTCTGCATGTCGCGCAGCACCTGTGCGCCGAGGACCTTGGTCAGCGCGTTGGTGACCACGCCCAGGCCGGCCGACATCATCCGGGCCGGGCCACGGGCCGGAGCCATCAGCAGCCGGATGAACCGGCCGTCGAGGAAGCTCGAGAGGCGCTCCGGGGCGTCGAGGAAGTCCAGCGCCGACCGCGACGGCGGGGTGTCGACGACGATCAGGTCGTAGCTGTCCTCGGCCCGGGCCCGCTGGTGGATCTGGCCCAGCTTCTCCATCGCCATGTATTCCTGGGTGCCCGCGAACGAGCTGGACAGCGCGACGTAGAACGGGTTGTCGAGGATCTGCCGCGCCTTCTCGGGGCTGGCCTGGCTCTCGACCACCTCGTCGAAGGTGCGCTTCATGTCCAGCATCATCGCGTCGAGCGAGCCGCCCGCCGCGGGGTCCACCCCGCGGACCGGCCGCGGGGTGTTGTCGAGCGCCTCGATGCCCATCGACTGGGCCAGGCGGCGGGCGGGGTCGATGGTCAGCACGACCACCCGTCGGCCCCGCTCGGCCGCGCGCAGCGCGAGGGCCGCCGAGGTGGTGGTCTTGCCGACGCCGCCGGACCCGCAGCACACGATGATCCCCGTGCGCCGGTCGTCGAGCAGGGCGTCGACGTCGAGGGAGGACGCCGGCCCGGCCTGCGGGCCGACCCGGGTGCGGGCGCGGGAGCTGCTGCGCTGCGTGGTCATGCCAGCCCCTGGTCGCGCAGCGCCTGCGCGAGCTCGTAGAGGCCGCCGAGGTCGATGCCGCCGGCCAGCCGGGGCAGCTCGTAGGTCGGGACGCCCAGGCCGTCGACGATCTCCCGCTGCGCGTCCTCCAGCGCCCGGCGCTCCGCGTGGTCGGCGGCCTCGGTCACCAGCCCGGCGACCAGGTCGGGGCCGTCCTCGACCCCCGCCTCCTTCAGGTCGTCCTGGATCCGGCCGCGGTCCAGGCCCCCGGACCGGGCCTCCTCGAGTGCCGCGGCGTCGAGGTCGCGGGGACGCACCAGGTTCACCACCACGCCGCCGACCGGCAGCTGCGCGGGCCGCAGCTCGCCGATGCCGTCGACGGTCTCCTGCACGGGCATCTCCTCCAGGACCGTCACCAGGTGGACCGCGGTGCGCGGCGAGCGGAACAGCGTCATCACCGTGTCGGCCTGGTTCTTGACCGGGCCCATCCGCGCCAGCCCGGCGAGCTCGGAGTTGACGCCCAGGAACTGCGCGATCCGCCCCGTGGGCGGGGCGTCGAGCACGACCGCGTCGTACCGGATCGCCTTCTTGTTGCGGCTGTTGCGCTGCACCGCCTCGAAGACCTTCCCGGTCAGCAGCACGTCGCGCACGCCGGGCGCGATCGTGGTCGCGAACTCGATCACCCCGAACCGGTCCAGCGCCCGGCCGGCGCGGCCGAGCTTGTAGTACATGGCGAGGTACTCCATCAGCGCGGACTCGGGGTCGATGTGCAGCGCGTGCACCACCCCGGGGGTCCCCTCCGGGTCGCGCAGCCCGGTGGCGATCCGGCGCTCCTCGTAGGGCAGCGGGTCCACGTCGAACATCCGCGCGATGCCCTGACGGCCCTCGACCTCGCAGAGCAGCACGTTGCGTCCGTGGGTCGCGAGCGCCAGCGCCAGCGCGGCGGCGACCGTGGACTTGCCGGTGCCGCCCTTGCCGGTCACCACGTGCAGGCGCACCCGCGGCCAGTCGTGCTTCTGCTGGTCGGACACACGTGCAGCGTAGGACGTCGTACCTGAACCGGTGGAGGAGCGGGCACCCGGGGGCCGGGCACCTCGCGACCGCCCCGCACCCCGGCGCCCGTCGGACGTGACCCGGGTCATGACTAGGATCGCGGTCGTCGGGGCCCGGTCGGCCCGCAGCAACGAGCCCGTCAGGGCTGAGGGAGGACGAAGGCGTGGACAAGGTCGTGGCGAACGCCGCGGAGGCCGTCGCCGACATGCCGAGCGGTGCGACGCTCGCGGTGGGTGGCTTCGGGCTGTGCGGGATCCCGTCGGTGCTGATCGAGGCGGTGCTCGAGTCGGGCGTCGACGAGCTCGAGGCGGTGTCGAACAACTGCGGTGTCGACGACTGGGGGCTCGGCCGGCTGCTGACGGCCAAGCGGCTGCGTCGGATGATCTCCTCCTACGTGGGGGAGAACAAGGAGTTCGCCCGGCAGTACCTCCACGGTGAGCTCGAGGTCGAGCTCACCCCGCAGGGCACGCTCGCCGAGCGGATGCGGGCCGGTGGCTCGGGCATCCCGGCGTTCTACACCGCCACCGGGTTCGGCACCCAGGTCGCGGACGGCGGACTGCCGTGGAGGTACGACGCCGAGGGCAACGTGGTGGTCTCCTCCCCGGCGAAGGAGACCAAGACCTTCGCCACGGCCGAGGGCGAGAAGGAGTTCGTGCTCGAGCACGCGATCGTCGCCGACTTCGGCCTGGTGCGCGCCTGGAAGGGCGACCGGCACGGCAACCTCGTCTACCGCGACTCCGCGCGCAACTTCAACCCGCTGGCCGCGATGTGCGGCCGGGTCACGATCGCGGAGGTCGAGGAGCTCGTCGAGCCGGGCGAGCTGGACCCCAACGAGATCCACACCCCCGGCGTGTTCGTGCAGCGCGTGGTCGCGCTGAGCCCCGAGCAGGCCGCGGACAAGCGCATCGAGAAGCGGACCGTGCGTCCGGTGGAGGGCAACTGAGATGAGCTGGACCCGTGAGCAGATGGCGGCCCGCGCCGCCTCGGAGCTGCACGACGGCTCCTACGTCAACCTCGGCATCGGGCTGCCGACGCTGGTGCCCAACTACGTCGGTGACGACGTGGAGCTGGTGCTGCAGTCCGAGAACGGCATCCTCGGCGTCGGCGCCTACCCTGTCGAGGGGGAGGAGGACGCCGACCTGATCAACGCCGGCAAGGAGACCGTCACTCTGCGCCGGGGCGCGAGCTTCTTCGACTCCGCGACGTCGTTCGGGATGATCCGCGGCGGCAAGATCGACGCCGCGATCCTCGGCGCCATGCAGGTCTCCAAGGGCGGCGACATCGCCAACTGGATGATCCCCGGCAAGATGGTCAAGGGCATGGGCGGCGCGATGGACCTGGTCCACGGCGCCAAGCGGGTGATCGTGCTGATGGAGCACGTCGCCAAGGACGGCTCCTACAAGATCGTGGACGAGTGCTCGCTGCCCTACACCGGGCGCGGCGTGGTCGAGCGGATCATCACCGACCTCTGCGTCATCGACGTGACCCCCGACGGGCTGAAGCTGGTCGAGCTGGCGCCGGGCGTGACCGAGGACGAGGTGCGGGAGAAGACCGAGCCCGAGCTGGTCTGAGGTGTCGGCGCGGGGACGTGTGCCGGTCGCCGCCTACAAGGACCTCTGCGTCGACGCGGTCGATGCCCCGGCCCTGGCGCGGTTCTGGGGCGACGTGCTCGATCTCCGGGTCCGGCCCCGCGAGGACGGGGTCGTGGCCCTGCTCGGGCCGACGCCGCAGCACACCGTATGGGTCAACCCGGTGCCGGAGCCGGTGACGGTCAAGCAGCGGGTGCACCTCGACGTGCACGCCGGCGACGTCAGGGACGTGCTGACCGCCGGCGCGACCCCGCTGGACCTCGAGTCGTTCCGCTGGAAGGTGCTGCGGGACCCCGAGGGCGGCGAGCTGTGCGCCTTCGAGCGCGACGAGGTGCCGTCGGACCGGCTGTACGAGATCGTCGTCGACAGCGCCGACCCGGAGCGGGTCGCCCGGTGGTGGGCCGGCGTGCTGGGCGGCCGGCTCGTCTCCGACGGGACCGGCGAGGAGTGGGCGGTCGAGGACGTCCCCGGTGCGCCCTTCGAGTGCCTGGTCTTCGGGGCGGTGCCGGAGCCCAAGACCGTCAAGAACCGGATCCATCTCGACGTCACCACCCCGAACGTGTCGGGGCTGGTCGAAGCCGGGGCCACGGTGCTGCGACACCCCGACGGCGTGATCCGGTGGACGGTCCTGTCCGACCCGGAGGGCAACGAGTTCTGCGCGTTCGGGGACCGGTGAGCGCGGTCCCCGCGTCAGGGTCCGCGCCGCGGCCGACCACGGACCCCGTCGTACCGGTCGGAGGGCCCGTTGCGGGCCGTGCCGGGCTGTCGCATGCTGGGGTCACGGCGAGTGTCAGGAGGGCACGTGACCCAGGACGACCCCGGACCGGACGACGGCGACCGGGAGAGCTACCACGGCTACAGCGTCGACGACGAGAACCAGCCCCAGGACACCGGTGACAGCCAGGCCGACGACCGGGGCCTGGCCGAGCCGCTGGACGAGGGGTACTCGCCGCCGGAGAAGTGGTCGGTGGCCGAGGGGTTCGGCAACACCCCGCTCGAGGAGCTGATGGGGGAGACCCTCGACATGCGGCTGCGCGAGGAGGTGCCCGAGGCCGACCCGTACGCCGAGGCCGAGCGGGGCGCCGGCGCCGACGAGGAGTTCCCCAGCCGCGAGGTCGGTGACGCGCGGGCCGGCCGGCTGTTCTCGCCGTACGCCGGCAGCGGCACCGACGACGACACGGACCTGGTCGCCGAGGACGCGGGGATCGACGGCGCGGGTGCGAGCGCCGAGGAGGCCGCGATGCACGTGGTGCCGGACGAGGAGGAGTGACGGGCTCCCGCCGACGGTGAGTAGGGTGCCCGCATGACCAAGTGGGAGTACCTGACGGCACCGATCCTGGTGCACGCGGCCAAGCAGATCCTCGACAACTTCGGCAACGACGGGTGGGAGCTCGTCCAGGTCGTGCCCGGGATGAACCCCGAGAACCTGGTCGGCTACTTCAAGCGGCCGGTGCAGGCATGAGCGGCCCAGAAGAGCGGCTCGCCGAGCTCGGGCTCTCGGTGCCGGAGGTGGCCAAGCCGGTGGCGGTCTACGTCCCGGCCGTGCGCACCGGCAACTACGTCTTCACCTCCGGCCAGCTGCCGATGCGCTCGGGCGAGCTGATGCTCACCGGCAAGGTCGGTGGTGAGGTCAGCCCCGAGGAGGCCGTCGAGTGCGCCGAGCAGTGCGCGCTGAACGCGATCGCGGCGGTGAAGGCCCAGATCGGTGACCTCGCGAAGGTCAGGCGGGTGGTCAAGGTCGTCGCCTTCGTCGCCTCGACGCCGGACTTCACCGGCCAGCCGCAGGTCGCCAACGGCGCCTCGGAGCTGTTCGGCAAGGTCTTCGGCGACGCGGGCGTGCACGCCCGGTCCGCCGTCGGTGTTCCGGTGCTGCCGCTGGACGCGCCCGTCGAGGTCGAGATCATGGTCGAGGTCGGCGACTAGATGATCCGGGTCCCGCTGCCGTCGCAGCTGGTCGAGCACGCGCGGGAGTACGCCGCCGGCACCCGCACCCCGGCCGAGCCGCGCAACGCGGCCACCGTCGTACTCCTCAGGCGCGCGAGCGCGGGCCTGTCGGTCTACCTGCTGCGCAGGCAGACCTCGATGGCCTTCGCCGGCGGGATGTGCGTCTTCCCCGGCGGCGGCGTCGATCCGCGCGACTTCGACGCCACCGTCGCCTGGCACGGCCCCTCGCCCGCGGCCTGGGCGGAGCGGCTCGGGACCGACGAGGCGACCGCCCGGGCGCTGGTGTGCGCGGCGGTGCGGGAGACCTTCGAGGAGTCCGGGGTGCTGCTCGCGGGCACCTCGCCCGACTCGGTGGTCGCGGACACCACCGGCGAGGACTGGGAGGCCGAGCGGGTCGCGCTGGAGGGCCGGGAGCTCGCGTTCAGCGAGTTCCTCACCCGGCGGGGCCTGGTGCTGCGCACGGACCTGCTGGGCGCGTGGTCGGGGTGGCTGACGCCGGTCTTCGAGCCGCGGCGCTACCGGACCTGGTTCTTCGTGGCCGAGCTGCCGGAGGGCCAGCGGACTCGGGACGTGTCCACCGAGTCGTCCTCGGTGCACTGGATGACCGTCGCCGGAGCCCTCGACGCGGTCGACGAGGGACAGCTCGGCATGCTGCCCCCGACGTACCTCACGTGCCTGGAGGTGTCGAAGTTCGCCGACCCGCAGGCGGTGCTGGCGGCCGCGGACGGTCGCCGGGTGGACATCTTCACGCCCGAGGTCGACGGCGAGGGGGACGCGGCCACCCTGACGATGCCCGACCGGCTGCGCCCGCTGGTCGAGGAGCGGCTGGGCCGATGACGGGCACCGGGGGCTGGAGCGGCGGGTCGTTCGGCGAGCGCGGACGCTGCGTGCTCGCGCCGAACGCGAACATGATGACGCTGGACGGCACCAACACCTGGGTGCTGCGCGAGCCCGGGGCCCGGCGCTCGGTCGTCGTCGACCCGGGTCCGTCGATCCTGGCCCACCTCGACGCGGTGGCGGAGGCCGCCGGCGAGGTCGGGGTCGTGCTGCTGACCCACCACCACGCGGACCACTCCGAGGCCGCGCGAGAGTTCGCCGAGCGGGTCGGTTGCGGCGTGCGAGCCCTGGACCCGGCGTACCGCCTCGGCGCGGAGGGCCTCGGCGAGGGGGACGTGGTCGAGGTCGACGGCCTGGAGATCCGGGTGGTGGCCACGCCCGGCCACACCGCGGACTCGCTGTCCTTCCTGCTACCCGCCGAGGGGGCGGTGCTGACCGGTGACACCGTGCTCGGGCGGGGCACCACCGTGGTCGCGCACCCCGACGGCCGGCTGGGTGCCTACCTCGGCTCGCTGGACCGGCTGCACGCGCTGGCCGACGCCCACGAGGTCGCCTCGATCTGGCCCGGGCACGGCCCGGTCATCGACGACGCGCTCGGGGCCCTGGACTTCTACATCGCCCACCGCCGCGAGCGCCTGGCGCAGGTCGAGACCGCCGTCGTCGCGCTGTCGGGGGAGCCCACTCTGGCCAGGGCGCTGCCGCACGTCGACCTGGACGCCGGGACCGGCGCCCTGCTCACCCCGCGTGCCGTGGTCGAGCAGGTCTACGCCGACGTCGACCCGGTCCTGTGGGGCGCCGCCGAGCTCTCGGTCCGCGCCCAGCTCGCCTACCTGACCGACCGTTGAGTTGGGCATCCCGCCGGGTTGAGTTGGGCGTGCCGCCGGGTTGAGTTGGGGGTGCCGCCGGGTTGAGTTGGGCGTGCCGCCGGGTTGAGTTGGGGGTCCCGCCGGGTTGAGTTGGGCCGCCCACCTGCGCCACAAATCATCCACAGAGGACCCAGCTGCGGACCTCTCCACAGGTCACTCCGGTGCTCCTGCGCGGAGCAGCTCGGGCGTACGACGGTGTCCCGGTGACCGTGACCGATGTCTTCCCGGATGCCCCGTTCACCCGCGCCCACGCGGCGAGCAAGGGCATCACCCATCACGCACTCGAAGAAGCGCTCGTCAACCGCACCATCCGGCGGCTGCTGCGGGGCGTCTATGTCAGTACGGCGGTGCCAGACGCGCCTCTGCTCCGGGCGCAGGCCGCGAAGCTGGTGATCTCGAAGCACGCCGTCGTCTGCGACCGCACGGCCGCCTGGATCCATGGCTGCGAGACGTTCGACTACCGCGAGCTCGACGTACTGCCTCCGATCGAGTGCTACGTGTTGCGTGGCCACGACCCCACCGACCGGCCCGAGTGTGCCGGGGGAACCCGCGACCTCAAGCCCGGGGACTGGATGGTCATCGAAGGCGTGCGCGTCACCACGCCCGTCCGCACTGCGATGGACCTCGGCTGCAAGCTGTCGCGGCGCCCGGCGATAGCCGTGATGGACGCTCTGCAGCGGCGGCACCGCTTCACCATCACGGACATGTATGACCTGTTACCGCGGTATCGCCGACGCCGGGGAGTGCGACAGCTACGTTCCCTCGTTCCGCTGGTCGACGGCCGTCCGGAGTCCATGGCCGAGAGCTGGGTCAAGGTCGAGATCGCCGACCGTGAACTGCCGATGCCGGAGCCGCAGTACTGGGTGTACGTCGACGGGGTGCCCACGTACCGCCTGGACTTCGCCTACCCGCACGCCAAGGTGGCGATCGAGTACGACGGGGAAGAGTTCCACAGCTCGCCTGCGGACCGTGAGGCGGATCGGGTGCGTCGTGAGTGGCTTCGTGCACATGGCTGGACCGTGATCGTCCTGACCAAGAAGGACTTCGCGCCCCAGGCGACGGATGCGTGGATCCGTGAGCTGCGGGTCGCGCTCGGGATGCGCTGACCGCCAGGCCGCCCAACTCAACGCGGCGCGGGGCCCAACTCACCGCGGCGCGGGGCCCAACTCAACGTTGGTCGCGCCGGCGGGCCAGGAGGGCGCCGGCCAACAGGAGCAGGAGTGCCAGAGCGGGGACGCCGAGGGTGAGGGCCCAGCGCTCGCTGGTCCAGGGCCAGTCGGGCTCGGGGCGGTCGACGGTGGGCTGGGCGGGCGTCATCAGGTCGGTGGCCAGGGTGAGGCCCGTGACACCGGGGTCGACGCCACCGACGAGGCGGTACGACGGGTGGTCGCCCACCGTGACGAGGGCGAGGCTCGACAGGGAGCTGTCGGAGCGTGCGTCTCGGCCCCGGCCCACGCGGGCGACGAGGTGCGTCGCGTCGATCCAACCGAGCGGTTCGACCCACGCGCCGTCGAGCGCCGAGGGCAGGCCGACCCGCTGGTGCCGACCGTCCACGTCGTAGGTGTCGAGCCGGTAGCGGGCGTTCATGTCCCGGACCCGGAGGTCGTGCAGGACGTCACCGACGTACGCCGCACCGAGGGTGACGTTCGCGCCGACGTGCAGGGGCACTCGTCCCGGCAGGTGCACGGTCAGTGACGAGCTGAACGCCGCCCCCGACGACGGCTCGGTCGCGCCCGGACCGTACCCGACGTACCGGGCGCTGTCGCCGAGCACGGACGCCTCGCCGGTGTCGGAGACCGCGAAGGAGGTGCGGAGGTTGTGGGTCATCGCCGGCAGCGGGGTCGAGGAGTCTCCGTCGGGGCTGACGATGCCGGCCACGGGGGAGCCACCACCCATCGACATGGTCGTCCAGGACGCCATCTGGTCGCCCGCCCAGACCAGCCACGTGCCGCTCGGCGACCAGCGGATGTCCGTGACCACGGTCCCCTCGCCGCCGTGGATCGGGACGGTGCGCACGTCTCCGTTGGTGAGGTCGACGACGCGGATGCCGCTCGGGATCGGCCGGTCAGCGGCATGGCGGCCGAACCGTGCGTAGGTGTAGGCCAGCTTCGATCCGTCGGGCGAGAGTGTCAGCCCGAGGTCCCCACCCTGCAGGCCGTGGGCGGTGAGCTCGTTGTTGCCGGCGAAGCCGGGCAGGTCGAGCAGGTGGTAGCCGCCGTCG
Organism: Nocardioides panaciterrulae; assembly: GCF_013409645.1. Classification (NCBI taxonomy): domain Bacteria; kingdom Bacillati; phylum Actinomycetota; class Actinomycetes; order Propionibacteriales; family Nocardioidaceae; genus Nocardioides; species Nocardioides panaciterrulae. Next base: position 3,914,973 of record NZ_JACCBG010000001.1, on the reverse strand, counting down.
TCCGCGCCGATGACCACCGGCAGGCCGCCGTCCATCACGTACGCCGCGGCCGCGCGACCGACCGCGAGGTCGCTGGTCACCTGGTCGCGCGTCCAGGACCCGTCGTTCGCACGCGCCGCCATCCGGTCCGGCACCAGCCACGTGTGGCGGGGCACGCCGGCGGCGGGCTGGCCGGCGACCGGCGACTCGGTATGGTGCTGGAGGGCGAGCGGGACGGTTCCGACGCCCACCAAGACGGCCACGACCGCCGCCAGCACGAGTGCCCGATCGCGGATCCGGGCCCGGCGGGCGCGCGCCCAGGTGTCCGGGTCGATCTCGGCCACTGGGGCCGTGTCGCCCAGTCGGGCGAGCTCCTCGCGGAGCCGGCCGGTCATGCGGGGTCCTCGACGAGCTCGGCGAGCTCCGGCGCGAGCGTGCGCAACCGGCCGAGTCCCTGCCGGGCGATCGACTTGACCGTGCCCGCCCCGATGCCGAGCACCTCGGCGGTCTGCACCTCGGTGAGGTCCTCGAAGTAGCGCAGCACGAGCACGGTCCGCTGCCGCACGGTCAGCCGCGCGAGCGCCTGCTCGAGGGTCAGTCGCAGGTCGCTGTCGGCGGCAGCCGCGGGGGCGTCGTACGCCCCGAGCGCCTGCTCGCGCACGTGCCGTCGCGAACGCCACCACGAGACGTTCTGGGTGTAGAGGATCCGCCGGACGTAGGCCTCCGGCGAGCCCTGGATGCGCCGCCAGTGGCGGGCTGCCTTGAACAGAGCCGTCTGCACCAGGTCCTCCGCGAGGTGGGCGTCCCCGGTGAGGAGGTACGCCGTGCGCGACAGGGCCGGTGTGCGTGCCACCACGAAAGCGTGGAAGTCGTCCTCGTCGTTCGCCATGGCAGTCCCGAGCCCCCTTTCAACCCGTACGACGCGCGCAGGGCCGGGCTCGGGGGTCACCCTCGCGGAAGAATTCCCGCCTCGAGCCGGTGCAAAGCCCAACTCAACCCGGTGCAACGCCCAAGTCGAGCCGGCGCGGGGCCCAACTGAACGCGGCGGGGGGCCCAACTCAACGCGGGGCGGGGCCCAACTCAACGGGTCAGCGGGCGCGGCGGGAGAGTCGCTCCACGTCCATGATCACCACGGAGCGGGGCTCGAGGCGCAGCCAACCGCGCGAGGCGAAGTCGGCCAGCGCCTTGTTCACGGTCTCCCGCGAGGCGCCGACGAGCTGCGCCAGCTCCTCCTGGGTGAGGTCGTGGTGCACGTGCACGCCGTCGTCGGCGGTGCGGCCGAAGCGGTCGGCCAGGTCCAGCAGCGCCTTGGCCACGCGGCCGGGGACGTCGGAGAAGACCAGGTCGGCGACCACGTCGTTGGCCTTGCGCAGCCGGCCCGCCAGCTGGGCGAGCAGGCCGCGGGCGACGACCGGGCGGCCCTCGAGCCAGCGCAGCAGGTCCTCGTGGGACAGCGAGGCGAACGTCGCGTCGGTGACCGCGGTGACCGTCGCCGAGCGCGGGCCCGGGTCGAACAGCGAGAGCTCGCCGAACATCTGACCGGGGCCGAGGATCGCCAGCAGGTTCTCGCGGCCGTCGGAGGAAGTGCGGCCGAGCTTCACCTTGCCGTCGAGGACGATGTAGAGCCGGTCGCCGGAGTCGCCCTCGTGGAACAGCACGTCGCTGCGCCGGAGCTTCGTCTCGGCCATCGAGGCGCGCAGCGCTGTCGCGGCCTCGTCGTCCAGCGCACTGAACAGCGGTGCCTGACGCAGTACGTCGTTGTCCACGAGTCCTCCTGGTGACATCACCCGCCCCAGACGGGCGGCCGCGGTGATCCTACCCAGTGGAGTTGGTCACAGAAACCACCGGACCTCCGCGGCCGCGCCCGGCGCCCCGTCGGAACCGTCGGAGTCGCGCCGTACGCTGGGCCCGTGCTCGATGCGGAGACCCCCACCGGCCTGGTCAGGCGTGCCCGGAAGATCGACCGGGTGCTCGCCGAGACCTACCCGGACGCGAAGTGCGAGCTCGACTTCGACAACCCCTTCGAGCTGCTCGTGGTCACCGTGCTCAGCGCCCAGACCACCGACAAGCGGGTCAACGCGGTCCGGCCGACGCTCTTCGCGGCCTACCCGGACGCCCGGGCGATGGCGGCGGCCGAGCGGGACAAGCTCGAGCAGATCATCGGCCCGCTCGGCTTCTTCCGCGCCAAGACCGAGTCGCTGCTGCGGCTCAGCCAGGCGCTCGTCGAGAAGTACGACGGGGAGGTGCCCCCGCGGCTGGCCGACCTCGTCACGCTGCCCGGGGTCGGGCGCAAGACCGCGAACGTCGTGCTCGGCAACGCGTTCGGCGTCCCGGGGATCACCGTCGACACCCACTTCGGGCGGCTGGCCCGCCGCTTCGGGTGGACCGAGGAGACCGACCCGGTCAAGGTCGAGCACGCGATCGGCGCGCTGTTCCCCAAGCGGGACTGGACGATGCTCAGCCACCACCTGATCTGGCACGGCCGCCGGATCTGCCACTCGCGCAACCCCGCCTGCGGCGCCTGCTCCGTGGCGCGCTGGTGCCCCTCGTACGGCGAGGGCCCCACCGACCCGGTGGCCGCGGCGAAGCTGGTGAAGACCGAGGGCCGCGCATGAGGAAGGGCTTCCTGGGCCCCGTCGCCGCGGCGGTGCTGGTGCTGTCCGGGTGCGGCGCCGGCCCGGCGCCGACCACCGCGTCGCCCAGCATCGACGTGGACACCCCGCAGCTGCGCCAGCTCAAGCAGCAGGCGGGCATCGAGCCGTGCCAGCACCAGACCGGTGACCCGGTCGACGGCGGGCTGCCGAACGTGACGCTGCCCTGCCTCGGCGGCGGCCCGGCCGTCGACCTCGCGGGGCTCCGCGGCCCGCTGGTGGTCAACCTGTGGGGCTCCTACTGCGGTCCGTGCCGCAAGGAGATGCCGGTGCTGCAGCAGTTCCACGAGAAGTACGGCGACCGCGTCGGCGTGCTCGGCGTCGACTACGAGGACGCCCAGACCGCCAGCGCCCTGGAGCTCGCCAGGAAGTCCGGCGTGACCTACCCGCTGGTCGCCGACACCGACGGCGCCCTCCAGGGCAACGGGCCGTTCCCGGTGCGGATGGGCCTGCCGCTCTTCGCGTTCGTCGACCAGGACGGCCACGTGGAGCTGGCCGCCGGCGGGGTGGGCTCGGTCGCCGAGCTCGAGCAGCTCGTGGACCAGCACCTGGGGCTGAACCTGTGACCAACCTGCCGGAGCTCCCCGAGTGGCTGCGTCCGGTGGCCGAGGGCGCCCGGCTGATCACCGTCGACGACCTGACCCGGTTCATGCCGCCCGAGGACGCCGACGCCCGGCTGGGCGCGGTCCTGATGCTCTTCGGCGACGGGCCCGAGGGCCCCGACCTGCTGCTGACCGAGCGCGCCCACCACATGCGCTCCCACCCCGGCCAGGTCTCCTTCCCGGGCGGCTCGGTCGACCCGGGGGAGACCGCGGTCCAGGCCGCGCTGCGCGAGGCCTGGGAGGAGACCGGGCTCGACCCGTCCGGGGTCACGGTCTTCGCCGAGCTGCCCGAGCTGTGGCTGCCGCCGAGCAACTTCGCGGTCACGCCGGTGCTGGGCTGGTGGCACGAGCCCACCGAGGTCACCGCCGTCGACCCCGACGAGGTGCACGAGGTCTACCGGGTCCCGCTGCGCGAGCTGGTCGACCCGCAGCACCGGATCGTCGTACGCCATCCCTCCGGCTGGCTGGGCCCGGGCTTCCTCATCGGCGACGACAAGGACGTCATCCTCTGGGGGTTCACCGCCGGGATCATCGCCCGGCTCTTCGAGTTCCTCGGCTGGACCGAGGACATCGCCGACGCGCCGATGCGTGATCTGCCGGACTACATGCTGCAGGGTGAGCCCCGACGCGCCCCGCGCGACATCCGTCCCAACACGCGATTCGAGGAGCGTCGGTGAACCCGCTGGACTGGCTGCTGGTGGTGCTCGTCGTCGCGTACGCGCTCTCGGGCTACTGGCAGGGCTTCATCACCGGTGCGTTCGCCACCGGGGGGTTGCTGCTCGGCGGCCTGTTCGGTGTGTGGCTGGCCCCGACCGCGCTCGGGGACGCCAACCCCTCGCTGCTGGTCTCGCTCGGCGCACTGTTCATCGTGATCCTGTCCGCGTCGCTGGGGCAGGCGCTGCTGCAGTTCTTCGGGGCCCGGATCCGCGACCGGATCACCTGGCAGCCGGTCCGGGCGATCGACGCGGTCGGCGGGGCGGCGCTCAGCGCCGCGGCGGTGCTGCTGGTCGCCTGGGCGCTCGGCGTCGCGGTGTCCGGCACCAGGATCGGCGGGATCACCCCCATGGTGCGCAGCTCCACGGTGCTCGGGGAGGTCGACCGGGCGCTGCCGACCTCGGCCGACGGGGTGCTCCAGGCGTTCAACAACGTCGTCGGCACCAGCTTCTTCCCGCGCTACCTCGAGCCGTTCGCGCCGGAGCGGATCGTCAACGTCGGCCCGGGCCCGAAGCGGCTGCTCAAGGACCCCGACGTCACCGCGGCCGCCCGCAGCGTGCTCAAGGTGCGCGGCACCAACGACTGCGGTCGCGGCGTGGAGGGCTCGGGCTTCGTCTACGCCCCCGACCGGGTGATGACCAACGCCCACGTCGTCGCGGGCGTGGACCACCCGGAGGTCATCATCGGCAACTCCTCCGAGCCGGCCGAGGTCGTCTACTACAACCCCGACATCGACGTGGCGGTGCTCGCCACCGACACGGGCTCGGCGCCGGCCCTCGGCATCGACGGCAGCGGCAGGGCCCAGCAGGGCGTGGCGATCCTCGGCTACCCCGAGGACGGGCCGTACGACGTGGAGCCGGCCCGGATCCGGGCCGAGCAGCGGCTGCGGTCGCCGAACATCTACGGCGACGGCGCGGTGGTCCGGCAGGTGTTCTCGCTGCGCGGGCTGGTCCGGCCGGGCAACTCCGGCGGCCCGATCGTCGACGCCGCCGGTGACGTGGTGGGCGTCGTGTTCGCGGCGTCGGTCACCGACCCTGACACCGGCTACGCGCTCACCGGGGAGCAGGTCGCGCACAGCGCCGACCTGGGCCGCTCCAGCAACGGCACGGTCTCCACCGGCGACTGCGCCAGCTAGGCGCCGAGTCGGCGCTGCTTGACGCCGGTTGTCGCTGTCGCTGTCGCTCTCGGTGTCGGTGTCCGGCGGACCGTCGCGTGCTCTGCGACGGCTCGACCCCAGCAGCCGGTCAGGCCTTGCCCTTGAGCGCCCGGGGGATCTCCTTGCCCTGGCTGATCGCCCGCTCCGGCGCGCGCACCTGCTTGACCTTGCGCACGCCGACGAAGACCAGCAGCGCGGCGAGCAGCGCATAGAAGCCGAAGACGATCAGGAAGGCCCAGTGCAGGGCGAGACCCTGCCCGTTCCAGTTGATGAAGTAGGCGATGGCCACCGACAGCATGATCACCGCCAGCACCAGCAGGAAGCCGGCCGCCGCGAAGAGCCCGACACCGGTGCCGCCCGCCTTGAGGCTGACCTTGAGCTCGGACTTCGCGAGCTGGATCTCCTTGGAGATCAGCGACGAGATGTCCCGGCTGGCGTCGGTGACGAGCCGGCCGATGGTCGGCTCCTCCTCCGGGGTGGACTCCGGGGTGGACACGGTGTTGACCGGCTCGGTTGCCATGCGGTTGATCCCCCTGCGGTTCGGGCGCTGGATGCTGTCGGGCGCTGCTGAGCCTACAGAGGGGGGCCCTAGGCGCGCTCAGGCGGCGCTCGGACCCTCCCGGCCGCCCCCGCCCTCCTGGTAGACATCGGGCACGCCGTCGGCGTCCTCGTCGCGCTCCTCGAGCTCGCACAGCCGCCAGTAGACCCGGTTGCGGGCCCGCAACAGCACCGAGGCCAGCGCCGCGGCGAGCACCGACCCCACCAGTACGCCGACCTTGACGTGCTCGGCCCGGCTGCTGCCCGGACCGAACGCCAGCTCGCCGATGAGCAGCGAGACCGTGAACCCGATCCCGCCGAGTATCGCGAGCCCGAGCACGTCGAGCCAGGACAGCTCGTCGTCGAGATCGGCGCGGGTGAACCTCGCCAGCAGCCAGGTGGAGCCGGCGATGCCGACGGTCTTGCCGACCAGCAGGCCCGTGACGACCCCGAGGGCGACCGGGTCCCGGAGCGCGTCGGCCAGTCCGGTGAGCCCTCCGATCGTGACCCCGGCCGCGAAGAACGCGAAGATCGGCACGGCGAGGCCGGCCGAGAGGGGGCGGACCAGGTGCTCGAGGTGCTCGGCCAGGCCCCGCCCGTCGGCCCCGTCCCGGCGCCGCACCGGCACGGTGAAGGCCAGCAGGACGCCGGCCACGGTCGCGTGCACCCCGGAGGCGTGCACCAGCGCCCACGCGGCCAGCGCGAGCGGCAGCAGCACCCAGCCGCTGCGCACCCGGCGCTGGACCAGGACGCCGAAGAGCCCGATCGGCACCAGTGCCAGCAGCAGCCACCCCAGCCGGAGGTGGTCGGTGTAGAAGATCGCGATGATTGTGATCGCGAACAGGTCGTCGACCACGGCCAGGGTGAGCAGGAAGGTGCGCAGGCCGGCGGGCAGGTGGGTGCTGATCACCGCGAGCACGGCCACCGCGAACGCGATGTCGGTGGCCGTCGGGACCGCCCAGCCGGCCAGGTCGCCGGCTTCGCCGAGGTTGACCAGGACGAAGACCAGCGCGGGCACCGCCATGCCGCCGGCGGCCGCCACCACCGGCAGCGCGGCGCGGCGTGGATCGCGCAGGTCGCCCGCGACGAACTCCCGCTTGACCTCCAGCCCGGCCACGAAGAAGAAGATCGCGAGCAGCCCGTCGGCGGCCCAGGACCCGAGGCTGAGGTGCAGGTGCAGCGCCGCGGGACCGACGGTGAGGTCACGGAGGGCGTCGTACGCCCCGGACCAGGGACTGTTGGCCCACACCAGGGCGGCCAACGTGCCGCCGAGCAGCAGCAGGCCACCGGTGGTCTCCGCGCGCAGCACCTCGGCGACGCGCGAGGCCTCCGGGAAGGAGCCGCGGGCGAAGAGCCGGGGGGACGGACGCCGGGGGGCCCGGCCGGGCGGCTGGTCACGGTGCGGGGGGCGGCTCACCGGGCTCCTCGGGGGTCGACGACGTCGTTGCCGACCAGACTTCCCGGCGCTCCACCGACCACCCTACCCAACGCCGACCACCCCCCCCGGGGAGACGCCGAGTCGCCGCTGGTTGACCCCCCGGAAACGCCGAGTCGGCGCTGGTTGACACCCCGGAAACGCCGAGTCGGCGCTCGTCGACGTACCTATGCGTCAACGAGCGCCGACTGGACGCGGTGCCGGCGTCAACGAGCGCCGACTCGGCGGTCGGTTACTCCTCGGCCTTGCCCGAGGAGAGCCCCTGGGAGATCAGGTCCATCACCGAGGAGTCGGCCAGCGTGGTGACGTCGCCGATCTCACGGTGCTCGGCGACGTCGCGCAGCAGCCGCCGCATGATCTTGCCCGAGCGGGTCTTGGGCAGCTCGGCGACGATCATGATCTGGCGCGGGGTGGCGATCGGGCCGATCTCCTTGCGGACGTGCTGGCGCAGCTCGGCCACGATGTCCTCGCCGCCGTCGCCGGCCTCCTCGCGGAGGATGACGAAGGCGCAGACCGCCTGCCCGGTGTCCTCGTCCTTCGCGCCCACCACGGCCGCCTCGGCGACCTTGGGGTGCGAGACCAGCGCGGACTCGATCTCGGTGGTCGAGAGCCGGTGACCGGCGACGTTCATGACGTCGTCGACGCGGCCGAGCACCCAGATGTCGCCGTCCTCGTCCTTCTTCGCCCCGTCGCCGGCGAAGTAGTAGCCCTGCTTGGCGAAGCGCGACCAGTAGGTGTCCTTGAACCGGTCGTCGTCGCCCCAGATGGTGCGCAGCATCGCCGGCCAGGGCTGGGTGAGGACCAGGTAGCCGCCGGAGCCGTTCGGCACCGACTCGCCCTCGTCGTTGACGACGTCGGCGGAGACGCCCGGGATGGCGGTCATCGCCGAGCCCGGCTTGCCGTGGGTGACGCCGGGGAGCGGGCTGATCATGATCGAGCCGGTCTCGGTCTGCCACCAGGTGTCGACCACCGGGACCCGGTCACCGCCGATGACCTGGCGGTACCAGATGTAGGCCTCCGGGTTGATCGGCTCGCCGACCGAGCCGAGCAGCTTGAGCGAGGACATGTCGAAGCGGTCGGGGATCTCCCGGCCCTGCTTCATGAACGACCGGATCGCCGTCGGGGCGGTGTAGAAGGTCGTCACCCCGTGGTCCTGGATGATCTTCCACCAGCGACCCCGCTCCGGGCTGTCGGGCGTGCCCTCGTAGAGCACCTGCGTCGTCCCGTTGGCCATCGGCCCGTAGACGATGTAGGAGTGCCCGGTCACCCAGCCGATGTCGGCGGTGCACCAGTAGACGTCGGTCTCGGGCTTGAGGTCGAAGACCGCCCAGTGCGTGTACGACGCGCCGACCAGGTAGCCGCCCGTGGTGTGCAGGATGCCCTTGGGCTTGCCGGTCGTGCCGGAGGTGTACATGACGTAGAGCGGGTGCTCGGCGTCGAAGAACTCGCAGGTGTGCTCCGGCGAGGCCTTGTCGACCGCGTCGTGCCACCACACGTCGACGGCGTCGTCCCACCCGTTCTCGCCCAGGTCCTGGCCGGTGCGCCGCACCACCAGGACCTTCTCGACCGTGTGGCCCTGCGCGGCGGTCTTGGCGCGCGCCTCGTCGACGGCCGGCTTGAGCGCCGCGGGGGCGCCGCGCCGGTAGCCGCCGTCGGCGGTGATGACGGCCTTGGCGTTGCAGTCGACGAGCCGCGAGGCGAGCGCGTCGGCGGAGAAGCCGCCGAAGACCACCGTGTGGGGGGCGCCGATGCGGGCGCAGGCCAGCATCGCGATGACCGCCTCCGGGATCATCGGCATGTAGATCGCCACCCGGTCACCGGTCGAGACACCCAGCTCCTGCAGGGCGTTGGCGGCCTTGCACACCTCGTCCTTCATCTCGGCATAGGTGATCGTGCGGGTGTCGTCCACGGGCTCGCCCACCCAGTGGAAGGCGACCTTGTCGCCGTGGCCGGCCTCCACGTGCCGGTCCACGCAGTTGTACGCCGCGTTCAGCTTGCCGCCGACGAACCACTTCGCGAACGGTCGGTTGTCCCAGTCCAGGACGCGTTCCCACTTCTGGTCCCAGGAGAGCCGCTCGGCCTGCTCGGCCCAGAAGCCCTCCAGGTCGTTGGCCGCGCGCTCGTAGGCCTCCTCCTTCAGGTTCGCGTTCGCCGCGAAGTCCTCCGACGGCGGGAACCGCCGCTCCTCGCGCGACAGGTTCGACAGGGTCTCGTTGCTCACTGCTGGCTCTCCTCGCTCGCGGACGTCTTCGGGTTCAGACTAGGCCGATGTGACCACGGCCACGAGGGGGTCACCGGGCCCCCGTGGGAACCAGCGCCCGCTTGTGGGTGAAGTTGGTGACGCCGGCGAAGGAGGCGTACCACGCGGCGAGCGCGGTCGCGATGCCGACCCAGCCGCCGGTCTTGGTGATGCCGCTGGACGTGGCGAACTCGCCCCAGGCGAGCAGCAGGAACGTGATCGTCAGCAGCACGAACACCGCCAGCACGGCGCCGCTGACGCGGGTCGCGGCGACGGTCATGTAGGCGGTGAAGATGCCCCAGGCGAGCAGGTAGAGACCGATCGTGTTCGAGACGTCGCCCTCGGCGATGCCCGAGAGGTCGGTGTGGCCGGTGAGCCACCAGAACGAGATCCAGAAGGCGCCGTACGACGAGAACGCGGTGGCGCCGAAGGTGTTGCCCTTGGCGAACTCCCACATCCCGGCCAGCAGCTGGGCCAGGCCGCCGTAGGCGAGGGCCAGCCCGAAGACCACCGGCTCGGCCTTCACGAGGTCGGCGTTGACGAAGCTCAGGATGAAGGTGGTCAGGGCGAAGGCCGCAAGGCCCAGGGGAGCGGGGTCGGCGATGTGCGCGCCGGGAAGCGTCTGTGCGGGCATGGGGGTCTGGGCGTGGTGCTCAGTCGTGGACATCAGGACTCCTCGGGTCGGTGTGCGGGGCCGACGCTAGGAACCGTGGACGGGGTGTGACAGGGGACACTGCGGTCGTTGCGGCCAGCGGCCGGAAGCCTGCGCCGTGTGTGCCGTCACGACGCGACGAGCGGCCGGTCCGTTGCGACGAACGGCGCGCCGGACCGGCCCCGGGGTCAGCCGCGGGCGCCCTTGGCCCGGTAGGAGCCACGGTCCAGCTCGAGGGCCTCGGGCGCGTGCAGCCGGACCATGGTCGGGCCCAGGTGCGGCGGCAGCCGGCCGGCGGTGGCCAACGAGACCACCACCATCGTCGCGAACGCCGCCGGCACCGTGCACATGGCCGGCTGCGCGAGCAGCGCCCCCGGCCAGCCGGCGGGCGCCACGCCGAGCATCGTCACGCCGACCGCGCCGGCGGAGAGCAGGCCGCCGACGACCATGCCCGCGACCGCCCCCGCCGCGGTCAGCCCGCGCCACCAGATGCCCAGCAGCAGCAGCGGGCAGAAGGTCGAGGCCGCCACCGCGAACGCGAGCTCGACGGCGTGGGCGACCGCCAGGCCGGAGGAGAGCAGCGTCAGCACGAGGGTGGCCAGCGCCCCGAGCGCCCCGGCCAGCCGGAACGCCCGGACCGGCTCGAACCACCGCCCCAGCACGTCCTGGCCGACCACGCCCGCGATCGAGACCACCAGGCCGGAGGAGGTCGACAGGAACGCCGCGAACGCGCCCGCGCCCAGCGCCGCGGTGAGCAGGTCGCCGGTCAGCCCGCCGAGCGCGTGGCCGGGCAGCGCGAGCACCACCGAGTCGGCGCGGTCCGAGCCGATCAGCTGGGGGACGTAGAGCCGGCCGAGGACGCCGTACAGCGGCGGCAGGAGGTAGAACGCGCCGAGCAGGCCGAGCACCGTGACGGTCGTACGCCGGGCCGCGCGGCCGTCGCGGTTGGTGTAGAACCGCACCGCGACGTGCGGCAGGCCCATGGTGCCGAGGAACGTCGCCAGGATCAGCGAGTAGGTCAGGTAGAGGCTGTAGGGCCCCTGCATCGGCTCCAGCCAGTCCGTCGCGTCGAGCCGGGCCCGCCCGGCGGGCGCGTGCCCGTGGGTGCGCACCAGCAGGAAGGCCAGCGGCAGCAGCAGCGCGCAGAGCTTCACCCAGTACTGCACCGCCTGCACCAGCGTGATGCTGCGCATCCCGCCGGAGACCACGTTGGTGAGCACCACCAGCGCGACCACGGCCGCGCCCACCCAGGTCGGGGCGCCGGTGAGCGTGCGCAGCGTGAGCCCCGCGCCCTGGAACTGCGGCACCAGGTAGAGCACGCCGATCAGCACCACCAACCCGCTGGCGACCCCGCGGGCGTGGCGGGACTCCACGCGCAGCTCGGCGAAGTCGGGGATCGTGTAGGCGCGGGACCGGCGCAGCGGGGCGGCCACGAACAACAGCAGGACCAGGTAGCCGGCGGTCCAGCCGACCGGGTACCACAGCATGTCCACGCCGCGGCTGAGCACCAGCCCGGCGACACCGAGGAACGACGCGGCCGAGAGGTACTCCCCGCTGATCGCGGAGGCGTTCAGGGCCGGGCCGACCGTGCGCGAGGCGACGTAGAAGTCGCTGGTCGTGCGGGAGAGGCGCAGTCCGAAGGCGCCGACCCCGAGGGTCAGCAGCGAGACGGCGAGGACCGCGACAACCGCGGTGGCGGCGCTCACCGGGGGCTCACTCGGGCGCTCACCGGGGGCCGACCAGGTCGTGGAAGGCGCGCTCGTTGCGCTCGGCCCGGCGTACGTAGAGCACCGCCAGCCCCAGCAGCAGCGGGTAGGCCACCAGCCCCAGCACCAGCCACGCCAGCGGCACCCCGAGCAGCCGGGCGCCCTGCAGCCCCGGGACGGTCGCGAACAGCAGCGGCACCAGGCCCAGCGTGAGCGCGAGCAGCGCGAGCACCCCCACCGCCAGCCGCAGTTGGCTGCGGATCAGCGAGCGCATGTAGACCTCGCCGAGCTCGGTCTGGGCGTCGATCTCCGAGGCCACGGAGGTACGCCGTCGCTGCCCCGCCTTCGGGCTGGTGACCCGGACCCGGCGCGGCGGCGGCGCCTCGGTGCTCACGACTCGCCCTGCCGGCTGCGGCGCAGCTGCTCGCGCAAGGTGTGGGTGAGGCGGCGGCTGACCTGCAGCTCGGTGCCGGAGACCAGCACCGAGCAGCGGCCGTCCTCGGAGCGGACCTCGTCGACGTGGTCCAGCGCGACCAGCAGCGAGCGGTGGATGCGCAGGAAGCCGGCGTCGCGCCACCGCTCCTCCAGGGCGGTCAGCGGCATCCGCACCAGGTGGCTGGCGCCGGCGGTGTGCAGCCGGGCGTAGTCGCCCTGCGCCTCGACGTAGAGCACGTCGGAGCGGGCGACGAACCGGGTGACCCCGCCGAGCTCCACCGCGATCTTGTCCTCGGGCGGCACCGAGGGCCCGGTGTCGCGGATCCGCCGCACCGCCTCCCGCAGCCGCTCCTCGCGCACCGGCTTGAGCAGGTAGTCGACCGCGTTCAGGTCGAAGGCCTCCACGGCGTGCTCGGTGTGGGCGGTGACGAACACGACCGGGGGCGGCTCCTTGAACCGCGACAGCACCGCGGCCAGCTCCAGCCCGGTCAGGCCCGGCATCTGCACGTCGAGGATCAGTGCGTCGACCGGGTCGTCCTGCAGCACCCGCAGCGCCTCGGTGGCGGACAGGCAGGTGCGCACCTCGCCGACCCGGTCGTCGCGACCGAGCAGGAACGCCAGCTCCTCGAGGGCGGGCTGCTCGTCGTCGACGACGAGCACCCGCAGCCGGTCGGCGCTCACGGGTGCACCCCCGGCGCGTACTTCGGCACCCGCACCGTCACCTTGGTGCCGGCGCCCGGCGCGGTCTCCACGACCAGGCCGTAGTCGTCGCCGAACGCCGAGCGCAGCCGCTCGTCGACGTTGCCGAGGCCGACCGAGTCCAAGGAGGCGTCGCCGGCCAGGGCGCGGCGCACCCGGTCCGGGGACTCGCCCACGCCGTCGTCCTCGATCGAGATCACCGCCTCGCGGTCGGCGTCCTCGGCCAGGATCGTGATGCTGCCGCCCTCGGCCTTGCCGGCCAGCCCGTGGCGTACGGCGTTCTCCACGAGCGGTTGGAGCGAGAGCACCGGCACGCTGACCGGGAGCACCTCCGGCGCGATCCGCAGCGTCACCCTGAGCCGGTCGCCGAAGCGCGCCTGCTCCAGGACCAGGTAGCGCTCGATCGAGCGGAGCTCCTCCTCCAGGGTGGTGTACTCCCCGAGCCGCTGGAAGGAGTAGCGGGCGAAGTCGGCGAAGTCCAGCAGCAGCTCGCGGGCGCGCACCGGGTCGGTGCGCACGAACGAGGCGATCGCGGTCAGGCTGTTGTAGATGAAGTGCGGCGAGATCTGGGCGCGCAGGGCCCGCAGCTCGGCCTCGGCGAGCCGGGTGCGGGACGCCTCGAGCTCTCCGAGCTCCAGCTGCCCGGAGACCCAGCCGGCCAGCTCGGAGGTGGCCTGCACCAGGCCGGCCGAGGCGCCGGAGCTGTAGACCTGCAGGGTGCCGACCACCCGCTCCTCCACGGTCAGCGGCGCGACCACCGCGTGCCTCGTCCCGCAGGCGGGGTCGTCGCAGGCGAACGTCCGATGGGGGTGGACGGTCGTGGATCCGGCGGCCACGCCGTGCCGCGCGAGCTCGCCGGCGTGCCGGGCGTGCCCGGCGCCCACCCCGTCCCAGGCCAGCAGCGCCTCGGTGTCGGTGAGCGCGGCCGCGGCGGTGCCCAGCAGCGAGCGCAGGTGGCGCACCGACTGCTCGGCCGAGCGTTGGTTGAGCCCGCCGCGCAGGGCGGTGGTGGTCAACGAGGCGGTGTGCAGGATGCGGAAGGTCTCCCGGTCCGCCTCGGTGCCGAGGTGGCCAGGCCGCAGCCACCGCCATCGCGCCATGGCGTCAGCCTAGGGCGTGCCTCTTCGGGGGGAGGCCGTTTGCGGCCCGGGGCGGTGTGGGTACGGAACCGCCGATCGCTCAGGAGGTGGTAGGCATGGCCGGTCCCGACGGACCGATCCCGGAACGGGTGGCACTCAGGCCGCTGGCGAACCCGCTGCCGGTGGGTTTCCTCGCGCTGGCGGTGGTGAGCACGACCTACGCCGGCGTGCAGCTCGGCTGGCTGCCGACCAGCCAGTCGCGGATCGCGGCGTACGTCGCGCTGGGCCTCGCGGCGCCGCTGCAGCTGGTCGCGGCGGTGATGGGGTTCTGGGGCCGGGACCCGGTCGCGGCCACCGGGCTGTCGCTGCAGTCCGGCCTGTGGGCGCTCGCCGGCGTGGTCACCCTGGCCACGCCGCCCGGCTCCACCGTGGCCGCGTTCGGCCTGGTCCACGTGTGCCTCGGGCTGGCGCTGCTGGTCCCGGCCGCGAACGCGACCGGCAAGCGCGTGGCGATGGCCGTCTTCGCCACGACCGCGACCCGGTGCTTCCTGCTCGCCGCCTACGAGCTGGGGGCCGGCCCCGGCTGGCAGACCACTGCGGGGATCGTCGGCCTGTTCCTCGGCGCGCTGGCCTGGTACGCCGCGCTGGCGTTCGAGCTGGAGGCCACCCACGGCAGGGCGGTGCTGCCGGTCGGGCGCCCCGCCCCGGTCACGCCGCAGGGCCAGCCGGGAGTCCGCGCCCGGCTGTAGCGGCGTCGGCCCGGCGGGGTCCGGTGGCCCGGCCTGCCCGCCGATCTCGCGGTGGCCGAGCCCCGGGAGGCACCCGGATCAGCGGAAGTCGATCAGCAGCATGTCGGTGTCGGTGCCGTCGGAGACCGACTCCTCGACGGCCTCCGGCGCCTCCGAGGCGGGCCCGTCGACCGGTGCGGCCCGCCGGGCGGGCCCCGGGCCGCTGTCCGGGCTCGTGTCCGGCTCGCCCGGCTCCTCCGGGTGGTCGGGAGCGGCGGCGGGTCGCTTCTGGTCGAGCACCTTGGTGCGGAAGCAGCGCGCCTCGTAGGGCAGCTGCATGCCGTCCATCCCGCGGCCGAAGTCGTCGTAGAAGGCGACCACCTCGGCCAGCTTGGCCGCCCGGGCCTCCTCGTCGAGGACGGCGACGTTGGACCGGGAGAGCACGAGCTGCTGGATCGACTGTCGGTCCACGGTCTGCCAGAAGCGGTACGTCGCGTCCTCGACGAACCCGAACAGGGCCGAGCGCACCAGCGGCTCGGCGGGCTCGCGCAGCTGGTCCTGGGTGCCGATGAGGCCGCCGAGGCGCCGCACCCACGGGATCCGCTCGTCGCGCTGGTTCCACACCACCGCCAGCCGGCCGCCCTGCTTCAGCACCCGGGCGATCTCGGGGAGCGCCCGGTCGAGGTCGAACCAGTGGAACGCCTGGGCGCAGACCACGACGTCGACCGAGGCGTCCGGCAGCGGCAGTTCCTCGGCGGCGGCCACCGAGGTGCGCACGTCGGGCAGGTCGCGGCGCAACACCGCGAGCATCGCCTCGTCGGGGTCGGTCGCGTGGACGTCGTGCCCGAGGGCGACCAGCTGGGCGGTCAGCTTGCCGGTGCCGGCACCGAGCTCGAGCACGGTCGCCGGGTCCTCGCCGGCCAGCCAGGCGGCCGCCTCCCGCGGATAGGACGGCCGGCCCCGGTGGTAGGCCTCGACGACCGAGCCGAAGGAGCGGGCCGGGTCGGTCGGCCCGCCGGTCGGGGGGTGCTGCGGCGCGTCGTTCATCACCGCTCACGGTACCGGCTGGGGTGCGGCCGTCCGGGCAGCCGGTGCGGGCCTCTAGATTGCCCCGCATGACCACCGATCCGCTGGCGTGGCTGACCGACCTGGAGGGCGTCCCCTCGGCGTACGCCGCGGCCCGGGACGGGATCGACGTGATGCTCCGGGACCGCGGGCTGCGCCGCACCTCCCCGGAGACGACCGCCGAGTCGCTGCTGCGCGGCGCGCACGCGAGCGCGGTGCTCGAGGGGTCGACGAGCACGCTCGCGCAGGTGCGGGACGGGCAGGCCGACGAGGCCGCCCGCGCCGCGGTCCGGCTCTCGACCGAGCTGCTCGGGCTGTCCCCGCTGCTGGCCCGCTCGCCGCTGCAGGCGCTGGCCCGGCTGCACGCGGTGGCCGCGGCCGGGTCGCTGCCCGAGGAGCGCCTGGGCCGGCCGCGCGACGCGGACGCGGCGGACCGATTGCGGACCCTGGCCGGGCTGCTGATCGCCGACACCTCGGCGCCGGCGCTGCTGGTGGCCGCGGTCGTGCACGCCGACCTGGCGACCGCCGCGCCGTTCCCCTCCCACAACGGCCTGGTGGCGCGGGCCGCGGAGCGGCTGGTGCTGGTGGCCCGCGGCGTGGACGAGAAGTCGCTGGTGGTCCCCGAGGCCGGGCACCTGGCGCTGCGCCCGGCGTACGAGTCGAACCTGCGGGGGTACGCCGGCGGCGGCACCGCGGGCGTGCACGCGTGGCTGCTCTACGCGGCCGAGGCGTACGCCGCGGGCGCCGAGGCCAGCCCGTTGCGCCGGTCGGCGCAGTAGCCCCGCCGGGCGGCCCAGTAGCCCTGGTCGGCGCGCGAGCGCCGAGGAGCGGTGAGGCCGCGGACATGCGAGCGGCACCCGGTTCTCGAGAGATCCGGATGCCGCCGCTGACACGTGACTCCGATGGCTACCAAGCGTGCATCAGCAACTGCTGCCCCGGGACTTCCCCGGTGTGGCAAGCGCCCTATCGGAAGGGTGGATCGCCGCGTGGGTACCTCGGCTCACGTGCTGCTCTCTTGACTTCTGACCCCGTTTCTACGCCGCTTGGCGGGCGGGTTCAAGGGTTGACATTTCCGCCCGGTGGTGGGGGTCAGGCGTCCAGGCGACGTCGCCGGGCATTGGCCCAGACCATGCTGCCGACGGCGACCACCCCGCCGACGGCCAGCGCGGCCAGCGTCGGCTTCGCGGGCGGGAGGGGCACCCGGCCCTGCAGCGCCACCGGCTTGGTGAAGACCAGCACCGGCCAGCCGTTGGTGGTGGCGATCCGGCGCAGCTCCCGGTCCGGGTTGACCGCGTGCGGGTGGCCCACCGCCTCGAGCATGTGCACGTCGGTCACCGAGTCGCTGTAGGCGTAGCTGTGCTCGAGGTCGTAGCCCTCGCGCTCGGCGAGCTCGCGGATCGCGCGCGCCTTCTCCTCCGCGTAGGCGTAGTACTCGATCTGGCCGGTGTAGCAGCCCTCGGCGATCTCCATCCGGGTCGCGACCACCCGGTCGGCGCCGAGCATCTCGCCGATCGGGCCGACGACCTCGGTGCCGGAGGTGGAGACGATCACGACGTCGCGGCCGGCCAGGTGGTGCTCCTCGATCAGCGACACGGCCTCGTCGTAGACCAGCGGGTCGACGACGTGGTGCAGCGTCTCCGCGACGATCTCGCGGACCGTCGCGACGTCCCAGCCGGCGCACAGCTGCGACATGAACTGCCGCATCTTCTCCATCTGGTCGTGGTCGGCCCCGCCCACGAGGTAGACGAACTGGGCGTAGGCCGAGCGCAGCACCGCGCGTCGCGAGATCAGCCCGCCCGCCTGGAAGGGTCGGCTGAACGCGAGCGTGCTCGACTTGGCGATGATCGTCTTGTCGAGATCGAAGAAGGCCGCGGTCGGGCGGGACGCCATGGGCTCATCGTAGGAGGCCGGAGGCTGGGCACTCGGGCGGCCCGCGTGTCGTCCACAGCCGCCCTTCCCGCGGCGTTCTCCCCAACCGTCGCGACCGCTGGTGGCCGCCGACCGCCTCGCCGGGCAGCCTGCCCGTCATGACCTCTCCGCTGTTCGTGACCCGCGACCCGGCGCTGCTCGACGAGCTGCTGCGCCTGGCGGCCGCCGCCGGCGTCTCCCCGGACGTGGCCGACGACGCGGCCGCCGCGCTGCGCGGCTGGGCCGCAGCGCCGCTGGTGGTGGTCGGCGCCGACCTGGCGGGGCAGCTGGCCGCGGTCGCGCCGCCGCGCCGGGCGGCCGTGCACCTCGCCGGCTGGTCGCCGGTGTCCCCCGACCTGTTCCGACTCGCGGTCGAGGTGGGTGCCGAGAGCGTGACGACGTTGCCCGACGCCGCGGCCTGGCTGGTGGAGCGGCTGACCGACCTCGGCGACCCCGAGGCCGCGCGTGGGCTGCTGCTCGGCGTCGCCGGGGGCGCCGGGGGCGCCGGCGCCACCACCTTCGCGTGCGCGCTGGCGCAGGTGGCCGCGCGCACCGGACCCGCGCTCGTCGTGGACGCCGACCCGCTGGGGCCGGGGGTGGACCGGGTGCTGGGCCTGGAGAGCCGCGAGGGGATCCGCTGGGACGCGCTCAGCCAGACCACCGGCCGGCTCAGCGCCCGGTCGCTGCGCGACGCGGTGCCCCGGCGCGACGGGGTCGGCGCGCTGACGTGGTACGCCGGGGCGACCGCCGCGCTGGACGCCCGGGCGGTCCGCGAAGCGCTCTCGGCGGCCCGGCGCGGGCACGACACCGTGGTGGTGGACCTGCCGCGCGCCTCCGACGCGCTGGTCGACGAGGTGGTCGCCCGCTGCGACCGGCTGCTGGTGCTGGTGGTGCCCACGGTCGCGGGGGTCGCGTCCGCGGCCCGGCTGTGCGCGCGGTTCGCCGACGCCACCCACGTGGCGCTGGTGCTCCGGGGTCGCGGCATCGACCCGGGGGAGGTGGCCCGGGTGGCCGGGACGCCGGTGCTGGCGCGGATGGCTGACCAGCGCGGGCTGGCCGAGACCATCGACCTCGGCCTGGGGCCGGTGCGCTCGTGGCGCGGTCCGCTGGGGCGGGCCGCGGCGGAGGTGCTGGAGTCCGTCGTGCGCCCGCGGGTCGCCGCGTGACGTCCGCGGAGCCCGGGCCGGGGGCGGGCCGCGCCGGCCCGGTCGGGCTCACCGACCTCACCGACCTCGCCGACCTCGAGTCGGTGCGGGAGCGGCTGGCCCGGGAGCCGGGCGAGCTCACGCCGCACCGGGTGGCCCGGGCGCTGCGGGAGAGCGGGCGACCGGTGGGGGACGCCACCGTGCTGGCCGTCTACGAGGCGCTGCGCCGCGACGTGGTCGGCGCCGGGCCGCTGGAGCCGCTGCTGCGGACCCCGGGGGTCACCGACGTGGTGGTCAACGGTCCGGGGTCGGTCTACCTCGACCGGGGCGCAGGGCTGGAACGCACCGACGTCCGGTTCTCTGACGAGGCGGCGGTCCGTCGGCTCGCCCAGCGGCTGGCGGCCGCCGGCGGCCGGCGGCTCGACGACGCCACGCCGTACGTCGACCTCCGTCTGCCCGACGGCACCCGCTTCCACGCGGTGCTGGCCCCGGTCGCCCGCCCCGGGACGCTGCTGTCGCTGCGGGTGCCCCGGGCCCGCGGGTTCACGCTGCCGCAGCTGCTCGCCGCCGGGGCGCTCACCCCCGAGGGTGTGCGGCTGCTCGAGGCGGTGGTCGCGGGCCGGCTGGCGTTCCTGGTCAGCGGGGGCACTGGCACCGGCAAGACCACGCTGCTCGCCGCGCTGCTGTCGCTGGTGGACCCCGCCGAGCGCCTCGTGCTCGTGGAGGACTCCGGTGAGCTCCGGCCCCAGCACCCGCACGCGGTGGCGCTGGAGGGCCGGCCGGACAACGTCGAGGGGGCGGGCGGGATCGACCTGCGCACGCTGGTGCGCCAGGCGTTGCGGATGCGGCCGGACCGGCTCGTCGTGGGCGAGGTGCGCGGCCCCGAGGTCGTCGAGCTGCTGGCCGCCATGAACACCGGGCACGAGGGCGGCTGCGGCACCCTGCACGCCAATTCCGCGGTCGACGTGCCCGCCCGGGTGGAGGCGCTGGCCCTCGCGGCCGGCCTGGGGCGGGCCGCCGCCCACAGCCAGCTCGCCTCGGCGGTGGACGTGGTGCTTCACCTGGCCCGGTCCCGGGACGGCACGCGCCGGCTGGCCGAGGTGGCGGTGCCGGAGCGGGGCAGCGACGGGCTGGTGCGGATGCGGGTCGCGGTCGCGTTCGGTGCCGACGGCCGCGCCGTCCCCGGCCCGGCGGTCGAGGCCCTCACCGACCGGCTCTGCGCGTGATCCTCCTCGCGGCCGGCCTGGCTGCGGTCGCCGCCTGGCTGCTGGTGCCGGGCCGGCCGCGGGCGACCCGCGGGGGGCCGGCTCCGGGGCCCGGTCACCCCGCGTCGGCGGGGTCGGTGGTCCTGGCGGCCGGCTTCCTCGCGGTGCTGGTGGTGGACCGACCGACCCTCGGGGTGCTGGCGGCGGTGGCGGGCGGGGGCGTGGCGGGCGCGTCGGCGCTGCTGCGGCAGCGGGCGCGACGGCGCGCGGCCACCCGGGTCTCCGGGCTGGTGCTGGAGTCGTGCGAGCTGATCGCCGCGGAGCTCGGGGCGGGCCTCCCGCCCGGGCGCTGCCTGGACCGCGCGGCCCGGGTGTGGCCCCCGCTGGCGGCGGTCGCCGAGGCGTTCCGGATGGGCGCCGACGTGCCGGGTGCGTTCCGGCAGGTGGCCGAGCTGCCCGGTGCCGGCGACCTGCGCCTGGTCGGTGCCGCCTGGCAGGTCGCCCACCGGACCGGCCAGGGGCTCGCCGACACCGTGCAGGCGGTCGCGGCCGACCTGCGCGCCGCCGCGGCCAGCCGCCGGGTCGTCGAGGGCGAGCTGGCCTCGGCCCGGGCCACCGCGCGGCTGGTCGGCGGCCTGCCGCTGCTGGCCCTAGCGATGGGCTCGGGGGCCGGCGGCGACCCGTGGGGCTTCCTGCTCGGCACGCCGCTCGGGCTCGGCTGCCTCGCGGGCGGCCTGGCGCTGGGGCTGGCCGGCCTGGCCTGGATCGAGTCGATCGCCCGGGACGTGGAGCGGCGGTGACCGTCTGGCTCCCGGCGGGGTGCGCGGCCGCGGCCGCGGCCCTCTGCCTCGCGCCGGCCGGTCGCCGGGCGCCCACCCGGGAGCCGCCGGGGCAGCCGGGGCAGCCGGGGCCGGCGGGCGGGGGCTGGATGCGCCGGTTCCGGGCCGTGTGGTGCGTGCTCGGCGGGCTCGGCGCGGTGGTCGTCGTGGGTGGCACGCCCGGCCTGCTGGCGGGCGTGGTGGTGGCCGGGGTCGTCGCCGTGCTGGTCGAGCGCGCCGAGACCCCCGCGCAGCGGCGCACCCGGGCCCTGGTGCGTCGCGACCTGCCGCACCTGGTGACCCTGCTGTCGGCCGCGCTCCGCTCGGGCGCCGCCCCCGCCGAGGCGGCCGCGCTCGCGTGCGCGGCCCTCCCCGGGCCCGCGGCCGACCGGCTCGCCGGCGCGGTGGCTCGGCTGCACGTCGGAGCGGACCCGGTGCAGGTGTGGGAGCGGCTGGGGGAGGACCCGGACCTCGGCCGGCTCGGCCGGGCGCTGGCCCGCTCCCAGGACAGCGGGGCCGCGGTCGTGCCCACGGTCGAGCGGCTGGCGGCCGACCTCGCCGAGCGGGCCCGCGCCGAGACCGAGGAGCGGGCGCGCGCGGTCGGGGTGAAGGCGGCGATCCCGCTGGGCGTGTGCCTGCTCCCGGCGTTCGTGCTGGTCGGCATCGTGCCCCTGGTCGCCGGGCTGCTGGCCTCGCTCCGGCTGTGAGCCGGTGCGGCCCGCGAACCGTCCACCGCGGCGCCTCCCGCGCCGCCCTCCACAGTGGGGTCCGCGGGCCCGGCAGCGGGGCCGTGAAGGGTCGAGAGTCGGGCCGAGCGGCCGCACCGGCGGCCGCCCGACCGGAGGAGAACCGCATGACCCGACCGCACCTCGTCCCCGCCCGTCTCGCCGCCCGTGCCGGTGCCAGGACGGACCGGGGGATCACCACGGCGGAGTATGCCGTCGGCACGGCCGCCGGCGCCGGGCTCGCGGGCCTGCTCTACAAGCTGCTGACCGGCAGCTTCGGTGAGCAGCTGCTGCGCACCCTGTTCGACCACGTGCTCGGGCTGCTGGGCATCGGGTGAGGCCCGGACCGGCGGCGCTCCGCGACGACGCGGGCGCCGCGACCGCCGAGCTGGCCCTGGCGCTGCCGCTGCTGCTCGCGGTGACCGTCGGGCTGGTCTGGCTGCTCTCGGTGGCCTCGGCCGAGCTGCGGGTGGTCGACGCGGCCCGGGAGGCGGCGCGCGCCGCGGCGCGCGGGGAGTCGGCCGCGATCGCCGTCGACCGCGGCCTGGAGGTGGCGCCCGCCGGGAGTCGGATCACCGTGCTGACCCGCGGGGACCGGGTCACGGCGTCGGCGGTCGGCACCGTCGCGGCGCCGGGCGGCCTGTTCGGCTTCCTGCCGGGGGCGACGGTCCGGGCGCGAGCGGTCGCGGCGGTCGAGCCCGCGTCGTGAGGGGCCCGGCGTCCGGAGCCGCCCCTCGGGGCGACCGGGGCTCGGTGAGCCTGTTCGTGGTCGCCTGCCTCGGGGTGCTGCTCCTGGTGGGCGCCGCCCTCGGGGTGGCCGGGGCGATGGTGCGGGCGCACCGGTCCGCCCAGGCCGCGGCCGACCTGGCCGCGCTCGCGGTGGCGTCCGCGCTCGGGCGCGGGGAGCAGCCGTGCGCGGTGGGCGCGGACGTGGCCGCCGCGAACGGCGCCCGGCTGGTCAGCTGCCGGCTGGACGGCCGCACCGCGCGGGTGCGGGTGGTGGTCGCCGGCCCGCACTGGCTCGGCCAGGACGCCGACCTCGCCGCCGAGGCCCGCGCCGGTCCCGCCGGCCCGCCCGGCTGAGCCGGGACCCCGGTGGTGGGGGTGGCGAGTCGTCAGCCGTCGCCGAGCAGCACGTCGAGCAGCCGGACCGCGCCGTCCTTGTCGAGCGGGTTGTTCTGGTTGCCGCACTTGGGCGACTGGATGCACGAGGGACACCCCTCCAGGCACGCGCAGGCCCGGATCGTGTCGCGGGTGGCGGCCAGCCAGGCCCGGGCGGCGTGGAAGCCGCGCTCGGCGAACCCCGCGCCGCCCGGGTGCCCGTCGTAGACGAAGACGGTCAGCCGGCCGGTGTCGGGGTGCACGGCCGTGGAGACCCCGCCGATGTCCCAGCGGTCGCAGGTCGCGAAGAGCGGCAGCAGCCCGATCGAGCAGTGCTCGGCGGCGTGCGCGGCGCCGGGGAGGTCGCGCTCGGCCAGCCCGGCCTCGGCCAGCACGTCCTCGGGGACCGTCCACCACACCGCGCTGGTGCGCAGCGACCGCGGCGGCAGGTCGAGCGGCTCCTCGCCCAGCACGTCGCCGCCGGGCTGGCGGCGCTTGAGGAAGGAGACCACCTGGTGGGTCACGTCGACCTCGCCGAACGAGAGCCGGCAGCCCGCCCAGTCGCGGTGCTCGCGCTCCTGCACGATCGAGATGTCGGTGACCTCGCGGGCCGAGGTGGAGTAGTCCGGCTCGGCCCGCTCGATCACGGCGACGTGCTCGTCGAGGTCGAGCGCGCTCACCAGCCAGCTCTCGCCCCGGTGCACGTAGACCGCGCCGGCGTGGGCGGTGCCGTGGGCGCTGCCGGCGTCGACGGTGCCGACCACCCGGCCGGTGCCGGCCTCCACCAGCTGCACCGGGGACCCGCCGGTGGACCGGATGTCGGCCAGGTCGGCGGCCCGTCGGCGGTCGGTCCAGAACCACCCGCGCGGTCGCCGCCGCAGCAGCCCGCCCTCGGTGAGCGCGTCGACCACCTCGCGGGCGGTGGGGCCGAACAGCGCGAGGTCGGCCTCGGTGAGCGGACGCTCCTGCGCCGCCGCGCACAGGTGCGGGCCGAGGACGTAGGGGTTCGAGGGGTCGAAGACCGTCGCCTCGACCGGCTGGTCGACGATCGCCTCGGGGTGGGTGACCAGGTAGGTGTCCAGTGGGTCGTCCCGCGCCACCAGCACGCCGAGCGCGTCGCCGGCGCCCCGCCCGGCCCGGCCCAGCTGCTGCCACAGCGCCGCCCGGGTGCCGGGGAAGCCGGCCATCAGCACCGCGTCGAGGCCGCTGATGTCGATGCCGAGCTCGAGCGCGTTGGTGGCGGCGAGGCCGCTGAGCTCACCCGAGCGCAGGGCCTGCTCGATGGCTCGGCGCTCCTCGGGCAGGTAGCCGCCGCGGTACGACGCGACCGGGGCCGGCAGCGCCGGGTCGACCTCGGCGAGCAGGGCCGCGGTGGTCATCGCCACCTGCTCGGCGCCCCGACGGGAGCGGACGAAGGCCAGGGTGCGGACCCCCTCGGCGACGAGGTCGGCGAGCAGGTCGGCGGTCTCCGAGGAGGCGGCCCGGCGCACCGGGGCGCCGTTCTCGCCGTGACCCGGGCCGAGCGGGGGTTCCCACATCGCCAGGGCCACCTCGCCCCGCGGCGAGCCGTCGCCGGTCACCGCCAGCACGTCGTCGCCGATCAGCCGTCGGGCGGCCACCTCGGGCTCGGCGACCGTGGCGGAGGCGAGCACGAAGGTCGGGTGCGCGCCGTACGCCGCGCAGATCCGCCGCAGCCGGCGCAGCACGTGGGCCACGTGCGCCCCGAACACGCCGCGGTAGTGGTGGCACTCGTCGACCACGACGTAGGCCAGCGAGCCCAGGAACCGGGCCCAGCGGGCGTGACCGGGCAGCAGCGAGCGGTGCAGCATGTCGGGGTTGGAGAGGACGTACTCCGCGTGGTCGCGCGCCCAGTCGCGCTGCTCGCGGGAGCTGTCGCCGTCGTGGGTGGTGACCCGGACGTCGAGGTCGAGGGCCTGCAGCCCGGCGAGCTGGTCCTGGGCGAGGGCCTTGGTGGGCGCCAGGTAGAGCACGGTCGCGCCGCGCCGCCCCCGGTCGCCCCGCGCCTCCCGGAGCGCGGTCAGGGCCGGCAACTGGTAGGCCAGCGACTTGCCGGAGGCGGTCCCGGTGGCCAGGACGACGTGCTGGCCGGCGTGGGCCGCCTCGGCCGCGAGCACCTGGTGGTGCCACGGCTGGCGGACGCCGCGTCGCTCGAACGCCGTGACCACCTCCGGCGCGGCCCAGTCCGGCCACGGCAGGTGCCGCGCCTCGCGCCGGGGCAGCAGCTCGAGGTGGGTGAGCCGGCCCTCGCGGCCGGGCACGGCGGCGAGTCGCCCGACCAGCTCGCCCATGCTGCGCGGGCCGGTCCGCACCGCCGCCTGCACCCCACCGTCCACCTCGTCAGTGTCGCAAAGGGCCCCGACACCGGGCGGCGCGCGTCGACAAAGGTCCCGGCATCTTGTGCGCTCCGGCACTCCGCGTGGTTTCATTGAGGTCGGTCGACCTGCGCGCTTGCCCGCCCGCTAGGCTCGGCGCCGACTACCAGTGCTGTTTGGGAGAATGACGTGGACCTGACTCTTGCGACGCGCGAGATCGATGGGAAGACCATCGTTGCCGTCGGGGGCGAGATCGACGTCTACACGGCGCCCAAGCTCCGGGACAAGATCACCGAGCTCGTCGCCGCCGGCGTCTATGACCTCGTCATCGACATGGAGGACGTCGAGTTCCTCGACTCGACCGGCCTCGGCGTGCTCGTGGGCGGCCTGAAGAAGGTCCGTGCCCACGACGGCTCGCTGCAGCTGGTGTGCAACCAGGACCGGCTGCTGAAGATCTTCCGGATCACCGGCCTGGCCAAGGTCTTCGTGATCCACGAGTCGGCCGACGCCGCGCTCGCCGGCAACTGACCCGCAACTGACCCGGTAGCCGACCCGCGCCCCGACGTACGCCGGAGTCCGGCGACCCGACGAACCCGCCGCCCCGTGCGGCGGGTTCGCGCATTTCCGGGCCCGCCGCGGCCCTCTGTGAGCCGGCACCCGCGACGCGCCGTGTGGGCCGGGTCACAACTTCGTGCTGTCCTACGGCCATTCGTGCGTAGACTCCCCGCAAGTTCGTGATCTGTATCACTCCCTGAGCTCGCAGGAGGAACACATGGCGGGGATCCAACCCTTCGTCGTGGACCTCTCCGGTGGCAACCTCGTGCTGGTCATCGTCGTCGCACTGATCGCGCTCGGCGCGCTCGCGATGGCGGCGATGTTCCGTCAAGAGGTCCTGGCCGCCGGTGAAGGCACCGACAACATGAGGAACATCGCCCAGGCGGTGCAGGAGGGTGCCAACGCGTACCTGACGCGACAGTTCCGGACGCTCGCGGTCTTCGCCGGCGTCGCGTTCTTCGCCCTGCTCGCGCTCCCCGCCGACGACATGACGGTCCGGATCTTCCGGTCGGTCTTCTTCCTGGTCGGCGCCGGCTTCTCCGGCGCGGTCGGCTACCTCGGCATGTCGCTGGCGGTCCGCGCCAACCTGCGGGTCGCCGCGGCGGCCAACGAGACCGGCCGTGACCCGGCCATGCACATCGGCTTCCGCACCGGGGCCATGGTCGGCATGCTCACCGTCGGCCTCGGGCTGCTCGGGGCCAGCATCGTCGTGCTGCTCTTCCAGGACCAGGCGCCCAAGGTGCTGGAGGGGTTCGGTTTCGGCGCCGCGCTGCTCGCGATGTTCATGCGGGTCGGCGGCGGCATCTTCACCAAGGCCGCCGACGTGGGCGCCGACCTGGTGGGCAAGGTCGAGCAGAACATCCCCGAGGACGACCCGCGCAACGCCGCGACCATCGCCGACAACGTCGGTGACAACGTCGGCGACTGCGCCGGCATGGCCGCCGACCTGTTCGAGTCGTACGCCGTCACCCTGGTCGCCGCGCTGATCCTCGGGTCGCAGGCCTTCGGGGACAAGGGCCTGGTCTTCCCGCTGCTGATCCCGGCGATCGGTGCGCTGACCGCGGTCGCCGGCGTCTACCTGTGCAAGCCGCGTGCCGGGGAGAACGGCCTGAAGACGATCAACCGGGCCTTCTACATCTCGGCCGCGATCGCCGCGGTCGCCTCGGTCGTGCTGTCCTTCGTCTACCTGCCGACCTCGTTCACCGCGCTCTCCGGAGTCGGCCGGAACACCCTGGACCAGCTCTTCGGTGGCCAGCCGAACGGCAACCCGGCACTCATCGCCTCGATCGCCGTCGTGATCGGCATCGTCATGTCGGCCGGCATCCTCGCCCTGACCGGCTACTTCACCGGCACCGAGCACCGTCCGGTCAAGGACGTGGGCAAGACGTCGCTGACCGGCGCCGCCACGGTCATCCTGTCCGGCCTGTCGGTCGGCTTCGAGTCCGCGGTCTACACGACCCTGGTCATCGCCGCGGCCGTGTTCGGTGCCTTCCTGCTCGGCGGCGTCTCGCTGACCGTCTCGCTGTTCGCGGTCTCCCTCGCCGGCTGCGGACTGCTGACCACGGTCGGGGTCATCGTCGCGATGGACACCTTCGGCCCGGTCTCCGACAACGCCCAGGGCATCGCCGAGATGTCCGGCGACGTGCACGCCGAGGGTGCGCAGATCCTCACCGAGCTCGACGCGGTCGGCAACACCACCAAGGCGATCACCAAGGGCATCGCGATCGCGACGGCCGTGCTCGCGGCCACCGCGCTCTTCGGCTCCTACTCCACCTCGGCGTTCGAGGCGCTCGCCAAGGCCCGGCCGACGAGCCAGGAGTTCAACGTCTCGGACTTCTTCGTGTTCAACCCGGCCGTCCTGGTCGGCGTGCTGCTGGGCGCGGCCGTGGTCTTCATGTTCTCCGGGCTGGCGATCAACGCGGTCGGGCGGGCGGCCGGTGCCGTGGTGTTCGAGGTGCGCCGCCAGTTCCGCGAGATCCCGGGGATCATGGAGGGCACCGGTCGTCCGGAGTACGGCAAGGTCGTCGACATCGTCACCAAGGACTCACTGCGCGAGCTGGTCACGCCGGGCATCCTGGCCGTCCTCGCCCCGGTGGCGGTCGGCTTCGGCCTCGGCGTCACGTCACTGGCCGGCTTCCTCGCCGGGGCGATCGGCACCGGCACCCTGATGGCGGTCTTCCTGGCCAACTCCGGTGGCGCCTGGGACAACGCCAAGAAGCTGGTCGAGGACGGCCACCACGGCGGCAAGGGCTCGGACGCGCACGCCGCCACGGTCATCGGCGACACCGTCGGCGACCCTTTCAAGGACACCGCCGGGCCGGCCATCAACCCGCTGATCAAGGTGATGAACCTGGTCTCGCTGCTGATCGCCAGCGCGGTGGTCTCCATGGGCGTCGGCAAGGACCAGAACGACGCGCTGCGGATCGTCATCGCGGTCATCGCCGTCGTGATCATCGCGGTCGCGGTCTACGTGTCCAAGCAGCGGGAGGTGGCCATCGGCGGGGCCGACGACGGCGGGCCGCCGCCCCCGGCGACGCCCGTGACCGGTGCGGCCGACCACGAGGCGGCCCTCACCCGGCCGCGGGCGTACGTGCCCGACACCCCGCCGCCGCCCCGGCCGCCTGCCGCTGGCCCGCCGAGCACCGACCCGGCACCGACCCAGCGGTTCGAGCCCCCGGCGCACTGAGACGCGCCGACCCGGGCCCCGCTGCGACGGCCCGTCCGAGGACCTCCTCGGGCGGGCCGTCGTCGTCCACGGGGTCAGCCGCGCACGACCACCTGGACCCGCGCCGTCGGGTAGCGCACGCCCGGCCGGAACCAGCGGTGGTAGTGCCGGGTCAGCGCGAGCAGGTCCTGCGGCGCCATCTTCACGCAGCCGTGCGAGCGGTAGTCGTTGATGCGCGGGTACTCCCACCGGCACACCTGGTCGCCCCGCCGGTCGGCGCAGGGCCGGTTGTGGGCACCGGTCTCGGTGTGGATGAACAGGTCGGTGCGCACGGTGCCGTTGCGGCAGGCCTTGTTCCCCAGGAAGAACACCCGGCCCTTGATCAGGTTGCCGCGGTAGTCGTCGTACTGGACGAAGGAGTAGTGCCCGTCGGGCAGCCAGCCCTGGTCGTGCACGCACTCGTCGGTCGTCGCCGGCCCCCCGAACCCCGAGCCGGCTCGCCAGGCGGCGTGGTCGACGAGCCGCCACCGGCCGCCGGGGCCCTGCCGCCACG
Organism: Nocardioides panaciterrulae; assembly: GCF_013409645.1. NCBI lineage: Bacteria > Bacillati > Actinomycetota > Actinomycetes > Propionibacteriales > Nocardioidaceae > Nocardioides > Nocardioides panaciterrulae. Next base: position 3,886,288 of record NZ_JACCBG010000001.1, on the reverse strand, counting down.
CTCGCCACTCGACCCGGCTCCGGAACGGATGGTGGGCGTCCTTGGCGAAGACGATCCGGGCCCGGACCGGGGCCGACGCGGGGGTGTCGGCGTGGGCGTCGGCGCGGGTCGCGGCCGCCGGGCGGCCGGTCACCGCGAGCACCGCGGCCACCGTGACCAGCGCGACCAGGACGACCAGCGCGGCGCCGGGGGTCGCGGCGCTCGGGCGAGGTGTGACGGGTGAGGTCATGGCTGATTGAAGCACCGTCCTCCTCTAGGGTCGGCACAATGACCGACAGCGACCTCCCCCAGCGGCTGCGGTTCGCCCTCACCGCGGCCGGGTTCACCTACGACGCGGTGGCCGAGACCCTCGGGCCGCTGGCCCACCACGCCCTGGCCCGCAACGAGACGACCCCCGGCCTGCGCGCCACCACGGGCGGCTCCCCGCTCGAGACGCTGGTGCGGCTCTTCCTGCTGCAGGCACCGGTGCCGCTCGCGGCCGCGGAAGCGGCGCTGCCCGGGCTCGTCGACCGGATGGCCGTCGAGGGCCTGCTCGAGCAGGGCGTCGGCGAGGTCGCCGCCCGGATGGACGTGCGGCCCTACGCCACGGGCGAGGAGGGCGGGGACCGGGACCTGTGGGTGGTCAGCGACCTGACCCCCGGCCTGGACGGCCTGCCGGCGCGGGTCGGCGCCGACCACGTGCTCGGGATCAGCTCGGCGTCGACCTCGTTGGCCCAGCTCACGCTGCGGGAGCCCGTCGGGCGCTCGCTCGACCTCGGCACCGGCTGCGGCGTGCAGGCCCTGCACCTGGCCCGGCACAGCCGCCGGGTCGTCGCCACCGACGTGAACCCGCGCGCCCTGTGGACCGCCCGCTTCAACACGGCGCTCAACGAGGTGGCCGACCGGGTGGAGGTCCGCGACGGGTCGTTCTTCGAGCCGGTGCGCGGCGAGGAGTACGACCTGATCGCCACCAACCCGCCGTTCGTGATCTCGCCGGCCACCGGCGAGCGGCTGGTCTACCGCGACTCCGGGCTGCCCGGCGACCGGGTGGTCGAGGACATCGTGCGCACCGCCCCGCGGCACCTGGTCGAGGGCGGGTGGGCGCAGGTGCTCGCGAACTGGGTGATCAGCCGGGACCGGCCCTGGGACGACCGGCTGGCCTCGTGGGTGGACGCGGACGCGGACGCCTGGGTGGTGCAGCGCGAGGTGCTGGACCCCGCGGCGTACGTCGAGCTGTGGCTCAAGGACGCCGGGCTGCACGGCGCCGCCGACTACCCGGCCCGCTACGACACCTGGCTGTCGTGGTTCGAGGAGCAGGGGGTCGAGGGCATCGGCTTCGGCTGGATCAACCTGCGTCGCCGGGCCGGCTCGGCCGCCGGCGCGCCGGTGCGCGAGCTCCTCGAGTGGCCCTACGACGTCGAGCAGCCGATCGCGCCGGCGCTGCGGTCGTGGGCGGCCGCCTCGGACGTCGAGGTGCACACCGGCGCGCGGCTGGTGGTGCGTCCCGACGTGCAGCAGGAGACGCTCGGGGCTCCCGGGGCCGAGGACCCGGAGGTGGTCGTGCTGCGCCAGCAGCGGGGGCTGCGCCGGGCGCGCCGGGTCGACACCGTGGAGGCGGCCCTGGTCGGCGCCTGCGACGGCGAGCTGAGCGTCGGTCAGATCCTCGACGCGGTCGCCCAGCTGCTCGACCGGGACCCGGCGGCGACCCGGGAGGCCTACCTCCCGGCCGTGCGCGAGCTGGTCCTCGAGGGCTTCCTTGAGGGGCTGTCCCGGGGCTGACCGGGGGCTGACCGGGCTCAGGCGGCCCGGGCCTCGGCGTCGCGGGCCGCCTCCGCCCGGCGCCGGACCGCGACCAGCTGCGCGCGGGTGGTCGACGTGAGCAGGTCGGCCCTGCCCAACGGCAGCAGCGTGGGGGCGCCGTCGGGGCGCGAGCGCTGGTCCTCGCCGCAGGAGCGGTAGCCGACCAGCGCCCGCCGCACCACGGCGCCGTAGGTCGAGGGCGAGGGGTGGAGGTCCAGGGCGTCCTTCAGCAGGCCGATCCGCAGCCCACCCTGGGGGTGGAAGCAGCCGTTGGCCTTGCCGACCGCCCAGCAGATGCCGCCCGCGAGGTGGGCCGCGGTCGGCGCGTGCCTGACCGTGTCGGGGTCCTCCTGCCACAGCCGCAGCAGCGCCCGCCGGAACGCGACCAGGTCCTCGGGCGAGAACCAGCGTTCGGCCACCGCGGCGAGCAGGTCGTGGGCCGCCTCGAGCCGGCCGTGATCCCCGGGCTCGAGGTCCGGCGGGGGCGCCCAGCCGTCGTCGCTCAGCGGCTCGGCGTCCAGGGCCCGGACCGCGGCCGGGCCGCCGCACACGCCGGCGAGCCAGTCCAGCGCGCGTTGCCAGCGCGGGGTCGGTGGCGGAGCAGGCGGCCGCCGCTCGGCGTCGAACCGGTCGGCGTGCGGCTGCCAGCGGGTGCCCCGGACGGGTTCGGTCCAGACGTCCACGAGCCGGCCGTCCACCAGCACCAGGTGCGTGAGGCGGTCCAGCACGGTCCGGTCGGTGAGCGCCCCGACCTCGTACGCCGGGTCGTGGCGCCACCACGGGTAGTCGCCGGCGTAGGTCTCGTCGTACATGTCAGGTCCTCCGCGTGGGTCCGGTGGGGGTGCGGCCCCTACGCTGGCACGACTGGCCGGTCTCGCGCCGGCGTCATCCACAGCCCATCGGCAGGGGCCGGGGCGCCCGGTGACCGGCACCGGCGACCGGCACCGGTGACGCTCACGACGACCGTCTGTGGGGCAGTGTCGGGAATGGCTGCACGGTGGGACGCGCTACCGTGATCGGCCGTGGGCCCGGACGACCGGGTCCGCAGCGCAGCAGCGAGCAGGAGAAGGAAGCACACGTGGCACACAAGTTGGTGATCGTCGAGTCCCCGGCGAAGGCCCGCACGATCGGCGGGTACCTCGGGCAGGGGTACGTCGTCGAGTCCTCCATCGGCCACATCCGCGACCTCCCGCAGAGCGCGGCGGACACCCCGGCCAAGATCAAGGACAAGCCGTGGGGCCGGCTCGCCGTCGACGTGGACCACGGCTTCGAGCCCTACTACGTGGTTCCCCGCGACAAGCGGGCGCACATCTCCAAGCTCAAGTCCCTGCTCAAGGACGCCGACGAGCTCTACCTCGCCACCGACGAGGACCGCGAGGGCGAGGCGATCGCCTGGCACCTGCTCGACGAGCTCAAGCCCAAGGGCATCCCGGTCAAGCGGATGGTCTTCCACGAGATCACCAAGCCGGCGATCCAGGCGGCCGCGGCGAACCCTCGCGAGCTCGACATGGACCTGGTCGAGGCGCAGGAGGCCCGCCGGATCCTCGACCGGCTCTACGGCTACGAGGTCAGCCCGGTGCTGTGGAAGAAGGTCATGTCCGGGCTCTCCGCCGGCCGCGTGCAGTCGGTCGCCACCCGGCTGGTCGTCGACCGCGAGCGCGAGCGGATGCGGTTCCGCCTCGCGTCGTACTGGGACCTCGAGGGCACCTTCGACGCCGGCAGCAAGCACGAGCAGCGGATGTTCCCCGCCCGGATCCACAGCGTCGACGGCGCCCGGGTCGCGCGGGGCTCGGACTTCGGCCCCGACGGGCTGCTGAAGTCCTCCGCCGCCGGCAAGGTGGTCCACCTCGACCGCAGTCGCGCCGAGGCGCTCGCCGCCGGGCTCGAGGACACCACCTACGAGGTCCGCTCGGTCGAGGCCAAGCCCTATCGGCGCTCGCCGTACGCGCCGTTCCGCACCACCACGCTGCAGCAGGAGGCCAGCCGCAAGCTCGGCATGAGCGCCTCGGTGACGATGTCGGTGGCGCAGCGGTTGTACGAGAACGGCTTCATCACCTACATGCGAACCGACTCCACGACGCTCTCCGACGCCGCGGTCGGCGCGGCCCGGGCGCAGGTGCGCGAGCTGTACGGCGCGGAGTACGTGCCGGACGCGCCGCGCGTCTACGCCTCGAAGGTGAAGAACGCCCAGGAGGCGCACGAGGCGATCCGCCCCGCCGGCGACACCTTCCGCACGCCGGCGCAGACCGGTCTGACCGGGGAGCAGTTCCGGCTCTACGAGCTGATCTGGATGCGCACCGTCGCCTCGCAGATGAAGGACGCGGTCGGCCAGTCCGTGACCATCCGCCTCGGCGGCCGGGCGCAGACCCCGGCGGGCGGGCCGGGCGAGGACGTGGTCTTCTCCGCGAGCGGCCGGGTGATCACCTTCCACGGGTTCTTGAAGGCCTACGTCGAGGGCACCGACGACGCGTCGACCGCGAAGGACGACGCGGAGACCCGGCTCCCGGCCCTGGAGGAGGGCGACGCGGTCTCGGCCGCCTCGGTGACCGCCTCGGGCCACGAGACCAAGCCGCCGGCGCGCTACACCGAGGCCACGCTGATCAGGGAGCTCGAGGAGCGGGAGATCGGCCGGCCCTCGACGTACGCCTCGATCATCGGGACGATCCTCAACCGCGGCTACGTCTACAAGAAGGGCACCGCGCTGGTGCCGGCGTGGCTGGCGTTCTCGGTGATCCGGCTGCTGGAGGAGCACTTCCCGCGCCAGATCTCCTACGAGTTCACCGCGCAGATGGAGGACGTGCTCGACGAGATCGCGGCCGGGCGCAAGGAGCGCAACACCGAGCTCGCGGAGTTCTACTTCGGCTCCGGCGACGTCGAGGGGCTCAAGAAGCTCGTCGACGAGCTCGGCGAGATCGACGCCCGCGAGCTGGCGACCTTCCCGGTCGGGGACGCCGAGTCCGGCATCCACCTGCGGGTGGGCCGCTACGGGCCGTACCTAGAGGGGCCCGACGACGACGGCACGGCGTTCGCCCGGCGCGCGAACGTGCCCGACGACCTGCCGCCCGACGAGCTGACCGTGGCCAAGGCCAAGGAGCTGCTGGCGAACCCGGCGGGCGAGGAGATCGCCCTCGGCAGCCACCCCGAGACCGGGCTGGAGGTCGTGGCCAAGAACGGCCGGTTCGGGCCGTACGTCACCGAAGTGCTGCCCGAGGACGCCCCCAAGAATGCCAAGCCGCGCACCGGCTCGCTGTTCAAGTCGATGTCGCTGGACACCGTCACCCTCGACGACGCGGTCAAGCTGCTCTCGCTGCCGCGGGTCGTCGGCGCGGCCGAGGACGGCGAAGAGATCACCGCCCAGAACGGCCGCTACGGGCCGTACCTGAAGAAGGGCAGCGACTCCCGCTCGCTGGCCTCCGAGGACCAGCTGCTCTCGATCACCCTCGACGAGGCGCTGAAGATCTACGCCCAGCCCAAGCAGCGCGGCCGGGCGGCCGCCGCCGCCCCGCTCAAGGAGCTCGGCAACGACCCGGTCTCCGGGCAGCCGGTGGTCGTGAAGGCCGGTCGCTTCGGGGAGTACGTCACCGACGGGGAGTACAACGCCACCCTCCGCAAGGAGGACTCGGTGGAGTCGGTCACGATCGAGCGGGCCGCCGAGCTGCTCGCCGAGCGTCGGGCCAAGGGCCCGGCCAAGAAGGCGGCCAAGAAGGGCGCGAAGAAGACCGCGGCGAAGAAGACGACGAAGAAGTCGGCCGCGAAGAAGACGACGAAGAAGGCCGCGGCCAAGAAGTCGTGAGCCGGCCCGTGCGCTGCGGCGGACACCGCGCGCGGGCTCGGCCCCGGCCGGGCCGCTGTGGACCGGGGCGGCCACGCCGTCGGCCCCGCCGCCTAGGGTGTACGCCGTGAGCACCGGCGTCCACGCACCCACCGGGGTCTTCGTCTGCTTCGAGGGCGGCGAGGGCTCCGGCAAGTCGACGCAGTCCCGGCTGCTGCGCGACCACCTGGTGGCCGCGGGCTACGCCGTACGCCTCACCTTCGAGCCGGGGGACACCCCTGTGGGCCGGGACCTGCGCCGGATCGTGCTCAGCCCCGAGACCGGGGAGCTGTCCGACCGCACCGAGGTGCTGCTCTACGCCGCCGACAAGGCCGAGCACGTCGACACCGTCGTGCAGCCGGCGCTGGACCGCGGCGAGGTCGTCGTCACCGATCGGTACGTCGACTCGACGCTGGCCTACCAGGGCGCCGGCCGCACGCTGCCGGTCGAGGAGGTCGAGCAGGTGGCCCGGTGGGCGACCCACGACCTGCGCCCCCACCTGACCGTGGTGCTGGACCTGGAGCCGGTGCACGGCCTGGGCCGCTTCGAGGGACGCGACCGGATCGAGGGGGAGTCGGTGGAGTTCCACGAGCGGGTGCGCGAGGCGTTCCTGCGGATGGCGGCCGCCGATCCCGACCACTACCTGGTGCTGGACGCCCGGCGGCCGGTCGCGGAGATCGCCACCGAGGTCCGTGAGCGGCTCGCGCCGCTGCTGGCGCAGGCGACCAGGACGCCGGTGGTGGCGCCGTGACGGCGACGCCGACGGCCCTCGGGACGGTCTGGAGCAGGCTGGTCGGGCAGGCCAGGGCGATCGAGGCGCTCCGCACCGCCGCCGGTGGGCACGGGATGAGCCACTCGTGGCTGTTCACCGGCCCGCCCGGCTCGGGACGCTCCAACGCCGCGGTGGCCTTCGCGGCCGCGCTGCAGTGCGACCACACCGGCAGCGAGGGGGCCGGTTGCGGGCAGTGCCACGAGTGCCACACGGTGATGGCCGGCTCGCACGCCGACGTGCAGGTGGTGCGCACCGAGAAGCTGTCGCTGGGCGTGAAGGAGATCCGTGAGCTGGTCCGCCGCTCGGCCCTGGCCCCGGTCGGCCGCCGCTGGCAGATCCTCGTGGTCGAGGACGCCGACCGGCTGACCGAGCAGGCCTGCAACGCGCTGCTCAAGGCCATCGAGGAGCCGGCCGAGCGCACGGTGTGGATGCTGTGCGCACCCACCGTCGACGACGTGCTGCCCACGATCCGCTCGCGCTGCCGGCTGGTCACGCTCACCACACCGACCGCCGACGACGTCGCCGCGTTCCTCACCCGGGTCGACGGGGTGCCCGACGCGCTGGCGTCGTACGCCGCCCGCGCCAGCCAGGGCCACATCGGCCGGGCCCGGGCGCTGGCCCGCGACGAGGCCACCCGCAACCGGCGCCACGAGGTGGTCTCGCTGCCGGCCCGGCTGACGTCGCTGGGGGCCTGCATGACCGCCGCCGCCAACCTGGCCGAGGTCACCAAGGAGGAGGCCGACCTGATCACCGGCGAGCTCGACGCCCGGGAGAAGGCCGGGCTCGACACGGCGTACGGCGTGGTCGACCGCGGCCGCCGCCCCCGGGAGTACGCGCCGGCGCTCCGCGAGATGGAGAAGGACCAGAAGACCCGGGCCAAGCGGCGCCACCTCGACGTGGTCGACCGCGCCCTGATGGACCTGGTCTCGGTCTACCGCGACGCGATCGCGCTGTCCGCCGGCGCGCCGGGCCGGCTGGTCAACGAGGAGATCCGGGGCGACGTCGAACGCGTCGTCCGCGACGCCTCGCCCGAGCTGAACCTGCAGCGGATCAGCTGGATCTTCGAGGCCCGTGAGCAGATGCTGGAGTTCAACGTGCCGGTCGCGCTGGCGCTGGAGTCGATGATGGTGGCGCTGCGCGCGCCGGACAGCAGCGTGCGTTGAGACGCCTGCTCGGGGCGCTGCTCGCGCTGCTCCTGGTGGGTGGGCTGGTCAGCGCCGCGGTGGTGGCCTACGACGCGGGTCGTGCGGACGACCGGCCCTCCTCGCCACTCTCGGCGCCCAGCACGACGCCGGAGCCCGGGGCCACCCGCGCGCCGGTGCCGGGACTGGCCCGCTTCTACCGCCAGCGGCTGAGCTGGACGAGCTGTCGCAAGCAGTTCCTGTGCGCGCGGCTGACCGTCCCGCTCGACTACCGCCACCCCGGCGGGGCCACGATCCGGCTCGCGCTGCTCAAGGTGCCCGCCGCCGACCCCGCCCACCGGCTCGGCTCGCTGGTGGTCAACCCGGGTGGCCCGGGCGCACCCGGCACCGACTACGCCGCGCAGGCGGCCCGGGTCTTCCTGCCGCCGCTGGTGCGCAGCTACGACGTGGTCGGCTTCGACCCGCGCGGCACGGGGGCCAGCGACCCGGTGGACTGCCTCAGCGACGCGGAGCTCGACGCCTACGTGTCCGCCGACCCGACCCCGGACACGCCGGCCGAGCGGGCGGCGTACCTCGGCTGGGAGCAGAGGCTCGGCAGCGGCTGCGTGCAGCGCTCGGGGGCGCTCGCCGCGCACGTCTCGACCGCCGAGGCGGCGCGCGACCTGGATGTGCTGCGGGCGGCGCTGGGGGAGTCGACGCTCACCTACTTCGGCGCCTCCTACGGCACCAAGCTGGGCGCGACCTACGCCGAGCTGTTCCCGCACCAGGTCGGGCGGATGGTGCTCGACGGGGCGGTCGACCTCTCGATCGGCAGCCGCCGGCTGTCGCTGCAGCAGGCCCGGGGCTTCGAGACCGCGCTCCGCGCCTACGTCCAGAACTGCGTCGACGAGACCGACAGCTGCTTCCTCGGCGCCACCGTCGACGAGGGCGTGCGCCGGATCCAGGACTTCCTGGCGCGCACGGACGCGAATCCGCTGCCCACCGGCCTCGGCCGGCCGCTGACGGTGGGCAACGCGGTCTACGGCATCGTGGCCCCGCTCTACAACCGCGACTACTGGTACATCCTCTCCGCCGCGCTCAAGCAGGGCTTCGCCGGTGACGGGTCGACGCTGCTGCAGCTCTCGGACCTCTACACCTCGCGCGGCACCTCGGGCTACACCGACAACAGCACCGAGGCCAACTACGCCATCAACTGCCTCGACGACCCGTGGTCGCTTCCCGCGTCGAAGGTGCCCGCCGTGGAGCCGGCCTTCGAGCGCGCCTCGCCGACCTTCGGCGACGACTTCGCCTGGGGGCTGACCTCCTGCAGCGGCCAGCAGGCGCGGTCCACCGAGAAGCCGCTGACGATCCACGGCGCGGGCGCTGCGCCGATCGTCGTGATCGGAACCACCCGCGACCCGGCCACGCCGCTGTCGTGGGCCAGGCACCTGGCCGCCCAGCTCGACTCCGGCGTGCTGGTCACCCGGGACGGCGACGGGCACACCGGCTACAACGCCGGCAACAGCTGCGTCGACGACGCCGTGCACGCCTACCTGGTCGACGGCACCGTCCCGCGGGACGGCCTGGCCTGCTGAGGCTTGCCCCAGCAGCCCGCCGGACCGGGCGGGCGCGGGCGGCTCGACCGCCGCCCCACCACACGGAATCAGGGTGCCGGACGCCGGTTTCGCGACCGGGTGGACTCGTCCGTATACTTCCCCGGGTTGCCCGGAGCTGGTCCTCGGACCGGCGCCCGGGCAGCACGCCGCCTTAGCTCAGTCGGTAGAGCGATTCACTCGTAATGAATAGGTCGTCGGTTCGATTCCGACAGGCGGCTCCAAGGCCCATACCGGTGCTGACCTGGCGAACAGGGTTGGCCGGAATCGGAGGGCGCGACCAAGTTCACTCCTGCGGCCTTCCTTTCGGCCGAAGCAGCTCACCGAGTGAATGGCTCATCGGCTCGCGAGGACGCTCGACAGCGGGAGTCGACGAACACGGCTTGAGGCACCCGTTCGTTATGAACGAAAGTTATGAATAGGTGAGGCGGAACCCTTCGGGCCGTCGTTCGGCGCGAATCCACCGCTGGTCGCTGGTCGCGACGAGGTGACCGCGCAGGTGGCTGGGTAGTGCCCGATCACTGCTCGTGTCGGCGCTCCTGCCCGTCGGCGCGGAGGACGTCCAGGTTCCACAGCAGCGTCGCGCCCATCGCCCAGACCACGAGCAGGGCGAGGTCCAGCAGCCAAGCCGGCCGCAGGACAAAGCTGACGACCAGGTAGAGCACGCACCACAGCGCCAGCGAGAGCCAGCTCGCGCGGGACCGCCTCGCCATATGACACCCCCAACCGTCACCAGGCCCAGCTGCGGGCCGGGCGCAGAACTCAGCGAGCCGGTCCGGGACCGCTTCGCGCTCGGGCACCGGCCGGACGTTGCCGGGACTGATCCTAACGCCGCGGTCGACCACGAGGTAGATCATTCGGAGCGGCCGCAGAGTGTGGGAGACCTCGCGGGCACCGGTCCGCGCCACGGCGACCATGGCGACGAGGCCGAGCGAGGCGAAGGTACGCACGTGTGCTCAGTCGGTCAGCGGGGGCTGAGACGGCGCTCCGTCCGGCGCCTTCACATTCGCGAGTTCTCCGTGCCGGGCGCAGCGCCGGACAGTACGGTGCCGGGCATGACGCTGCCCCGCCGTGGGACGCCGTGCCGCCTTGCCGGGCTGGTCGTGCTGGCGGCCTTCGCAGTCGTGGGCTGCCAGGGGACGGGCGGACAGCCCGGGCTCGCCGACCTCCGCCGCACCCCCGGTGCCCGAGCGTCCTATCCCGGCGCCACGGAGTACCGCCGGCTAGAGGTTGAGGCCTCGGCCAACGCGATGGCGAAGAACCCGGCCCAGATCAAGGTGGACGCCTGCGCGGCCGACCCGCGGGGCCGGGTCCTTGCGTGGTTCGGCAAGACGCTCGAGGAAGCTGGGTGGTCCCGCGACCCGGGCGACACACCGGTCTCGGACCGGCGCGAGTTCCGGCCGGAGGCGACCGCATGGTCACGCGGCGACCGGCACTTCGAGCTGCGCTTCCTCACCGCCGAGTTCGCCGACCACCTCGCCGGTGAGGCCGGCCGGCGGTCCGGCTGCCCGGCGGCGTACGAGACGATCGTCGACTGACGCCGCGTCGGCCGCTGGGTCACCAGGCCCAGGGACTGGCTGGGTGCAGGACCTCGGCGATCCGGGCCAGGACGGCGTCGCGCTCGGGCGCCGGCCGGACGTCGTCGGGGCCGATGCGGACGCCCCGGTCGACGACCAGGTAGAGCATCCGGAGGGTCCGGAGTGTGTTGGAGACCTGCGCGGGGACCGGTCCGGGGCGACCCTCGGCGAGCACGTCGGCGACCGGGTCCAGCCAGCCCACGGCATCGGTCCGTGACAGGTCGGCGCGGGTCAGCACGCGCCCCACGGCGTACGCCAGCCGGTCGTCCTCCTGGGCCTGCCAGACCACGGGCGTCCCGGCCAGCATCCGCGTCGCCGCGAGGTCGAGCATCCGCCGCGCCGGGACGTCCGGGCGCAAGCCGAGCTCGCCGAGCAGGTCCGCGCCGTGGGCCACCGCGTGCAGCCAGCCCAGCTGTGGGTCGTGGCCGCGCAGGTCGCTCTCGGCGGCGTACCAGCGCTCGAAGGCGTCGACCCACGCCGGCTCGCACACCCCCCGGGTGGCGACCATGACGTCGAGGACCAGCGGGGCGAAGGTGCGGACCTGCACCTGGTCGGACCCGAAGCGCTGCACCATCAGGTCGCCCAACGGGCGCAGCTGGTCGTCGGGCACCACGCCCTCGTGGATCCAGGTCGCGAGCGCCGAGTACCCGAGCTCGTCGCGCGTCTCCGGGTCGGGTGAGGCGAGCATGTCGACGAGCTCGGCCACGAGCCGGGGGACGTCGCCGCCCTCGGGGACGCGGAAGTCGTTGCTGCGGATCGTCTGCCAGTCGGTCATCGCGGCAGGCTAGCCACGGCCGGGCGGTCCGCGCGCCCGCTTTTCCTGCCGGTCCTGGCCGGCGTCGCGGTGGACGAGCTCGCGCCGTACCGCCTCCTGAGCGTCACTGAGGATGGTTGGGCCTCCGCGCGAGGACAGGCTTCCGTGATGCTGCTTCTCCCGCGAGCAAGGTCCGCGGCATGATGCCCTCACGTGGTCACGCCACGACGCGCGGCGAGCGGCCGCGCGAGCGACGAGGAGGAGGGACGACGTGCCGGTGCCCGAGCGCTCCTGGCCGGTCTCCGCGCTCGAGGGGTCGGTGCTGCGGCCGCTGTGGCTGGACAGCCCCGCACGCCCGCAGCCGCGGCCTGGCCTGCCCGGTGACGTCGAGACCGACCTGCTGGTGGTCGGCGGCGGCTTCACCGGGCTGTGGGCGGCGCTCCGGGCGGTCGAGCGGGACCCCGGACGCCGGGTCGTGCTGGTCGAGGCCGACCGCATCGGCGAGCACGCCACCGGCCGCAACGGCGGGTTCTGCGAGGCCAGCCTGACCCACGGCGAGGCGAACGGTCGGGCCCGCTGGCCCGGGGAGTACGACACCCTCCACGCGCTCGGGCTGCGCAACCTCGACGAGATCGAGGAGACCGTCGCGCGCTACGGGATCGACTGCGGGCTGCGGCGCGGCGGTGCGCTGCAGGTCGCGACCCGGCCGCACGAGGTCGAGGCCCTCGAGCCCGACCGGCCGGGCTTCCTCGACGCCGCGGCCGTACGACGGGTCCTCGACTCCCCGTCGTACCTCGCCGGACGGTTGAGCCCCGACGAGTGCGCCGTCCTCGACCCCGCGCGGTTGGCCTGGGGGCTGGCCGACGCCGCGGAGCGGCAGGGTGTCCGGATCGCCGAGCACACCCGCCTGACCGCGCTGCGCCGACGGCGCGGTCGCGTCGAGGCGGCCACGTCGACCGGCACCGTCCGCGCGCGCAACGTCGTGCTGGCCACCAACGTCTTCCCGGGCCCCCTGCGCCGCACCCGGTGGTCGGTGGTGCCGGTGTACGACTACGTGCTGGCCACCGAGCCCCTCACCGACGCACAGCTCGCGAGCCTGGGGTGGGACCCGGCCATCGGCGTGGCCGACTCCGGCAACCGGTTCCACTACTACCGGGTCACGCCGGACCGGCGGATCCTGTGGGGCGGCTACGACGCGGTCTACCACTACGGCCGGTCGATCCGGTCCCAGCACGACGACCGGCGGGCGACGTTCGAGACCCTGGCGCGCAACTTCGGCCGCACCTTCCCCCAGCTCGACGGGATCGGGTTCACGCACCGCTGGTCCGGGGTCATCGACACCTCCACCCGCTTCTGCGCCTTCTACGGGCGCGCGCACGGCGGCCGGACGGCTTACGCCCTCGGCTTCACCGGGCTGGGGGTCGGCGCCTCCCGCTTCGCCGCCGAGGTGATGCTGGACCTGCTCTCCGGGCGCGAGACCGAGCGGACCCGGCTGGAGATGGTCCGGCGCAGGCCGGTGCCGTTCCCGCCCGAGCCGCTGGCCTGGCTGGGCGTCCGCGCGACCACGTGGTCGCTGGCCCGGGAGGACCGCACCGGACGCCGCAACGCCTGGCTACGGCTGCTGGACCGGTGGGGCCTCGGCTTCGACTCCTGAGGTGGTCACGCGGGACCGCCCGCGGGCCCCGTGCGGGCGCGGCCGAGCTGCCGCTCGGCGAGGGTGGTGAGCGCCGGCAGGGCGGTGGCGAGCGCGTCGCGCTCCGCCTCGGAGAGCGCGGCGATGTCGGCGTGCAGGTCGGCCGTGGCCTCCCGGCGCAGCCGCTCGAGCAGCTCCCGGCCGGCGTCGCTCAGCGTCAGCAGCGACGCGCGCCCGTCCTCGGGGTCCGGAGCGCGGGTCACCCAACCGCTCTCGACGAGGGCGTCGGCGAGGCGGGACATCGTGGGGCGGGCGATGCCCATCGCCTCGGCGAGGTCGCCGGCGCGGAGCGCGCCGCGCTTCGCCAGCGTCGCCAGCGCGGTGTAGCGCGAGGGGGTCAGGTCGAGCGTGTCGCCCGGCCGGCGCAGCGCATAGGCGAGCCGGTTCACCGCCACCCGGAGCTCGCCGGCCAGGCCGGCCACCTGGGCGCTGGCCGGGGAGGGAGTGGGCGTGCTCATGCGGGGGACCCCCCGGTCGGCGCGGCTGCGGCGGCGCGGGTCTCGGCGGGGTCGGCGGTGTCCGTGGGATCGGTCGGCTCGTCGACGTGGACGTACTTCCCGCCGCGCAGTGCGGAGGCCACCGCGGCGATCAGGCAGGCCGCGATGGCGAAGCCGAAGGCGACGCCGAGCCCGTCGGAGAACGGGCCGGAGATCATCTGCGGGAAGAAGCTCCGCCCGGTGAGGTAGTGCTGGTGGGCGGCCGGCAGCTGAGCCAGGGCGTGCCCGCCCAGCAGGGTCTGCACCGGGTTGTAGCCGAGCAGCGAGGCGAACAGCACGCTCACCGGCGGCAGCTGCGCCACCTGGGCGGCCTGGGCCGAGGAGACGCCCTGGGCGGTCAGTCCCTGGGTGAGCGTCTGCGGCAGCGTCGCGGCCAGCCCGGTGACCATCAGCGAGAAGAAGATGCCGATGGACAGCACCATCGCGGCGTTCTGGAAGGTGGCCGTCATGCCGGCGCCGACGCCGCGCTGGGTGGCGGGCAGGCTGTTCATGATGCCGGCGCGGTTGGGCGAGGCGAACAGCCCCATGCCCAGGCCGTTGAGCAGCAGCGCGGCCGCGAACTGACCGTAGGCGAAGTCGACCGGGAGCAGCAGCAGCCACACGAAGCTCAGCGCGGCGACCACCATGCCGCCGGTGGCGAACAGCCGGGCGCCGAACCGGTCGGAGAGCCACCCGGAGACCGGGCCGGCGACCAGGAACCCGACGGTCAGCGGCAGCATGTAGATGCCCGCCCACAGCGGGGTCTCCTCGAAGCTGTAGCCGTGCTGGGGCAGCCAGATGCCCTGCAGCCAGATGATCAGGATGAACATCAGCCCGCCGCGGCCCAGCGAGCCGAGCAGGCTGGCGAGGTTGCCGAAGGTGAAGGCGCGGATCCGGAACAGGTCGATGTGGAACATCGGGTCCGGCACCTTGGTCTCGATCACGCAGAAGCCGGCCAGCACCACCGCGCCGCCGATCAGCGCGGCCAGCACCCACGGGTCGGTCCAGCCCATGTCGTGGCTGCCGTAGGGCTGGATGCCGTAGGTGATCCCGGCCAGCACCGCGACCAGGCCGAGCGCGAAGGTGGCGTTGCCCCACCAGTCCATCCGGGCGTGGTGCCGGGTGCCGGTGTCGTGCAGCTTCAGGTAGGCCCACACGGTGGCGAACACCCCGATCGGGACCGAGACCACGAAGACGAGGTGCCACTCGATCGGGGCGAGCAGGCCGCCGACGACCAGCCCGATGAACGAGCCCGCGATGCCGGCGACCTGGTTCAGGCCCAGGCCCAGGCCGCGCTGGTCGGACGGGAACGCGTCGGTGATGATCGCGGCCGAGTTCGCCATCAGCATCGCGCCGCCGACGCCCTGGAAGACCCGCATCACGATCAGCCAGAGCACCCCGGCGGTGCCGTGCATCCAGGTGACCGCGAGCAGGATCGAGAACGCGGTGAAGATCGCGAACCCGGCGTTGTACATCCGGACCCGGCCGTACATGTCGCCGAGCCGACCGAGCCCCACCACCAGCACGGCGGTGACGACCATGTAGCCCATGATCAGCCACAGCAGCAGGCCGGTGTTGCCGGGCGAGAGCGGGTCGACGCCCACGCCGCGGAAGATGTCGGGCAGCGCGATCAGCAGGATCGACTGGTTGATCGTGGCCAGCAGCACCCCGAGGGTGGTGTTGGACAGCGCGACCCACTTGTAGTGCGGGCTGCGCAGGTCGCGCTCCGCCTTCGCCCGCGCCGCCCTGCGTCGGTCCTGGACCGCCGTGCCTGCCATCTGGTCCGTGCCTCCCGGGGTGCACCGATTAGTTCGCGTCGGCTAACCATATCTCCGGCCATATCTCCGGGGGATGGGGCCGGCCGTCGTCGAGGTCCGGTACGACGGCCGCCGGGGTCAGATCCGGCCGATGGCGCCGGTGACCAGGCCGGCGGCCTCGTCGGCGCTGCCGGCGCCGCGCAGCTCCGTCCGGAAGCTCGTCCGCACGCAGGCGCCGGCGATCTTGGCGAGCAGGGCGAGGTAGGACGAGGGATCCTCCTCGGGGGCCGCGATCAGCAGCACGACGTCGACGTCCGGCTTGTCGTCGTGGAAGGACACCGGTGCCGCCAGCCGGGCCACCGCGACCGAGAGGGTGTCGACCGCCGCGCTGCGGGCGTGGGGGAGGGCCAGGCCGCCGGGCAGCACGGTGGACTCGAGGGCCTCGCGCACCATCACCGCCTCGACGAACGCCTCCGCGTCGCTCACCCGGCCGGCGTCGGTGAGTCGGGCGGCGAGGGAGGCGACCACATCGCGCGCGTCCTGGCCGCCCGGGTGGTCGAGGGTGACGAGGTCGGCGGTGGTGAAGGGGGCGGGGGAGGACGTCATGACGTCATTGTCCCCACCGCGGGCCGATCCACGCGCACCGGTCCGCACCTCGGCCGCGGGGCCGGGCGGCCGGCGTCATCGGTCCTGGCGACCGGTTCGGATGACGTCGGGGTGGACGCCCGGGGACGACGCAGCGGTGGACGCCGGGGTCGAGGCCGGGGCGGAGGCGGAGCCGGGGGCGGAGGACGCCGCGCGGGCCTGGGCGCGCACGACGAGCCGGCGCGCCAGCGGGTCGGCCAGGCGGGGGGCGAGCGGGCCGACGACGGCCATCAGCAGCACGTAGGCGGCGACCGTGGGGGCGATCAGGTCGTGCACCGGGCCGGTGAGCAGGCCCACGATGATGATCGAGAACTCCCCGCGCGCCACCAGCGCGGCGCCCGCTCGCAGCCGGCCACCCGGGCCGACGCCGGCGCGCCGGGCGGCCACCCAGCCGGTGGCGACCTTGGTGGCCACCCCGACCACCGCGAGGCCCAGCGCGAGCAGCAGCGCCGAGGGCAGCTGGCCGGGATCGGTGGAGAGCCCGAAGAACACGAAGAACACCGCGGCGAACAGGTCGCGCAGCGGCCCGAGCAGGCCCTGGACCCGGTGGGCGAGCTCGCCGGAGAGGGCGATGCCGAGCAGGAACGAGCCCACCGCGGCGGAGACGTGCACGGCCTCGGCGGCGCCGGCGACCAGCAGCGCGACGCCGAGCACCCGCAGCAGCACCACCTCGTCGCTGCCGCCCGAGACCACGCGGGTGACCTGCTGCCCCCACCGCAGCGCGACCAGCAGCACCACGCCGAGCACGGCCAGCGCGATCAGCACCGAGCGGGTCGCCACCCACGCCCCGGACGCGGCGATCACCGAGGTCAGCACCGGCAGGTAGACCGCCATCGCGAGGTCCTCGATCACCAGCACGCTCAGCACCGTCGGGGTCTCCCGGTTGCCCAGCCGGCCGAGGTCGGTGAGCACCTTGGAGATGATCCCCGAGGAGCTGATCGCGGTGATGCCGAACATCGCGAGCGCCGCCACCGGCGGCCACCCCATCAGCAGCGCGAACACCAGCCCCGGAGTGCCGTTCAGCAGCAGGTCGAGCAGGCCCGCGGGGGCCTGCTGCCGCAGGTTGCCGACCAGCTCCTCGGCCGAGTACTCCAGGCCGAGCAGGAGCAGCAGCAGGATCACGCCCACCTGCGACCCCGTGGTCAGGAACCCCTCCGGCGCGCCCAGGGGCAGCAGCCCGCCCGACCCGAAGGCCAGCCCGGCGAGCAGGTAGAGCGGGATGGGGGAGAGCCCGAGGCGGCCGGCGAGCCGGCCGAGCATCCCGAGTCCGAACAGGACGGCACCGAGCTCGACGAAGAACGTCGCCACGTGCACGTGCACGAGCTCAGCCGTCGGCGAGCAGGCCGGCGACGGCGTGGACGCCGTCCTCGGTGCCGACCACGACCACCCGGTCCCCTGCCTGGAAGACGAAGTCCGGGCGCGGCGAGGCGATCAGTTCGCCGCCGCGGAAGACCGCGACGACCGAGGCGCCGGTGCGGGTCCGGATCGCGGCGTCGCCCAGCGAGCGGCCGGCGAACGGCGAGTCCTCGGCGACCAGCAGCCCTTCGGTGGAGATGCCCTCGATCTGCTCGCGCAGCCGGGCCAGCCGCTCGACCACTCTGGGGGCGCCGAGCAGCTCGGCGAGCACCTCGCCCTCCTGGCCGGTCAGCGTGATGACGGCCTGGCAGGCGTCGGGGTCCAGCGGGTCGTAGATGACCAGCTCCCGGGCGCCCGAGCGTTGGGAGACCACGCCCACGCGCCGCCCCTGCGCCGTCACGAAGTCATGGCGCAGCCCGATCCCGGGCAACCGCGTCTCCTCCAGGTCCATGCGCCCCACTCCTCGTCGGCTCGGCTCGGCGGGTCCACCCTCACACATCGGCCATGACCGGCGGCGCGTCCGGCCCCGCGGGCTCGGCCGGGCGGCCCGGCGCAGGCAGCTGCCCCGCGGCCGCGAGCGACGGCCTGGGCACGGCTCGGCGCAACCGCCGCTGCTGCGTCGCGGCGAGCACGACGGCCAGCGCCGTGACCGTGACGGTCACGGCGAACGCCGCGGTGTGCCCGTGCGCGTCGGCCAGCCGGCCGGCGACGCTCGAGCCGAGTGCGTAGCCCACGCCGGTGGCGCTGGCGAGCACGGTCATCGCGGCCGCGACCCGGGTCGGCGGCACGATCCGCTCGCCGAGGGTGAACACGCCGATCATGTACGGCGCGACCGCGAACCCCAGCAGGAACACCGCCGCGGTCAGCGGGCCGAGCGTGTCCACGACCAGCAGCGGCAGCGACAGCACGAACAGCGCGACCCCGGCCACCAGCACCCGGCGCTCCTGGCCGAACCGCTCGGGCACGAAGGCGGTGGCCAGGCCGGCGGCGGCGCTGCCGACCCCGAGCGTGGCGTGCACGAGCCCGGCCAGGCCGGCGTGCCCGGCCTGGGTCGCGAGCACGGTGGCACCGGTCTGGGTGGCGCCGAAGAGCGCGCCGATGGCCAGCTGGGCGAGCACGAGCACCGCGAACGCCGCGGTCAGCAGCCGCCCCGCGGGGGCGTGGACGGTCATGGCCGCGACGTACCGCCCGGAGGGGTGCAGCGCGAACGCGGTCCCGAAGACCGCCAGCAGGGCCGCGGCGACCAGTACGCCGCCGGACGGCGAGACGGCGACCGCCCCGAGGCCGATCAGCGCGGGGCCCACCGCGAACGACGCCTCGTCCGCGGCGCCCTCGTAGGAGAACGCGGCATCGACCAGCCGGCGCTGCTGGGCACCGGTGCCGGCGGTGAGCGGCCGCCAGCGCACCCGGGCCAGCGGGCCGACCTGGGGCAGGGCCAGGCCGGCGAGGGCCGCGGCCGCCACCAGGGTGCCGTACGACGAGCCGAGGTGGACCAGCCCGACCAGCAGGCCGAGCCCGGCGGCACCGGCCAGCGACTGGACGAGCACGACGGGGCGCTGCCCGAGCCGGTCGGCGAGGCCGCCGGCGATCGGGGCGCTGACCGCGTTGGCCACCGCCAGCGCGCCGGCGGCGGCGCCGCCCACGGCGTAGCTGTCGGTGGCGGTGGAGACCAGCAGCAGGGTGCCGAGCTGGCTCATCGCCAGGGGGAGCCGCCCGAGGAACGCGGTCAGGACGTAGGCCGGGCCGGCGAGCCGGAGCAGGCGTCGGTAGGAGGCGAGGGGAGACAACGGAGGGCCTTTCGGGTGCGTCACTACGACGCGCCGAACCCACCTCCAAGACGCGTGAAACCCTCTGCAGCCGCCATCCTAGCCGCCCGAACCGACGGGGAGCCAGGCCGCGAGGCGGTCAGTTGACGGTGATCGCGACCACGGTACGGTCGTCGTCCCCGGGCTCGGGCAACGACTCCAGCAGCCGGTCCAGCCAGACCTCGAGGTCCTCCTGGCCGGGGCCGACGTCGGCGATCCGGGCGAGCTGGTCCAGGCTCTCGAACAGGTCCACGCCGCGGCGCTCGATCACACCGTCGGTGAACATCACCAGCGTGGTGCCGGCCGGGACCTCCACCGCGGTGACCACGGCCTCGCCGCTGCCGAGCCCCAGCACCGGTCGCGGCACCGGCCGCAGCGGCTGCTCGGGGTCCGGCGGCAGCAGCAGCGGCGCCGGGTGGCCGGCGCTGGCCAGCTCGATCACCCGGTTCCGGCGGTCGATGACCGCGATCTGCGCCGAGGCGATCTGGTCGCCGAGCAGCGCGGACATGAAGCGGTCCAGCTGGTCGAGGCTGTGCCCCAGGTCGTTGCTGGCGAAGAGGTAGGCGCGCAGGGCGGCCCGGACCTGGGTCATCGCCGCCACCGCGGAGACCCCGTGGCCGGCGACGTCGCCGATGACGAACGCGACCCGCTCCCGGTCGAGGACCAGGCAGTCCCACCAGTCGCCGCCGAGCTGGTAGGACGCGGCCGAGGCGTAGCGCACCGCGACGTCCAGTCCCTCCAGCGTGGGCGCCACGTTGGCCAGGACGCTGCGCTGCAGCGACTCGGCGACCTCGATCTGGTCGCGGGAGCGACGCAGCAGCAGCCCGTTGACCCGGTCGCGCAGGTCGCGTGCGGCCTCGAGGTCCTCCTCGTCCCAGGGGCAGCTGCGCCCGCTGACGATCTCGCGCCACTTCTCGAACGACCTGCGCGGCGAGAGCCGCACCGTGCCGTCCTCGGCCGCGGCGAGCTCCTTGTTCCGGGGGTCGCCGCCCCAGTCCACGGTCTGCTCGATCTCGGGGCGGAACCAGACCAGGTAGCGGTCCGGCAGCACGCCGACCGCGAGCGCCCCGGGGGGCAGTCCCTCGGCTCGGGCCAGCGCCGGGTCGAGGTCGGCCAGCCGGTCACTGAAGCCGGCCACCCCCTCCTGTCCGTCGAGCAGCCGGTGCGCCACCAGCTCCACGGTCCGATGGTCGGGGACGTCGCCGAGCGTGCGCATCGCTCCGTCGTAGGACAGCGCCGCGCCGGTGGCGTCCATCAGCGCGAGCAGCTCGGGGTCGACGAGCAGCGCGTCGAGCGCGGCGTTGGTGGCGGCCGCCCGCCCGACGATCCGGCCGAGGGTGGAGGCGCGCTCCAGCGCGCGCTCCCGGGCGTCGCTGCGGGTGCGTTCGGCGATCTGCTGGGAGGCCACCTGGCCCAGGAACTCGGCGGCGGCCCGGGCGTCCTGGCTGGGGCGGTGCGGCCCGGAGTAGTGGTGGCACGCGACCAGGCCCCACAGCTCGCCCTCCACGACCAGCGAGATCGACATCGAGGCGGTCACGCCCATGTTGCGCAGGTACTCCAGGTGGATCGGCGAGACGCTGCGCAGCGTGGAGAAGGACAGGTCCAGGGGCCGCCGCGTGCCGGGGTCCAGCACCGGCTCGAGGGGGGCGGGCCGGTAGTCCACGTCGGCGATCAGCCGGGTCCAGTTGACGGTGTAGAGCTGCCGGGCCTGGGCGGGGATGTCGGCCGCCGGGTAGTGCAGGCCGAGGAACGCGTTGAGGTCGGGGCGCCGCTCCTCCGCGATCACCTCGCCGTTCCAGTCCTGGTCGAAGCGGTAGACCATGACCCGGTCGAAGTCGGTGATCTCGCCGACCTCGCGGGCCAGCTGCTCGCCGAGCCCGACCACCGAGGTCTGGGCGGAGAGCCGGGCCATCGCCGCGCGCGCGGACTGGTAGCTCAGCAGCACCGAGCGGGGCCGGCCGAGCGGCTCGACCTCCACCACCAGGCGCTCCCCGGACCGGTGCAGGCTGACGTCCACCTCGGCGCCGGCCAGCGCGCCGTCGCGGGTGTCGGTCAGCCGCACGATCATCGGCTCGTCGAACGCCTGCTCGGCCCACCGACGGCGTACGTCGGTGGCGACCGTCGCGCCGAGCAGGTCGGCCAGCGGGCGGCCGATCGCCGCGGCCGGCTCGGTGCCGAGCAGGTCGCCGGTGTTGGCCGACGCGACGACCACCTCGAGCGAGGCGGGGTCGAGGGCGAGGAGGCAGCCGTGCGGCTGGATGGCGCCGGGGATGTGGATCGGTTCGTCCTCGCAGTTGGTGAGGTCGACGGGGCCGTAGGCGGGCGTGTGCCCGGTCTGCGGTGCTGCGGTCATGGTGCCTTCCCCTCGACGTCTCGCCGCTGCTGGACGAGAGCGCCACACTAACGCCTGCGGAGCCAGCAGGCTCCTGCCTCACCTGTAGGGGTGAGGGCGCGCCTCACCGCTGCAGCCCTAGGCTGGCGGGCGTGTTCGACAGGACCTTCACCGCAGACCTCACCGACCAGACGCTGACCGTCCGCGGCGAGGTGGACGACTACGGCATCATCGCGCTGCGCAACCTGCTCGCCGAGCACGGCAGCGCGCCGGGGGCGCGGCTGGTGGTGGACCTGAGCGACGTGGACTACCTGCCCAGCGTGGGGGTGGGCGTGCTCACCCGCGGCCTGGGCGCCGCGCGTAAGGCCGGCGCCGAGATCGTGCTGGTGGCCCGGCCGGGCACGGTCGCCCAGCGGGTGCTGATGGTCTGTGCGCTGCCCTACCGCGAGTCGCTCGACGAGGTCTCCGGCCAGCTCTCCGACGAGGGCCCCGACACCGACCTGCTGGCCTGACACCCACGACCCGGCGTCCGCCTCGCCGGCTACTCGACGTCGAGGACCGCGGTGACCCGGGTGCCGCGGGTGTCCTCGAACCACCAGCTCGAGGAGAGCGCCGCCACCATCGCCAACCCGCGACCGCGGGGGGCATAGGGGTCGGGGGCGACCACGTGCGGCACCGAGGTGCCGCCGCCGTCGTACACGCTCAGGCGCAGCGAGACGCCGTCGAGGTGCCAGGAGACCTCCAGGCCGTCCTGGCTGTCGGGGCGGCCGTGGTCCACGCCGTTCGCGACCAGCTCGCCGAGCACGAGGACCGCGTCCTGGCGGACCCGCTGGCCCAGTCGCTGCCGCTCGGCGAACGCGGCCAGCAGGGCCCGGGCCGCGGCGTTGGCCCCGCTGCCGAACGGCAGCTCGTGGACCTCGCTGTGGGCGGCGGGCCGGGTCGACGGCGCCGGGCGCGAGCCCTCGGTCACGACCCCGTACCCATCAGGCGTTGGTGTGGTCGAGCCCGCAGATGGTCAGGACCCGCTGGGCGATCGAGCCCTCGGCGGCGATCATGCCCAGCTCGACCCCGGACTCCTCGGCCCGGCGCCGGGCCGTCGCCAGGACCCCGACCGCCAGGCTCGGGCAGTAGTCGACGTCGGTGAGGTTCAAGGTGATGGTGCGCTCGAAGTCGTGGGAGTACTTGGAGATCTCCTCACGCAGGGCGACACCACCCGCCTCGTCGATGTCCCCGCGCACGGTGAGCACCTGGGCCGTCTCGTCGAAGCTGGAGGCATAGGACTGCTGCTGTTCCACGCCCCGAGCATAGACCGCCGAGGCGCCGGCTGCCCCAGCCCGGGTCGATCGACCGGGCCCACGGGTGGCCCGCCGGTGTCCCGCCGGTGCCGTCCCGCTGTCGCTGCGGGCGCCGCCGTGGTGACGTAGCGTGGGCCGGACATGGACATCGACCACCAGCGCCCCGCCCCCGACGAGGGGCCGCACCTGCCGCTCTCGGTGGCCCTGCGCGAGGGGTCGGCCGACGAGCACCGCCGCGCCGAGGGCAGCGCGTTCGTGGGCGACCTGCTCGCGGGCCGCGCCACGGCGAACCAGTACGCCGGCTACCTGCAGCGGCTGCGCGTCGTCTACGCCGCGCTCGAGGCGGCGCTGCGCGCCCACCGCGCGCACCCGGCGGTGGCCGCGGTGTACGACGAGGACCTCGCCCGCACCGAGGCACTGGACCTCGACCTGGACCACTGGGCCCCCGGTGACCGACCCGCGGCGTCGCCGGCGGCGGTCGCCTACCGGGACCGGATCGAGACTGCCGCGGCCGTCCCCGAGCTGCTGGTGGCCCACCACTACACGCGCTACCTGGGCGACCTCTCCGGGGGCCGGATGCTCGCCCACGCGCTGCGGGCCGCCCGGGACGGCGACGACGTCGGCCTGGCGTTCTACGACTTCCCCGCGGTGCCCAAGCCGGTGCCCTACAAGCGGGACTACCGCGACCGCCTCGACGCGCTGCCGCTCACCGGCGCCCAGCGCCGCGCCCTGGTCGAGGAGGTCCGGCTGGCGTTCCGGCTCAACCGTGGCCTGCTCGACGAGGTGGCCTCGCCCGCGCCGGCCTGAGCCTGCCGTCCGTCCGGCCGGCCGGGGTCACTCGGCGATGTCGCGGGTGAGCAGCACCGTGGTGATGAAGCGGCGGAACAACCGCAGCGGGTCGTCGTCGGTGATCGTGACCGTGGTGGCCTCGTCGGGGTCCTCGCAGCGGCGTACCCCGTCGACCCAGGTGGCCATCTCGGCCAGGTCGGCGTTGCGGAAGCGCACCGCGAGCGCGGCGGGCAGCGCGATCCGCGGGGGCGTGGCGTCGGCCAGGCCGGCGATCGCTTCACGGGCCCGGTCCCGGATCAGCTCGCGCGCCACCGACGGGTGCAGGCTCTCGGCGGCGAACCGGGACACCGCGGACTTCACCACGGCGGTGCGGATCCCCGGGCAGACCGCCTCGGCCTCGGCGGCGGTGACGTCGTCGCCGGTCACCAGCACCACCGGTACGCCGTACGCCTGGGCGACGAGCGCGTTGATGCCGGACTCGCCCACCACCGTCCCGCCCAGCCGCACCTCGGCGATGGCGCGCGGGTTGTAGGTGTGCGAGAGCGGCGAGGCCGTCGACATCGAGCCGTGGTAGGAGACGAGGAAGACGGCGTCGAAGGACTCGTCGAGCCCCTGCATCATGTAGAGCGGCTTGTGCCGGCCGGAGAGGTAGCGCGCGTTCCCGGCCAGGGTGTCCGGGCGCAGGTTCTGCATCCGGGAGTGGGAGTCGTTGACCAGGAACTCCGTGGCGCCCGCCTCCTGCGCGCCCTCGATGGCCGCGTTGACCTCGGCCTGCAGCAGCGTGCGGTAGTACTCGTACTCCGGCTGCCCGGCCTGGCACTGCGACCAGTCCACGACCCCGGCGGTGCCCTCCATGTCGGAGGAGATGAAGACCTTCACGCTGCCCGAGGCTAGCCACCGGTGTCCCGGGCCGGGCGAGGGGCCGCCGTCGCGGCGGCCCGCGTCAGCGCCGGCCGAGCACCAGCGTGGCGCCGATCTCCTCGTCGTGCTCCACCGAGGCGGTGAGCCCCGCCGCGGTCATCAGGGCGGCGCTGGTCGGGGCCTGGGCGACGCTGCTCTCGACCAGCAGGGTGCCGCCCGGCGCCAGCCAGGCCGGCGCCCCGGCGACCACCCGCCGCTGCACCTCGAGACCGTCGGCGCCGCCGTCGAGGGCGACCCGGTGCTCGTGCTCCCGCGCCTCCGGCGGCATCAGGGCGATCCGGTCGGTCGGCACGTACGGCGCGTTGCAGGCCAGCACGTCCACGCGGCCGCGCAGCCGGTCCGGCAGCGCGGCGTAGAGGTCGCCCTGCCGGACCCGCTCCGGGGGCAGGTTGCGGCGCGCGCAGGCGACCGCCGCCGGGTCGAGGTCGGCGGCCCACACCTCGGCCGCCGGCTGCCGCGCGAGCACGATCGCGCCGATGGCCCCGGTGCCGCAGCACAGGTCGACCAGCACTCCGCGGCGCCCGACCAGGCCGGCGGCCCGGCGCGCCATCATCGCGGTGCGCTGCCGCGGCACGAACACCCCGGGCGCCACCCCGACCCGGGTGCCGCAGAGCTCGGCCCAGCCGACGACCACCTCCAGCGGCGCCCCGGCCACCCGCCGGGCGGTCATCCGCTCCAGCTCGGCGGCCGAGGAGGCCGAGTCCACGAGCACGGCGGCCTCGTCCTCGGCGAAGACGCAGCCGGCCGCGCGCAGCCGCGCCACCAGCCCGTCCGGGACGTCCCCGGGCGGCCGGTCGGGCGGTGCGTCGGCGGTCACGGGCCCTCCGGGCGGTCACGAGCGGTCGGGATCGGCAGGCGATGATGGTGCCATGCGCTCCGCCCTCGACACGCCGCTCGGTCAGCTCACGCTGGTCGCGGTGGTGTACGCCGGCCTGGTCACCCTGGTCGCCCTGGTCCTCACCCTGCGCCGGGTCCCGCGCCCCGCCTGGCTCGACCACATGGTCTGGATCCTCGAGCTGCTGTTGGCGGTCCGGGTCGTCGCCGGCGTCGGCAGCATGCTGAACGGCCAGCGGCCGGCCGAGACCTCGGCGCACATCGGCTACCTGGTCGCCGCGGTGTGCGTGCTGCCGATCGCGATGCAGTCGGTGGCCGACGAGCGCAGCACCTGGTCCACGGCGGTCGTGACGGTCGCCGCGCTGGCGGTCGCCGTGATCGCCGTCCGCCTGCAGATGACGTGGGGGCACGGTGCCTGAGCCGACCCCCTCCCCGGCGTCGCCGGCGCCCGACTCCCCGGCGCCCGACTCCGCGGCGCCGCGCAGCGGGCCGCACAAGGTGCTGCTGGCGCTCTACGCGCTGTTCACCGTGGCGGCCGGGGCGCGCAGCGCGGTCCAGCTCGCCACCGACGCCGGACGCGCGCCGGTCGCCTACACGCTCTCGGCGGTCGCCGCGCTCACCTACGCCGCCGGCTGGGTGGCGATCCGGCGGGCCTCGGTGGGCCGGACCGGGTTCGCCAGCGTGATGCTGTGGGTGGAGCTCGCCGGGGTCCTCGCCGTGGGCACGCTGAGCCTGGTCGTGCGGGACTGGTTCCCCGACGCCTCGGTGTGGTCCGACTACGGCATCGGCTACGGCTTCGTGCCGGCCGTGCTGCCGGTCCTCGGCCTGGTCTGGCTGCGCCGCCAGCGCCGCGGCGCCGCCATCGGGGAGGCTCAGGCCGCCCAGCCCTGAGCGTCCAGCCCCGGGCAGCGGGTGCTGGTCTCCGAGCGGACGCGGCCCGCCGCCACGGTCCGCCGGGTCACCGGGCCGTGGCGGGCGACGCCGGCGAGGATCGAGACAACCGCGTCGGTCAGCGTGGCCGCGCTGCCGTCATCGAGCGCCTCGAGCAGGTGCAGCCCGTCGGGCCCGCACCGGATCCCGGCGTACAGGTCGCCCCGCCCCTGGTCGAACCGCAGCCGCACCTGGCCGTCGTCGGCCCAGCGCAGGGGCCGCAGCCGGCCGTGTACGACCGCGAGGACCGCCGAGCGGGTGTCGGGCAGCCGGTAGGCGTCGCAGCAGCCGGCCGCCGTCGAGGCGACCAGCACCTCGGCGCGGCCGTCGCCGTCGAGGTCGGGCAGCGCCTGCAGCCGCAGCGTGGGGTCGGCCGGCAGCCGCGCGGCGCGGTGTCCGAGCCACGTCAGCTCGGCGGTGACCCGCCCGTCGGTGCGCACCTCGACCAGGTCCGCACGGCCGTCACCGTCGAGGTCGCCCAGGCCGTACGTCGCCGCCCGGTTGCTGTGCGGGGCGCGGGGGCTGGTCCGGGTGTGCATCTCGGCCGGCGGCGGCCAGCCGGGCTGGTGCCGCCCACCATCGGCGCCGGTCGCGCCCGAGGGCGCCGGGCGACCTGGAACGTCCCGGCCGGCCAGGGCCGTCGTGCCGCAGCCGGAGAGCAGCACTGCCAGCAGCACGACGGGCACGACGGGCGACCTCATGCCCTTCTGACGCGTGGGCCGGACCGGTGGTTGCGGGCCGGGGTCAGCGGGCGCGGGTCAGCGGGCGCGGGGCAGCCGCATCGGGACGTGCGGGATCCCGTCCTCGACGAACTCCGGCCCGGCCACGACGAACCCGTACGAGGCGTACCACCCGGCCAGCGGTGACTGCGCGTCCAGCACCACGTCCCGGTCCGGGCACTGGGCCAGTGCCGCCCGCATCAGCGGGTCGGACCCCCCGCGCCCGCGCAGGGCCGGCGCGAGCAGCACCCGGCCGATCCGCCACGCGTCACCGTCGTCGAGCACGCGGGCGTAGCCGCACAGGGCGCCGGTCTCGTCCGAGAGCAGCACGTGCCGGGTGCCGGGCTCGACGTCGCGGCCGTCGAGGTCCGGGTAGGGACACTCCTGCTCGACGACGAACACCGACTGACGCAGCCGCCACACGTCGTACGCCGTCCGCGCGTCGAGGTCGTCGAAGCCGACCGCGACGACCGCCGGCCGCGGGCCGGGCCTCATCCGAGGAACGCGACCGTCTGCCGCCACGCCCGCCCCGCCTCGGGCACCAGCGGCAGCAGCGGGTAGACGTGGATCAGGTCGGGCTCCTCGACGTAGGTGAGGTCCCAGGAGGTGCCCTCGGCCCGCGACGCGAGCAGCCGGCAGCCGGGCGCGAGGGTGTCGCGGGTGCCGCAGAACACCAGCGCGGGCGGCAGCCCGTCGAGCTCGCCGAGCGCGGGGGAGACCTCGAAGCGGGCCAGGTCGTCCGGCGTGCCGGCCCACCAGGCCGCGTAGGCGCGCAGCTTGCCGAGGAACAGCCACGGGTCGCGTCGCGAGAACGACTCGGTCTCGGGGGTCGAGGTGGTCAGGTCGACCCAGGGCGAGTGCAGCAGCAGGTGCGAGGGCTGCGGGCCCCCGCGGTCGCGCAGCGCCTCGGCGATCGCCAGCGCGAGGCCGCCGCCGGCCGAGTCGCCGGCCAGCACCACCGGCTCGGGCTCGGTGAGCCAGCGCGCGGTCAGCTCCACCACCGGCTCGTGGGAGTCGCGCCAGCTGTGCTCGGGGGCCAGCGGGTAGTCGGGCAGCACGACCCGCGCGTGCAGCCGGGTGGCCAGCCGCGCGGCGTAGCGGACGTGGAAGGGGTCGATCGGCGCCACGAAGCCGCCGCCGTGCAGGTAGACCACCGTGCGCCGCGGCTCGAGGTGTCGCGGCGTGAGGACGTACGCCGGGAAGCCGGCGCCGACCGGGTCGCCGGCCGCCAGGGTCTCGGTGACGACCGAGAAGCGCCGCTCGAACCGCGGCACCAGCCGGGTCGGCAGCGACCGGTCCAGCCCGGCGTGCCAGCGCTCGAGCCGCGCCCGCTCGGCGGCCTCGGTGTCCAGCTCGCGGGACCGGCGCACCCGGGGCACGGCCCGGGCCAGCAGCTGGTGACGTCGGCTGGGGACCCCGCGGGCGCTCATGGCGCCGAGGCTCTCACACGTCCGGTCGCCCGCCTCTGTCACACCGGCTTGTCACACGGGGTTGTCACACCGGCGCTGCCCGCGGTGTCTTGATGTCGACGGACCCATCACACCGAGCAGAGGAGCACCCCGTGGCGAGCACCTTCCGGATCCCGAAGGCCAGGTTGAGCGGCGTCTACGGCGCCGTGGTGAAGGCGGTCGCCCGGCGCATGATCGGCGACGAGCTGCCCGACAACCTCTTCGTCTACTTCCACAACAAGCCGGTCCTGAGGGCCGTGGTGTCCTTCGAGGGCAAGGTGTCGAGGTGGCGGGCGCTGGACCCCCACCTGAAGTCCTACGCGCAGCTCGCCAGCGCCGGCGTGATCGGCTGCAGCTGGTGCCTCGACTTCGGCTACTTCAAGGCGCACGACGACGGCCTGGACCTGGCCAAGGTGCGCGAGGTGCCGCGGTGGCGGGACTCCCGGGTCTTCACGGCGCTGGAGCGCGACGTGCTGGCGTACGCCGAGGCGATGAGCCTCACCCCGCCGACCGTCACCGACGAGATGGTGGCCGGCCTGGTCGACCAGCTGGGCGCCGCGGCGGTCGTCGAGCTGACCCAGATGATCGCGCTGGAGAACATGCGCTCCCGCTTCAACTCCGCCGCCGGGTTGCAGAGTCAGGGCTACTCCGAGGTGTGCGAGCTGCCCCTGTCGCAGCCCGCCGACGACGTACCCTCGGCCTCGTGAGCACCGCCGAGCACGGCTCCCGGGACGCCACCGACACCTTCGTGACCCACCGCAACCTGCTGTTCACGGTCGCCTACGAGATGCTCGGCTCGGCCGCCGACGCCGAGGACGTCCTGCAGGAGACCTGGCTGCGGTGGGCCGAGGTCGACCACGCCGCCGTCCGCGACCAGCGGGCCTACCTGGTGCGGATCGTGACCCGGCTCGGACTGAACCGGCTCCGCACCCTGCAGCGCCGTCGGGAGGAGTACGTCGGGCCGTGGCTCCCCGAGCCGCTGCTCACCACGCCGGACGTCGCGGAGGACCTCGAGCTCGCCGACAGCGTCTCGACCGCGATGCTGCTGGTGCTGGAGACCCTCGCGCCCACCGAGCGCGCGGTGTTCGTGCTCCGGGAGGTCTTCGCGCTGTCCTACGACGAGATCGCGGCGGCCGTGGACAGGTCGCCGGCGGCGGTCCGCCAGATCGCCCGCCGGGCCCGGGCGCACGTGGAGGAGCGGCGGCCCCGGGCCGAGGTGCCGGCGGGGCTGCGCGAGGAGGTCGTCGCCCGCTTCCTGACGGCGACCGCGACGGGCGACATCCAGAGCCTGCTCGACGTGCTCTCGCCCGACGTGGTCCTGGTGTCCGACGGGGGCGGGGTCAAGAAGGCGGCGCTGCGGCCGATCCTGGGGCGCGAGAAGGTGTTGCGGTTCCTCGACGCGGTCGCGCCCAAGGACGGCACCGCCCAGGCAGAGGTCGTGGTGGTCAACGGCGCCCCGGCGCTGCGCATCCGCGTCGGCGGCGAGCTGGACGCGATCGGGTCGCTCCTCGTGGAGGACGGCCTGGTCACCGCGATCTACTACGTGCGCAACCCCGCCAAGCTGGCCCGTCTCGACGAGGTGGTGCGGCTGACCCGGTGAGCCCGGGCCGCTGAGCAGCCCGGCCAGCACGGTCCGGCCAGCGCGGTCCGGCCAGCGCGGTCCGGGTGGTCGGGGCGGCCGGGTAGTGTGGCGGCACAAGACAGGGGAGCGCGCCCGTCCTGACGGACCAGCGTGCTGAGAGTGCGGAACAGCCGCAGACCCTCCGAACCTGCTCCGGTTAGCACCGGCGAAGGGAGTCCACGTGAAGTCCACACGCGCGCTCGGCGCACTCGTCACGATCACGGCCATGGCGGTCACCGCCTCGGGCTGCTCGGTGATCGGTGGTGACTCCGCCGACGACAGCAGCTCCTCGAGCAGCAAGGTCGTGCTGGTCACCCACGACTCGTTCACGCTGCCCAAGCCGCTGATCCGCAAGTTCGAGCAGCAGTCGGGCTACGACCTGGTCGTGAAGGCCGAGGGGGACGCCGGCCAGCTGACCAACAAGCTGGTGCTGACCAAGGACGACCCGCTCGGCGACGTCGCGTTCGGGGTGGACAACACCTTCGCGTCCCGCGCGCTCGAGGCCGGCGTGTTCGCGCCGTACTCCTGGGACGAGCCCGCCGGGGTCTCGGACTACGCGCTGCCCGGCGACGACGCCCACGCGCTCACCCCGGTCGACAACGGCGACGTCTGCGTCAACGTCGACGACACCTGGTTCAAGGCCCACCACCAGGCGCCGCCGCGGACGATGGACGACCTGACCGACCCGGCGTACAAGGGCGAGTTCGTGCTGCCCGGTGCCGCCACCAGCTCCACCGGCCTGGCGTTCCTGCTCGCCACGATCGCCAAGTACGGCGACGGCTGGCAGGGCTACTGGTCGCGGCTGATGGCCAACGACGCCGAGATCACCTCCGGCTGGGAGCAGGCCTACGAGGTGGACTTCACCCAGGGCGGCGGCAAGGGGGACCGGCCGATCGTGCTGTCCTACGACTCCTCGCCCGCCTACACGGTGCCGAAGGGGTCGAGCTCCTCGACGACCAGCGCGCTGCTCGACACCTGCTTCCGCCAGGTCGAGTACGCCGGGGTGCTCGCCGGGGCCGCCAACCCGAAGGGCGCCCAGGCGTTCGTGCGGTTCCTCGACAGCCAGCCGGCGCAGGCCGCGCTGCCGACGAGCATGTACGTCTTCCCCGTGGTCGACGGCGTGCCGTTGCCGAAGCAGTGGGCGAAGTTCGCCGTCCAGCCCGACCACCCGTACACCGTGGACCCGGCCGACGTGGCCGCCCACCGCGCGGAGTGGTTGCAGGAGTGGAGCGACGTCACCTCCCGATGAGCGAGCTGTGAGCACCCGCGCGGGCCGGCGCTGGTCGAGGCGCCTGGGCCTCGTCGGGCCTGCGGTGGTGCCCGTGCTGGTGCTGGGCGCGTTCTTCGTGCTGCCGGTCAGCGGCATGCTCGAGCGCGGCTTCTTCGCCGACGGCTCCTTCGACCCGGGCGCGGTCCTCGAGGTGCTGGGCCGGCCGCGGGTCCACCGGGTGCTGTGGTTCACGGTCTGGTCGGCCTCGGTCGGCACCGCGGTCGCGGTGCTGCTCGGGCTGCCCGCGGCGTACGCCCTCCACCGCCTGCGGTTCCCCGGCCGGGACCTGGTCCGCGCCGCGCTGCTGGTGCCGTTCGTGCTGCCCACCGTGGTGGTCGGCGTCGCGTTCCGTGAGCTGCTCGGCGAGGCCGGCCCGCTGGGGTTCCTCGGCCTCGACGGGACCGCGGCGGCGATCATCGCCGGCCTGGTGTTCTTCAACGTGGCCGTCGTGATCCGGGCGGTCGGGTCCACGTGGGAGTCGCTCGACCCCCGGCCGGCCGAGGCCGCCGCCGCGCTCGGTGCGAGCCCCTGGCAGGTGCTGTGGACGGTCACGCTGCCGGCGCTGCGCCCGGCGATCGTGTCCGCGGCCAGCGTGGTGTTCCTGTTCTGCGCGACCGCCTTCGGGGTCGTGCTCACCCTCGGCGCACCGCACTACTCCTCGGTCGAGACCGAGATCTACCTGCTGACCACCAACCTGCTCGACCTGCAGGCGGCCGCCGCGCTGTCGATCCTGCAGCTGGTCGCGGTGGTGGCGCTGCTGCTGGTCGCCGGCCGGCTGCGCCGGGTCGCCGACCCGACGGCGTCGAGGGTCCGGGCCCGGCCCCGCCGACCGGTGCGCGGGGACGTCGCCGCGCTGCTGTCCACCGCCCTGCTGCTCGTGCTCGTGGCCGCGCCGATCGCGACCCTGGTCGCCGGCTCGCTGCGCGTCGACGGGGGCTGGAGCCTGGGCAACTACCGGGCGCTGACCACCGACGGCACCCACCAGGCGCTGCTGGTGCCCGTGACCGACGCGCTGGTCACCTCGCTGCGCACCGCCGTGGACGCCACCTGGATGTCGCTCACGCTCGGCCTGCTGGTCGCCCTGGTGGTGACCCGGCGGTCCCGCACCCGCGCCGAGCGCCGGGTGCGCATCGGCCTCGACGGGTTCTTCATGCTGCCGCTGGGGGTCTCGGCGGTGACGCTCGGCTTCGGGTTCCTCATCACGCTGGACCACCCGCCGCTGGACCTGCGCGACTCGCCGATGCTGGTGCCGATCGCGCAGGCGCTGGTCGCGCTCCCGCTGGTGGTGCGCACGATCGCCCCGGTGCTCACCGGCATCGACGACCGGCAGCGCCAGGCCGCCGCCTCGCTCGGCGCCGGCCCGCTGCGGACGCTGCTCACCGTGGACCTGCCGGTGGTGTGGAAGCCGCTGCTGGCCGCCGCCGGGTTCGCGTTCGCCGTCTCGCTGGGCGAGTTCGGGGCGACGTCGTTCCTGTCGCGCGACGAGCACCCCACGGTCCCGGTCGTGATCTACCGGCTGATCGACCACCCCGGTCCGATGAACTACGGCATGGCCCTGGCCGCCTCGGTCGTCCTGGCCGCCACCACCGCGCTCGTGATGCTCCTGGTGGAGCGGCTGCGGGTGCCCTCCGTGGGCTCGCTGTAGCGGCCGCCCTAGGGTTCGCAGATGCTGCAGATCGACCGCCTGAGCGTGGCGTACGACGGGGTGCCCGCCGTCGTCGACGTCTCCGTCGACCTGCCCGACGGGGAGGTGCTGGCGGTCCTCGGGCCGTCCGGCTGCGGCAAGTCCACGCTGTTGCGGGCGGTGGCCGGGCTGGAGACGCCGACCGGGGGGCGGGTGTGCTGGGACGGGGGCGACCTGGCCGGCGTGCCGACCCACAAGCGGGGCTTCGCGCTGATGTTCCAGGACGGCCAGCTGTTCAACCACCTCACCGTCGCGCGCAACGTCGGCTACCCGCTGCGCATCCGGCGGCGGCCGGGGGTCCGCCGACGGGTGGCCGAGCTGCTGGCCGCCGTCGGCCTCGAGGGGTACGACGACCGCCTGCCGACCACCCTGTCCGGGGGCGAGCGGCAGCGGGTGGCGCTGGCCCGCTCGCTCGCCGTCCAGCCCCGGCTGCTGCTGCTCGACGAGCCGCTGTCCGCGCTGGACGCCGGGCTGCGCGAGCGCCTGGCCGGCGACCTGCGCGAGGTCCTCCGGGCCGCCGGCACCACCGCGCTGATGGTGACCCACGACCAGGAGGAGGCGTTCACGGTGGCCGACCGGCTGGCCGTGATGCGTGCGGGCCGGGTGGTGCAGACCGGTCCGATCGCGCAGGTCTGGCGGGCGCCGGCGGACCCCGAGACCGCGCTGTTCCTCGGCTACGCCGGGGTGCTCCGTGGCGGCCCGGCCCGGGTCCTGCTCGAGGCGGCGGGGCTGCCGCGGGCGGGCGCGGTCGCCGTACGCCGGTCCGCGCTGGTGGCCGGCGGGGGCGGCCCGCTGGAGGGGGAGGTGCTGTCCGGGCGGGTGACTCCCGAGCAGGTGCGCCTCGTCGTGCGCGTGCCCGGGATCGGCGAGATCGACGCCGTCGCGCCGCTGGACCTGCACCCCGGTCCGGGGGAGCGGGTCCGGCTCGCGGTCGAGCCCACGAAGCTGGCGGTCGTACCGGACGTCCAAGGGGCCGGTCCCGGCCGGGACGCGGGGTCCCTACACTGACCGGGTGTATCGCCGTGCCAATGCCCTGCTGATCGGGATCGCCGGCACCATGGGGGTGCTGGCGGTCGTGGCGGTGCTGTCGCTGGGCCGCGGCCTGGTGGACCCCGACGGGTTCCTCGGTCCCTCGTGGGCCCGGCTGCCGCTGCTGGT
This sequence comes from Nocardioides panaciterrulae, assembly GCF_013409645.1. Lineage (NCBI taxonomy): Bacteria > Bacillati > Actinomycetota > Actinomycetes > Propionibacteriales > Nocardioidaceae > Nocardioides > Nocardioides panaciterrulae. The sequence goes on along the minus strand of NZ_JACCBG010000001.1, from coordinate 3,852,128 downwards.
CGGCGCGGCGTTCCTGGTCGACCTGCTGCCGCGGACGCTGTGGGTCTCGCGGCTGAGGCCGCGGGCGATGCCGGCCGCCTTCCGGGACCGGGTGCGCACGCACTGGTCGCGTGACCGGGTCGTGCTGGTGGTGATGGGGGTGCTCTGCTTCTACATCACCTACGTCAGCTACCGGAACCTCAAGTCGTTCCTGCCCTTCATCATGGGCGAGACGAAGTACGACCGAGAGCTGCACCTGATCGACCACGCGCTGCTCTTCGGCCACGACCCGGCGCTGCTGCTGCACGGCTTCTTCGGCACCGGCGTCGCTGCGCACTTCTTCTCGTGGATCTACCTGTGGTTCCTCCCGCTGGTGCCGCTGGCGCTGACGGGCTGGCTGGTCTGGTCGCGCAAGCTGAGCTACGGCTACTGGTTCGCCACCTCCCAGTGCATGGCCTGGTCGCTCGGGACGCTGTCCTACTACGCGCTGCCGACGCTCGGGCCCGGCTTCCGCTACCCCTGGCTCTACGAGACCCTGCCGAACACGCCGGCCTCCTCGTTGATGGACGGGCTCTACAACGGACGCGACAACGTCCTGCACTACGGCGTGCAGGGAGCGGTGCAGTCGGTGGCCGGCTTCGCCAGCCTGCACTGCGCGATCACGCTGCTGATGGCGCTGATGGTGCAGTACACCCTGCGGACGAAGGTCCTGAGATGGGTGTTCTGGGTGAACTTCGTGCTCACGATCTTCGCCACCCTCTACTTCGGCTGGCACTACATCTCCGACAACATCGCCGGCATCATGATCGCGCTGATCTCCTTCTACATCGGCGGGATCGCCAGCGGCCAGAAGTTCGACCGCCACGGCCGCTCCGCGAAGCCCACCCCGACCACCGCCCCGGTGCCCGTCGAGCAGGACTGAGCCTTCCCACGCTCCCAGGGAGGACTCCCGTCGGCAGCCTCCCCTCGGGCAGCCTCCCACGGGCAACCTCAGCTGGGACGTCATCCCAGGAGAGGCCAGGAGGCCTCGAGCAGGGTGACGTCCGCGCGCGCTGCCGCGCCCGACGGCTGCCAACGTGTGAATTACATTCATGTGATTAGTCAACGCGACACGCCGATGAGCTCAGGAAAAGTTGAGCAAAATGTGGCGTTTGTGACGAATGAGCACTAGCGTGCTTCGAGTTGCTCGGGGAAACGGGCCATCGGTCCGGCGAGGAGCTCAGGAAGAGGTCGAGAGTGCGCGCATCGAGGATCGCGTCGGCGCTGGCACTGGCGCTGGTGACGAGTGGGGTCGCCGGCGTGGCGGTCGCTGACGACCACGCCGTCCCGTCCCGGCAGGACGTGCGGCACGCCCGCCAGGCCGCCGAGGACAAGGCGGCCGACGTCGAGACCGTCCGGGCCCGGCTGGTGATGGCCGACCAGCGGCTGGAGGCCTCCGCCACCCGCGCGGCCCAGGCCGCCGAGGCGTTCAACGGCGCGCGCTACGAGCTGCAGCAGGCCCGGCGGCAGGCGAGCGATGCCGCTCGCCGCTCGGGGGTCGCGCAGGCCGACGTCGACCGCCAGCGGGCGGCGTACGGCGCCGCCGTGGTCAGCTCCTACGAGATGGCGCCCGGCCTGAGCGCGCTGTCCGCCCTCGCCCGGGCCGACGGCATCGAGACCGTGATCGACCGCGCCACGACCGTGCAGAACGCCGAGGCCGCGCTCGACGACCGCTACGACTCGTTCCGGGCCTCGGCCACCATCGCCGACGTGGCCACGGCCCAGGCCCGCGATGCCCGTGCCACCGCCGCGGCCGCCGCGGACAAGGCCCGGGCGGCTCGTGACGCGGCCCGGCAGGCGGCGGACCAGGCGGCCGCCGAGGCCCAGTCGATCGCCGCCGAGAAGTCGCGGCTGATCGCCCAGCTCGCCGACCTGCAGCACACCAGCGTCCGCCTCGCGCAGCAGCGCCAGGCCGCGCTCGAGGCGCAGGCCGCGGCCGCCGCGGCCGCCGCCGCGCAGCACGCGGCCGAGGTGAAGGCCCAGCAGGAGGCCGCCCAACAGCTGGCCCAGCAGCAGGCCCAGCAGGCCGCCCAGCAGGCCGCCCAGCAGGCCGCCCAGCAAGCCGCTCAGCAGGCCGCCCAGCAGGCCCAGCACCACGCCCACCAGCACACGTCGGGGACCGGCGGCTCGTCGGGCGGCTCCTCGGGCGGCTCGACCCCCTCGCCCGCTCCGAGCGCCCCGCCGGCGCCCAGCGCTCCGCCGGCCCCGGCCGGTGGCGCCAGCGCCGCGATCGCGTTCGCCCGCGCCCAGCTCGGCGAGCCGTACCGCTGGGGGGCCGCCGGTCCGGACGCCTGGGACTGCTCGGGCCTGACCATGGGTGCGTGGCGCGCCGGTGGCATCTCCCTGCCGCACTACTCGGTCGCGCAGTACGAGCAGTCGACGCCGATCTCGGCCGGCGAGCTGCGGCCCGGCGACCTGGTGTTCTGGGGCTCCTCGAGCGACCCGTCGTCGATCTTCCACGTGGCGATGTACCTCGGCGGCGGCCAGATCATCCAGGCCCCCCGCACCGGGAGCGACGTCAGCATCGTGTCGATGTACTACTGGACGCCGCCGAACTTCTTCGCCCGCCCCTGACGCCGGGGGCCCCCGGACCGGACCGCCGGTGTAGACGGCGTCCTGGTGGGTAACTTGAGAGCCATGGCGACCGACACCGCGACGCCCCCGGCCGAGGGGGGCGCCGCCTCCGGCTCCGTGCGGCCACAGCTCGACGTCCCCGCGATCGACGTCCCCGCGCTCAAGACGCTGCTCGACGGGAAGTACGTCGAGATCCGCGACCTGGTCCGGACCAACCTCGCGGAGTACGCCTCGATCCTCGACGAGGCCGAGACGATGACCCGCGACGACTTCCGCGAGCGGGTCAAGGACGTGCTCGTCGAGATGGCCGCGACCGGCCAGACGGGCATGGGCTTCCCGCAGGAGTACGGCGGGGGCGGCGACATCGGCGCCTCGGTCGCCGCCTTCGAGACCCTGGCGTACGGCGACCTCTCGGTGCTGGTGAAGACCGGCGTCCAGTTCGGCCTGTTCGGGGGCGCCATCCTCCAGCTCGGGTCCGAGCACCACCACGAGGCCTACCTGCCGGACCTGATCACCGGCAAGGTGATGGGCTGCTTCGCGATGACCGAGACCGGGCACGGCTCGAACGTCCAGGCGCTCGGCACGGTCGCGACCTATGACCCGCAGGCCCAGGAGTTCGTGCTCACCACCCATGGCGAGCAGGCCCGCAAGGACTACATCGGCAACGCGGCTCGGCACGCCGAGCTCGCGGTGGTGTTCGCGCAGCTGGAGGTGGCCGGCACCCGGCACGGCGTGCACGCGTTCGTCGTACGCATCCGCGAGGGCGGTCGCCCGTGCGCCGGGGTGGGGGTCGAGGACGACGGCGCCAAGATGGGGCTCAACGGCGTCGACAACGGCCGGCTGTGGTTCGACGGGGTGCGCGTCCCGCGGACCGCGCTGCTCAACCGGTTCGCCGACGTGACGCCCGAGGGGACCTACGAGAGCTCGATCGAGAACCCGAACCGGCGGTTCTTCACGATGCTCGGCACGCTGGTCCAGGGCCGGGTCTGCGTCGGTGGGGCCGGCATCAACGCGGCGAAGGTGGCGCTGGCCGTCGCGGTGAAGTACGCCCTGAAGCGGCGCCAGTTCGAGGCCACCTCGGAGGACGAGGAGGAGCTGCTGCTCGACTACGGGATGCACCAGCGGCGGCTGTTCCCACTGCTGGCGCGGACCTATGCGCTGCACTTCGCCCAGGAGGTCGTGGCCGGCCAGCTGCACGACGTCTTCTCCGGCACCGGCCCCGAGGACGAGGACCAGGCACGCCGCCGGCTGGAGTCCCGGGCGGCCGGCACCAAGGCGCTCGGCACCTGGCACGCCACCCGCACGATCCAGGAGTGCCGCGAGGCGTGCGGCGGAGCCGGCTACCTCTCGGTGAACCGGTTCGCGGCGCTGAAGGCCGACACCGACGTCTTCACCACCTTCGAGGGCGACAACCACGTGCTGCTGCAGCTGGTCGCCAAGGGCCTGCTCACCGACTACGCCAGCGATTTCGAGGACCTGGACCAGTTCGGCATGGTCCGCTTCGTCGCCGGCATGGCGGTGGAGACCGTGATCGAGCGGACCAACGTGCACAAGCTGCTCGAGCGACTCAAGGACGTGCTGCCGGGCGGCGACCAGTGGGACCAGGAGGCGGGGCTGCTCGACCCGGACTACCAGCTGGCGATGCTGCGGTTCCGGGAGGAGCACATGCTCGCCGGCGTGGCCCGCCGCCTCAAGCGGGGCATCGACCAGGGCCTGAACCCGGGAGCCGTGTTCTCGCGGGTCCAGGACCACGTCATCGGCGCCGCCCGCGCCCACGTCGAGCGGTTGGTGCTGGAGGCGTTCGTCGACAAGGTCCGCGCGCTCCCCGAGGGCGATCAGCGGGCGGCGTTGAGCCTGCTGTGCGACCTGCACGCGCTGACCACGATCGAGGCGGACCGGGCCTGGTTCATGGAGCACGGCCGGCTCACCGTCGTCCGGTCCAAGGCGATCAGCCGGGAGATCGGCAGCCTGTGCCGCAGGATCCGGCCGCTGGCCGGCGACCTGGTCGACGCGTTCGCCGTGCCGCCGGAGATGCTCCGCTCCCCCGACCTCGTCGGCTGACGCGCTCCGGGGCCCGGACGGCGCCCCATCGGGGCGCCGTCGTCAGTGGGCGGGTCCGCTCAGTGAGCGGCGCCGGCCTCCGGCGCGGTCTTGTAGCGCTCGAAGGAGGCGTTGACCTCGGCCTCGGCCTCGGTCCGGCCGACCCACTCCGCGCCCTCGACGGACTTGCCGGGCTCGAGGTCCTTGTAGACCTCGAAGAAGTGCTGGATCTCCAGGCGGTCGAACTTCGACACGTGGCTGACGTCGCGCAGGTGCTCCAGGCGCGGGTCGGTCGCGGGGACGCACAGCACCTTGTCGTCGCCGCCGGCCTCGTCGGTCATGCGGAACATGCCGATCGCCCGGCACTTGATCAGGCAACCCGGGAACGTGGGCTCCTGGAGGATCACCAGGGCGTCCAGCGGGTCGCCGTCCAGGCCGAGGGTGTCCTCGATGTAGCCGTAGTCGGCGGGGTACTGCGTGGACGTGAAGAGGGTCCGGTCCAGACGGATGCGGCCACTGTGGTGGTCGACCTCGTACTTGTTGCGCTGACCCTTGGGGATCTCCACCAGGACGTCGAACTCCATCACGTCACCCTTCACCTCGGCGTCGTCGGCCCGCCATCGGGCCGGTTGTCTGGGTGGCCCGTCGCCGGGCCGGCTGCCAGTCTCCCGCACAATGTGCGCAAACACGCAGTCGGAAGGGGGATCGGTGGCTCGACGTGATCCACGCCACGTCGGCCGGACCGGCCGCGGCGGTGACCGCTGGCTGCACCTGCTGCCGGTCCTGCTGGTGCTGGGCGTGCTCGCCGCCACCGCGGTCGTCTGGCAGCTCGACGGCGAGGCGGGCGCACCCGCGGGCCCCCTGTCGGTCCCGCCGCCGGCCGGCGTCACGCTGCCCCCCGCCGCGGTCCCCAGCCCGGTTGCCGACCCGGTCGCGGCCACCGCGCTGGACGCCCGCAGCGTGCGCCGGGCGCTGGCCCACGACCTCGACGACCGCGAGCTCGGCAGCCACGTGCGCGCGCTGGTCACCCCGCTCGATGGCGGCGACCCGGCCTTCGTCAGCGGGCACGGCGTGGCCACCCCGGCCTCGACGATGAAGCTGCTGACCACGACCGCGGCGCTCGCGACGATGGGCCCCGACCACACCTTCACCACCCGGGTCGTCGACCAGGGCGCCGGGCGGATCGTGCTCGTCGGCGGCGGGGACCCGTACCTCGCGAGCCGCCCCGCCGGTGGGACGGCCTACCCGCCGCGCGCCGACGTGGTCACCCTGGCCCGTCGTACGGCGGACGCCCTGGCCCAGGCCGGCGAGAAGCGCGTGCGGCTCGGCTACGACAACACGCTGTTCTCCGGCCCGGCCGTCGACCCGCACTGGCCGGCCGACTACATCCCCGACGGCGTGGTCGCGCCCATCTCGGCGCTGTGGGTCGACGAGGGGCGCCCCGCCAGCGGGTTCGGCCGGGTCGCGGACCCCGCCCGAGCCGCCGCCGACGCCTTCGCCGCGGCCCTGGTCCGGGCCGGGATCCACGTGACGGGACGGCCGAGGCCGCAGCGGGCGGCCGCCGACGCGCCGACCCTCGCGACCGTGGAGAGCGCGCCGCTGTCGGAGATCGTCGAGGAGATCCTCACCGTCAGCGACAACGAGGGGGCCGAGGTGCTGGGCCACCACGTCGGGCTGGCCACCGGCGGCGAGGGTTCGTTCCGCGACGGCGCCCGCGGGGTGGAGCGGACCCTCAGCGGGCTGGGGGTGCCGCTGACCGGCGCGCGGATCCACGACGGCAGCGGGCTGTCCCGCCAGGACCGCCTCGACCCGGCCACCCTGGCCGCGGTGCTGGTGCTGGCCGCGGACCCCGCCCACCCGGACCTGCGGGCGGTGGTGACCGGGCTCCCGGTGGCCGGGTTCACCGGGTCGCTGACGTCCCGGTTCGACCAGGCCGACCCGGTGGCCGACGGGCACGTGCGGGCCAAGACCGGGACCCTGAGCGGCGTGTCCGCGCTGGCGGGGATCACCACTGACCTCGACGGCGACCCGATGGTCTTCGTGCTGATGGCCGACCGGATCCGGCTGCAGGACACCCTCGGTGCCCGAGCGGCCCTCGACGACCTCGCCGCCGGGCTGGCCGACTGCCACTGCGGCGGGTGAGCGGGCTTCGCCGCGCGGGTACGGTCGGTCCATGACTCGGTCCAACGCGCGGTCCACCGCACAGCACGCCGGCGAGCCCGGGACCGGAGCCGACGGCCGCGCAGGTGCCGGGGCTGACGTCCGTGCCATGGTCGACTGGGACCTCGCGGTCTCCCTCGGGTCGCGGCTGGCCGGCGACGGCCCCGCAGTCACCAGGGACGAGGCCGCCTCGGTGGTGGCCGAGCTGCGGGCGGGGGCCGAGCGCTCGACCGGCCTGGTCCGCGACTTCACGGGGCTGGTCGCGGCGGAGCGGACCGCACCGGTCGCCGTCGTCGACCGTCCCGGCTGGATCCAGGCCAACGCCGACAGCTTCGCCACGATCCTCTCGCCGGTCGTCGAGCGGCTGGCCGCCAAGAAGGGCCGGCCGGGCGGCGTCGCGCTGGCCGTGGGGTCCCGGGTCACCGGTGCCGAGGTCGGGGGGCTGCTCGGCTTCCTCGCCGGCAAGGTGCTCGGGCAGTTCGACCCGTTCTTCGGCGACGCCGGCCGGCTGCTCCTGGTGGCGCCCAACATCGTGCACGTGGAGCGCGAACTGCAGGCGCGCCCGCACGACTTCCGGCTGTGGGTCTGCCTGCACGAGGAGACCCACCGGGTGCAGTTCACCGCGGTGCCGTGGATGCGCGACCACCTGCGCGGCGAGATGGAGAAGATCGCCGACACCCTCGAGCCGACCCGGCTCCTCGACGACGGCGTGAAGCGGATCGGCGAGGCGCTGCGCGCCGCACGGTCCGGAGCCGGGGGCGGGGGCAGCCTGATCGACGTGCTCGGCACGCCCCAGCAGAAGGAGATCGTCGACCGGGTCACCGGCGTGATGTCGCTGCTCGAGGGGCACGCCGACGTCGTGATGGACGGCGTGGGCCCCCAGGTGATCCCCTCGGTCGCCGCCATCCGCCGCAGCTTCGACCAGCGCCGCAAGGGCGTGGGCGCCCTGGACCGGGTGCTGCGCAAGCTGCTCGGCCTCGACGCGAAGATGGCGCAGTACCGCAACGGCGCGACGTTCGTCCGCGGCGTGGTCGCCAAGGTCGGGATGGCGGAGTTCAACGCCGTGTGGGACCGGCCCGAGAACCTCCCCACCCGGGCCGAGATCGCCGAGCCGTCCGCATGGGTCTCCCGGGTGCTGTGACCCGCGGGCCGGGGGCCGGCCGGACGCGGGGCAGCCGGACGCGGGACAGCCGCGGATGAGCCTGCACCCCGCGGTGGCGGCGGTCCGGCTCGCCGTACGCCGGGGCCTCGCCGACCTCGAGCCGGGGGCGACCGTGCTGGTGGCCTGCTCCGGCGGCGCGGACTCCACCGCCCTGCTCGCTGCGACCGTGTTCGAGGCCCGCGGGGCCGGCTGGCGGGTGGTCGGCGCGACCGTCGACCACGGGCTGCAGGCGGGGTCCGCCGGCGTCGCGGACCGGGTCGTGGCGCGGATGGCGGCGCTCGGCACCGACGAGACCCTGACCGCGCGGGTCCGGGTCGAGGGCGCCGGGCTCGGGCCGGAGGCGGCCGCCCGCCGGGCGCGGTACGCCGTGCTCGGCCAGGTGCGCGAGTCGGTCGGCGCGGACGCGGTGCTGCTCGGGCACACCCGCGACGACCAGGCCGAGACCGTGCTGCTGGGGCTGGCGCGGGGTTCCGGCGGCCGGTCCCTGGCCGGGATGCGCCGCGGCTTCGACCACTACCGGCGCCCCCTGCTCGACCTGTCCCGGGAGGACACCCTCGCCGCCTGCCGGGCCGAGGGGCTCGAGGTCTGGGAGGACCCGCACAACGCCGACCCCGGGTTCGCCCGGGTCCGGGTGCGGCGCACCGTGCTGCCGGTGCTCGAGCGCGAGCTCGGGCCGGGGGTCGCCGCGACGCTGGCCCGGACCGCCGACCAGCTGCGCGTCGACATGGACTTCCTCCACGACCTGGCCGAGGCCGAGCACGCCGCGCTGCGCGGGGAGGGCGGGTCGCTGCCGGTGGCCGCGCTCCTCGAGCGCGCGGCCGCCGTACGCCGCCGCGTGCTCCGGCTCGCGGCCCTCGCGGCGGGGGCGCCGGCCTCGGAGCTCTTCCACGACCACGTCCTGGCCGTCGACGCGCTGCTCACCCACTGGCACGGCCAGAAGTGGGTGGAACTCCCGGGACACGTGCGCTGCGCGCGACGTGAGGGACGGCTGTGGTTCACCGGGGAGCCCGGCTAGCCGGCGGCCGCCCGAAGCCCTTCAGTCGGGTGCGTGGCGTGCCGATGATCGGATGCCACCCCACCATCCCCCGGAGGACCCATGTCTCGGAACCGCCCCCTCGCCGCCGCGCTGCTCCTGCCCCTGGCCGCGGCCGGCCTCGTCGCGACCGGCGTCTCGCCGACCGCCGCGGTCCAGGCCCACCTCGCCCCGCAGGCCGCCACCACCGGCACCTACCTGATCCAGGGCGTCGTCGCCGACACCTCGGGCCACTACCTCGACGACGTCTCCGTCGAGGCGATCAGCGACGGCAAGGTGGTCGCCTCCGCCCTGACCTACGCCAGCCCCCGCGACGACGGCCCGCAGCACGGCTACTTCTTCCTCGAGGTCCGCGCCACCGGGTCCTACACCGTGACCCTCAGCCGGGCGGGCTACCGCGGCGCCGCCGTCGCGGCCGAGGTGGGCCGCCGCCACCGCACGGACTCCCTCGGCGAGATCGACCTCGCGCGCAAGCCGGTCGCGACCAAGACCACCGCGCGGCTGAACACCGCCAGGATCAGCACCTCCGACAAGGGCCGGGTCACGATCACCGTCAGCACCGGCGCCACCGCGAGGCCCACCGGTGCCGTGGAGGTCCGCAGCGGGCGGAAGGTGCTCGGCTCCGACAGCCTCACCGCCTCCGACCGCGGCCGCGTCACCGTCGGGCTGAGCAGGCTCGATGCCGGCACCTACCACCTGACCGCGTCGTACGCCGGCTCGAGGAAGCAGGCCCTCCGCGCCTCGGCGTCCTCCGCGGTCACCCTGCAGGTGGTCCGGGTCCGGCACCACCACCGGCCGAACGCCTGGTGATCACGACCGGCCGCCGCCCTCGGCGACGGTGAAGGCCCGCCCGCGCGCACGCCCGGGCGGGCCTTCTTCTACCCTTGCCGATCATGGACGCGTCCCACGTGGAAGACGACCTCGTCAACGTGCTGTTCACCGAGGCGCAGATCCAGGAGCGCCTCGGCGAGCTCGCCCGGGAGATCGAGCAGGACTACGAGGGCAAGGACCTGCTCATCGTCGGCATCCTGCGGGGTGCGGTGATGGTGATGGCCGACCTGGCCCGCAGCTTCGGCCGGCACCTGGAGATGGACTGGATGGCGGTGTCGTCCTACGGCTCCGGCACCAAGTCCAGCGGGGTGGTGCGCATCCTCAAGGACCTCGACACCGACATCTCCGGGCGCCACGTGGTCATCGTCGACGAGATCATCGACACCGGGCTGACGCTCTCCTGGCTGACCTCGAACCTCTCCTCGCGCAGCCCCGCGAGCGTCGAGATCTGCACGCTGCTGCGCAAGCCCGAGGCGCTGCAGATGCCGGTCGAGGTGAAGTACGTCGGCTGGGACATCCCCAACGAGTTCGTCGTGGGCTACGGCCTGGACTACCGCGAGCGCTACCGCAACCTGCGCGACATCGGCACCCTCGCCCCCCACGTCTACTCCTGACCCCCGGTCCGCGCCCGGGCGGCCTCGCCGCCACCTCCCGGCCGCTCCCGCGTGCGCCGGCGGGTGTGCCGGCGTGTGAGGGTTCCCACTCCGGGGCACCAGCCTGCGACACTGGACGTTGTCGGGGTTGTGTACCGTCGTCAGTTCAGATGACCGTCCGCCCGTGAACGCGGGCGGACGGCAGAGCCGTGTCGAGAGAAGCCTGTGAAGCGCTTAGTCAAGGGTCCCTGGCTGTGGATCGTCGTCGCCGTCGTCGGCGTGCTCCTCGCCCTGCAGTACCTCTCCCCGAACGGGGGGTACGACCAGGTCAGCACGTCCCAGATGGAGTCCTACATCAACAAGGGACAGGTCAAGGAGATCACCTTCGTCGGGGGTGATCAGCAGATCCAGGCCACGCTCGACTCCGGCGTGCGCGACAGCGGGGACAAGGTCTCGACGTACTGGGTCGCCGGTCAGCAGCAGCGCATCCTCAGCGAGGTCGACAAGCAGGTCGCCAAGGGCACCATCGAGGAGTCGAACTCCAAGATCGCCAAGCCCAGCCTGATCGGGTCGTTCCTGTTCTCGGTGCTGCCGTTCGTGGTGATCTTCCTGGTCTTCATGTGGCTGCTGAACAACATGCAGGGCGGCGGCGGCCGCGGCGTGATGCAGTTCGGCAAGTCCAAGGCGAAGCTGATCTCCAAGGACATGCCGAAGACGACGTTCACCGACGTCGCCGGCTGTGACGAGGCCATCGAGGAGCTCGGCGAGATCAAGGAGTTCCTCCAGGAGCCCGCGAAGTTCCAGGCGGTCGGCGCCAAGATCCCCAAGGGCGTGCTGCTCTACGGCCCGCCCGGCACCGGCAAGACCCTGCTCGCCCGTGCGGTGGCCGGCGAGGCCGGCGTGCCGTTCTACTCGATCTCCGGCTCGGACTTCGTCGAGATGTTCGTCGGTGTGGGCGCCTCCCGGGTCCGCGACCTGTTCGAGCAGGCCAAGGAGAACGCCCCGGCGATCGTCTTCATCGACGAGATCGACGCGGTCGGCCGCCACCGCGGCGCCGGCATGGGCGGCGGCCACGACGAGCGCGAGCAGACGCTGAACCAGCTGCTGGTCGAGATGGACGGCTTCGACGTGCGCGGCGGCGTCATCCTGATCGCGGCGACCAACCGTCCCGACGTGCTCGACCCGGCGCTGCTGCGCCCGGGCCGCTTCGACCGCCAGATCGGGGTCGACGCCCCCGACCTGGCCGGTCGCCACATGATCTTGAAGGTCCACTCCCGCGGGAAGCCGATGGCCCCCGACATCGACCTGATGTCGATCGCGCGCCGGACGCCGGGCTTCACCGGTGCCGACCTGGCCAACGTGCTCAACGAGGCGGCGCTGCTGACCGCCCGCAACAACGAGAAGCTGATCACCAACCAGGCGATGGACGAGGCGATCGACCGGGTCATCGCCGGCCCGCAGCGCAGCTCGCGGCTGATGAGCGAGAAGGAGAAGCTCATCACCGCCTACCACGAGGGCGGCCACGCCCTGGTGGCCGCGGCGCTGCCCGGCACCGACCCCGTGCACAAGATCACGATCCTGCCGCGCGGTCGCGCCCTGGGCTACACGATGGTGCTGCCCGACGAGGACAAGTACTCCCAGACCCGCTCGGAGATGCTCGACAAGCTGGCCTACATGCTCGGCGGCCGGGCCGCCGAGGAGATGGTCTTCCACGACCCGACCACCGGCGCCGGCAACGACATCGAGAAGGCCACGAACCTCGCCCGGGCCATGGTCACCCAGTTCGGCATGACCGAGCGCCTCGGCGCGATCAAGCTGGGCGAGTCGAACTCCGAGCCGTTCCTGGGCCGCGACCTGGGCCACCAGCGCAACTACTCCGAGGACGTCGCGGCGAAGGTCGACGAGGAGACCAAGAAGCTGCTGGCGACCGCCCACCAGGAGGCCTTCGACATCCTCGAGGAGAACCGCGAGGTGCTCGACCGGCTGGTGCTGGAGCTCCTCGACAAGGAGACGCTCGACAAGCAGGAGGTCGCGCGGGTCTTCGAGCCGCTCAAGCGGCGTCCGACGCGCCCGGCCTGGACCGGCTCCCCCGACCGGCTGCCGTCGGCGCTGCCGCCCGTCGAGATCCCCGAGGCGATCCGGGAGCGGGCCAGGACCAACGGCCACAACCCCGGCGAGGTCGGCTCGATCATCACCCCGCCCGGCTCGGGCGGCGACGTCCACGGCGGCCAGCCCGGCGTGGGTGGCGGCGACAGCTCCGGTCCGGGCCTGCCGACCCCATGACCGACCCGATCGGCCTGGTCCCGCAGACCCTAGGCGAGGTGCCGCCGTTCGACGCCCCTCGCGCCGAGGCCGCCGTCCGGGAGCTGCTGATCGCGATCGGGGAGGACCCCGACCGCGAGGGGCTGCGGGAGACCCCCGCGCGGGTGGCCCGGGCCTACGCCGAGATGACGTTGGGCATGCGGCAGACGCCGGAGGAGGTGCTCACCACCACCTTCGACCTCGGGCACGACGAGATGGTCCTGGTCCGCGACATCGAGCTCTGGTCGATGTGCGAGCACCACCTGGTCCCGTTCACCGGGGTCGCCCACGTCGGCTACATCCCCGCCGACAGCGGCAAGATCACCGGCCTGTCCAAGCTGGCCCGGCTGGTCGACGTCTTCGCCAAGCGGCCCCAGGTCCAGGAGCGGCTGACCACGCAGGTCGCCGACGCGCTCATGGAGATCCTCGAGGCCCGCGGCGTGATCGTGGTCATCGAGGCCGAGCACCTGTGCATGACCATGCGCGGCGTCCGCAAGGCCGGCGCCCGCACCATCACCTCGGCGGTCCGCGGCATCATGCACAACGCGGCGACCCGCTCCGAGGCGATGTCGCTGATCAACCGCAGTCGCTGACGGCCGGGCTGCCGTGGCGCCGCTGGACGCCCTGGCCCCGGACTCCACGTTCGCCCGGCGCTGAGTGCCCGGACCGGGGGAGGATGGGGGACATGTCCGGTCCGCATCTGTCGGTCCTCGTCACGGCGCTCATCGACCCCGTGCTGGCCGGCACGCCGTTCGCCCCGGGCCAGACGGGCCGGCTCCCGGACGGCCCGGGGCGACTGCGAGTCGATCCGACTGCGCTGTCGCCGTGGCCCCGGCACTCCGCGGGCATCATCTGGTGCGCGTCGTACGTCGAGCTGCGCCGCGCCCTCCCGGGGCTTCCGCAGGCGCACGACCAGGACGACTGCCATCCCGAGGGAAGCTGCGTCGACCTCATGGTCGACTTCGACCGCGGCGGCCGGCTCGAACGGGCCGACCTGGAGGCCCTCGGACTGACCGAGACCCTCGCCGCGGTCGGCTGCCACGCCGAGGCGCTGGAGGCCGCGGTCCTCCTCGGCCAGCCGGCCGAGACCGTCTGCCCGGCGCTGGCCCGCCTCCTGGGCGTGCTGCTCGCAGCCGCCCGGGCGCCGCTGAGCTGACCGACGCGGACCGGTGGGGCGGGCAGCCACTAGCCTCGGGTGCCATGACGACCGGGCCGCTGCTGATGGGGGTCGTCAACGTCACCCCCGACTCGTTCTCCGACGGCGGCCGCTGGCTGGAGCCGGACGCCGCGATCGCCCATGGCCGCGAGCTGCTGGCCGAGGGCGCCGACATCCTCGACATCGGCGGTGAGTCGACCCGGCCGGGGGCGACCCGACCGCTGCTGGAGGAGGAGCTCGGCCGCGTGGTCCCCGTGATCACCGCGCTCGCGGCGGAGGGCGCGACGATCTCGGTGGACACGATGCGGGCCGAGGTGGCCGAGGCGGCGCTCGCGGCCGGCGCGAGGATCCTCAACGACGTCTCCGGCGGCCTCGCGGACCCGCGGATCCTCGAGGTGGCCGCGGCGGCGGACGTGCCGTACGTCGCGATGCACTGGCGCGCCCACAGCGACCACATGCGTGACTTCGCCACCTACGACGGGCCCGGCGGGGTCGTCGGGGCGGTCTGCGACGAGCTGGGCGCGCGGGTGGACGCGCTGCTCGCCGCCGGCATCCGGCCGGAGCGGATCATCCTCGACCCGGGCCTCGGGTTCGCGAAGGGGGCCGAGCACAACTGGGAGCTGCTGGCCCACCTCGACCGGCTGGCGGCGCTGGGCTACCCGCTGCTGGTCGGCGCCAGCCGGAAGACCTTCCTGGGCCGGCTGCTGGCCGACGACTCCGGCAGCCCCCGCCCGGTCGACCAGCGCGAGGCCGCGAACGTGGCCCTGACCACCGAGCTCGCCCGGGCCCGGGTCTGGGGCATCCGGGTCCACGACGTACGCTCCAGCCGCGACGCGTTGCGCGTCGTGGCGCGACTCGAGCAGGAAGGAGCCCGGTGACCGACGAACAGGCGGTCGATCAGCTGAGCGTGCTCGGCATCGAGTGCTTCGGCCATCACGGCGTCTTCGGGTTCGAGCGACGCGAGGGACAGGTGTTCCTCGTGGACCTGGTCCTCGGGCTCGACACCGGGCCCGCGGCCGCCTCCGATGACTTGCATGACACGGTGGACTACGGAAGTCTCGTGGCCTCGGTGAAGGCCGCCGTGGAGAACGATCCGGTCGACCTGATCGAGACCCTGGCCCAGCGCATCGCGAAGGTCTGCCTCTTGGACAGTCGTGTTGAATGGGCGCGGGTCACGGTCCACAAGCCGGACGCGCCCATCGACGCGACGTTCTCGGACGTCGCCTTGACGATCACCCGGACACGTGAGGACCCGACGTGACAGAGACCCCGAACCCGAACATCATCGACGCCGACACGCTGACCGGCGAGATGCGCCCGATCCGTCGGGCGGTGCTGGCACTCGGGTCGAACCTCGGCGAGCGGATGGCCAGCCTGCAGGGCGCTGTCAACGCCATCGCGGACACGCCGGACGTCTGGGTCACGGGCGTCTCGCCGGTCTACGAGACCGAGCCGGTGGACTGCCCCGAGGGCGCCAAGACCTTCCTCAACGCGGTCGTGCTGATCGACACCACCCTGGCCGCCACCCGCCTGATGGACCGGGCGCTGGCCATCGAGGACGCCTTCGCGCGGGAGCGCTCCGACGTCCAGAACGCCCCCCGCACGCTCGACGTCGACCTGATCGTGGTGGGCGACCGCCGCAGCGACGACGAGTTCCTCCGATTGCCGCACCCGCGCGCCGCGGAGCGTGCCTTCGTCCTGCAGCCCTGGTACGACCTCGAGCCCGAGGCGGAGTTCCCCGAGTGGGGCCCGATCGCCGACCTGCTCGAGAAGACCGACCGCAGCGGCCTGAAGCGGCGTGACGACCTGGAGCTCGAGCTCCAGTGACCGAGGACCCGTCCGGCGAGGAGGAGCCGTCGGGCGGGCACCTGCGACCGACCTCCGCGGGCGCCCTGACGGCGTGGCTCGTCGTGGGACTGGTCGGCGGTTGGCTGCTGCACCCGATCACCGAGCGGTGGCGGGGGAGCGCGCCGGTGATCGCCTGGTCCCAGCCGCTGGCGCTGTTCCTCGGCGCGGCGATCGTCGGCGCGGCCGCGTGGTCCACCTGGCGCTCGGTGCACGTGCACCGGCAGCGGCTGCAGCCGCACCAGGCGGTGAACCGGCTGGTGCTGGCCCGCGCCTGCGCCTACGTCGGGGCCCTGGTGGCCGGGGGCTACGCCGGGTACGCCGTCAGCTGGCTCGGCGTCGACGCCGAGCTGGCGGCCCAACGGGGCTGGCGGTCGCTGGCCGCCGCGGCCGCCGGTGTGGCGATCACCATTGCGGCACTGCTGCTCGAGCGCGCGTGTCGCGTCCGTTCTGAGGACGACGAGACATAACCTGACCCCATGGCTTCCCCCACTCGCGCCCCGGCAGCCCGCCGCCGGCAGCGCAGCGTCCGGCTGACCGTCGCTGTCGTGCTCCTCGTCGTCGCCGCGCTGCTCGTGCTCGGCGCGATCCTCAGCGGGTCCTGGCCGGTCCTGGTGCCCGCCGCCGTGGCCGCCGTGGTGCTCGGGGCGGCCGCCGCGCGCATCACGCACGCCGAGCTGCTGGAGGCCCGCCGCGAGGCGGCCCGCGACCGCGCCGAGCAGGCGCAGGCCTACCGCCGGCTCACCGAGCAGCGGACCGCGGAGCAGAAGTCCTTCACGAGCTCGATGCAGGCCCGCATCGACGCGCACCAGTCGACGATCACCGAGCTCGAGGACGCGCTGACCTCGGCGCAGAAGCGGGCCGCCGAGGCGACCCGGAAGGTGAACAGCGAGGCCCGGCGGGCCGACCTGGCCGAGCGCCAGGGCCAGGACACCACCGAGCGGCTGGAGGAGGCCGAGCAGCGCGCCGCCGAGGCGATCGTGCGCGTGGCCGAGCTCGAGCAGGAGCTCGACACGCTCCGCGCCGAGCTCGTGGCCTGGCAGGCGATGCCGGCCCGCAAGCACGCCTGACCCCCCGGCCCGACCGGCACCCCAGGCCCCGACCCGCCCGCGACCCGCGGGCGGGTCGTTTGCGTTGCGGCCCGATGCGGAAGAATCAACTCTCGTGATCCCCGAGGACTCCCGCTTCCAGAGCGACCCCGACCTGGTCATCCGCAACGAGATCGGCAGCCCGCCCGGACTGCCACCGGGTTGGGAGATCGGCACGCCCGACCCGTCCGACCGGTTCGAGGTGGCCCGGCTGACCCACCTGCTGCGCGCCCACGAGCGGCACGGCCGCGGCTGGGCCGCCTCCGGCGTCGACGACGTGCTGGTGGAGGTCTCCGAGCAGGGGCTGCGGATGCGGGAGAACGTCGTCGTCCGAGACCACAAGGGCGAGATCCGCGCCTGGGGCAGCGTCCACGACCGCTCCGTGGGCCGGATGCTGTTCGTGCACATCGTCGACCGCGACCTCGCGGGGGACGTCGCCCGCTGCTGCTCCGACGTGCTCGTCGACTGGGCGGTCGGCCAGGCCCGGGCCGTGGGCGCCGCTCGCGGGCTCGAGGTCCAGCAGATCGACACCGGGGCGTTCGCCGACGACGACCGCCAGCACCTCTGGCTGACCGAGGCCGGCTTCGAGAAGGTGCGCACCTGGTGGCAGATGAACCGTCCGGTCACCCCGGACGAGGCCGACCTGACCGGTCACCCCGAGCACTGGGAGAAGGACGGCGTCGTGTTCCGGCTGGTGCGCCGCTCCGGCTCCGGGATGCCCGACGAGGCGGACCTGCGCGCGGTCCACGACGTGCTCGAGGGCGCCTTCGTCGACCACTTCAACTCCAGCGAGGAGACCTTCGACGAGTTCCTGTTCCGGCTCCGCGAGGACCCGGGCCACACCTGGGACCACTGGTGGCTGGCCGAGCTCACCGACGGCGGGGAGACCCAGCCGGTCGGCGCCCTGGTCGGCACCGTGAGCGAGAGCAGCTCCGGCCCGGACGGCTCGTACGTCTCCTACCTCGGGGTGCTCGAGGCCGCCCGCGGCCGCGGCGTCGCCAAGGGGCTGCTGCGCACGATCATCGCCGACGCCGCCGGCCGCGGCCGGGACCGGGTCGGCCTCGAGGTCGACGCCGACTCCCCGACCGGCGCCTCCGGGCTCTACACGTCGATGGGCTGGCAGACCAAGTACGTCACCGAGTCCTGGCACCGGGACGTGACGGTCGACCCCGAGTCCTGACGCCGAGTCGGCGCTCGTTGACACCCGGACTGCGCCGAGTCGGCGCTGGTTGACGCCGGGAGTACGCCGAGTCGGCGCTGGTTGACGCCGGGAGTACGCCGAGTCGGCGCTTGTTGACGCCGACCTGCCGGTTAAGGCGTCAATGAGCGCCGACTCGCGGTCAGTCCGCGGCGGCCCGGCCGCCCGGGCCGCCCTCGCCGGCCCGGCCGTTGGTCTCGGCCAGGGACGCGCGCAACGCGGCGTGCACCCCGTTGGGGGTGAGCACCCCGACGAACCGGGCGCCGTCCTTGACGGCCACCATCGGCTTGTCCTCGCGCAGCATCACCGCCAGCGCCTGCTCGAGCGTGGCGTCCACGTCGATCGCCGCGCCCAGGTCGCCGGTGCGCACCCCGTCCAGCGGCTCGAGGTGGCGCGGGTCGATGGCCGTGACCGCCAGCCGTCGCAGGCCCCGGGTGGAGCCGACGAAGTCGCTCACGAACTCGTCGGCGGGCTGGCCGAGCAGGTCGGCCGGGGTGGCGTGCTGGGCGAGCCGGCCGCCGGTGGCGAAGACCGCGACCCGGTCACCCATCCGGACCGCCTCGTCGATGTCGTGGGTCACCAGCACCACGGTCTTGCCGAGGTCCTGCTGCAGGTGCAGGAACTCGTCCTGCAGCCGCACCCGGACCACCGGGTCGACCGCGCCGAACGGCTCGTCCATCAGCAGCACCGGCGGGTCGGCGGCCAGGGCCCGGGCCACGCCGACCCGCTGCTGCTCGCCGCCCGAGAGCTGGTGGGGGTAGCGGTCGGCGTACGTCGCCGGGTCCAGCCCGACCATCTCCATCAGCTCGCGCGCGCGGTCCCGGGCCACGGACCGTGACTCGCCGTAGAGCAGCGGCACGGTCATCACGTTGGTGAGCACCTTCTGGTGCGGGAACAGCCCGACCTGCTGGATCACGTACCCGATCCCGCGCCGCAGCTCGACGGGGTTCTGCCGGGTCACGTCCTGGCCGTCGATCTCGATGCGGCCGGTGGTCGGCTCGATCAGCCGGTTGATCATCTTCAGCGTCGTCGACTTGCCGCAGCCGGAGGGGCCGACCAGGCAGAGCAGCTCGCCCCGGCGTACCTCCAGGTCGAGCTCGTGCACGGCGACGGTGCCGTCGGCGTAGGTCTTCCCGACGCCCGAGAGCCGGATCATCGGCCGGTCGTCGGCGGAGCCGGTAACGTCCATGTCGTGACCCTACTGGTGCCGACCGCGGTCGCGGCCGACCCGAGCTGCTACAGCCGGCTGACCAACGAGTGGGTCTGCGGGCAGTACCTCCGCGACCGGCAGTCGGAGATCGTCGACGCCACGACCCAGCACCTCGAGATCACCGTGGCCGCCGTGCTGCTCGGCGTGGCGATCGCGTTCCCGATGGCGCTGGTGGCGCGTCGCCTCCCGCGCCTGTCGTCGTGGATCCTCGGCGTGAGCACCGGCATCTACACGATCCCGTCGCTCGCGCTGTTCCCGCTGCTGGTGCCGTTCACGGGCATCACCGCCACCACCGTGGTGATCGGGCTCGCGCTCTACGCCCTGACGGTGCTGGTGCGCAGCATGCTGGAGGGGCTGCGCTCGGTGCCCGACGACGTGCGGGAGTCCGCGATCGGCCTGGGGTACGGCCCCACCCGGCTGCTGGTCAAGGTCGAGCTCCCGCTGGCGCTGCCGGTGATCATGGCCGGGCTGCGGGTGGCGACGGTGTCCACGGTGGCGTTGACGACCGTCGGGTCCCTCGTGGCGTACGGCGGCCTCGGCAACCTGATCAAGGACGGGGTGCTGACCAACTTCCGCGCCGAGCTGCTGACCGCGTCGGTGCTGTGCGTGGCGCTCGCGGTGCTGCTCGACGTGGTGATCGTCGTCGCCCAGCGGCTGATGACGCCGTGGACCCGGGGGGTGCGCGCGTGAACGTCCTCGCCGACACCTGGACCTACCTCACCACCGCCGCGCACTGGCAGGGCGACGGCGGCATGCTCCAGCTGATGCTGCAGCAGCTGCTGCTGAGCATCACGGCTCTCGCGGCGGCGGCGGCCATCGGCCTCCCGGTGGCGATGTGGCTCGGACACCTCGGCCGTGGTGGGTTCCTGGCCATCAACATCTCCAACGTCGGCCGCGCCGTGCCGACCTTCGCCCTGCTGGCCCTGCTGGTCACCGCCGACCACCCGGGGGTGACGACGTTCGGACCCTACGGACGCGCCGGGGTGGCCACCTTGATCGCGCTGACGCTCTTCGCGCTGCCGCCGATCATCACCAACGCCTACGTCGCGGTCCGCGAGGTGCCCGCCGACGTCCGGCAGGCCGCCGACGGGATGGGCATGACCGGCGCCCAGAGGTTCCGGCGGGTGGAGCTTCCGCTGGCGCTGCCGCTGGTGGTCTCGGGGGTCCGTCTCGCGCTGGTGCAGGTCTGGGCGACGGCCACCATCGCGGCCCTCGTCGCCGGCCCCGGGCTGGGCCGGGTGATCACCGACGGCTTCTACCGCTCCAACTACCCCAAGGGCATCGCCGGAGCCGTCGTGGTGGCGCTCGTGGCGCTGGTCCTCGAGCTCCTGGCCGCCCTCGGTCAGCGGCTCGCCGACCCCCCGCCGCGGCGTACCCGATCCGCGCGCGGAGGCGCGATGTCAGGCTCCGGCCGTAGGGTGAACGAAGCAGCCGAACCACTCGGCAGCTGAGAGCGGCGTGCCGCTCACCTCCGGACACGCGCGGCGCGCGCCGCGGGACACAGAAGGTTGGTCACCATGCAGGTTCGACGCCCGTTCGCCGCGGTCCTCGCCGTCGGCACCCTCCTCCTCGCCAGCGCGTGCGCCGGCGACAACCTCTCCAACGGCAAGTCCGGCAGCAGCCCCTCCGACAGCGCGAGCTCGGGCAGCGCGGACAAGGGCGCCGTCCACATCGCCGGGCAGAACTTCCCCGAGGCCCAGCTGGTGGCCGCGATGTACGACGAGCTGCTCACCAAGGCCGGCTACGACACCGACGTGAAGCTGGTCGACAGTCGCGACGTCTACATGAAGACGTTCCCCGGCGCGGTCGACGTGGTGCCCGAGTACGTCGGCGGGATCCTGGACTACCTCAACACCACCCAGAACGGCGCGAAGGCGAAGCCGATCACCACCTCCGATGCCCAGGCGTCGATCGAGGCCGGCAAGTCGCTGCTCAGCGAGCAGGGCATCACCCTGCTCGACCCGTCGCAGGCCACCGACACCAACGCGTTCTTCGTCTCCAAGGACTACGCCAGCTCCGAGAACGTCTCCACGCTGTCGGACCTGAAGGGCAAGAGCGTGGTGCTGGCGGCGGCCCCCGACTGCGAGGGGCGCCAGGACTGCGAGGGCGGCCTGTCCGGTGCCTACGGCATCGACGTCACGAAGGTGCTGCCGCTCGGCTACGCGAGCGACCAGACCTACCAGTCGGTGCTCAAGGGCGAGTCGCAGCTCGGCGAGACGAGCACCACCGACGGGACGCTGGAGTCGCAGGGCCTGGTCCTGCTGGACGACGACAAGCACATCCAGCCCGCGCAGAACCTCGTGCCGGCGGTCAGCAGCGACTTCCTCGCCGCCCACCCCGACGTGGCCGGCACCCTCAACGGGCTGATGGCCGCACTGACCACCGAGAAGCTCACCCAGCTCAACGGTGAGGTCACCGTCGACCGCAAGACGCCCGCCGACGTGGCCGACGAGTTCCTGACCCAGGCCGGACTGGTCTGACACCACCCTCCCGGTGGGGGCGGGCCGCCCGTCGGTGGGGCGGAGGGGTCCGGTCGCGACCGGCGCGACGGATACCCTCCCCCCATGCCGGCCCGTCGTCCCACGCCCACCGGGCTCGCGCGCGCGGCGTTGCGCCGGCTGCCCGACCCGGTGCGCCGGCCGGTCGTGCGCGCGGCCACGCGGGCCGCTCGCCGGGCCGCGGCCGAGGACGCGGTGGCCCGGGTCAGCCTGGTCGTGCTGTGCGAGCGCGTCGACCTGCCCCGTCTCGCCGAGACCCTCGAGGCGGTCGCCGCCGAGTCCCCCCGCGAGATCCTGGTGGTGCCCGTCGGGCCGGACCCGGCCGCGGAGGTGGACCGGGTCGTGGCCGGGCTCGCCGACGCCCGGGTGCGCGTCCTGGCGCCCGCGCCCACCTGGCAGGACGCCGCCGCCGCGGGAGCGGACGCGGCCCGCGGCGAGTTCCTCCAGCTGCTCCGCGCCTGCGACCCACGCGTCCCCGGCGCCCTCGCGGCCCTCGCCGACTCCCTCGCGGCCAGCGGCTCCGACCTGGCCACCGGAGCGGTGTCCCAACGCGGTCGCCCCGCCCCCTGGCTGCAGCGGTCGACCCGGCTCGCCCACGCCCGGCCCGGCCGCGGCGTACCCCCCTCGGCGCGTCCCGAGCTCGCCGGCGACCTCGGCCTCGGCAACAAGCTCCTGCGGACGACGACCTGGCGGGCAGCCGGTCGTCGCCTGGGCCCACTGGACGGGTGGCTGCTCTCGCCGACGCTGGCCGCGCACCTGGCCGCCGCCGATCGTGTCGACGTGCTCGGCCGCCCCGTGCAGGAGCACCTCGGCGGACACGGCGTACGGGCCTACGGCGCCGCCCCGGACCACCTGCGCGACCTCGGCTGCTGGGACACGCGGGCGCAGGAGGTCGAGCGGCTGCTCGCCGGCAGCGGCCTCGAGCCGGGCTGGCGCCGGCACGTGCTGGACGTCGCGCTGCCCGGTTTCCTCCTCGACACCGAGCGGGCCACCTCGGAGGACTGGCAGCGGCTGCGCCAGGTGCTGGCCCGGCACGCGCCCGGAGCGACCGGAACGACCGGAACGACCGGCGTCGGGGAGGGGCCCGGCGTGGAGGCCCGCACCCTGGAGTGGTTGTGCGCCGAGGACCGGCGCGCGGACGTCGAGCGGCTCGCCGTCGCCCTCACCGACCTCGACGGCCAGGTGCCCACCCGCCTCACCCGGACCGGGGAGGTGCAGGCCGCCTGGCCCGAGCTGCCGCCGGACGTCCCCGCCGAGGTCCGTCGACTCACCGAGGTCGAGACGCCGCTGGTCGCCTCCGTCGTCCGGGTCGTGGGGCACGCCGAGTCGGCGCTCGTTGACACCCCCCGGCACGCCGAGTCGGCGCTCGTTGACGCCCCCGGGCGCCGGGTCGACCTCCACCTCCGGGTCGCCCAGGTCGACCTGCCCCCGACCGGCGTCGAGGTCACCGGCGCCCTCTCCGACGGGACCCCGGTGGCCGTGCAGGCCGGCCCGGACCCGGCGGCCGACCGCTGGGCCGCCAGCCCGTTCGCCCGGGCCCTGGCGGCCAGCGCCCGGGTGCCCGCCGACGCCGCGTCCCTCCGGCTGACGCTGGCCCTGGCCGCGGGCCTGAGCCGCACCGTCGAGGTCCGTCTCGCCGACCCCCGCCGGCGCCACCCCGACCCGGATCCCCGGGTGCTCGTCCGCGACGTGAGGCTCGAGGACGAGGACCTGGTCGTGGACCTCGAAGGCGAGGGCGCGCTGACCCTGGTCGACGAGGACGACCGCGAGCTCGGCACCGCCACCGCCGCACGCCCCCGGATCACCCTGCGCCACCCGCACTTCGGGCGCGACCGGCTGCTCCCCACCGGCCACTACCGGCTCGTCGTCGACGGCCGGCCGCCCCGGATGGCGGAGGCGCTCGTCGACCGGATCCCCGCCGAGCAGGTCGGCCGCCACCACCGCCTGCGCACCCTGCTCGGGCCGGCCGGCGGGCTGCTGCTCCACCTCGGGCCCCCGCTGGCCGACGACGAGCTCGGCCGCCACGCCCAGGCCCGGCTGGTGGCGGCGTACGCCGGGGACGAGCGGCCGGTCGACCCCGGCGTCTTCTACTTCGAGTCCTACGTCGGCCGGTCCGCCTCCGACAGCCCCCGCGACATCCACGACGAGCTGCGCCGCCGCCGGCCCGACGTGACGACCTACTGGGCCGTCGCCGACTCCTCCGTCCCGGCGCCCCCCGGCGCGAGGCCGGTGCTGCTGCGCAGCCGGGAGTGGTACGACGTGCTCGCGCGCGCCGGCTGCCTGGTGGTGAACACCGACGTGGAGGCGTGGTTCCGTCGCCGGCCCGGCCAGTTCCTGCTGCAGACCTTCCACGGCTATCCGTCCAAGGGCATGGGCCTGGGCCAGTGGCGGGCCGCCGGCCTGCCCGCGAGCCGGATCCGGGAGCTGCGCGCCCGCGGCGTGGACACGTGGAGCGCGATCCTCACGCCCACCCCGGAGATGACCCGGCACTACCGCGAGCAGTACGCCTACACCGGCCCGGCGTTCGAGCACGGCTACCCGCGCAACGACGCGCTGGTCGGCCCTGGGGCCGCCGACCGCCGACGCCGGACCCGCGAGCTGCTGGGCCTCGCCGAGCACCAGGTCGCCGTGCTCTACGCCCCCACCTGGCGCGAGAACCTCGCGACCCGGCCCCGGCGCGCCGAGCTCACCACCCACCTCGACGTGCACGCGGCCGCACGCGCCCTCGGCGACGACCACGTGCTGCTGCTGCGCGGGCACCGGTTCCACCAACGCCGCCAGGGGGCCCCGGGCGTCGTGGACGTCACCGACCACCCCGAGATCAACGACCTGATCCTCGCCTCCGACGTGGCGGTCCTCGACTACTCCTCGCTGCGCTTCGACTTCGCCCTCACCGGCCGGCCGATGGTCTTCCTCGTGCCCGACCTGGAGGAGTACGACGCGGGCAGCCGCAGCTTCCTCTTCCCGTTCGCCGAGTCGGCCCCGGGGCCGTTCGTCCGCGACACCGGCGAGGTGGTGGCGCGGGTCCGGGACCTGCCTGCCCTCCGCCAGCAGTACGCCCCCGCGATCGTCGCCTTCAACGCGACCTACAACCGCTGGCACGACGGCCACGCCGCCGAGCGCGTCGTCGACCAGCTGCTCGCGGCGCTGGCCGCACCGCCGTCGTCGCCGGGTCCCGGCGCTCGCTAGATTGTCGGCCATGCCCACCGCCGCAGACCCGACCGTGCCCACGGCCGACCCGCGGCCCGAGGCCGCCCGGTGAAGGCCGCGCGCGTCCGCGCCGCCCGGTCGCTCCCGCGCCGCGCCGCCCGCCGGCTCGCCCGGACCGGCGTCGGCCGGCGCCTGCGCCGGCCGATGGTCAGCCTGGTGGTGCCGTTCTACAACGTCGAGGAGTACCTCGCCGACTGCCTGGACTCGATCCTGCGCCAGTCGTTCACCGACTTCGAGGTGCTGCTGGTCGACGACGGGTCGCCCGACGGCTCGAGGGCGATCGCCGAGCGGTACGCCGCCCGCGACCACCGGGTGCGGATCATCACCCGCGAGAACGGCGGCCTCGGTGCCGCCCGCAACACAGGGGTCCGGGCCGCCCGCGGCCGGTTCCTGACCTTCGTCGACTCCGACGACCTGCTGCCGGCCAACGCGCTGGGCGTGCTGGTCGGCAGTGCCCGTCGTACCGGCTCCGACATCGTGGTGGGCTCCGTCGAGCGGTTCGACAGCCGCAGCACCTGGACGCCGGACTGGGTCGAGGACGTGCACCTGGAGCCGCGCGAACGGGTGCGGATCGAGGAGTTCCTCCCGCTGCTGCGCAACCTCTACACGTGGAACAAGCTCTTCCGCCGCGACTTCTGGGACCAGCAGGGGCTGTGGTTCCGCGAGGGCGTGGCCTACGAGGACCAGCCGATCGTCACCCAGCTGTTCGCCCGGGCGGGGGCGATCGACGTGCTGACCCAGATCGTCTACCGCTACCGCGCCCGTGACGACAAGAGCTCGATCAGCCAGCAGACCGCCAGCCTGAAGGACCTCCGCGACCGGATCGCCGCCTGGCGCGTCAGCCGCGACGCGTTCCGCGCCGAGCTCAGCCCCGTGGTGTACGACGGCTGGCTGCAGACCCTGCTCGCGGCCCACTTCCAGTGGTACCTCACCAGCCCCGGGACCGTCGAGGACGACTACTGGGACGAGCTCGTCGCCGTCGTCCGCGAGCTCACCGACGGGACGCCCTCGTGGGTCTGGGAGGCGGCCCCGCCGCCCGCCCGGGTGCTGGTCCGGCTGGCCCAGCTGGACCGGCGCGCCGACGCCCAGGAGTTCGTGCGCCGCGAGGGCACCAGGCTCGAGCAGTGGCCGGCGGTCGTCCGCGACGACGGGATCCTGCTGGAGCTGCCGCTGCTCGGCGACCCCGAGCTCGACGAGTCCCTGTTCGTGCTCGGCCCCGGCCAGATGCGGCTCTCCCACGCCGTCGAGAACCTGCACTGGATCGACCAGGCCGACGGCGGGCGGACCTGCTGGATCTCGGGCTGGGCCTACCTGCGCAAGGTGGACCTGGCGGTGCACGACCAGCAGGTCGTGGTCCAGCTGCGCAACCGGCGGACCGGCGAGGTCCGCTCCTTCGCCGCCACCGAGCGGCCCGCGGCGAGCTTCCCGATGCCGCGCGAGGACCTCTGGTGCGACTACGGCCCCGGCCGGTTCGGCGTGGAGATCCCGCTCGACGACCTCGACGCGGACGGCCAGGACGCGACCTGGGTCGTGTGGCTGCGGGTCTCCGCGGCCGGGCTGAGCGCCGAGCAGCCGGTCACCCGGCTGGTCCGCAGCGGCTCGGCCGGCGCGGTGCCGGCAGCCCCGCTGGGGCGCGGCGAGCGGCTGGTCGTCGACTGGCAGTACCTGCAGCCGCTGCGGCTGCGGGTCGACCGCGGCCACGTCTCGGCCGCCGACGTCGCGCTCGCGGGCCGGGAGCTGACCGGCGTGCTCGACCCGGCCGACGCGGACCGGGTGGCCCGGGTGACGGTCGAGGGTGGCGGCCGGGTGGCCGACGCGACGCTCGACGGCCGGGCCTTCCGGGTCGAGCTGCCGGCGATCGACCGCCCCGCCCCCGGCCGGTCGGTCACCTGGCACGTCGTCGCCAGGACCGTCGACGGCCGGCGCCGCGACCTGCTGCCGTCCGCAGCGAGCCGGGTGGTGCCCGGCGTCGGGTCGCTGGTGCTCGGCGCCCACCGCAACGGCGGCCTCGTCGTCCACGAGTGGTCGCTGGGTGCCCAGGCCGACGCGATCAGCGTCGACCGCGACGGGCGCCTCACGGTCCGCGGCCGGCTCCTCGGGCCGGGCACGGGCACCGTGCGGCTGGCCACCAACAACAAGCGCACGCGCACCTACGGCGCACCGGTCGTCGTCGAGGCGGGCCGGTTCGAGGCGGCCGTGCTGCTGGCCCACGAGCTCTACCGCTTCGGGACCCGGCCGCTGCCGGTGGGCGAGCACGACCTGTCCCTGTTGGTCGAGCACGACGGCGCCGAGGTGGAGGTGCCGCTGCTGGTGTCCCCGGCGCTGGGCGCGGACCTGCCGCTCGTGGTCGAGACCGACGACCTGGAGGGCCGGATCGTGCGCGGGCCGCAGACCGTCGTACGCGTGAGCCTGAACCGTCCGCTCGGCTCCGGGCGCGGGCGCTACCGGCAGAACGTGCTGCGCAACCAGGGGCCGACCCGCAGTGGGCTGACCCGCGGCGTGCTGATGCGCTCCTACTTCGGGGAGCAGGCCACCGACAACGGGGTCTCGATCCAGAAGGAGCTGGCCCGGCGGGGCAGCGACCTGCCGGTCTACTGGGCGGTGCAGGACCGGTCGGTGCCGGTGCCCGACGGCGGCATCCCGGTCGTGGTCAACAGCCCCGAGTGGTACGACCTGGTCTTCTCGGTGCAGTACTACATCGACAACATGTACCAGCCGGATTACCACCACAAGCCCGAGGGCCAGGTCCTCGTGCAGACCTTCCACGGCTACCCGTTCAAGCAGATGGGCCATCCGCACTGGCGCAACCTGCAGTTCTCCCAGGCACGCATCGACGCCTACGACGCCCGCGCCCGGGCGTGGGACTACCTGGTCTCGCCGGCGCGCTACGCGACGCCGCTGCTCGCCCGCGACTTCAACTACCCCGGCGAGGTCCTGGAGATCGGCTACCCGCGCAACGACGTGCTCAACTCCGCCGAGGCCGAGGAGATCCGCGCGCAGACCCGGGCGTCGCTGGGGATCGAGGACGGCCAGACGGCCGTGCTCTACGCGCCGACCTTCCGCGACTACCTCGCGCTCAACGACAGCCGGGCCGAGATGGCCGACTTCTTCGACTTCGAGCGCGCCACCCGGATGCTGGGCGAGGAGTACGTCCTGCTGGTCCGCGGCCATGCGTTCAACGCGCGGGCCCACGGCCGGGTCGGCAGCCGCCACGGCTGTGTCGAGGTGACCGACTACCCGGAGGTCTCCGATCTCTACCTCGCCGCCGACGCGGGCATCGTGGACTACTCCTCGCTGCGCTTCGACTTCGGGGTGACCGGCAAGCCGATGATCTTCCACGTCCCGGACCTGCAGCGCTACAAGGACACCCGGGGCTGGCTGTTCGACTTCGAGCCGACCGCCCCCGGCCCGCTGGTGGACACCACCGAGGAGGTGGTCGAGGCGCTGCTGGACCTCGACGGCGTCCGCAAGCAGTACGCCGAGGCGTACCGGCTCTTCCACGACGACTACCTCGACCTCGACGACGGCCACGCGGCCGAGCGCTTCGTCGACGCGGTCTTCGTGCCCCGGGGCGACGCGTGAGAGGCTGTCGCCCGCTGCCGACCGGCTCCGACTGGAGGATGATCTGACCGTGTCCATCCCTGAACGCGGCCTCGTCTTCGTCGTCGGTCCCGGCCGCAGCGGCACCAGCACGATGGCCGGGGCGCTCTCGTTCTCCGGCTACACCGTCCCGCAGGCGATCAAGGGCAACGAGACCAACCCGCTCGGCTTCTTCGAGCCGCGCTGGGTCGTGAACTTCCACCGCCAGCTGCTGCAGCGCACCGGTGTCCGCACGCTCGACACCGACCCCCAGGTCCTCGAGCGGCTGTCCGCGGTGCTGTCGGACGAGAAGAACCGCGACCAGGTCCGTGACTGGCTGGCCCCCCGACTCGAGCAGCACGGGCGCCTGGTGATCAAGGACCCGCGGATGGTCTGGTTCCGCGATCTGTGGGTGGCCGCCGCCCAGGACCTCGGCGTGGACCCGCGCTTCGTCGTCATGCTGCGCCACCCCGCGGAGGTCTCGGCGAGCCGCAGCAACTACTACGACGCCGACGAGATCCCCGCGGTGGCCGGCTGGATCAACGTGGCGCTGATGACCGAGCAGCTCACCGCCGGATCGCCGCGGCGGTTCGTGCACTACCCGAACCTCACCGCCGACTGGCGCACCGAGCTGGTCCGCCTGCGCGACGACCTCGGCCTCGCGCTGGACCCGGCCCCGGAGGAGCGCCCGCACCCGGTCGACGAGTTCATCGACCCGAAGCTGCGGCGGATGAAGCCGGGCTGGGAGGACTCCTCGGTGCCGGCCTACCTCCAGGAGCTCGGCGACCGCACGTTCGACGTGCTCGGCGACCTGGCCGAGCACGGGGACTCCGCGGACGCCGACGACATGGCCGACCGGCTGCAGGCGCTGCGGGGGGAGTACGCCCGCATCCACGGCGACGCGCTCGCGCTGGTCGCGCCGACCCTGAAGCGGGTCAGGGAGGACACCACGCGCAAGGTGCGCCGCCGGGTGCTGGCGCAGGCCGCGAAGCGGCAGGCCCGCCAGGCCCCGCCGCCCGCCGCGGCACCCCCCGCGGCGCAGGGCCTCGTGCACCGCGTCGTACGCCGGGCCCGGGCCGCGGCCGCCCGCCCGGCCAAGGAGTCCTGATGGGTCTGCTCGTCCTGATCACCGGGACCGGCCGCAGCGGCACCAGCACCATGTCCGGGACCCTGCACCACCTCGGCCTGCACGTGCCCGGGCCCTACCTGGGCGCCAACGAGTCCAACCCCAAGGGCTTCTTCGAGTCCAAGTGGGCCGTCGGCTTCCACAAGAAGATCACCGCCGCCGCGCGGATCAACGACTTCGACGGCCGGCCGCTGGCGTTCGAGCGCGCGCAGCAGGCGATCACCCCCGAGCTGCGCCGCGAGCTCGTCGACTTCCTGACCACCCAGGCCGCCGAGGGCGACCAGGTCGTCGTCAAGGACCCGCGCTCGGTGTGGGCCCAGGCGCTGTGGCGGGACGCGGCCGCCGAGGCCGGCCTGGACATCCGCTACATCTCGATGCTGCGGCACCCGGCCGAGGTCGTCGGGAGCCGGACGACCTACTACGCCAGCCCCGACGACGAGGAGAAGCGCCGCAACTACGAGATCTTCAACGTCGGTCGCTGGGTGAACAGCTCGGTCGTCAGCGAGCGTGAGACCCGCGGCCTGCCCCGGGCCTTCGTCCGCTACACCGACCTGCTCGAGGACTGGCGCCCGGTCGCGGTGCGCCTGCGCGACGAGCTCGGCCTGCGCTACGACGGGGCCGCGCTCGGCGAGGGCAGCCCGGTCGACGAGTTCATCGACCCCGGCCTGCGTCGCCACCAGGTGACGTGGGAGGAGCTGCGGGTGCCCGGGGAGCTGCAGGATCTCGCGGAGCAGATCTGGAAGGACCTCGAGCTGCTCGCGGCGGCCGGCGGCGAGGACGCGGCCGCGTCCGCGGACCTCGACGAGGCGGGGGCGCACTACGCCCGCCTCTTCCTCGAGGCCTCGGCGATCAGCCACGACGCCATGGAGGAGGCCCGGGCGGAGGCACGGCTGGCCGGCGCGAAGGCGGCGGCGCGGAAGCGGGGGAAGGGCCGGGGAGCGGGCAACGGGGGCCGTCCGGCCGGTCCCGTCCCGCCCGGTCGGCGGCCCGTCGACGAGGTCGCGGCCCGCGACCTGGCGCGGGAGCTCGTCCGACGCGCCCGGGCCCGAGTCACCCGCCGAGCCTGAATTTTCTCAGGCTACACTCAGGCGGAGCCAGCGACCCCCGGGTCGAGCCGTCCCCTGTCGAGGAGCGCCATGCGAGTGTCCGACTCCGCACGCGTCCTCTTCGTGCACGTCCAGAAGACCGGCGGGTCCACGATCGACCGGGTCTTCGACGAGGAGGTGCCCGACGCCCGTCGGGTCCCCGGTGTGAGCCGGCACGCGGCGTACCGCCGGCTGGTGGTGCTCGAGCCCGAGCTGGCCGACTACTGGTCGTTCGGCTTCGTGCGCAACCCGTGGGCGCGGATGGTCTCCTGGTTCGCGATGGTCTCGGGGATGTACGCCAAGCACGAGGCCGGCAACGTCCAGACGCTGCGCAAGTTCGAGCGCTTCCCGAAGACGTGGGGGCAGCTGGAGCCCTTCGCCCACGACTTCGACAAGTTCGTGCTCGAGGCGCCCCGGGCGATCGCCAAGGTCGGCCGGCTCCAGGTCGACGCGCTGACCACCCCCGCGGGTCGCCGGGTCGACTTCGTCGGCCGCACCGAGCGCTTCGTCCCCGACCTCAACGTCGTGCGCGAGCGGCTCGGGCTGCCCGCGGTCGAGGCCGCGCCCCGCAAGAACGTCAGCAGCCACGCGCACTACAGCACCTACTACAACGATCTCACCCGCCGCGCGGTCGCCGAGCACTACGCCGCGGACATCGAGGCGTTCGGCTACACCTTCGACGCCCAGCCCTGAGCGACCGGCCCTGAGCGACCGGCCCGCTTCAGGCCGGGCCGGCGTCCGGGCCGGCCAGCGGGTCGTCCTTGCGCACGTCGTAGATGTGGCCGGTGTCGCCGGAGAGCAGCACGTCGAGCGAGGTCTGGGCGACGGTGTCGGAGTCCAGCAGCGTGCCGGGGGGCTCCTGCCCGAAGGCGCGGGTGCGCATCGGGGTGGCCGTGCGCTCGGGGTTGATGCAGTTGACCCGGACCCGGTCCGTGGCCCACTCGTCGGCCAGCGCCTGGGTGAGGTTGACCGTCGCGGCCTTGGCCGAGGAGTAGAGGCTGTAGCCGCTGCGGCCCCGGGTGTAGGAGCTGGAGGTGAACAGCAGCATCGACCCCGAGGTCTTGCGCAGGTGCGGGAAGAACACCTGGGCGATGAAGACCGGCGCCAGGTAGTTGATCTCGGTCGCCGAGTAGATCGTCTCCTCGCTGGTGTCGAGCAGCGCCCCGCGCGGGAGCACGCCGGCGGTGTTCACGACGAAGTCGACGCGCCCGGTGCGGGCCACCACCTGCTCGGCGGCCGCGGCGATGTCGGTGCGGCGCTCGACGTGGGTGCCGGTGCTCGAGCGGCTGAAGGTGAACACGTCGGCGCCGAGCCGGGTCGCGAGCGCGGCGATGTCCGCGCCGATGCCGTAGCTGCCGCCGAAGACCACCACGCTCTTCCCGGCCAGGGCGGCCCGCCGCTCCTCCTCGGACCCGCGGACCGGCAGGTCGGTGCTGGTCAGCTGGAACAGCTTGTCGGCGAGGTAGACGTCGATGGGCTCGGTGACCTTCATGTTCCGCTCGTCCCCGCGGACCACCACGATGGGCTCCTCGGGCAGGTAGCGCAGCACCACCGTGCAGTCGTCGGTCGCCACGAAATGGGGGTCCCGGACCGCCTTGGCGTACGCCGCCCGGATCACCGAGGCGCGGAAGGCCTGGGGGGTCTGCCCGCGGCGCAGCGCCGCACGCGGCGGGATCTCGCGGATCGTGTCGTCCTCGCCGACCTCGATGATCGTGTCGGCCGAGGGGATCGCGACGTCGACGGCGGCGTACTGCTCGAGCGCGTCGAAGCACTCCTGGATGATCCGCGGCGTGACCAGCGGCCGCACCGCGTCGTGGAACAGCACGTGGCACTCGCCTTCGCCGAGGGAGTCCAGCGCCCGCAGGGTGGTGTCGTTGCGGGTCTCGCCGCCCTCGAGGATCTCGGTGACCTTGTCGTCGTAGCCCCCGTCCCGGACGATCGCGCGCACCGCGTCGAGGTGGCCCGGGGCCATCATGATCTTGATCTCGTCGACCGCCGGGTGGCTGTGCAGCGCGATCAGCGCGTGCTCGAGGATCGTCTTGCCCGCGACCTTGATCAGCTGCTTGGGGATGTCCAGCCCGATCCGGGCTCCCACCCCGCCCGCGAGCAGGACGGCGACGTTGCGGACGTGCGTGCGCTCCATGCCGGGCATCCTGTCAGAACCGGCTCGCCGGCCCCCAAAGCCGGGGCCGGCGCTTGGGTAGGGTGAGGCGATCCCGGTCGTGCCGGCCGACCCCGAGGAGAGAGACGCCACTGATGCCACCCGCCAGCCTGTTGTTGCCCGAGGCCGCCCGGCTGCTCCACATCGGGCCGCACAAGACCGGCAGCACGGCGATCCAGGTGGCCCTGCAGGAGGCCGGCGGCACGCTCGAGCAGTACGGCGCGTTCTACGCCACCGGCCCCCGGCACCGCCCGGACAAGGCCGGCTGGGCCCTGGGCCTCAAGGGCCGGCCCGCGGGGACCGGCCAGCCCCCGATCGAGCGCTGGAACTCGCTGGTGCGCAAGGTGGCCGATGCCGGCGACCGCCGCGTCTGCGTGAGCAACGAGGACTTCGGCCGCGCCACCGGGGAGCAGGTCGGCCGGATCGTCGGCGACCTCGGCGGGGACCGGGTGCACGTGGTCGCGGTCGCCCGGCGGCTGGACCGCTACCTGCCCTCGCAGTGGCAGGAGCGGGTCAAGGCCGGGGACCGGCGCGGCTTCGAGGACTGGCTGCGGGTGGTGCTCGACCTCGACAACCCCGACTACAGCTGGGACCGGCTCAACGTCTGGCACGCCCACGACCTCGAGGCGTTGGTCGGGCGCTGGGTCGACGTGGTCGGCCCGGACCGGTTCACGCTGATCGCCAGCGACGAGCAGGACCGGGAGCTGCTCCCGCACGCCTTCGAGGACCTGCTCGGGCTGCCGCGGGAGACGCTCAAGCCGAACCCCCAGCGCTCCAACCGGGGGCTGAGCTGGGCCGAGACCGAGATGGTGCGGGCGGCCAACCAGCACTGCGCCGAGGCCGGCTGGTCGCGCGCCGAGCGGCGCCGGTTCGTCAAGGCCGGCGTGCTGCGCGAGCTCCAGTCGCGCCCCACGCCGCCGGGTCCCAGGAACCCGCCGCTGCCGGGCTGGGCGCTGGACCAGGTCCGGCGGCTCAGCGAGCAGCGGGTGGCGCGGGTGCGCGGGCTCGGCGTACGCGTGGTCGGCGACCTCGACACGCTGCTGGTGCCCGACGACGTCACCGCCGCGGCCGGGCCGGTCGAGCTGCCCGAGGTGGACGTCG
The DNA here is from genome assembly GCF_013409645.1 of Nocardioides panaciterrulae. Taxonomy (NCBI): domain Bacteria; kingdom Bacillati; phylum Actinomycetota; class Actinomycetes; order Propionibacteriales; family Nocardioidaceae; genus Nocardioides; species Nocardioides panaciterrulae. The sequence goes on along the minus strand of NZ_JACCBG010000001.1, from coordinate 3,818,159 downwards.
CCGTCGCCGGGGCCGCGATCGCCGCGGTGATGCGGGTAGCGCTGGGCGCGGGCAGCGGCGCGGACGCGGCCGGGGACAACGGAGCCGACGAGGACGAGTAGGCCGCGGCGCGGTGTGACCCACAGAACGGGTCCGGGCAGTTCCGCCCGGTGTTTGCGCCGCGTAGATTCTGGGCAGCAACGAGCAACCGTCTGGTACCCACACCGGCCCTCGACGAGGGTGGTCGGCGGGACTGAAACGTTAGGTTCGAGATGACCCACCGACCCCCGCCGTCAGGCCTGCGGGTGGGCGTGGTCGGCGCGGGTCGCGTCGGCGCCGTCCTCGCCGCCGCGCTGGAGGCCGCCGGCCACCCGGTCGTGGCCGCCGCCGGCGAGTCCGACGCCTCCCGCCGGCGGATCGCCGAGCTGCTGGTGCAGGCCCGCCACGAGAAGCCCACGTCGGTGGCCCGCGGGTGCGACCTGCTGCTGCTCACCGTCCCGGACGACATGCTGCCCAACGTCGTGGCCATGCTCGCCGCCAGCGGGGCGATCCACGAGGGCCAGTACGTCGTGCACACCTCCGGCCGGCACGGCCTGGCGGTGCTCGACCCGGCCGCGGCCGTGGGCGCCCGGGTGCTCGCGATGCACCCGGCGATGACCTTCACCGGCACCGCCGTCGACCTGCCGCGCCTGTCGGGCTGCGTCTTCGGGCTGACCGCGGCGCCCGCCGAGCGGGCCTTCGCCGAGGAGCTGGTCGCCGCGCTCGGCGGTCGGCCGATGTGGGTCGCGGAGGAGATGCGCACGCTCTACCACGCCGCGCTGGCCCACGGCGCCAACCACCTGGTCACGTTGGTCACCGAGGCGATGGAGATGCTCACGGCCGCCGGCGCCGGCGACCCCGCCGCCACCCTCCGCCCGCTGCTGGCCGCGGCCCTCGACAACGCGCTGGTCCAGGGGGACGCGGCGCTGACCGGCCCGATCGTGCGCGGCGACGTCGGCACGGTGCGCGCCCACCTCGCCGACCTCGTCGCCAACGCTCCGCAGACGCTCGGCTCGTACGTCGCGCTGGCGCGCGCCACGCTGGACCGGGCCGTCACCGACGGCCGGGTGCTGCCGATCCGGGCCGCCGCGATCCGCCGCGCCCTCGACCAGGCGGTCGACGCGGCAGCCGCCGCGCCGGCGCCCCGGACCACCCTGTGACGGGTCCCGGCAGCGGCCGCGGCACCCGTCTCGTCTCCACGCGCGAGGAGCTCGCCGGCCTGCTCGGCGAGGCCCGGGCCGGAGGTCGCCGGGTCGGGCTGGTGCCGACCATGGGCGCCCTGCACGAGGGTCACGCGAGCCTGGTCCGGGTGGCGCGTGAGCGGGTCGGCGACGGCCCCGTGGTGGTCTCGGTCTTCGTCAACCCGCTGCAGTTCGGCGAGGGGGAGGACCTCGACCGCTACCCCCGGACGCTCGCGGCCGACCTCGCGGTCTGCGAGCGGGAGGGCGTCGACGTCGTCTTCGCGCCAGGCGTCGAGGAGGTCTACCCCGGCGGGGAGCCGCAGGTCACGGTCGAGCCCGGGCCGCTGGCCACGGTGCTCGAGGGCAGCACCCGTCCCGGGCACTTCCGAGGCGTGCTCACCGTCGTGGCGAAGCTGTTCGGGCTGGTCCGCCCCGACGTCGCGGTCTTCGGCGAGAAGGACTACCAGCAGCTGGTGCTGATCCGCCGGATGGTGCTCGACCTCAACCTCGGCGTGGAGGTGGTCGGGGCCCCGACCCGGCGGGAGGCCGACGGGCTGGCGCTGTCCAGCCGCAACGCCTACCTCGACGCCGGGCAGCGCGCGCAGGCGGTCGGGCTGAGCGCGGCGCTCCAGGCCGCCCGGGACGCGTCGGAGCGGGGCGCCGCGGTGGCGCTCGACGCCGCGCGCGCGCAGCTGCGGCGCTGGCCGGGCGTCGACCTGGACTACCTGGCCCTGACCGACCCCGAGCTCGGTGAGCTGCCCGGAGGCGACGTACCTCCCGGCACCCCGGCGCGGATCCTGGTAGCCGCCCGGGTGGGCGCCACCCGGCTGATCGACAACATGCCCCTCACCCTCGGGGACCCACACGCTCGCCCGGCGAACCGCGAGCGAAGCGAGCCTGGTTCGGCGGAACCGAAAGTCAGCCCGGCGAAGCCGGCCCATGCCGTTCCCTACGAGCGAAGCGAGTAGCGAGATGTTGCGGACCATGATGACGAGCAAGATCCACCGGGCCACGGTGACCCAGGCCGACCTGCACTACGTCGGCTCGGTGACCGTGGACGAGGACCTGCTCGACGCCGCGGACCTGTTGCCCGGCGAGCTGGTGCACATCGTCGACGTCACCAACGGGGCCCGCCTGGAGACCTACACGATCGCCGGCGAGCGGGGCTCGGGGGTGATCGGGATCAACGGCGCGGCCGCCCACCTGGTGCACCCCGGCGACCTGGTCATCCTGATCGGCTACGGCCAGATGGACACCGAGCAGGCGCGGTCGCTGCGCCCGCACGTGGTCTTCGTCGACGCCGACAACAAGATCGTGGCCACCGGTGCCGACCCCGTCGAGACCAGCGGCGGCGCTGGTCTGGTCCGGGGGGACGTCCTCGTCGGGCGCTAGCCTGAACGGGTGAACGGCAGCGCGGTCGACGCCCCCGTACGACGGGTTCCGGGCCGGCTGGTCGCGCCGCCACCGGGGTGGACGACCCGTGCCGACGTGGTGGTGATCGGCTCCGGCATCGCCGGGCTGACCGCCGCGCTCCGGCTGCGCCACCAGGTCGGCACCGTCCTCGTCGTGACCAAGGACGTGCTCGCGGCCGGCTCGACGCAGTGGGCGCAGGGCGGCATCGCCGCGGCGCTGGGCCCCGAGGACACCCCCGAGCAGCACGAGGTCGACACCCTCGTCGCCGGGGCCGGCGCGTGCGACCTCGACGCGGTCCGGGTGCTGGTCACCGAGGGGCCCGACGCGGTGCGGGAGCTGATCGCGCTCGGCACCAGGTTCGACCACGACCCCGACGGCGTGCTCTCGCTGACCCGGGAGGGTGGCCACCACCGCGACCGGATCGCGCACGCCGGCGGAGACGCCACCGGCGCGGAGATCCAGCGGGCGCTGATCGCGGCTGTCGAGCGGGCGCCCGACATCGACGTGATCCAGCACGCGCTCGCCGTCGACCTGCTGCTCGACGAGGGCGGTGGGGTCGCCGGCGTGACTCTGCACGTGATGGGGGAGGGCCAGCGCGACGGTGTCGGCGCCGTGCACTGCCGCGCCGTGGTGCTGGCCAGCGGGGGCCTGGGCCAGGTGTTCTCCCAGACCACGAACCCCGCGGTGTCCACCGGCGACGGGATGGCGCTGGCGCTGCGGGCCGGTGCGACCCTGCGGGACCTGGAGTTCGTGCAGTTCCACCCCACGGTGATGTATCTCGGCGCCGAGTCGCGCGGCCAGCAGCCGCTGATCTCGGAGGCGGTCCGGGGGGAGGGCGCGTTCCTCGTCGACGGCCTGCCGGAGGAGGGCGGCACCCGCTTCATGCAGGGCGTGCACGAGCTCGCCGACCTCGCCCCCCGCGACGTGGTGGCCAAGGCGATCATGCGGCGGATGCGCGAGACCGGGCGCCCGCACATGTGGCTGGACGCCCGGCACCTCGGCGCCGCCGATCAGCGAGCGGCGAGCGCGGGGGAGCGGGCAGCGGGCGTGGCGAGCTTCTGGGAGCGCCGGTTCCCGACGATCCTGGCCACGGCGCGCTCCCACGGGGTGGACCCGGTCACCGAGCTGATCCCGGTCGCGCCGGCCTGCCACTACGCCTCGGGCGGGGTGCGCACCGACCTGTGGGGCCGCACCGACGTGCCGGGGCTCTACGCCACCGGCGAGGCCGCCTGCTCGGGGGTCCACGGGGCCAACCGGCTGGCCTCGAACTCGCTGCTGGAGGGGCTGGTCTTCTCCCGCCGGATCGCCACGGTGCTGGCCGCCGAGATCCGGCCCTGGTCGCGGCCGGCGCCGGACGCCCGCACCGCCGGCCTGGTCTCCGGGTCGGTGCGCCGCGACCTGCAGGAGGCCATGACCTCGCGGGTGGGCGTGTTGCGCAACGCCGAGGGCCTCGCCGACGCGGCGCTGCTGCTGGACAAGCTCGCGGGCTCCCCGGCGGACGTCGTCAACCAGGACGCCTGGGAGACCACGAACCTGCTCACGATCGCCGCCGCGCTGACCGACGCCGCCGCCCAGCGTCGGGAGACGCGCGGCTCCCACTGGCGTGAGGACTTCCCCGACCGCGACGACGCCGGCTGGGCCGGGCACTTCGACGCGGTGATGACCGACGGCTCGACGAGCCTGTCCTTCCGGCCCGCCCCCGCCACCGACCAGCTGGTCTGAGCCCTCCGAGGAGAACCACCGTGTCCGTCGCCCGCACCCCGTACGACGCGCTGCCGCCGGCGCTGCTCGCCGAGCTCCACGACGCGGGGCTGGACCCCAAGGCGGTCTACGACGACGTGGTCCGCGCCGTGGCGGAGGACCTCCCGGGCGACGACGTCACCAGCGTCGCGACCATCCCGGCGGACGCCCGCGGCGTCGCCGACTTCGGCGCCCGCGAGGCCGGCGTGGTCGCCGGGCTCGGCCTCGCGGCGATGGTGTTCCACTACGTCATGGGCGAGGACGTGGCGGTCATGGACCGGCTGCCCGACGCGACCCGGGTGGTGCCCGGCGACGTGGTGATGCGGGTCGCCGGCCCGACCCGCGGCCTGCTCACCGCCGAGCGCACGGCCCTCAACTACGCCTCCCACCTCTCCGGCGTCGCCACCGCCACGGCGGCCTGGGTGGACGCCCTGGCAGGCACCGGGGCGCGGGTCCTCGACACCCGCAAGACGCTGCCGAACTACCGTGCCCTGCAGAAGTACGCCGTGCGCTGCGGCGGCGGCGTCAATCACCGGTTCAGCCTGTCCGACATGGCGATGGTCAAGGACAACCACGCGGTGGCCGCCGGCGGCGTGGTGCCGGCCTGGCGGGCCGTGCGGTCGGCGTACCCGGACCTGCGGGTGGAGGTCGAGGTCACCGACTTCGACGAGCTGCGCGACCTGCTGGCCGCGGGCTGCGACCACGTGCTGCTCGACAACATGGACACCGCAACGATGGCCGAGGCCGTCCGGCTCACCGACGGCCGCGCCGTGCTGGAGGCCAGCGGCGGGCTGACGATCGAGCGGGCCCGGGAGGTGGCCGAGACCGGCGTGGACTTCATCTCGACCGGTGCGCTGACCCACTCGGTCGTGGTCTTCGACCTGGGCATGGACCTGCGGGGCTGACCGTGGCGCTGCTGGCCGCCGACATCGGCAACACCCACACCGTGCTGGGCCTGCTCGAGGACGGCACAGTGGGGCACGACTGGCGGATCGCCACCGACGAGCGGCGCACGGCCGACGACTGGGCCGTGGCGCTGCGCGGTCTGCTCGGCGGACTGCTGGAGCAGGTCGACGGGATCGCGGTCTGCGCGACGGTCCCCGCGGTGCTGCACGAGTGGCGGGAGATGCTGGCGACCCACTTCCCCGCGGTCCCGCGGGTGGTGGTCGAGCCGGGCGTGCGCACCGGCGTGCCCGTGCTGATGGACAACCCGCGCGAGGTCGGCTCCGACCGGATCATCAACGCGCTGGCCGCCGCCCGGGACTTCGGCGGCCCGGCCGTCGTCGTCGACTTCGGGGGCACCGCGACCACCTTCGACGTGGTCAACGGCCGCGGACAGTTCGTCGGCGGCGCGATCGCCCCGGGCATCGAGATCTCGCTGGATGCTCTCGGCGCCCGCGGCGCGCAGCTGCGCAAGGTCGAGCTGCTGCGGCCGCGTTCGGTCATTGCGAAGAACACCGTCGAGGCGCTGCAGTCGGGAATGCTCTTCGGGGTCGCCAGCCAGGTCGAGGGAATTGTCGCGCGGATGATCGCCGAGCTGGGCGAGCCGGCCTCGCAGGTGCGGGTGATCGCGACCGGATATCTCGCGCCGGTCGTGCTCGAGGAGTGCCGCTGCTTCACCGACCACGCGCCGTGGCTGACGCTGCGAGGGCTCGAGATGGTGTTCGCCCGCAACACCTGATCGCGTCGCCCGGCTTTCGGTGCGCGCGCCCACCGAGCGGTCGATATCGGTCCCATCCCAATCGCGGGTGTAGTTGGGGCCTGAATCCGCCGGTCTCGAGCAGTGATCTGGCGATGTGGTTGGTCAGGTTGCGGAACCCCAAGGCGGAGCCGCGGAGGTGCTCGAGTCGTCCGTCGATGGCTTCGGTTGGTCCGTTGCTGGTGCCGGGGCGGTCGAAGTGGGCGAGTACGTCCTCGGTGAGGTCGATGATCACGGTCACGTACTTCTCGCCACGTCGGGTGTGCCTCCACACGTGCTTGTCGACCCCAACGACCTTCACACCAGCGAACCGATTGTCGTCATCGATCAGGACCCGCCTGCCCTCGGCCAGGACCGCGCTGTTGACGGTGTCCCAGGCGACTCCGAGTCCCTCGGCGACCCGGGCGACGGTCAGGTGCTGCACCACGATCCCTTCCAGTGCCCACCGCAGACCTGCACGCGAGAGCTTCGCCCGCGGCTCGGCCGCCAGCCCAGCGGCTCGTGCGCCAGCCGACGGACCACGGTGTCGCGCGGGGTGCCCTCGCCACCGCAGCGCCGGCACCACTGGTCGGGTTCGACGACGCTGCAGGCCAGCACTGCTCGATCGGGTTCGAGTCGCTGCCCGATGACAGTGAGGCCGAGGCCGTCGAGTCGAGCGAAGGCGGTCAGATCATGCCGGGAGAAGGCCGGCACCACGATGGCGTCAGGCACGTCGAGGTCTTCCAGATGTCAGGTGTAGGCGCCTTCATCTTCGGAAGACCTCGACCCCTACCGGGCCACCGACGCGCCGACCGGGCACGCGACGTGGACTACACCCTCATCTGGGAAGAGTCCGATATCGGGGACACCGCAATTTCTCCCGAATACGGTGGTCGTGATATCGCTCCCGCCGGGATCCGCGTCGCACTCGTATCCACCTTCGCCGAGGTTGACATTCTCTATTTGGTTTCTGGCATAATGAATTCACCGGGTTTCCGGAATGCCAATTCTATCGGATGAGGTTTCCATGGCGCAGAAGGTCAACATCGTGCTCGTCGACGATCTCGACGGGAGCGAGGCGACGGAGTCGGTCTCCTTCGGTCTCGACGGCACGTCGTACGAGATCGACCTGAACGACGCGAACGCCGCCCGCCTGCGCGAGGCGATGGCGGAGTTCGTCGGCCACGCGCGCAAGGTCGCCAGCGGGTCGCGCCGCGGCGGCGGCCGCCGGGCCGCGGCGTCCGCGTCCGGGGGCCCTAGCGCCAAGGAGATCCGCGACTGGGCGCGCAGCAACGGCTACGACGTGCCCGAGCGCGGCCGCGTCTCGGCCGAGGTGCGCGAGGCCTACGCCGCCGCCCACTGACCCACCACCACGCCGAGTCGGCGCTCGTTGACACCCGCACCACCCCGAGTCGGCGCTGGTCGACGCCCAGGGCGTCAACCAGCGCCGACTCGGCGTCTGGCGGGGCCGAACGGCGCCGCCCACCGCGCCCACGCCGGGACGGTGTTCGCTCACAGCAGAGCGTGGACGCGGCCGAATCGGGAACGCGTAGGCTGTGGACGGGGTTAGTTCACATGTCCGGTCCCGTGGTCCATGAGCGGGACGGCCCCCGAACTCCGAGGAGAGTTGCCCAATGTTCGAGCGGTTCACAGACCGAGCCCGCAGGGTGGTCGTGCTGGCCCAGGAAGAGGCCCGCATGCTCTCCCACAACTACATCGGCACCGAGCACATCCTGCTCGGCCTGATCCACGAGGGTGAGGGAGTGGCCGCGAAGGCGCTCGAGAGCCTCGACATCTCGCTGGAGGCGGTCCGCGCCCAGGTCGAGGAGATCATCGGCCAGGGCCAGCAGGCGCCCAGCGGCCACATCCCGTTCACCCCGCGCGCCAAGAAGGTGCTCGAGCTGTCCCTGCGCGAGGCGCTGCAGCTCGGCCACTCCTACATCGGCACCGAGCACATCCTGCTCGGCCTGATCCGCGAGGGCGAGGGCGTCGCGGCGCAGGTGCTGCAGAAGCTCGGCGCGGACCTCAACCGGGTGCGCCAGCAGGTCATCCAGCTGCTCTCGGGCTTCCAGGGCAAGGAGTCGGCCTCCTCGGGCGCGACCACCAGCGGCGCGTCGAGCGACGCGCCCTCCTCCTCGCTCGTGCTCGACCAGTTCGGTCGCAACCTCACCCAGGACGCCCGCGAGGGCAAGCTGGACCCGGTCATCGGCCGGGAGCAGGAGATCGAGCGGGTCATGCAGATCCTGTCCCGCCGGACCAAGAACAACCCGGTGCTCATCGGCGAGCCGGGCGTCGGCAAGACGACCATCGTCGAGGGCCTGGCCCAGGACATCGTCAAGGGCAACGTGCCGGAGACCCTGAAGGACAAGCAGATCTACACCCTCGACCTCGGTGCGCTGGTCGCGGGCTCGCGCTACCGCGGTGACTTCGAGGAGCGCCTGAAGAAGGTGCTCAAGGAGATCCGCACCCGCGGCGACATCGTGCTGTTCATCGACGAGATCCACACCCTCGTCGGCGCCGGGGCGGCCGAGGGCGCGATCGACGCCGCCAGCATCCTCAAGCCGATGCTGGCCCGCGGCGAGCTGCAGACCATCGGCGCGACCACCCTCGACGAGTACCGCAAGTACCTCGAGAAGGACGCCGCCCTGGAGCGCCGCTTCCAGCCGATCCAGGTCGCCGAGCCGTCGATCGCGCACACGATCGAGATGCTCAAGGGCCTGCGCGACCGCTACGAGGCGCACCACCGGGTCACGATCACCGACGAGGCGCTGGTCTCGGCGGCGACGCTGGCCGACCGCTACATCTCCGACCGGTTCCTGCCGGACAAGGCGATCGACCTCATCGACGAGGCCGGCTCTCGGCTGCGCATCCGCCGGATGACCGCGCCCGCGGACCTGCGCGAGTACGACGACAAGATCGGCGAGGTCCGGCAGCGCAAGGAGGCCGCGATCGACGGCCAGGACTTCGAGGCCGCCGCGCGCCTGCGCGACGAGGAGAAGCAGCTGATGCTCAAGAAGTCCGAGCGCGAGAAGCAGTGGCGCTCGGGCGACATGGACGAGGTCGCCGAGGTCGACGAGGAGCTGATCGCCGAGGTGCTCGCCGTCGCGACCGGCATCCCGATCGTGAAGCTGTCGGAGGAGGAGTCCACCCGACTGCTCAAGATGGAGGACGAGCTGCACAAGCGGGTCATCGGCCAGGACCAGGCGGTCAAGGCGCTCTCGCGCGCCATCCGGCGCACCCGCGCCGGGCTGAAGGACCCGAAGCGGCCCGGCGGGTCGTTCATCTTCGCCGGCCCCTCGGGCGTCGGCAAGACCTGGCTGTCCAAGACGCTGGCGGAGTTCCTCTTCGGCGACGAGGACGCGCTGATCCAGCTCGACATGAGCGAGTTCGGCGAGAAGCACACCGTCTCCCGGCTGTTCGGCTCCCCGCCCGGCTACGTCGGCTACGAGGAGGGCGGTCAGCTGACCGAGAAGGTGCGGCGCAAGCCGTTCTCGGTGGTGCTCTTCGACGAGGTCGAGAAGGCCCACCCGGACATCTTCAACAGCCTGCTGCAGATCCTGGAGGAGGGTCGCCTGACCGACTCCCAGGGCCGGGTGGTCGACTTCAAGAACACCGTCATCATCATGACCACCAACCTCGGCACCCGCGACATCGCCAAGGGCGTCAACCTCGGCTTCCAGCAGACCGGTGACGCGGCCGGCTCCTACGAGCGGATGAAGAGCAAGGTGTCGGAGGAGCTCAAGCAGCACTTCCGGCCCGAGTTCCTCAACCGTGTCGACGAGGTCATCGTGTTCCCGCCGCTGTCGCAGGAGCAGATCATCTCGATGGTCGACAACATGATCGCTGGGGTCGAGCAGCGGCTCAAGGACCGCGACATGCAGCTCGAGCTGACGCAGGCGGCGAAGAACCTGCTGGCCCACCGGGGCTTCGACCCCGTCCTGGGTGCGCGGCCGCTGCGTCGCACCGTCCAGCGCGAGATCGAGGACACCCTGGCCGAGAAGATGCTCTACGGCGAGGTCGGCCCCGGCCAGATCGTGCTGGTCGACGTCGAGGGCGAGGCTCCCGCGCAGACCTTCACCTTCCGGGGCCAGAAGGTCGGCCAGCTGCCCGACGTGCCGCCGTTCGAGGCCGCCGAGATCGGCGGCAGCGAGGCGCCCACGAACGAGGGCCCCGACGACTCCGACAGCGGCACCGACGTCCCGCGGTCGCCGGAGTGACCTGAGGCCGAGCAGCACAGCGACGACCCGTCCGGCACCCGCCGGGCGGGTCGTCCGCTTCTCCGGACCGCCCGGCGGCGACCGCTGCAGGACGTGGCCCGAGGGCGGCCGGCCGCGTCGTCCAGCCGAGCTCGTCCGGCCGGGGTGGCGTTCAGGGCAGCGTGTAGGTGCCGCGCGGGGTGCGGACGACCAGCCCGTCCTCGACCAGGCCGGCGAGGCTGCGGGCCCGCTGCAGCTGGTCGTCCCAGGTGGCGTCGAGGCGCGCCTGGGTGACCTCGCCCTCGGTCTCGCGCAGCGCGGCGAGCAGCCGGCCGCGGCACTGCCGGTCGGTGCCGGCCCAGGCCTGGACCCGGCGCGGCGGCCCGTCGTACGCCGGGTGCCCGGCCCGCCGCCAGGCGCAGAGGCCGGCGACGGGACACGCGCCGCACCGGGGACCGGCCGCCGTGCAGACCAGCGCGCCGAGCTCCATCACCGCCACCGACCAGGTCGCCGCGGTGGGATCGTCCGGGGGCAGCAGCTCGGCCGCCAGCGTGCGCTCGGCCCGGGTCACCGAGGCGGCCGGGAGCTCGACGCCGGTGGCGACCCGGGCCAGCACCCGGCGCACGTTGGTGTCGAGCACGACGTGGCGGCGCCCGAAGGCGAAGGTCGCGATCGCGGCCGCGGTGTAGTCGCCCACCCCGGGCAGCGCCAGCAGGTCGTCGTACGACGGCGGTACCTCACCGTCGTGCTGCTCGACGATCGCGACGGCGGCCGCGTGCAGCCGCAGCGCCCGGCGCGGGTAGCCCAGCCGGCCCCAGGCGCGGACGGCCTCGCCGGCCGGCTCGGCGGCCAGGTCGCCCGGAGTCGGCCAGCGCCGCAGCCACGCCTCGTGCACGGGCAGCACGCGCGCCACCGGCGTCTGCTGGAGCATGAACTCCGAGACCATCACCGACCACGCGGTGGCCGCGGGCGAGCGCCACGGGAGCTCGCGGGCGTGCTCGTCGTACCACGCGAGGACGGGCTCGTGCAGGTCGCTCACCCGGCCATTCTCCGGGGTCGGCGGAGTGGCACCGCGAAGCGGGGTCGAAGGCTCGTTAGCGTTGCGCCCATGCCGCCCCTGACCCGTGGTCCCCTGCCGGCCCGCGTCTACTGGCGGCGCCGGATGCTGCTGCTGACGCTGGCCGTGCTGCTGGTCGTCGGCCTCGCCCGGCTGCTCGGCTCGGGCAGCGACGCCTCCTCCGAGCCCGAGGCGCGCCCGGCGGCCGCCACCGCGTCGACCGACGGGGCCGGCGCGATCGACGGGACGGGCGACCCCTCCTCACCCCCGGTGCCGACGGACGGCACCCTCGAGGCGACCCCGGACGGGACCCCCGCAGCCGGCAAGCACCACGCCAGCCAGGCGCCGGTCCTGGCTGAGCCCGACGGCCCGTGCGCGGCGAGCGACATCGTGGTGACCCCCGAGGTCAGGCACGCGGTGGCCGGGCCGGGCGACGGCGTCCGCTTCGAGCTGGGCCTGCAGACCCGCGAGGCGGCGGCGTGCACCTGGCACGTGTCGGCGCGGACGCTGACCATGAAGATCACCTCCGGCCACGACGAAATCTGGTCGAGCCAGCAGTGCCCCCATCGGGTGCCGAACGAGCAGGTCGTCGTCCGTCGCGACCAGCCGACCTCGGTGGTGGTGACCTGGAACGGCCGCCGCTCCGAGGACGACTGCCCGCGGCAGACGGACTGGGCGATGCCCGGCTACTACCACGTGAACGTGGCGGCGCTGGCCGGCGAGCCGACCGACCAGCAGTTCGAGCTGCGGGCCCCCCGCGCCCCGGTGATCACCCGCAGCCCCGAGCCGCAGCAGTCCGGCAAGCACGGCGGCGGCAAGCCCAGCTCCGACAAGCCCAGCGCCGGCAGCTCGGCGTCGGCCGACTGACGGGTCCGCGGTCGATCAGACGTAGCGCTCGAGGATCGTCGACTCGGCCAGCCTCGAGAGGCCCTCGCGCACGCTGCGGGCGCGCAGCTCGCCGACGCCCTCGACCGCCTGGAGGTCGTCGATGCCCGCGGAGAGCAGCTTCTGCAGGGTGCCGAAGTGGTCGACGAGCCGGTCGACGACCGAGCTGGGCAGCCGGGGGACCTTGGCGAGCAGCCGGTAGCCGCGCGGTGCCACGGCCCCGTCGAGGTGCTCACCGGTGCCGAGCCCCAGCGCGCGCGCCGCAGCGGCGGGGTCGACGAGCTCGGTGGGCGAGAGGGACTCCAGCCGCTGCAGCAGCGCCTCCGGGGTCTTGGTGCGCCGCCCCGCGGGCAGGTAGTCGCGGATCACCAGCTCGCGCTCGGCGTCCACCCCGGTGATCAGCTCCTCCAGCTGCAGCGAGAGCAGCCGGCCGTCGGTGCCGAGCTCGAGCACGTAGTCCTCGATCTCGCGGGCGATCCGGGTGACCATCTCGAGGCGCTGGGCCACCACCGCCACGTCGCGCACGGTGACGAGGTCCTCGATCTCCAGCGCCGAGAGCGTGCTGGCGACCTCGTCGAGGCGCAGCTTGTAGCGCTCCAGCGTCGCCAGCGCCTGGTTGGCGCGGGACAGGATCTGGCCGGAGTCCTCCAGCACGTGCCGGGTCGCACCGACGTACACCGCGATGATCTGCATCGACTGGGACACCGAGATCACCGGGTAGTGGGTCTGCCGGGCGACCCGGTCGGCGGTGCGGTGCCGGGTGCCGGTCTCCTCCGAGGGGATCGTGTGGTCGGGCATCAGGTGCACCGCGGCCCGGTAGATGCGGGTCACGTCCTTGTCGACGATGATCGCGCCGTCCATCTTGGCGAGCTCGCGCAGGCCGGTGGCGGTGAACGGCACGTCGAGGGTGAACCCCCCGGTGGAGAGCGACTCGACCGTCCTGTCGTGGCCGAGCACGATCAGCGCGCCGGTGCGCCCGCGCAGGATCCGCTCCAGCCCGTCGCGCAGGGCGGTGCCGGGGGCGATGGAGGCGAGGGCGGCGCGCAGGCGCAGCGTCTCGTCCGAGCGATCCGTGGCCACCACGCCGATTCCCTCCGTCCGGGTGCGGCGTTGGTCGGCCGCGCGCCAAGTCTAGGCGGACACCGGCGTGTTGTGCTTGCCAGTACGCCGGGCGGTCGACCCGCGGCGCCCGGGGGTCCCCGGGTCCCCGGGTCACCGCCCCCGGCAGTCCCGTAATCGACAGTCCCCGCACAGGGCGGACACCCAGGGCGGACTCACAGGGAGTGGGGTCGCTCGGTCTGCTCGCGGGTCACCTTGAGCATCTGCAACCCGGAGCGCACGTCGGGGACACCGATGACCTTCATGCCGTCGACGGTCGGCACCGGCGCCACGTGGTTGACGGCCTGCAACCGCCCGGGCGCCCGCTCGCCGGGCTCCATCGGCACCAGCGCGACCCGGAAGCCGAGCCGGGCGGCCTCGGCGATCCGCTGGGGCAGGTCGCGGACCCGCCGCAGCTCCCCGGCCAGGCCGATCTCGCCCATGGCGACCACCCCGTGCGGCGTGGGCCGCCCGAAGGCCGCCCCGGCGACCGCGACCGCCAGCGCGAGGTCGCTGGCCGGCTCGGTGAGCCGGGCGCCACCGACGGTGGAGGCGAACACGTCGTGGTTGTGCAGCCGGATCCCGCAGTGCTGCTGCAGCACCGCCAGCACCATGGCCAGCCGCGACCCGTCCAGCCCCGAGGTGGTCCGCCGCGGCCGCTCGGAGGCGGTGGGCGTCACCAGCCCCTGCACCTCGGCGAGCAGCGGTCGCCGGCCCTCCATGGTGACCGCGACGCAGGTGCCCGGGACGCTGGTGTGGTGGTTCTCCACGAACAACCCGGTGGGGTCGGTCACCGCGGTGATCCCGCCGGCGGAGAGGTCGAAGCAACCGACCTCGTCGACCGGGCCGAACCGGTTCTTCATGGCCCGCACCATCCGGAACCGGGAGTTGCGGTCGCCCTCGAAGTGGAGCACCACGTCGACGACGTGCTCGAGCACCCGCGGACCGGCGATCGAGCCGTCCTTGGTGACGTGGCCGACGAGCACCGTGGTGATGTTGCGGGTCTTGGCGACCCGCACCAGCGCGGCCGCGACCTCCTTGACCTGGGTCACGCCGCCGGGCACGCCCTCGACGCCGGAGGCGCCGATGGTCTGCACGGAGTCGACCACCAGCAGCGTCGGCCGGACCTGCTCGATGTGGGTCAGCACCGCGCCGAGGTCGGTCTCGGCGGCGAGGTAGAGCTCGTCGTGCACGCCGCCGGTGCGGTCCGCGCGCAGGCGCACCTGCGAGGCCGACTCCTCGCCGGTGACGTAGAGCGTGCGGTGCCGGCGGCGCGCGGTCTGGGCGGCCACCTCGAGCAGCAGCGTGCTCTTGCCGACCCCGGGCTCGCCGGCGAGCAGGATCGCGGCGCCGGGGACCAGCCCACCGCCCAGCACCCGGTCGAGCTCGGGCACCCCGCTGGGACGGAACGCCGACTCCTCCACCGAGACCTGGCCGATGGGGACCGCCGCGGTGGTCACCGGGCTCGCGGCGGTCCGCGAGACGGTGCCCGAGGACGACGCGGCCTCCACGACCGACCCCCAGGCCTGGCACTCGCCGCAGCGGCCGACCCACTTGGCGGCCTCCCAGCCGCACTCGGTGCAGCGGTACGTCGTACGTGGTGGCTTGGGCATGGCGGGAACGCTAGGGCACGCCACCGACACGGGATCGGTCACATCACCCGCCGAACCGGGTACCGGTCTGGTTATGATCCGCTTGGAACGTTCCAGACTCGCGGGGAATCTGGGCGGGCAGTGTGGAGGACGACCGGATGGCTGACCGGATGGCAGACGGTACGACAGACCGGCTGGCTAGGAGCCTGGGCAGGAGCCCCGCGGTGCCGCCCACGCTCGCCGACGTCGCGGAGCGGGCGGGCGTCTCCCGGCAGACGGTGTCCAACGCCGTCAACAACCCCGACCTGCTCCGGGCCGACACCCTGGCCCGGGTCCAGGAGGCCATCGACGATCTCGGCTACTCGCCGAACCGGGCCGCGCGCAACCTGCGCACCCGCGCCTCGCACCTGATCGGCATGCGGATCAACCCGGCCCAGGAGGGCACCGCCAACGCCACGATGGACCGCTTCGTGCACTCGCTGGTGGAGACCTCCGGCGAGGCGGGCTACCACGTGCTGCTCTTCGCCGGCACCCACCAGGACCCGCTCGAGGGGTACGACGACCTCCTGCGCTCGACCGCGGTCGACGCGTTCGTGGTCACCGACACCTACCTCGGCAACCCGCAGGCGGCGTGGCTGGAGTCGCGGCGTGCGCCGTTCGTGGCGTTCGGGCGGCCCTGGGACAACCCGGCGGCCACCCACCCGTGGGTCGACGTCGACGGCGCGGCCGGTGCCGAGCTCGCCACCACCCACCTGCTGGACCGCGGGCACCGGCGGATCGCCTGGATCGGGTGGCGCAAGGACTCCTTCATCGGCGAGGACCGCCGGGCGGGCTGGAGCCGGGCGCTGCGCTCGCGCGACCTGCCCACCACCGGCCTGGCCTCGCGGGTGGAGGACACCGTCGCCAGCGGGCGGGAGGCCAGCGCGGTGCTGCTCGACGAGGCGCAGCCGACCGGGTTCGTGTGCGCCTCCGACACGCTGGCGATGGGCGTGCTGCACACCCTGGCCCAGCGCGGCCTCGTCCCCGGCCGCGACGTCGCCGTGGTCGGCTTCGACGACTCCCAGGTCGCCCAGGTGGTGCCGCCCGGCCTGACCTCGGTGCGCCAGCCGCTCGAGGACGTCGCCGTCGGGATCGTCAAGGCGCTCGAGGACATCCTCAACCACCCCTCGCGTCCCCCCGG
Source organism: Nocardioides panaciterrulae (assembly GCF_013409645.1). Classification (NCBI taxonomy): domain Bacteria; kingdom Bacillati; phylum Actinomycetota; class Actinomycetes; order Propionibacteriales; family Nocardioidaceae; genus Nocardioides; species Nocardioides panaciterrulae. The sequence continues at coordinate 3,802,121 of NZ_JACCBG010000001.1, read as the reverse complement.
TGGCGTACTGCTCACGCCCACGCTCGCGGTGCGCGGGTCCAGCTAGCGAGGACGCGCCGGCGGCTCCGCTGCGGGCCGTCGCTCAGAAGCGCTTCCACCAGAGGTTGACCGCGTAGTCGACCTCGGTGCCCTCGTGCTCGGCCAGCACCTCCTCGGCCACGCGGCCGGGCAGCTCGATGCGCACCACGTCCTCCAGGTCCCGCCGGGAGTCGAAGGCCCATCGCAGGTCGAGCGGCACCCGGGTCCAGCCTCGGGTCGACCAGAACCGCTCGACGACCTCGGGGGCCGGCAGGTGCGGGTAGCCGCGCCGGAACCAGCGCCCGAACGTGGACCGGGAGGCGTCGTTGTCGATCACGAACGCCGTGCCGCCCCGGCCTACGACGCGGTCCAGCTCCGCCAGGCCGGGCTCGCACCCGGGACCGAAGAAGTAGGCCCAGCGGGCGTGCACGACGTCGACCGAGGCGTCCGGCAGCGGCAGCGACTGCGCGGTGCCCTGCAGCACCGTGACGTGGGGCAGGCCGCGGGTGCGTCGCCGGGCGAGCGCGGCCAGGTCCGGGTGCGGCTCGATCCCGGTCACGGTCGCCGCGGCCGCGGCCAGGCGCGGCAGGTGGAACCCGGTGCCGCACCCGAGGTCGAGCACCCGCCGGCCGGACCAGCCCGAGCCGCCCAGCAGCGAGGCCATGGTGGCCTCGAGCAGGCCGTCGGGGTCGACGGCGCGGTTCTCGGTCTCGTACGTCGCGGTGTGGTGCCAGATGTTCGGGCTCGGCACCGCCCCGGGCGGGAGGGCCGCTCTCGAGGCGTCCCGCGGGTTGCTCGCGGGCCGCTGCTCGGTCAGAGCCGGACCAGTCCGTTCGGGGTCTGGACCTGCGCCGCGATGATCCCCGGGGTGCCGTGCGGGGCCACCCACTCGACCTTCACGTCCTCCAGCGGTGCCTCGACGGTCTCGCCGAGCCACTCGCTGACCCGCTGCGGGTCGCCGGCGATCTCCAGGCAGGCCAGGGAGTACGCCGGGTCCGCACCGTTGCTGGGGTGCAGGTCGCGGGGGCTGTCCCACTCGATGAAGAACGGCAGCTGCGGGTCGGCCATCAGGCCGCTGATGCCGATCTGCTTCCAGTGCAGCTCGGTGCCGTCGGGGCGGTGCCGGTTGCCGGCCACCGCCTCGCGGCCGAGCCGCTGCTCGACCGGGGCGATGTCGTCGACCGCGACCACCCAGCCGAGCCAGCCGCCGCCGAGCGCGGAGCGGGCGCGCACGGCCTGGCCGAACGGTGCCTTGTCGGAGGCGGGGTGGTCGAGGACCTCCACGATCTCCAGGTAGGTGCCGTCAGCGAGCGGCATGATCATGTTCCGGGTCCCGAAGCGTGGGTGCACGCCTCCGTCGATGAACTCCCGGCCGAGCAGTCCCCCGATGCGCTGGGCGGTGCTGGCGAGGCCATCAGGTCCTGCTGCGTAAGAGAGATGGTCCAGGCGCATGCCAAGCATTCTCAGCCGTCTCGGAGCACGCCGCGACATCGGGGTCGGGGTCTCTTGATGTCGAGATTCTCTCAGGGTTCTCTCAGCGTCCGGGCGTGCCGGTACGACGCCGCGCGCACCCCGGCCGGGCTCGCGCCGACCCGGTCAGCGCGGGTCGGCGGGGTGCAGCGCGAGGGCCGAGCGGGAGCGGACGTGTGCCTCGCAGTGCCGCACCAGCTCGTCGTACGCCGCCTTGCCCATCAGCTCGGTCAGCTCCGCCTCGTTGGTGAGGTAGACCGGCTCGACGGCGACGTGGGCCTCGGTGTTGCCCGAGCAGTACCAGTCCAGGTCGTGGCCGCCCGGCCCCCAGCCGCGGCGGTCGTACTCGCCGATCGACACCTCGGTGTAGGTCGTGCCGTCCTGCCGCTCGACGTCGCGGAAGGTCCGCCGGATCGGCAGCTGCCAGCACACGTCCGGCTTGGTCTCCAGGGGGTTCTTGCCCAGCACGTAGGCCAGCGCGTGCAGCGCACAGCCCGCGCCCCCGCCGCCCTTCGCGGGCGCGAAGCCGGGCCGGTTCTGGAACACGCACGCCTGCTGGCCGTCCACCTCGACGGTGCGGGTCTTGCGCTCGCCGTCCTCGTCGACCTCGACCCAGTCCGAGCGCTTGACCCGGCGGCCCTGGGGCCGCTGCTGCCAGAGCTCGTCGTCGAGCATCTCGACGTAGGAGGCGACCCGTTTCTCGTCGCCCTCGTCGGCGAAGTGGGCGCCGAGCGTGCAGCAGCCGACGTCGGGGGCGTCGGCGTAGATGCCGGCGCAGCCGCGACCGAAGATGCAGGTGTAGCTCGAGGTCAGCCAGGTGAGGTCGCAGCGCATCACCTGCGTCGCGTCGGCGGGGTCGACGAACTCCACCCAGGCACGGGGGAAGTCCAGGTCCACTTCGGGCACGACCCCAACCTACCCGGCTGGGTGCCCCGGTAACTTGGTCCCATGCGCTTGGGCGTCCTCGACATCGGCTCCAACACCGGGCATCTGCTCGTGGTGGACGCGCACGGCGGCGCCGCGCCGCTGCCGGCGTACTCCCACAAGCAGCCGCTGCGGCTGGCGGAGCACCTCGACGAGCAGGGGGCGGTCTCGCCGACCGGAGTCGACGCGCTGACCGCGTTCACCGCCTCGGCCGTGCAGGTCGCCGAGGACCGCGGCTGCGAGGACATGCTGGCGTTCGCGACCTCGGCGGTGCGCGACGCGCGCAACAGCGAGGCGGTCCTCGACCACGTCCACGACCGCACCGGCGTGCGGATCGAGGTGCTCTCCGGGGAGGACGAGGCACGGCTGACGTTCCTCGCCGTACGTCGCTGGTTCGGCTGGTCCGCGGGCCGGCTGGCGGTCTTCGACATCGGCGGCGGCTCGCTGGAGATCGCCGGCGGCCCCGACGAGTCGCCCGACGTCGCCTGGTCGCTGCCGCTGGGCGCCGCACGGCTGGCCCGGCAGTTCTTCGGCGGTGGACCGCCCGACGAGGACGCGATCCGCGGCCTGCGCAAGCAGATCCGGGCCGAGATCGCCCGCGACGCCGGCCACCTGCTGCGCGCGGGGACGCCGGACCACGCGGCCGCGACCTCCAAGACCTTCCGCTCGCTGGCGCGCATCTGCGGCGCGGCCCCCTCCGGCGAGGGCCCGCTGGTGCCGCGCACGCTGCCGCGCGAGGAGCTGTCGGGGTGGATCCCCAAGCTCGTGGCGATGACGCCCCCCGAGCTCGCGGACCTGCCCGGCGTCTCCCCGAGCCGGGCCCACCAGATCGTGCCCGGTGCGCTCGTCGCCGAGGCCTGCATGGACATCTTCGACCTCGACGGGCTCGAGATCTGCCCGTGGGCGCTGCGCGAGGGAGTCATCCTCGAGCGCCTCGACCAGCTGAGCGTGCTCGGCTGACGGCGGCGAGCATGGCGACCGGCAACGCACCGCGGATCGGGCTCTCGACCGCCTCGGTCTACCCCGAGTCCTCGGCGCACGCCTTCGGCTACGCCGCCCAGCTCGGCTACGACGCGGTCGAGGTGATGGTGGGCATGGACGCGCTCAGCCAGCAGACCGCGGCGATCGCCCAGCTCTCCGCGCACCACGGCGTCCCGGTCTGCGCCGTGCACGCGCCGTGCCTGCTGTTCACCCAGCGGGTCTGGGGCACCGAGCCGTGGGGCAAGCTCGAGCGGTCCGCCGAGATGGCCGCGGCGGTCGGCGCCGAGGTCGTGGTCGTGCACCCGCCGTTCCGCTGGCAGCGGGACTACGCCCGCGACTTCGTCAACGGGGTCGCGGCGCTGGAGGAGTCGACGGGCGTCGCGTTCGCGGTCGAGAACATGTATCCCTGGCGGGCCAGCTCCAAGCGGGGCATGGAGATGTACCTGCCCGGCTGGGACCCCTCGACCGAGACCTACGCGAACACCACCATCGACCTCTCGCACGCCGCCATCGCCCACTCCGACCCGGTCGCGATGGCCGAGCGGCTCGGGCCGCGGCTGCGCCACATCCACCTGACCGACGGCACCGGGTCGGCCCGCGACGAGCACCTGGTCCCGGGCCGCGGCGAGATGGAGGCGGCGGCATTCCTGCGCCACCTCGCCCGCACCGGCTTCGCCGGCGAGATCGTCCTGGAGATCAACACCCGCAAGGCGGCCGACCGCCGGGAGCGCGAGGCCGACCTGCTGGAGTCGCTGCGGTTCGCCCGCGAGCACTCCGTGGTGGCGACGCCGTGAGCAGCGCGGCGGCCGCGTCCCCCGGGGTGCCAGGGGTGCCAGGGGTGCCCGGGGCGGCCGGGGCGCCCGGGGCGCCCGGGGCGCGACGCGGCCGGAGGCCGGGCGCGCCGGACACCCGGGCCGCGATCCTGGCGGCGGCCCGGGAGCGCTTCGCGGCGGCGGGCTACGCCGGGACGTCGATCCGGGCGGTGGCCGCGGCCGCGGGCGTGGACGCGGCGCTGGTGCACCACTACTTCGGCACCAAGGACGACCTGTTCCTCGCCGCCCTCGAGCTGCCGGTCGACCCGCGCGCGATGATCGCGCCGGTGGTCGCCGGCGGGCTCGACGGCGTGGGGGAGCGGCTGTTCCGGGTCTTCCTGCAGGTCTGGGACGACGAGCGCAACCAGGCCTCGCTGCTCGCGCTGGTCCGCGGGCTGGCCGAGCCGAGCGGGCAGCGGCTGCTGCGCGACAGCCTGCTGCAGATGGTGCTCGGCCCGGTCGGCCGGGCCCTGGACCTCGACCGCCCCGACGAGCGGCTGGCCCTGGTCGCCTCGCAGATGGTCGGCGTGGTGATCCTGCGCTACCTGCTGCGCGTCGAGCCGCTGGTCTCGATGGGCCCCGAGGAGCTCGTGGCCGCCTACGGCCCCACGCTGCAGCGCTACCTCACCGGGCCGGTGGGGTAGCCGGGGCGCTGCAGGAATCCCCGGCCGGCCGGGGATTCCCTCGGTTGGGGGCCGTTGCAACGCCCCCCGACCGAGAGAAGAGGCCGACAACCCCTTGGCGGCGGAGCGGTGTCGGCGCATAATTCAACGCATGATGAAAAACGCGGTGGAGGTCCGCGACCTGGTCGTCGTCCGCGGCGGCCGGACGGTCCTCGAGCACCTCGACCTCACCATCGGCGGCGGCGTCACCGGGCTGCTCGGCCCGTCGGGCTGCGGCAAGTCCACGCTGCTGCGCTCGCTGGCCGGCGTCCAGCGCCTGGCCGGCGGCAGCGTCCGGGTCTTCGGCGAGGAGGCCGGGAGCCGGGCGCTGCGCGACCGCATCGGCTACGTCACCCAGGCCGCCAGCGTGTACGACGACCTCACGGTGGCCGAGAACCTCGGGTTCTTCTCCCGGGTGCTCGGGGTGGGCCGCGACGAGGTCGACCGGGCGGTCGAGGCGGTCGACCTGGCCCGCCACCGCGACCAGGTGGTGGGCCGGCTCTCCGGCGGCCAGCTCAGCCGGGTGAGCCTGGCGGTCGCGCTGCTGGGCAGCCCCGACCTGCTGATCCTGGACGAGCCGACCGTCGGCCTCGACCCGGTGCTGCGCCGCGACCTGTGGGCGCTGTTCCACCGGCTCGCCGACGCCGGGGCCGCGGTGTTCGTCTCCAGCCACGTGATGGACGAGGCCGACCGCTGCGACCGGCTGCTGCTCATGCGCGAGGGCCGGCTCATCGCCGACGGCGCGCCCGAGCAGATCCGGCAGCAGACCGGCGCCGCGGACATCGAGTCGGCGTTCCTCCGCATCGTCGAGGAGGACGCGGCATGACCGGCCCGCTCAGCGCGCGGATCACCCTGGCGGTCGCCCGCCGGGTCCTCACCCAGCTGCGCCGCGACCACCGCACCCTGGCCCTCCTGCTGCTGCTGCCCTGCCTGCTGGAGTCCCTGCTGTGGTGGGTGTACGACGCCTCCGCGCCGACCGTCTTCGACCGGATCGGGCCGGCGCTGCTCGCGATCTTCCCGGTGCTGGTGATGTTCCTGGTCACCAGCGTCACCACGCTGCGCGAGCGCTCCAGCGGCACCCTGGAGCGGCTGCTGGCGATGCCGATGGGCAAGCTGGACTTCCTGGTCGGCTACGCGCTGGCCTTCGGGCTGGTGGCCGCGGTCCAGTCGGCGCTGGCGGTGGCGATCAGCGTCGGGCTGCTCGGCCTCGACGTGCTCGGCCCGATCTGGCTGCTGACGATCGTGGCGGTGGTCGACGCCGTGCTCGGGACCGCGCTGGGCCTGTTCGTGTCGGCCTTCGCGGAGACCGAGTTCCAGGCCGTGCAGTTCATGCCGGCGCTGCTGATCCCGCAGCTGCTGCTGTGCGGGCTGCTGGTGCCGCGCGACCTGCTGCCCCCCGCCCTGGAGCGGATCAGCGACGTGCTGCCGCTGTCCTACGCCGTCGACGCGATGCAGCACCTCACCGGCAGCACGTCGACCGGGCAGGTGTGGCAGGACATCGGCATCGTCGCGGTGTTCGCGGTCGCCGGGCTGGCCCTGGGCGCGGCCACCCTGCGCCGGCGTACCTCCTGAGCCGGCGGCCCGGGCCATCCCGGGCCATCCTGGGCCGTCCCTGGCCGCCCCGGGACACACGTGCTCGCCGCTTGGAGGCAGGCGGCCGCCCCGGCGTAACCTGTGCCGCATGTCCTTGCTCCGCCAGCCCATCCTCCTGCTGGCCCGCAGCTCGCGGGTCAAGAAGCTCGTCAGCACGATGCCGGTCTCGGCCGACATCGTGACCAGCTACGTCCCCGGCGAGACCACCGAGTCCGCCGTGGAGGCCACCGCCCGGCTGGCCGACGACGGGCTGCGGGTCACCCTGGACTTCCTCGGCGAGGACACCCTCGACGTGGAGCAGGCGGACAAGACGGTGGCGGCCTACCTTGAGGCCCTCCAGCAGCTGGCGGCCCGGGGCCTGACCCGCAACGCCGAGGTCTCGGTCAAGCTCTCCGCGATCGGCCAGGCGGTGCCGGAGATCGGCGACAAGGTGGCGCTCGAGCACGCCCGCACCATCTGCCGGGCCGCCCGCAACGCCGGCACCACGGTGACCCTCGACATGGAGGACCACACGACCACCGACCGGACCCTGGCGACGCTGCGCGAGCTGCGCAAGGACTTCCCCGAGACCGGCGCGGTGCTCCAGGCCTACCTGCACCGCACCGAGGCCGACTGCCGCGCGCTGGCGTACGAGGGCTCCCGCGTCCGGCTGTGCAAGGGCGCCTACAGCGAGCCGGAGTCGGTGGCCTTCCAGGACCGCCTCGAGGTGGACCGGTCCTACGTCCGCTGCCTGAAGGTGCTGCTGGCCGGCCAGGGCTACCCGATGATCGCGACGCACGACCCGCGGATGGTAGAGATCGCCTCCTCGCTGGCCAGCCGCTACGGCCGCGCGCAGGGCTCCTATGAGTTCCAGATGCTCTACGGCATCCGCCCCGAGGAGCAGAAGCGGTTGGCCGAGGCCGGTGAGGCGGTGCGCGTCTACATCCCCTACGGCCGGGAGTGGTACGGCTACCTCATGAGACGTCTCGCCGAGCGCCCGCAGAACCTGTCATTCTTCGCCAAGTCCCTGATCTCGAAGAAGTAGCGCCCTCCGGAGGGGGCTGACATGGCGCAGACCGCGATCCTCGGCGCCGGCGTGATGGGGGAGACCCTCCTCTCGGGGCTCGTCCGCGCCGGTCGCCGCGTCGACAACCTGCTGGTCGGCGAGAAGCGGCCCGAGCGGGCCCGCGAGCTCGAGGAGCGGTACGGCGTCGCCGTCGTCTCCAACGTCGAGGCCGCCGAGCGGGCGGACACCCTCGCGCTGGTCGTCAAGCCCCAGGACATGGGCGACCTGCTGGCCGAGATCGCGCCCCAGCTGCGCGCCGGCCAGCTGGTGGTCTCGCTGGCCGCCGGCATCACCACCGCGTTCATCGAGGCACGGATCCCCGACGGTGTCGCGGTGGTCCGGGTGATGCCGAACACCCCCGCGCTGGTCGACGAGGGGATGGCCGCGATCTCGCCCGGCTCGCACTGCGACGACAGCCACCTGGCGGAGGCCGAGGCGCTGATGGCCTCGGTCGGGCGGGTCCTGCGGATCCCGGAGCGACAGCAGGACGCGGTCACCGCGATCTCCGGCTCCGGGCCGGCGTACATCTTCTTCGTCGTCGAGTCGATGATCGAGGCCGGCGTCCACCTCGGGCTGCCCCGCGCCACCGCGACCGACCTGGTCGTGCAGACCCTGGTCGGCTCGGCGAAGATGCTGCGGGAGACCGGGACACACCCGGTGGTGCTCCGCGAGCAGGTCACCTCGCCGGCCGGCACCACCGCCGCCGCGCTCCGGGAGCTGGAGATCCACAAGGTGCGTGCGGCGTTCCTCGCCGCCATGGAGGCCGCGCGGGACCGCTCGAAGGCGCTCGCCGAAGGTTCCTGACCGCCGCCCGCCCGCCTGCCAGACTGGCCGGCATGCAGACGTTCCGGACGCCCGAGGACCGCTTCGCCGCCCTGCCCGACTTCGCGTGGAGCCCGCGCTACGCCGAGGTCGCGGACCCCGACGGCGGCACCCTGCGGATGGCGTACGTCGAGGCCGGGCCCGCCGACGGCCCGGTCGCGCTGCTGCTGCACGGCGAGCCGACCTGGTCGTTCCTCTACCGGCGGGTCATCGACGAGCTGGTCGCGGCCGGGGTGCGCTGCGTGGCGCCGGACATGGTCGGCTTCGGCCGCTCCGACAAGCCCCTGGCGGCGGCCGACCACAGCTTCGCGCGGCACGTGGAGTGGCTGCGCGCGCTGGCGTTCGACCACCTCGACCTGCACGACGTCACGCTGGTCGGGCAGGACTGGGGCGGGCTGATCGGGCTGCGGCTGGTCGCCGAGCACCCGGACCGGTTCGCCCGCGTCGTGGCCGCGAACACCGGGCTGCCGACCGGCGACCACGACATGCCGGAGGTGTGGTGGGCGTTCCGGCGCGCGGTCGAGCGGGCCGACGTGCTGGACGTCGGGCGGCTGGTCGCGGCCGGCTGCGTGCGCGGGCTCTCCGACGCGGCGCGGGCGGCGTACGACGCGCCGTTCCCCGACGAGGCCGCCAAGGCCGGGCCGCGGGCGATGCCCGGTCTGGTGCCGACCCGCCCCGACGACCCGGCCACCGAGGCCAACCGCGCGGCCTGGGCGGTGCTCGCGCGGTGGGAGAAGCCGTTCCTGACCGCGTTCAGCGACAGCGACCCGATCACCGGCGCGATGGCGCCGGTGCTGCGCAAGCTGGTGCCCGGGACCCGGGGGCTCGAGCACCCGGTGGTCGAGAAGGCCGGCCACTTCCTGCAGGAGGACGCCGGTGACGAGCTCGGCCGGGTGGTCGCCGGGTTCATGGCCGCCGATCACCGCTGATCACCGCTGATCACCGTTGGGCACCGCTGACCGGTGCCGCCGCCCGCGCCCGACCTCGGGCACGCCCACGGGGGTGTCCCTGCTCGCGCGGGTCGCGGCTAGATCCGGGCGGTGCCTAGCCGCTACCGGCACCCGCGTGATGCGCCGCAACCTCGTTCCTTCGGCCGGACCGGTGCCTGCTCGCGGCTTGAATCGAGACGGCCAAGGATGCGCCGATCATGCCGCCCACGGAATTGAGAACCACGTCGTCGATATCTCCGAACGAGCCGGACAACGATTGCCAGATCTCGATGGCTGCGGAGAACCCGGCCGCCGACAGGGCGCCGACGACGAATCCGCGACGTCGGACGAGCAGGGCGGCGAGCCACCCCACGGGAACGAACATTGCCACGTTCCCGAAGACATTCAGCAGCCCGAGTTCACGGTTGACGTTGTGGAGCTCACTGAGGATCGAGTCCCCTAGGCGCCAACTGAACCCGCCGCCGTCGTTGCCAAGACTGCCACGGCCCGTGACGGCAAGAATCGCCAGAATGCACGCGGCGAGGAGCGCCCAGGTGATCACCTGGGTTCGCGCAGACCGGACCCACGTCACGTGGACGACGAGCGTGAGGCCAACGAAGCCGGCGATCAATGTAGGGATCGGGCCGATCGGCGAATAGCGCCAGACTTCATCAGCGAGCACGTCGGTCAATCTAGGGCCCTGCACGACCTCCCGGTCACGACGCTTCTACACAGGACCAAACGTAACCTTGCGGGTACGTAACCATCTGGCTACATTAGCACCATGGACGCTGTGCTGCATGCGCTGGCTGACGAGAGCCGGCGCACGGTTCTCGAGATCCTCCGCAACCACCCGGCGAATGCGGGCGAGCTGGCCGAGGCTCTCCCGATCGCTCGCCCGGGGGTGTCCCGACATCTCCGCGTGCTGCGGGAAGCCGGGCTGGTCGACGTACATCAGGACGCGCAGCGCCGGATCTACACACTCCGCCCGGAGGCGCTCGTCGAGGTCGACGAGTGGCTGAGTGAGTACCGCCGCCTCTGGGAGAGCCGGCTCGACGCCCTCCATACCGAGATCGCACGAGGAAAGAAGACACGATGATGACCACGATCGCGACGATGCGAGCACTCGACGAGACCCGCGGAGCGGTCCGGGTCGAGGACCTTTACGACACCGACATCGACGACCTCTGGCAGGCGTGCACGACGCCCGAGCGGCTGGCCCGCTGGCTCGCCCGGGTCGGCGGCGACCTGCGCGTCGGCGGCACGATCCAGGTCGTCTTCACGAGCAGTTGGACGGGTCCGGCGCGCGTCGAGGTGTGCGACGCGCCCCACCACCTGCTGCTGACGACAGAGCCTGGTGCAGACGACGAGGGGCAGATCGAGGCGTGGCTCACCGAGGAGGGCCCCAAGACCCGGCTGGTGGTCGAGGAGCGCGGCCTGCCGAGGACGCACCTCCCGTTCCACGCCTCTGGTTGGCGGGTCCACCTCGAGGATCTCGGTCGGTCGCTGGAGGTCGACGGCCCGGTGCATCCGGAGGGCTGGGGCTCCGATGCCGGGGCGCCCGGCTGGAAGGCGCGCTGGGAAGAGCTCACGCCGACCTACCAGCAGATGGAGATCGTTTGATGTCGGACCTGCTCAGGCGCAGCCTGCCGACGGTCGATGCGCCCGACGCGAGCGCGCTCGCGCGGTTCTACGGTGGCTGGTCCACCGCCGACGATGCACAGCCCTGGCATCGGCAGATGGGTGCGCTTCGGTCTTAATAGGGACACACCCAGTCAGGCCAGCCCCATCGCCGCCTCGGCCGCGGCGAGCACCGGTGCGGTGACCGCCCGGCACCGGACGGCGCCGGCCGCGAACACCGCGTCGACCCGGGCCGGGTCGGCGGCGAGGTCGGCGTACCTCTTCTGCAGCGGCTCCAGCACCGCCACGACCGCGTCGGTGACCGACCGCTTCAGTGCGCCGTAGGACGAGAGCCCGTCGGGCGACCCGCCGCAGGCGAGCAGGATCTCCAGCAGGTTCGTGACGCCGGGCTTGGCCTCCCGGTCAGCCCGCACCGACGTGGGCCCGGTGTCGGAGTCGGTCACCGCGCGCGCGACCTTGCGGCGCACCACCTCGGGCGGGTCCAGCAGCAGGATCGAGCCGGCGGCGTCGGCGGACTTGCTCATCTTCCGGGTCGGGTCCGCGAGGTCCATCACCCGCGCGCCCGCGGCGGGCGTCACGATCTCCGGCACGGTGAACACCTCCCCGTAGGTCCGGTTGAACCGGATCGCGAGGTCCCGGGTGAGCTCGACGTGCTGGCGCTGGTCCTCGCCCACCGGCACCACCGAGGGCCGGTAGAGCAGGATGTCGGCCGCCATCAGCACCGGGTAGGTGAACAGCGACGCGCGCGTCGAGTCCTGCCCGCGCCCCTTCTCCTTGAACTGGATCATCCGGTTCAGCTCGCCGGTGTGCGCCGTGCACTCCAGCAGGTAGGCCAGCGCGGTGTGCGCCGGCACCGCCGACTGCCGGAACAGCGTGGCCCGTTCCAGGCCGGCCGCGAGCAGCAGCGTCGCCATCTCCGCGGTGCGCTCCCGCAGCAGTGCCGGGTCGTGACGGGTGGTCATCGCGTGCAGGTCCGAGAGCCCGTAGTAGGCGTCGTCCTGGCGCTCGGCCATCGGCCGCAGCGCGCCGAGCAGGTTGCCGAGCGTCAGCCGGCCCGACGGGGTGAGCAGCGAGAGGGTGGTGGTCATGGACGTGCTCCTGGGTGGTGGGCCCACGGGTGCACGCATGGCAACGGCCGCCCGTGGGCGGCCGGAAGAGGGTGTGCTGGAAGGAGGCGGCCGCCGTCAGGCGGGCCACCAGCCGAGGGTCGAGAGGTGACGGGTCAGCACGCCCACAGTTTGGCACAGAGCCGCGCGGTCTCGCAGCGCGACAGTACGACGGGGGCCGCACGGGCGACCGGTACCGTGCCCCCATGCCTGACTGTGCGGGACCCGCGACGGTCGTCTTCGACCGGTCGCTCACCGAGTACGACTTCGGCCCCGCCCACCCGATGTCGCCGGTGCGCGTCGACCTCACGATGCGGCTGGCCGAGGAGCTCGGCGTGCTCGACCGCGGGCTGCGGATGGTCCCGGCGCCGATGGCCGACGAGAGCCAGATCGCCACCGTGCACGACCCGCGGCTGATCGAGGCGGTCATCCGCGCCGGCAACAACCCCGGGGTCCTCGACGAGGAGTTCGGGCTGGGCACCGAGGACAACCCGACGTTCCCCGGCATGCACCACGCCGCGGCGCACGTGGTGGGAGCGAGCCTGGAGGCCTTCCGCCAGGTGTGGAGCGGGGAGAGCCTGCACGCGGTCAACATCGCGGGCGGCCTGCACCACGCGATGCGCGAGAGGGCCAGCGGCTTCTGCATCTACAACGACGTCGCGGTCGGCATCCGGTCCCTGCTCGATCAGGGCGCCCAGCGGGTCGCCTACGTCGACGTCGACGCCCACCACGGCGACGGCGTGGAGCGGATCTTCTGGGACGACCCGCGGGTGCTCACGATCAGCCTGCACGAGACCGGCCAGATGCTCTTCCCGGGCACCGGCTTCCCCAACGACTCCGGAGGTCCGGACGCCCAGGGCAGCGCGGTCAACGTGGCGCTGCCGCCCGGCACCGGCGACGCGGGCTGGATGCGGGCCTTCCACGCGGTGGTGCCCGCGCTGCTGCGGGAGTTCGACCCCGAGGTGCTGGTCACCCAGCACGGCTGCGACTCCCACATCGAGGACCCGCTGGCGCACCTGATGCTGACCGTCGACGGGCAGCGCGCGGCGTACCTCGCGCTGCACGACCTCGCCCACGAGGTCGCCGACGGGCGCTGGGTCGCGGTGGGTGGCGGCGGCTACGCCCTGGTCGAGGTGGTCCCGCGCGCGTGGACCCACCTGCTGGCGATCGTCGGGGGCCATCCCCTGGACCCGCTCACCGAGACGCCGGCGGGCTGGCGGGCCTGGGTGCGCGACCGGCTGGGCCGCACCCCGCCGTACCGGCTGACCGACGGCCGGGAGATCGCCTGGCGCGACTGGTCGGAGGGTTACGACCCCGAGACCTGGCTGGATCGGGCCATCCACGCGACCCGCACCGAGATCTTCCCCTTTCATGGGCTCGATCCGTTGCCATGAACGTGTCAGAGTGGGACTCAAGTAAAGAATTGGTGGGGAATGCAAGGAGACACGCCGGACCTCTGGCGTTTCTCTGGTCGAACTCTTCCCCACGAGTCACATCAGGCTCTATTCTCACCGTGCGCGTCGCGTGTGATCACCGGTGGGGAAGCCGGTGGCGCGTCGCAAAGAAAGTCGGTGCACGATGGCAAACAGCTCGTCCGGGGACATCTCCGACGCGAAGTTCCTGACCGTTGCCGAGGTAGCCGCGATGATGCGCGTCTCCAAGATGACCGTCTACCGCCTGGTCCACAACGGTGATCTGCCTGCCGTACGTGTGGGCCGCTCGTTCCGGGTCCGCGAGGAGGACGCGAACGAGTACCTCCGCAACAGCTACTTCAACGCCGGCTGACCGCTCGGGAGCACGCCGCACACCTCATCTCTCGGGACATCTCGGGGACGCCCACCGGGTGGACCCGGTCCGCCGGTTTCTGCCTGCCTCGCGCGGGCCGATAGGCTGTCCGGGTCCCCCGGGGGTCCACCCGGCCGGGCACCGCAAGCTGTGAAAGGTATCCCGTGGGTTCTGTCATCAAGAAGCGGCGCAAGCGCATGGCCAAGAAGAAGCACCGCAAGCTGCTGAAGAAGACGCGCGTCCAGCGCCGCAAGCTCGGCAAGTAAGCCCTTCCGTGCGATGGGCAGGGTCGGCAGAGTAGTCCTGGTCACCGGGGTCTCCCGCGACCTCGGTCGGCGGTTCGCACGAGCCGTCGCCACCGACCCTGCCGTCGAGCGCGTCATCGGCGTGGACGTGGTCCCGCCGCGGGGCGACCTCGGCGACGTCTCCTTCGCGCGGGCCGACATCCGCAACCCGGTGATCGCCAAGATCATCGCCAAGGAGGACGTCGACACCGTCGTCCACATGAGCGTGATCTCGACCCCCGGCAGCGTCGGGAGTCGGAGCACGATGAAGGAGCTCAACGTCATCGGGACGATGCAGCTCCTGGCGGCCTGTCAGAAGGCCCCCGGGTTGCAGCATCTCGTGGTGAAGTCGACGACGACGGTCTACGGCGCGAGCAGCCGCGACCCCGCCATGTTCACCGAGGACATGGAGCCGCGGCGGGCGCCGAGCTCGGGGTACGCCAAGGACGTGGCCGAGATCGAGGGCTACGTGCGCGGCTTCGCCCGACGGCGACCCGACGTCCGGGTGACCACGCTGCGACCGGCCAACGTGCTGGGCCCGCACGTCGCGAGCCCGATCACGTCGTACTTCCGGCTGCCGGTGCTCCCCACCGTGCTGGGCCACGACCCGCGGCTGCAGTTCCTGCACGAGCAGGACCTGCTCGCGGCGCTGCAGCACGCGGTCACCCACGAGGTGGCCGGCACCTTCAACGTGGCCGGCGACGGCGTGCTGATGCTCTCCCAGGCGGTGCGCCGGCTGCAGCGGCCGACGGTGCCGATGCCGGCCCGGGCCGTGGGCGCGGTGGGCTCGACCCTGCGCTCGGCGCGGGTCGCGGAGTTCTCTCCGGAGCAGCTGGCGTTCCTCACCTACGGCCGCGGGGTCGACACCACCGCGATGCGCGAGAAGCTGAAGTTCGAGCCGATGTACACCACCGCGGCCGCCTTCGCCGACTTCGCCGCGGCCCTCACGCCGACCGGCGGGTACGCCGACCGCGCGCTCGGCCGGCTGGCCGCCGCGCTGCCGCCGGCCGGTGGCGCGGACCGGGGAGCAGGAGCCGGGGGAGCAGCCCGTGGGTGACGCGGAGATCATCCCGATCGGGACCCGCGGCCGGCCCGGCCGCGGCACCGGCACGCAGCCGTCGCGCGCGGCGCGCAGCCTCGCCCCGGGTGGGCCGGCCCGCCGTACCCCTCCCGAGCCGGCGCCCGACGAGCCGACGGGCGAGTCTCCGGGCGAATCTCCGGGCCAGACCGCCGGTGAAGCGCCCCCCGCCGGCGCCGCCGCCGACCTTGCGCGAGGCCCGGCCAGTACCCGCGAACGGCTGCCGCGCGGCGGGATCCCCGCCGGCGACCTGCTCGCCGCCTTCCAGCACGCCGCCGCCGAGGTGTTCGGCGAGCAGTGGGAGCCCCAGCTCGCCCGGTTCCTCGCGTTCCTGCGACGCCGGGTCACCGGGGACTACGCGGTCGACGAGTACGGCTTCGACCAGGAGATCACCCAGCGCTTCTTCATGGCGGCGCTCCGGCCGATCGCGGAGAAGTGGTTCCGCATCGAGGTCCGTGGCGCCGAGAACGTGCCCGCCGAGGGCGGCGCGCTGGTGGTCTCCAACCACTCCGGCACGGTGCCCGTCGACGGGCTGATGACGATGGTGTCGGTCCACGACCACACCGGGCGCTTCCTGAGGCCGCTGGGTGCCGACCTGGTCTTCCGGCTGCCGCTGGTCAGCACGATGGCGCGCCGGAGCGGGGCCACTCTCGCCTGCAGCGAGGACGCCGAGCGGATGCTGCGCGGCGGCGAGCTGGTGGGCGTGTGGCCCGAGGGGTTCAAGGGCATCGGCAAGCCGTTCTCCGAGCGCTACAAGCTGCAGCGCTTCGGCCGGGGCGGGTTCGTCTCGGCCGCCCTGCGCACCGGCGTCCCGATCGTCCCGCTGTCCGTCGTCGGGGCCGAGGAGATCTACCCGCTGGTCGGCAACATGCCCTCGCTCGCCCGGCTGCTGGGGGTGCCCTACATCCCGATCACGCCGTTCTTCCCGCTGCTCGGGCCGCTGGGCCTGGTGCCGCTGCCCTCGAAGTGGCTGCTGGAGTTCGGTGAGCCGATCCGCACCGACGACTTCGAGCCGGGCGCCGCCGACGACCCGATGCTGGTCTTCAACGTGACCGACCAGGTCCGCGAGACCATCCAGCAGACGCTGTACTCGCTGCTCATGCAGCGGCACTCCGTCTTCCGCTGAGTCCGGCCGCCGGCCGGCCCCGCGCCCCGGGTCCGTCGTCACGGGCCGGTGTCATGGGCCGGTGTCATGGGCCGGCTCGGTGCGGTCAGTTCGACCCGTCGGTCAACCCGCCGGTCAACCCGCCGGTGACTCCGTCGACGGTGTCGCCCAGGCCGTCGACGGTGCCGTCGAGCGTGCCGCCGACGTCCGGGAGGGACGGGGTCTGGGTGGGGTCGCCGCTCGTGAGCCCCCCGGTCAGCCCTCCCGTCAATCCGCCGGTCAGGGGGTCGGTGAGCGTGCCGAGCGGGTCCTTGCTGGGGTCGCTGCCAGGGGAGCCGCCGCCGTCACCGGACCCGACGGGACCGAGCACGCTGCCGGGCGGCAGCGTCTGGCCGCCGAGCCCGGGCAGGGTCGGGGTGCCCGAGTGCGGGTGCGGCTTCGGGTCCGAGGAGGAGGACGAGGAGTGCTGGGCGCCCCCGGCGTCGCCCCGGGGCGAGGGCGACCCGCCGGAGGTCTGCGCGCTGGCGGCGAAGACCGGCGGGATGGTGGTGATCCCACCGCCGCAGGACGGGCAGGCCTGGTGGGCCGCGGCGTCGACGGCGACGAGGACCTGGGCCGCGTGGACCAGCTCGTCGCGGGCCTGGCCGGGCACGGCCGGCTCCAGCCCGGAAAGCCGGTCCAGGCTGGTCGCGGCGAACGCCCGCAGCTGGGCCACCGAGTCCTGCCGACCCGACTGCGCGTAGTCGGCGAGCAGCAGGTCGGAGGCCCGGGTGGCCTGGCTGGCGAAGTCGTCGAGCGTCGAGGAGACCCGGGCCTGGTCGCCGGCGTCGCTGCTGTGCGCGAGCGCCACGGCCTCGTCGAGCCGGTCCCCGGCGCTGGCCAGCACGGTCTGGCCCTTCTCGGCGTCGCCGAGGCTGAGCCGGGTGTGCACGTCCTCGATGGCGCGCTTGACGGGATAGAGCGCGTCGCCGGGCAGGGACTGCTCGGCGGCCATCGCCACCGACGTGGAGGCCCCGACGAGCGCGAGCCCGCCGACCACGGCGGCGATCCGGCGGTCCCGGGAGGTGCGGCGCGGGGGAAGGGTCAGCCGGGCGGTCTGCTCGGGCACGGTGGCGGTGGCCGCCTCGGCCATCAGCCGGGAGCGGAGGTCGGCCACGAACTCGGGCCGGGCCTGGGGGGCGGGCGTGCGCCGCATCGCGCCCACGACGTCGAGCAGCCCGGCGTACCGCGCGGAGTCGACACCGGTGGTCGAGGGGTCCTCGATCAGGGAGTCGAACTCCTCGGCACGCCGTCGCGCCGTGAACACGGGGCTCATCGCTGTGGTCCTGTCGTCGCGTCGTAGGGACTGCCGGGCTCGGTGAGGAGTCCGGACACGGAGCCCAACGACGGGCGGGCGCGGGAGGTTACGCGACGAAGGGCCCGGTCCGCAATGACCTGGGTCACCCCGCCGGTCGCCCCGCCGGTCACCTGCGTCAGGGCGCCCATCAGTCCCGGATCCCCTCGGGCATCAGCTTGGCGAGGTTGCGTACGCCGCGCAGCTGGAGCTGCTTGACCGCGCCCTCGCTGCGGTCGAGGACCGCGGCCGTCTCGGCGATGCTCATGCCCTGCAGGAAGCGCATGACCAGGCAGTCGCGCTGCTCCTCGGGCAGCTCGCGCAACGCCTCGAGGAGGATCTCGTTGGTGAGCCCGGCCAGCACGGCGTCCTCGGGGCCGTCGGTGGCGTCGTCGTGCGCGGCCATGTCCTCGGTGGTGAGCTCGAGGCGGGTGCGGCCGGCCTTGAAGTGGTCGGTGGCGAGGTTGCGGGCGATCGTCATCAGCCACGCGCCGAAGTCCTTGCCCTGCCACCGGAAGCTCGTCATGCTGCGCAGCGCCCGGAAGAACGTCTCCGAGGTGAGGTCCTCGGCCAGCGGGGTCGACCGGGTGCGATAGAAGAGGAAGCGGTAGACCGACGGCTGGTAGTGGTCGTAGAGCTGCCCGAACGCCTCGGCGTCGCCGCCGCGGGCCAGCTCGACGAGCGCGATCAGCCGGGTGCGGTCGGCCGGGGACTCCTCCGAGGAGGCCGCGAGCTCCTGGTCGCCGTACCGGTCCGGTCCGTCGGTCCCCGAGGGGACCGGGTCGGCGCCGTCGGCGAGCGACCCTCCGGCCTCGCGGCCCCGGGCCTCCGACAGCAGCACCTGCACGTCGCCGGCGAGCGCGGGCGTGGTGCCGAGGAGGACGCGGGCGACGGCGTGGCGCAGGGCGTCCAGCCCGTACGCCGTGTCCTGCCCGTGCCAAGCCATCTGAAGAGACCCTCCCGGTCGGCTTCCCCCGAAGCCTCGGTCATGGTAGGTCTCGGGCCGGTCGCCTGGGAACCGTCGCGCGCCAAAAGGTGTGCCACGACACGTCCGGCCCGAGGGGCAGCCGGCGGCCGCCGGCTCAGTGCCGGCGCCCGCGCAACGCGACGCCGGCGGCGACCGCGCCGGTGACCGCGCCGGTCGCCGCCCCGGCGAGCAGGCCGGCGCGGGCCGCCTTGCGTCCGGTGCGGTAGTCGCGGACCCGCCACCCCTGGGCGCGGGCGTGGGCGCGGAGCCGGGGGTCGGGGTTGATGGCGCAGGGGTCCCCGACCATGCTGAGCATCGGGAGGTCGTTGAAGGAGTCGGAGTACGCCGAGCAGGCGGCGAGGTCCAGCCCCTCCCGCGCGGCGAGCGCCTTGACCGCCTCGGCCTTGGCGGGGCCGTGCAGCAGCTCGCCGACGAGCTGGCCGGTGTAGACGCCGTCGATGTGCTCGGCGACCGTGCCGAGGGCGCCGGTGAGCCCGAGCCGGCGGGCGATGATCGACGCGATCTCGATCGGGGCCGCGGTCACCAGCCACACCCGCTGGCCCTCGTCGAGGTGCAGCTGCGCCAGCGCCCGGGTGCCGGGCCAGATCCGGTGCGCCATAGCCTCGTCGAAGATCTCCTCGCCCAGCTCCTCGAGCTCGGCGACGGTGTGGCCGGCGATGAAGCTGAGCGCGGAGTTGCGGGCGTCGGACACGTGCGTGGGGTCCTCGACGCCCACGACCCGGAAGTAGGTCTGCTTCCACGCCGCGGCCAGGAGCTCGCGGGTGGTGAAGAACTTGCGCCGGTGCAGCCCGCGCGCGAGGTGGAAGATGCTCGCGCCCTGCATGACCGTGTTGTCCACGTCGAAGAACGCCGCCGAGGTCGGGTCGGCCGGCGTCAGCAGCGCGGACTCCACCTCGGCCGAGGCGGCGGCGGCCTCGCCGGCCAGCGTCGAGCGCAGCTGGAGGTTCAGCGGGCGTCGGCTCCGGTCCGCAGGGGTCACCCGGGAAGCCTAGTCCGGTTCCGCCGGTCCGGCCCCGACCGGCGCTGCGCGCCGGGCGGCTGTGGAAGGATCGCTCCATGGCAGATCCCGCCGCGCCGTACGACCTCGCCGAGCTGGTCGCGGTGGCCGCCGGCGCGGCCCCGCAGCGACCGGCGCTCGTCGAGGTCGCCGGCCGGCGGCTGAGCTGGGCCGAGCTGGACGGCGAGGTCGCCCGGGTCGCCAGCGGCCTGGGCCGGCTCGGGGTCGTGGCCGGTCACCGGGTGCTGTTCGCGCTGGGCAACCGGGCCGAGTTCGTCACGGTCCACCTCGGGGTGCTGCGGGCCCAGGCGGTCGCGGTCCCGGTGAACCCGCGCTCGACGCCGGGCGAGCTGGCCCGGATGGTCGCCGACTCCGGCGCCCGCGTGGTGGTCGTGGACGCCTCGTCGGCCGGGGCCGCGCGCGAGGCGGTGGCGACGCTCGCCGCCGGGCTGGCCGGGCGGACCACCGACCTCGACGCCGGCCTGCTCGCCCGCGCGGTGGTGCCGCGGGTCGTGGTGGTGGGCGACCCGGCCGGGCCGGAGGAGACGTCGTACGCCGAGGTCGCGGCGACCGAGCCGCGGCCGGTGCCGCCGCTGCCGGACCCCGAGAAGCTCGCCGCCCTGCTCTACACGAGCGGGACGTCCGGCCTCCCGCGTGCCGCGATGCTCACCCACCGGGCGATGCTGGCGAACATCGCCCAGGTGGCCGAGGTCCACCCGCCGATGGTGCGCGAGGACGACGTGGTCCTCGGCGTGCTGCCGCTCTTCCACGTCTACGGCCTCAACGCGGTCCTCGGGGCGGTGCTGGGCCAGCGGGCCACGCTGGTGCTGGCCGAGCACGTCGACGCGGGCACCACCCTCGACCTGGTCGCGGCCCACGGCTGCACCGTGGTGCCGGTGGCCCCGCCGGTGCTCAACCGCTGGGCGTCGGTGCCCGACCTCGCCGAGCGGCTGGCCGGCGTGCGGCTGGTGGTCTCCGGCTCGGCGCCGCTGGCGGCCGAGGTCGTCGAGGAGGTCACCGCCCGCAGCGGGGTGCCCGTGCACCAGGGCTACGGCCTCACCGAGGCCGCCCCCGTGGTCACCAGCACCCTGTGCAGCCGGCACCCGGTCCGCGGCTCGGTGGGGGCGCCGCTGCCCGGGGTCTCGCTGCGGCTGCGCGCGGACGTCGAGGACCCGGGCGAGATCGAGATCTCGGGCCCGAACCTGTTCAGCGGCTACTGGCCCGACGGCGCCGGCGGCCCGGGGGACGGAGGCTGGTGGGCGACCGGCGACGTCGGCGTCCTCGACCCGGGTGGCGACCTGACGCTGGTCGACCGGGTCAAGGAGCTGGTCATCGTCTCCGGCTTCAACGTCTACCCCGTGGAGGTCGAGGAGGTCATCCGCGAGGTGCCCGGAGTGGCCGAGGTCGCCGTGATCGGCGTCGAGGACGAGCACACCGGCGAGGCGGTGGTCGCCTGGGTCCGCGCGCCGGGCCAGGACCCGGCCGCGGTCGCGGACGCCGTACGCGCCCACTGCGCCGGCCGCCTGGCTCGCTTCAAGCAGCCGACCCGGGTCGAGGTGGTCGAGCAGCTGCCGGTGACCGGCACCGGCAAGGTCCAGAAGGGCCGGCTCCGGGGCATGGAGCGCCGGCGCCGGCACGGACTCCTGGACTGACCGGGGAGTGAGGTGGGGTGATGGGGAGTGAGGAGGAGTGACGGCATGGCAGCACGGGTGACGCTCTACTCCCGCCGCGGCTGCCACCTGTGCGAGGCCGCCCGCGAGGTGGTCGAGCGGGTGTGCGCGGACCTCGGCGAGCAGTTCAGCGAGGTCTTCATCGACGCCGACGCCGAGCTGGTCGACCGGTTCAGCGACGAGGTGCCGGTGACCTTCGTCGACGGGCGCCAGCACGACTTCTGGCGGGTCGACGAGACCCGCCTGCGCGCCGCGCTCGCCGCCCCGCCGCAGTGAGCGGACCGCGCTCGCGCGACCCCGGCGGGCGTGGCCCTTCTCACATGTGCTAGCCGGGGATCCGACGGGGTGGCCGAGCCGCCCGCCGCTCGGTTTGTTCTCCCGTTCACAAACTCCTACAGTGATCGAGCCGCCGGTCGAGCAGCACCCCCGGGCCTCTCCCGGGTGGACCGACCCGCCCGGCCCGATCCAGGCCATGGAGACGAGAGCAGTGACTGCACGGACTTCCCCCGAGAGTGCCCGGGACATCCCCGAGGCCACCGTCGCTCGACTGCCCGTCTACCTCCGGGCCCTCACGACGCTGTCGGAGCAGGGCACCGCCACCTGCTCCAGCGAGGACCTGGCCGCCGCCGCCGGGGTCAACAGCGCCAAGCTCCGCAAGGACCTCAGCTATCTCGGCAGCTACGGCACCCGCGGGGTCGGGTACGACGTGGACTACCTGCGCTACCAGATCGCCCGCGAGATCGGCGTGACCCAGGACTGGCCGGTGGTGATCGTGGGCATCGGAAACCTCGGGCACGCGCTCGCCAACTACTCCGGCTTCCGCAGCCGCGGCTTCCGGGTCGTCGCGCTGCTCGACGCCGACCCCCGTCGTCACGAGGAGGTCGTGGCCGGCGTGGCGGTCCGGGCCTTCGACGACCTCGAGCAGATCGTCCGCGACCACGCGGTGGCGATCGGCGTCATCGCGACGCCCGCCCTCGCCGCGCAGGACGTCGCGGACCGGATGGTGGCCTGCGGGATCACCAGCATCCTCAACTTCGCCCCCGCCGTGCTCGCGGTGCCCGACGGGGTCGACGTCCGCAAGGTCGATCTCTCCATCGAGCTGCAGATCCTCGCCTACCACGAGCAGCGCAAGGCCCACGGCGAGCCGTTGGCGGGGGAGGCCGTGTCGTGAGCGTGCTGGTCGTGGGCATCTCCCACAACTCCGCCCCGGTCCACCTGCTGGAGACGGTCGCGCTCGACCGCGAGGGCGTGCAGAAGCTCGTCCAGGACGCGGCCGCGTGCGCGCACGTGACCGAGGCCACCGTGATCGCCACCTGCAACCGGCTGGAGGTCTACGCCGAGGTCGACCGGTTCCACGGCAGCGTCGAGGAGGTCTCGCGGCTGATCGTCGACCGGGCCGGGCAGTCCACCGAGGCGCTGCTCCCGCACCTCTACGTCCACTACGACGACGGCGCGGTCTCCCACCTCTTCCAGGTGGCCGCCGGGCTGGACTCGATGGCGGTCGGCGAGGGCCAGATCCTCGGCCAGACCCGCGAGGCGCTGCGCCTGGGCCAGGAGCTCGGCACCGTCGGCACGGGCCTGAACATGCTGTTCCAGCAGGCGCTGCGGGTCGGCAAGCGCTCGCGCGCCGAGACCGACATCGACCTGGCCGCCCCCACCCTGGTGACCGCGGCACTCGCCCGCGCCCACGGCAGCACCGGCGACCTCACCGGCCGCCGGGTCCTGGTGGTCGGCGCCGGCGCGATGGCCGGGCTGGCCACCGCGACGGTCTCCCGCGCCGGGGCGGCCGCGATCGTGGTCGCCAACCGCAGCCTGGAGCGCGCCGTCCGGCTGGCCGGCGAGTACGACGCCCGCCCGGCCCCGCTGGCCGACCTGCCCGTCGAGCTCGGCGAGGCCGACGTGGTGATCGCCTGCGCCGGCGCCGCCGGGCTGCTGGTCACCGCCGACATGGTGGCCGGCGCGCGCGCCGACGACCGCCCGATGGTGCTGATCGACCTCGCGCTGCCCCACGACATCGACCCCGCGGTCGCCGGCCAGCCCGGCGTCACGCTGGTGAACCTCGCCGAGCTCGCCGCCGAGCTGCACGAGTCCGACGCCGGCCGCGAGGTCCTCGAGGTCCGCCGGATCGTGACCCAGGAGGTCGCCGCGTTCCTCTCGGCCCGCCGGCAGGCCAGCGTCACGCCCACGGTGGTGGCGCTGCGCTCGATGGCCACCTCGGTCGTGGAGTCGGAGATGGAGCGCCTCGAACACCGGCTGCCCGGCCTCGACGAGGCGGCCCGCGCCGAGGTGCTGCACACCGTGCGCCGGGTCGCCGACAAGCTGCTGCACGAGCCGACCGTGCGGGTCAAGGAGCTGGCCAACGAGACCGGCGCGGTCTCCTACGCCGCCGCGCTCGCCGAGCTGTTCGCGCTCGACCCCGAGGCCGTCGACGCGGTCACCCGGCCCGAGGGGCTGGGCGAATGACGACCGACGCCGCGGGCCTGCCCACGCCCCGCCCGATCCGCGTCGGCACCCGCCGCTCGCTGCTGGCCACCACCCAGTCGGGCACCGTGGCCGAGCTGATCCGGACCCGGCTCGGCCGCGAGGCCGAGCTGGTCGAGGTGACCACCGAGGGCGACCGCAGCCAGGCCGACGGCACGCCGCTGGCGGCGGCCGGCGGCACCGGCGTCTTCGTGGGTGCCCTGCGCGACGCGCTGCTGCGCGGCGAGGTCGACCTCGCGGTGCACTCGCTCAAGGACCTCCCGACCTACCCGCAGGAGGGGATCGCGCTGGCCGCGATCCCCGGACGCGAGGACCCGCGCGACGTCGTCGTGGCCCGCGACGGGCTCACGCTGGGCGAGCTGCCCCCGGGCAGCAGGGTCGGCACCGGCTCCCCGCGGCGCGCCGCGCAATTGCTCGCGCTCGGCCTCGGTTTGGAGATCTCGCCGATCCGGGGCAACGTGGACACCCGGATCGGCAAGGTCCGCTCGGGTGAGTACGACGCGGTCGTGCTGGCCCGCGCGGGGCTGGCCCGCCTCGGTCGGCTCGACGAGGTCACCGAGGTGCTCGACCCGCTGCAGATGCTCCCGGCCCCCGGGCAGGGTGCGCTGGGGGTCGAGTGCCGGGCGGACGACGCCCAGCTGCTCGCCGAGCTGAGGGAGCTGGACGACGACCACGCCCGGGCGGCGGTCACCGCGGAGCGGGCCGTGCTGGCCACCTTGGAGGGCGGCTGCGCCGCCCCGATCGGAGCGCTGGCGGACGTGGTCGAAGGAGAGGACGGGAACGAGATCTGGGTCAGGGCCGTGGCCCTGTCCCTCGACGGGAGCCTGAGCGTGCGGATGTCCGCGACCGGGGCTCCCGCCGACGCCGAGGGTGTCGGCAGCCGGCTGGCGAGCGAGATGCTCGCCGACGGTGCAGGACGGTTGGCAGAACCAGCAGACAAGAGGCAGGACGCATGACGCGAGGCAAGTCCACCCCGACGACCGGCGCGGCCGAGAGTCAGTCGCCGACACGCGGCTGGGTGTCGTTCGTCGGCAGCGGCCCCGGCGACCCCGACCTGCTCACGGTCCGGGCGGTCGACCTGCTGCGCCAGGCCGACGTCGTCGTCACCGAGGTGCCCGAGCACGCCGGCCTGGTCCGCAGCCTGCTGGGCCTGCCGGAGCCGGTCGAGGGCGAGCCCGAGGCCGGGCCGGAGATCATCGACGGCGGGTTCGGCGAGGACGGGCAGCCGCTGACCCACGCCGCCCGCGGCAAGGTGGTCGTGCGGCCGGCCAAGAAGGGCGCCCGCGTCGTGCGGCTGCTCACCGGTGACCCCTTCCTCTACGCCTCCGGGCCCGAGGAGGCCCAGGCCTGCGTGAAGGCCGGGCTCGGCTTCGAGATCGTCCCGGGCGTGTCCTCGGTCGCCGCGGTCCCGGCGTACGCCGGCGTGCCGCTGACCACCAAGGACCACCGCGAGGTCGCCGTGGTGACCTGCGGGGAGAAGGTCGACTGGTCCCACTACGCCGACAACCGCACGCTGGTGCTGCTCTCGGCGGTCGGGATGATCGGCGACATCAGCAGGGCGCTGGTCGAGGCCGGCCGCTCGCCGCGGACGCCGGTGGCGATGACCCGGGTCGGCACCACCACCGAGCAGGCCACCGTCACCTCGACGCTCGAGCACATCGCGGCCGACGCCCGCGCGGCTCGGATGGCGCCGCCGGCGGTCACCGTGGTCGGCGACGTGGTCAACCTGCGCGAGACGCTGTCGTGGTTCGAGACCAAGCCGCTGTTCGGCTGGCGGGTGCTGGTGCCCCGCACCAAGGAGCAGGCCGGCTCGCTGTCCGCGCGGCTGCGCGGCTACGGCGCGGTGCCCGAGGAGGTCCCGACCATCTCGGTGGAGCCGCCCCGCAACCCCCAGCAGATGGACAAGGCGATCCGCGGCCTGGTCGAGGGCCGCTACGAGTGGATCGCGTTCACCTCGGTCAACGCGGTGAAGGCCGTCCGGGAGAAGTTCGAGGAGTACGGCCTCGACGCCCGGGCCTTCTCCGGGCTGAAGATCGCCGCGGTCGGCGACAAGACCGCCCAGGCCATCGCCGCCTGGGGGCTGCGCGCCGACCTGGTGCCGTCCGGCGAGCAGTCCGCGGCCGGGCTGCTGGCCGACTGGCCGGAGTACGACGAGGTCCTCGACCCGATCAACCGGGTGTTCCTGCCGCGCGCCGACATCGCCACCGAGAACCTCGTGGCCGGCCTGGTCGACCTCGGCTGGGAGTGCGACGACGTCACGGCGTACCGCACCGTCCGGGCCGCGCCGCCGCCGGCCCCGACCCGCGACGCGATCAAGACCGGCAAGTTCGACGCGGTGGTGTTCACCTCGTCCTCGACCGTGCGCAACCTGGTCGGCATCGCCGGCAAGCCGCACCCCTCGACGGTGATCGCGGTGATCGGCCCGGCCACGGCCAAGACCGCCGAGGAGCACGGCCTGCGGGTCGACGTCCTCTCGCCCAAGCCGGACGTCGAGGTGCTGGTCGACGCGCTCGCCGACTTCGGCGCCGCGCGCCGCGCCGCGATGGTCGAGGCCGGCGAGCCGGTCACCCGGCCCTCGGAGCGCAAGCCGTCGGCGCGCCGCAAGGCCCGGACCCAGTGAGCCGGCCGTGAGCGACGAGGTCCCCACCCCCGAGATCACCGGTCCGTCCGTGCGGCCCCGGCGGCTGCGCACCACCCCGGCGCTGCGCCGGATGGTCGCGGAGACGTCCCTGGAGCCGCGGCAGCTGGTGCTGCCGGTCTTCGTGCGCGAGGGCCTCGCCGAGCCGCAGCCGATCTCCTCGATGCCGGGCGTGGTCCAGCACACCCGCTCCTCGCTGCTCGCCGCGGTCAACGAGGCCGCCGAGCTCGGGCTCGGGGGCGTGATGCTCTTCGGGATCCCCGAGCACAAGGACGCCACCGGTACCGGCGGCATCGACCCCGCCGGGATCCTCAACCTTGCCATCACCGACGTGGTGGCCGAGGTGGGGGACGCCCTGACGGTGATGAGCGACCTGTGCCTCGACGAGTTCACCGACCACGGGCACTGCGGGGTGCTCACACCGGACGGCCGGGTCGACAACGACCGCACGCTCGGGCTGTACGCCGAGATGGCGCTGGCCCAGGCCGCCGCCGGCGTCGACATGGTCGGCCCCAGCGGCATGATGGACGGCCAGGTCGCGGTGATCCGCGCGGCGCTGGACGTCGCCGAGCACACCGACGTGTCGATCCTCGCCTACTCCGCGAAGTACGCCTCGGCGTTCTACGGCCCCTTCCGCGAGGCGGTGGACTCCTCGTTGCAGGGCGACCGGCGGACCTACCAGCAGGACTCCCCGAACGCCCGCGAGGGTGTCCGTGAGGCCCTCCTCGACATCGAGGAGGGGGCCGACATCGTCATGGTGAAGCCGGCGCTGGCCTACCTCGACGTCGTCCGCCGGGTCCGGGACGCGGTCGACGTCCCGGTCGCGGCGTACAACATCTCCGGGGAGTACGCCATGCTCGAGGCCGCGGCCGCCCAGGGCTGGATCGACCGGGAGCCGGCGATCCTCGAGACGCTCACCTCGATCCGGCGTGCCGGCGCCGACATCGTGCTGACCTACTGGGCCAGCGAGGTCGCCCGGCTGCTGCGCTGAGCGTCGGGTCCCACCTGTCCCACCCGTCTCAGGAATCCCCGGCTGACCGGTGATTCCCTCGCTTGATGGGCGTTGCAACGGCCCTCAAGCGAGAGTTTCCCCGGCTGGCCGGGGACTCCTGCAGCCCCGCGGCCCGCCCGCGGCCGGGATCAGTGCGTGTAGTCGTAGACGCACTTGTCGAAGGCGTCGTCGTTGCTCAGCGGGTTGTCGACGTAACCCTCGGTGGTGCACTGCACCACCGCCTCGGCCTCGGTGAGCAGGTCGTCGACGGGCGACCCGGTGGGCGAGGGCAGCGACGGCAGCGGGTTCTTCGGCAGGTGGACACCGCCGCCGCCGCCGTCACCGCCGCCACCGGTGCCGCCGCCGCCGGCGGGCGTGGCCGGCGCGGTGGTCGGCGGCGCGCTGGTGGGGGCGGGGGCGACGTTCTGCTGGTCGCCGCCGGTGCCGGACGGCGCGCTGTGGTGGACCTGCACGTGCGGGTGGTGGTGCGCCTTGGGCGGGGCCGCGGGGGTGCTGGTGTCCGGCGTGAAGTAGCCGCCGGAGGTGGTGCTGCTCGGCACCGAGGTGAAGTCGCCGGCGAGGTAGGCCTTCATGATCGCCAGCACCAGGTCGACGTAGGACCTGCTGTGGTTGTAGCGGTAGACCGCGGACCGCTGGCCCTGCGGGGTGGAGAGGTCGTCGTTGCCCGAGCAGAGGTAGACCGCGGTGGCCAGCGCGGCGTCGTTGATGTCCTGCGGGTTGCGCTGCGCGTCGCCGTCGGCGTCCACGCCCACCACCGACCAGGTCGACGGGATGAACTGCATCGGCCCCACGGCGCGGTCCCACTTGGCGTCGGCGTCGTACTGCCCGGCGTCGGTGTCGCGCACCCGCTGGGTGTGGTGGGTGCCGTCCAGCGCGATGCCGAAGATGCCCGGCTCCGCGATGCCGTCGGCGTCGAGGTGGTTGCCGTTGACGCGGCCGTGGTCGGACTCGACCCGGCCGATCGCGGCGACCAGCTGCCAGGGCAGGTGACAGCCCTTGTCGGCGGCGTTGATGACGGTCTCGGCGCGCTGGTAGGCCGACAGGGCGGCCGAGGGGATCCCCGAGGTCGCGGCCGAGGAGACGGCGTGGTGCTTGGTGCCGGCGATGCCGGGCGCCACGCGGCCGGGCTCGGAGACGCTGGCCGGCGCCCTGATCGCCTCGGTGGGCACCGTGGTGCCGTCGGGGAGCGGGGTCGTGGTGGTGCTGTCGGCCGCGGCCACGGTGGGGCCGCCGACACCGGCCACGCTCGCGGTCCAGGCCGCGGAGAGCAGCGCCAGGGGGACCAGCGCCATCGTCCGCTGGATCCGGCCGAACCTCGGTGTCGACATCGAGCTCTCCCCTTGTGTCCCCTGCGCCTGCTGGCTCTCGCGCCCTCCAGCGCGGTGAAGGTCCAACGAGCCGTCCACCCGACCGTTATGGGCACGGCACCGGTGCGACGTACTTCACATGGTGGGCTTCGGCGACGATCCTCCCCCGGGGGCGCGGGGTCGAAACCGATCCTGCCCGTCCATTCCCGCCCAATGGTCCAGCCAGATGGTCCAGTGCAGTGGTCCAGCGCACCCCGGTATACCCCGAACCGGGCCTGCCCGTCACCCGTTTTCCCACCTCGGGGACAATTGGCACGTGACTCCAGCCGACGCCCCGTCCGCAGCCGCCGCCGCCCGCCCGGGCACGGCGGGGTCGGCCGCACTGTTCGAGCGCGCGGTCGCGGTCACGCCCGGTGGCGTGAACTCCCCGGTGCGTGCGTTCAACGCGGTCGGCGGCACCCCGCGCTTCATCCGGTCCGCCCGCGGGGCCTGGCTCACCGACGTCGACGGCAACGAGTACGTCGACCTGATCTGCTCGTGGGGCCCGATGCTGCTCGGGCACGCCCACCCCGAGGTGCAGGCCGCCGTCGCCGACGCGGTCGCCCGCGGCACGTCGTACGGCACCCCCACGCCGCCCGAGGTCGAGCTCGCCGAGGAGATCGTGGCCCGCGCCCCGGTCGAGCGGGTCCGCTTCGTCTCCTCGGGCACCGAGGCCACGATGTCCGCGATCCGGCTCGCCCGCGGCTTCACCGGCCGCGACGTGGTGGTGAAGTTCGCCGGCTGCTACCACGGACACGTCGACTCGCTGCTGGCCGCGGCCGGCTCCGGGCTGGCCACCTTCGCGGTGCCCGGCACGCCCGGGGTGCCGGAGTCCTCCACCGCGCTGACGCTGGTGCTGCCCTACAACGACCGCGCGGCGGTGGAGCAGGCCTTCGCCGAGCACGGCGACCGGATCGCCTGCCTGATCACCGAGGCGGCGCCCGGCAACATGGGCGTGGTGCCGCCCGAGCCCGGGTTCAACGCGTTCCTCGCGCAGACCTGCGCCCGGCACGGCGCGCTGTTCATCAGCGACGAGGTGATGACCGGCTTCCGGGCCAGCCGGCTCGGGCAGTGGGGCCTCGACGGGGCCCTGGAGGGCTGGCGTCCCGACCTGGTCACCTTCGGCAAGGTGATGGGGGGCGGGTTCCCGGCCGCGGCGTTCGGCGGCCGGGCCGACGTCATGCACCACCTGGCCCCCGAGGGGCCGGTCTACCAGGCCGGCACGCTGTCGGGGAACCCGGTGGCCACCACCGCCGGCCTCGCCACGCTGCGGCTGGCCACCGACGAGGTCTACGCCACCGTCGGCGCGGCGGCCACCACCATCCGTACGGCGGCCTCCGCGGCGCTCGCCGAGGCCGGGGTGCCGCACCTGGTGCAGTCGACCGGCACCATGTTCTCGGTGTTCCTCACCGACCCCGCCGACGGCCCGGTCCGGGACTTCGCCGACGCGTCGCGCACCGACACGATCGCCTACGCGGCGTTCTTCCACGCCATGCTGGACCGGGGCGTCTACCTGCCGCCCTCGGCGTACGAGGCCTGGTTCTTGTCCTCCGCCCACGACGACCGGGCGGTGGAGACGGTGCTCGACGCGCTGCCCGCGGCCGCGCTCGCCGCCGCCCGTGCCCGCGACGAGGCCGGCAGCGGGGCCGGCAGCGATCCCCGAGGAGACGCATGAGCAGCCCCCACGACACGATCGTCCACCTGCTGCGGCACGGCGAGGTGCACAACCCCGACGGCGTGCTCTACGGCCGGATGGACGGCTTCCACCTCTCCGACCTCGGCCGTGCGATGGCCGAGAAGGTGGCCGGCGCGATCGGCGACCGCGACATCACCCATCTGCGGGTCTCGCCGCTGCTGCGGGCCCAGGAGACCGCGCAGCCGCTGGCCGCCGCGCGCGGGCTGGACATGGTGTCCGACCCCCGGGTGATCGAGTCCACCAACGTCTTCGAGGGCAAGCGGTTCGGCCCCGGGGACGGTGCCTTCCGCCGTCCGAGCACCTGGGTGCACCTGTGGAACCCGTTGC
The DNA here is from genome assembly GCF_013409645.1 of Nocardioides panaciterrulae. Lineage (NCBI taxonomy): Bacteria > Bacillati > Actinomycetota > Actinomycetes > Propionibacteriales > Nocardioidaceae > Nocardioides > Nocardioides panaciterrulae. Next base: position 3,771,378 of record NZ_JACCBG010000001.1, on the reverse strand, counting down.
GGCCGTCCTGGGGCGAGCCCTACAAGGAGGTGGTCGCCCGGATGATGGCGGCCGTCGAGGACGCCCGGGACGCCGCCCGCGGCCACGAGGCGGTCATCGTCTCCCACCAGCTGCCGATCTGGATCACCCGGCTGGCGGTCGAGAAGCGGTCGTTCCTGCACGACCCGCGCAAGCGTCAGTGCACGCTTTGTTCGCTGACCTCGCTGCACTACGCCGGCGACCGGATCACCCAGATCTCCTACTCCGAGCCGGCCGGCGACCTGATCCCCACCCGCGACAAGCGGGCCCCGTTCTCGGCGGGCGGCGCGGCGGAGGAGCACAGGCCCTGAGCATGTCCCGTCCCTCGCGCCTCCTCACCGGCCTGGCCGGCCCCGTCCTGGCCTGCCTGCTCGCGCTCACCGGCTGCTCCTCCCTGCAGGGCACCGGTGACAAGGGCTACGTCTCCGGCGACGGCTCGGTCCGGGTCGTCGCGGCCGCCGACCGGGGCCAGCCGGTGCAGCTGACCGGCGAGGACCTCGACGGCAAGCCGCTGGACCTGACCGACCTGCGCGGCAAGCCGACCGTCGTCGTGGTCTGGGGCGCCTGGTGCGTGGACTGTCGGGCCGAGGCACCCCAGCTGGTGGCCGCGGCCAAGCGGCTCGGGGACCGGGCCGGCTTCGTCGGCATCGACGTGCGCGACGGCTCGCCGGAGCAGGCGCAGAGCTTCGTACGGCACTTCGGCGTGCCGTACCGCTCGTTCTACTCGCCCGACGGCCGGGCGCTGCTGCAGTTCCAGGGCACCCTGTCGCCGCGCACCATCCCCTCGACCGTCGTGCTCGACGGCGACGGCCGGATCGCGGCCAGCATCATCGGGCAGATCCCCTCCACGACCACCCTGGTCGACGTGGTCGAGGACGTGGCCGCCGGGAGGACCGTCCGTGGGTGAGTGGTTCCACCAGACGGCGGCGTCCGGCTCCCTGGTGCTGGCGATCCCGGTGGCGCTGGTCGCCGGGCTGGTGTCGTTCTTCTCCCCGTGCGTCATCCCGCTGCTGCCGGGCTACCTGTCCTACGCCACCGGCCTGTCCGGCGCCGACCTCGCGAGCGGGGCCGCTGACGCCCGCCGCGGCCGGATGCTGCTCGGCTCGGTGCTCTTCGTGCTCGGGTTCGCGGTCGTCTTCGTCGCGCTCGGCGCCCTGTCCGGCGCGGTGGGCAACTGGCTGAGCGCCTGGCAGCACACGCTGACCCGGGTCCTCGGCGTGCTCACCATCCTGCTCGGGCTGGTCTTCGCCGGCGCGGTGCCGCTGCTCCAGCGCGACTGGCGGGTGCACAAGGTGCCGGCGGTCGGGCTCGCCGCCGCCCCGCTGCTCGGGTTCCTCTTCGGCCTGGGCTGGACGCCCTGCCTGGGCCCCACCCTGGGGGCGATCTTCTCCCTGTCGCTCAACGAGGCGACCGCCGGCCGCGGCGCGCTGCTGGCCGCGGTCTACGCGATCGGGCTCGGCGTCCCCTTCATCGTCGCCGGCGTCGCCTACCGCTGGGCGCTCGGGGCGATCGGCACGGTCCGGCGCCACCAGGCCTGGGTCAGCCGCGCCGGCGGCGTGATGCTGGTCGTCGTGGGCGTGCTGCTGGTCAGCGGGCTGTGGGACCAGGCCGTCAGCTGGCTGCAGGTGCACCTGGTGGACTACTCGAAGGTGACAGTGTGAGCACATCCGACCAGGACCTCGCCCAGCGTCGGCCGGAGGGCCACTTCACGAACGCCCCCGAGCCGGGGGACCGACGCCGGCCCGGTGAGCTGACGCTGCGGGAGCTGCTGCGCTGGACCTGGCGCCAGCTCACCTCCATGCGCACCGCGCTGGCGCTGCTCCTGCTGCTGGCCCTCGCCGCGATCCCCGGGTCCCTGATCCCGCAGACCGGCGTGGACTCGCTGAAGACGTCGCAGTGGCAGGACGCCCACCCCCAGCTCACGCCGATCTACCAGAAGCTCTCGCTCTTCTCGGTCTACAACTCCCCGTGGTTCTCGGCGATCTACCTGCTGCTGATGGTCTCGCTGGTGGGCTGCATCGTGCCGCGCACGCTCGTCTACTGGCGGGGTCTGCGTGCCCAGCCGCCCGCGGCCCCCCGCAACCTGACCCGGATGCCCGACCACGCGACGTACGAGACCGACCTGGCGCCCGAGGACGTGCTCGCCGGTGCTCGGACGCTGCTGCGCAAGCGCCGCTACCGGATGCGCGAGTCCGGCGACGCGGTCTCCTTCGAGCGGGGCTACCTGCGCGAGGCCGGCAACCTGCTCTTCCACGTGTCGGTGCTGGTCGTGCTGGTCGGCTTCGCGATGGGCAGCATGTTCGGCTACAAGGGCGGCGTCATCCTCGTCGTCGGCAACGGCTTCTCCAACAACCTCACGCAGTACGACGACTTCGACCCCGGCAGCCTGTTCAAGGCCTCGGAGATGGAGCCGTTCTCCTTCGACGTCAAGCACTTCTCGGTGGACTGGCTGACCTCGGGTCCGCGCGCCGGCATGGCGCGGGCCTTCGACGCGACGCTGGACTACAAGTCCTCGCCGTCCGCGCCGTCCAAGGAGTACGACCTGAAGGTCAACCACCCGCTGACCATCGGCAACACCGAGGTGTTCCTCATCGGCCACGGCTACGCGCCGGTGATCACGGTGCGTGACGGCAAGGGGCACGAGGTCTACAGCGGGCCCACGATCTTCCTGCCGACCGACCAGAGCTTCCGGTCCTTCGGCGTGGTCAAGGCCCCGGACGCCGAGCCGACCCAGATCGGGCTCGAGGGCGAGTTCTACCCGACCGTGGCGTTCTCGAAGCAGACCGGCAGCTACTTCTCGGCCTTCGGCAACACGCTCTCGCCGCTGGTGTCGATGCTCGTCTACACCGGGGACCTGAACATGGACGAGGGCGCCTCGCAGTCGGTCTACGCGCTGGACAAGTCCAACACCACGATGCTGACGAAGAAGGACGGTGCGCCGTTCCGCGTCGACATGCGGCCCGGCCAGACCGTGAAGCTGCCGAACGGCCTCGGCACGGTCTCCTTCGACGGCATCAAGCGCTGGACCAAGATCCAGATCAGCCAGACGCCTGGCAAGTACCTCACCCTGGCCGGGGTGCTCCTCGCGCTGCTCGGCCTGCTCGGCTCGCTGTTCATCCGGCCCCGGCGGGTGTGGGTTCGTGCCCGGCGAGAGGGTGGGTCCACACTGGTCGAGGTGGCCGCGCTCGACCGCTCGGGTGGCGGGGACGTGGCCGGTGTGCTCGCCGGCGTCGTGGCGGCGCTCCCCGGGGCGCCCCGCAAGCCCGCCGAGGCCGCCAAGGCCGCCAAGCCTGACAACGACGCTGCAGGAGAGGACAAGTCGTGACCGACGCCGCATGGGAGACCCTCAGCAACCAGGCCGTGGCCGCCGCCGGAGTGGTGTACTTCCTGGCGCTGCTGGCCCACCTGGTCGAGTGGAGCGCGCTCCGGCACGTCCCGGTCGCCGGCGCGGCCACCGTGTCGGCCAGCACGTCGGTCAGCACGTCGGCCGGCACGGTCGCCGGGCGGGAGGGCGGCGGCGTCGCGGTCGCGACCGGACCGGAGTCTTCGGAGGCCGTCGTACCCCCGAAGGTGGACGAGAAGGCCGCCTACCGCTCGGAGCTGTTCGGCCGGCTCGGCCTGCTGCTGACCGGCATCGCGGCCGCGGCGCACTTCGTGGCGCTGGTCGGGCGGGGGATGGCCGCGGACCCGAACCGGGTGCCGTGGGGCAACATGTACGAGTTCACGCTGAGCGGCACCTTCGTGGTCGCCCTGCTCTACCTCGTCCTCAACCGCCGCTACGGGCTGGTCTGGATGGGCCCGATCGTCGTCGGCTTCGTGCTGGCGCTGCTGATGGTCGCGGTGCTCTGGCTCTACGACCCGGTCTCGCCGCTGACCGAGGCGCTGAACTCCTACTGGCTGGTCATCCACGTGGTCTCGGCGATCATCGCCACCGGCGCGTTCACGCTCGGAGGCATCTGCTCGGCGGTCTACCTGGTCAAGTCGCGCTGGCCCGGCCCGACCACCGGGCCGCTGGCGCGCGTCCCCGGCACCGACGCGCTGGACCGGATCTCCTACCGGATCCACTCCTTCGGCTTCCCCGTGTGGACCTTCGCGGTGCTCATCACCGGACCGATCTGGGCACACCAGGCCTGGTCGTCCTACTGGAACTGGGACCCCAAGGAGGTCTGGGCGTTCATCACCTGGGTCGTCTACGCCGCCTACCTGCACGCGCGGTCGACCGCCGGCTGGCGCGGGCGCAACGCCGCGATCCTGGCGCTGGTCGGCGTGGCCACGCTGTGGTTCAACTTCATCGGGATCAACTACTTCTCCTCGACCAGCCAGCACTCCTACGCCAACGGTGCCCCCGCGGTGGGTGTCGTGGTCGGCCCGGCGCAGCCGGGGCCGGTCGCCCGCGGTCTCTGACGCAGGGCGCTGCCGGGCGCTGCCTGGCGTGCCGGGCGCTCAGGCGTCGGAGTCGCCGGGGTGGCGCCGGCGCCGCTCCAGCTCGCGGAGGAACTCGTCGTCGTCGTCGGGGCCGAACGGACGCGGGGGCGTGTGGTCGCGGGGGCGGTCGGTGCCGATGAGGCCGCGGCGCTGGATCACCCGCACGAGGAGGTAGACCGCGATCGCGAGCAGGATCACGATCAGCAGGAACTTCAGCACACCTCCAATGTAGGCGGTTCCTGGTCACCGCCTACGCTGGAGGGGTGAAGGAGTTCGTCGTCTACACCCTGATGCGCATCGCGCTGTTCCTGGCCTCGCTGGTGGTGGTGTTCGCGGCCTGGTTCGCGATCGCCGGCAAGGCACCGGTCACGGGCGTGGTGATCGTCGGCTTCATCGTCAGCGGGATCGCGTCGTACTTCCTGCTCAACCGCCAGCGCGCGGCCTTCGCCGTGCGCGTGGAGGAGCGGGCGCACCGCGCGACCGCGCGCTTCGACGAGATGAAGGCGCGCGAGGACGCTGACGAGCAGCGCTGACCGGGCGCCGCACTGACGGGTCGCCGCACTTACCGGACGCCGGGGTGCGCGCACCTACCGCGCCCCTACGGAGGGGTTGCTGCGCGCGTCAGTGCTTGCGGCGGTTGAGCCGGCGCTCGATGCGGGACTCGGGCTGGCCGAGCACCTTCGCCAGGATCGGGACGCGGAACTTGTAGAGCACCACGGCCGCGATCACGACCAGCAGGATCCAGAGCATGGGTCGAGCCTACGTCGTGCCCGGGCGGAGCGGCCCGGCACGGCCCGGCGTGGCACGGGACCGGTCAGGCCACGACCGCCAACGGGACCGCGACCAGCACCGCCCAGAGCAGCTCGGCCATGCCGGTCTGCTGCAGGACCGGGATGAGGCCCGGTCCGGAGGCCCCGGCCAGCACGGTGCGGGTGGCGCGCCCGGCCACGACCAGGAAGCCCAGGCCGAGCAGCGCCCACCACGTGGTGGCCACGGCCACGGCGACGACCGAGGCCGCGGCGGCCAGGACCAGCAGCAGGTAGAACGAGCGGGTCCGGGCATCGCCCAGCCGCACCGCGAGCGTCCGCTTGCCGGCCACGGTGTCCGACGGCACGTCGCGCAGGTTGTTCGCGACCAGGATCGCGCACGCGAGCGAGCCGATGCCGACGGCGGCGTACAGCGCCGCCCACTCCCAGGTCTCGGTCTGGACGTACGTCGTGCCGACGACCGCGACCAGCCCGAAGAACACGAAGACCATCACCTCGCCGAGCCCGAGGTAGCCGTACGGGGTCGACCCGCCGGTGTAGAACCAGGCGGCGACGATGCAGACCACGCCGACCGCCACCAGCCACCAGGCGGTGGTCGCCGCGAGCACCAGCCCGGCAAGCCCGGCGACCCCGAAGGCGAGGAACGCCGCCCGCTTGACCGCCGCGGGCGTCGCCGCGCCCGAGCCCACCAGGCGCATCGGGCCCACCCGGGCGTCGTCGGTGCCGCGGATGCCGTCGGAGTAGTCGTTGGCGTAGTTGACCGCGACCTGCAGCGCCAGGCTGACGACGAGCGCGAGCGCCGCCTTCCACCACACGCCCTGCCAGTCCTCCCAGGCGCCGGCGTAGACCGCGACCCCGGTGCCGGCGAGGACGGGGGAGACAGCTGCGGGGAGCGTGCGCGGGCGGGCGCCGGCGAGCCATTCGGTGGGTGTGGCCACCGGAGGATTCAAGCAGGCGCCCCCGCCGGGTTCGCGGTGTGGTCGGCTCGCAGGAACCGCTCGGCCGCTCGGGTGGCGGGGTGGATCCCGATGGTCGCGAGCACCACGACCGCGCCGATCAGCAGCCAGCCGGCCGTGCCCCAGGTCATCGCGAGGAACGTGTACGCCGCCGGCGCCCACACCGAGCCGACGGTCCCGCCGAGCCGGGCCGCCCCCTGGTACTCCCCCCGCCGCTCGGGGTCGGACAGCTCCGCGACCAGCCCCCAGTGCGCGGCGGACTGGTAGAGCTCGGCGCCGGTCACCGTCACGTGGCCGACCCAGACCAGCGCGATCGTCACCCAGCCCAAGGTGCTGTGGGTGACCATGACGATGAGGCAGGAGAGCACGAAGAAGGCCGCGCTGCGCCGGGCCGCCCGCAGCGCACCCGGCACGGTCTCGGCGCCGCGGGAGGCCGCGACCTGCAGCAGCACCGCCATCACCGTGTTGGTGCCGACCAGCCAGGCCAGCAGCACCCGCGGCGCGTCGGTCTCCTGGACCAGCCACAGCGGGATCACCACGCTGAGCAGCACCTGGTTGGTCGACAGCACCCCGTCGCACACGTTGAGGGCGAGGAAGCCTTTGTTGCGCAGCGCGCCGGGGTTGATCAGCTGCTTCGGCGGCGTGGTCGCCCCCGGCGCCTGCGCGTGGCCGGCGTGGGGGAGCCGGCTGATCAGCAGCGCGTTCGCGGCCAGGATCGCGCCGGCGGCCAGCGGCACCATCCGGATCAGCGACAGGCTGTTCGCGGCCAGCGCCAGGCCGGCGAGCAGCGCGCCGAGGCTGAACCCGATGTTGAGCGCGGCCCGCATGAACGCCAGCGACCGGACCCGCTCCTCGCGGGAGAACAGGTCGAGGGTGTAGGCGCCCCGCCCGGCGCCGCCGGCGCCGCTGACGAGCTCGAGCACGACCATCATCGCGGCGTACGCCCAGAACCCCGAGATCAGCGGCCAGGCCAGGTAGAGCAGTGCCTCGGCGAGCGCGCCCAGCGCCCACATCCGCTTCGGGCCGACCCGGTCGGCGAGCCGGCCGAGCGGGACCGCGAAGAAGAACGTCACGACGCCCGCGATGGTCAGGCCGAGCCCGACCTGGGCCGAGGAGAGCCCCACCACCTGGGTGAAGAACACCGCGCTGCCGGTGAAGAAGACACCCTCGCCGACCGCGAACAGCACCGACTGGCCGCACAGCCGCCGGGCCAGCGGGTTCGGCGGCAGGACGCGGTCGAGGAGGCGGCCGACGGCGCGCTCGGAGAGGGGAGCCACGGGCGGGCATTCAACCACCCGGTGCGAGGATGCGCCCATGGATTACCTGCGTCCGGTCGCCGGCCCGACCGCGGACGTCGTGGCGGCGCTCGGCGACTGGCTGGCGGCTCCGCAGGAGCCCCGGCCGCTGGTCGTGGAGACCTCGGGCTCGACCGGCCGGCCCAAGCGGGTGGTGCTCCCGCGTCGCGCGGTGCTGGCCTCGGTCCGCGCCACCGAGCGCCGGCTCGGAGCCGGCGGGCGCTGGTTGCTGACGCTGCCGGTCGCGTACGTCGCCGGGCTGCAGGTCGCGTGCCGGTCGCTGGCCGCCGGCCACGCGCCCGCCCTCGCCGAGGAGCACCCCTCCTTCGTCGCGGCGACCGCGGCGCTGGTCTCCTCGACCCCGGAGGGCGTCGGCCTGTTCGTCTCGCTGGTGCCGACCCAGCTGCACCGGATGCTCGAGGACCCCGCGCAGGTGGTCGCGCTGCGCAGCTTCCACACCGTGCTGCTCGGCGGCGGACCGGCCGACCCCGCGCTGCGGGCCCGGGCGGCGGAGGAGGGCGTCCGGGTGGTGGCGACCTACGGCTCCTCGGAGACCGCCGGCGGCTGCGTGTACGACGGCTACCCGCTCGACGGGGTGGCGCTCGCGATCGGCCGCGACGGCCGGATCCGGATCGGCGGCCCCACACTGTTCGCCGGCTACGAGGACGATCCGGAGCAGACCGCCGCGGTGCTCGAGGACGGCTGGTTCCTCACCTCCGACGCGGGCCGGCTCGACGAGGACGGCCGGCTGCACGTGCTGGGGCGGGTCGACGACGTGGTGGTCAGTGGCGGCGTGAACGTGCCGACACCGGCGGTCGCCGTACGCCTGCGCGAGCACCCGGGGGTGGTGGCCGCCGAGGTGCTCGGGGTGCCGGACGAGGAGTGGGGGCACCGGGTGGTGGCCTACGTCGTGCCCGGGCCCGGCGCCGCGCCCACGCTGGAGGAGCTGCGCTCCTGGGTCGGCGGGGCGCACCCCCGCTCGTGGGCGCCGCGCTCGCTGGTGGTGCTGGAGGAGATCCCGCTGCTGGAGAACGGCAAGCCGGACCGGCTGCGGCTGCGGGCGCTCGCATGAGCTCGATGAGCTCGGTCGGCGGGGACGACCCGATCACGGTCTGGTCGATCCCGATGCGCACCCGCTTCCGCGGCCTCACGGTCCGCGAGGGCGTGCTGCTGCGGGGCCGCGGACCGTCGGGCGCGGTGGGCTGGGGGGAGTGGAGCCCGTTCCTGGAGTACGACGCTGCCGTCGCCGCCCCGTGGCTGCGGTGCGCCGAGGAGGCGGCCGCGGGCGACTGGCCCGACCCGGTGCGCGACCGGGTCCCGGTCAACGTGACCGTGCCGGCCGTCGACGCCGAGCGCGCGCACGCGATCGCCCTCGACGGCGGCTGCCGGACCGCCAAGGTCAAGGTCGCCGAGCCCGGTCAGACGCTCGCCGACGACCAGGCCCGGCTCGAGGCGGTCCGGGACGCGCTCGGCCCGGCCGGGCGGATCCGGGTGGACGCCAACGGCGGCTGGGACGTCGACACGGCCGTCGCCGCGATCCGGGTGCTGGACCGGGCCGCGGCCGGGCTGGAGTACGTCGAGCAGCCGTGCGCGAGCGTCGAGGAGCTGGCCCGGGTCCGCCGTACCGTCGACGTGCCGATCGCCGCGGACGAGTCGATCCGGCGCGCGGCGGACCCCTACCGGGTGCGCGACCTCGAGGCCGCCGACGTGGCCGTGCTCAAGGTCCAGCCGCTGGGCGGGGTCCGGGCGTGCCTGCGCATCGCCGAGGACATCGGGCTGCCCGTGGTCGTCTCCTCCGCGCTGGAGACCTCGGTCGGGATCGCGGCCGGGGTGGCGCTGGCGGCCGCACTCCCCGAGCTGCCCTACGCCTGCGGCCTGGCCACGGTCCAGCTGCTCACCGCCGACGTGGTCACCGAGCCGCTGCTGCCGGTGGACGGGGCGCTGCCGGTGCGCGTGCCGGTCGTCGACGAGTCGGCGCTCGACCGGCTGGCCGCGACACCGGACCGGGTGGCGCACTGGGCGGCCCGGCTGGCCGAGGTGCGCGCGGCCGGCGCCCGGCTGCGGCAGGATGACCGCTCGTGACCCCTCAGTCGAACGGCGGCGCCACCGAGCTGGCCCGCGCGGTCGTCTCGGCGCTGGTCGAGGCCGGGGTGACCGAGGTGGTGATCGCGCCCGGCTCCCGCAACGCCCCGCTGTCGTTCGCGGCGTACGACGCGGCCGCGGCCGGGCTGCTGCGGCTGCACACCCGCATCGACGAGCGCTCGGCCGGCTTCCTGGCCCTCGGGCTGACCCGGGTCGGGGCCCGGGCGGCGGTGATGTGCACCTCCGGCACCGCGGTGGCGAACCTGCACCCGGCCGTGCTCGAGGCCGCACACACGGGCCTCCCGCTGGTGGCGGTCACCGCGGACCGGCCGGCCCGGCTGCGCGGCACCGGGGCCAACCAGACCACCGACCAGGTCGGGATCCTCGGCCCCCTGGTCGCCACCGTCGACCTCGCCGAGTCGGCGCAGGTTGACGCGGCCGGGCTCGCCGCGGCGGCCGGGCCGACGCACTGGAACGTCCAGCTCGACGAGCCGCTGGTGCCCGACGGTCGCTGGCGCCCCGCCGACGTGCGGCGCGCTGACCAGCCGCGTGCGACGCGGCCGGGCGGCCGGGCCGGGACGCCCCGGCGGCTGCCCCTCGGCCCGCGCACGGTGGTGGTGGCCGGCGACGACGCCGGGCCACCCGCGCGGATCCTGGCCGAGCGGGCGGGCTGGCCGCTGCTGGCCGAGCCGACCAGCGGCTCCCGCACCGGCGCCAACGCGGTGCGCTGCTACCGCCTGTTGCTCGGCACCGACCTCGGCGACCGGGTCCAGCGGGTGGTGGTCGCCGGCCACCCCACGCTGTCGCGACCGGTGACCCGGCTGCTGGCCCGCGACGACGTCGAGGTGGTCACGACGACGGCGGCGGGCGTCTGGGCCCGGCGGCCGTTCCCGGTCGACCACCACGTCGAGGGGCCGGTCGAGGCCGACGGGACCGACGACCCCGCCTGGCTCGAGGAGTGGCGGACCGCGGACCGGTCGGTGGGGCGCCGGCTGGACGCGCTGCTCGCCGCCGAGGCCGACCTCACGCCGTACGACGTGGCCGGCGCGGTCAGCCGGGTCCTGCCGGCCGGCGGGCTGCTGCACGTCGGCGCCTCCAGCCCGATCCGCGACCTGGACCTGATGGTGCCGCGCTACGCCGTCGGCGACCGCCGCAAGGTGATCGCCAACCGCGGTCTCGCCGGCATCGACGGGACGGTCTCCGCCGCGATCGGGGCCGCGCTGGGCCGGCCGTGGAGCAGCCGGGCGCTGGCGCTGATGGGTGACGTGACGTTCCTGCACGACGCGGGCGGCCTGGTGCTCGGTCCGCGCGAGGCCCGGCCGGATCTCACGATCGTGGTCGTCAACGACGACGGCGGCTCGATCTTCTCCATGCTGGAGCAGGGCGCCGAGGAGTACGCCGAGCCGTTCGACACCCTCTTCGGCACCCCGCACGGGGTGGACCTCGCCAGCCTGTGCGCGGCCACCCGGACACCGCACTGGCGGGTCGACTCACTCCCGGAGCTCGAGCACGCCCTGGCCAACCCCAACGGCGGGATCGAGGTCGTCGAGGCCGTGGTCCGCCGCGACAACCGGCGCGATCTCGACGCGCGGATCCGGGCCCTGCGCCCCTGACCGTCGAGCCAGCCGCGGGGCTGCCAGCGAGACGGCGCTGACCAGCAGTCCCGACGCGACCAGCGTCGACCGGACGCCGAGCAGGCCGAGCACCGCGCCCCCGAGCAGCATCCCGACCGAGCTCGACGCGCTGACCACGACCGCCTGCCCGGAGAGCAGGGTGCGCCGTACCGCGCCCTCGGCGGTCCGGGTGATCGCTGCGTTGACGGCGGTGATGCCGACGACGACGGACGCCCCGGCGGCCGCGGCGGCCAGCCCGGCCCCGAACGGGGTCGGCCACACCCCCATCAGCACCCACGCCGCACCGGCCGCCGTCCATGCGGTGGAGACCACCGCCAGCACCCGGCCCCGTCGTACGACCGGGACGGCGAGCAGGGTGCCGACGACCGATCCGGCGCCGTAGCCGGTCATCCCCCAGGCGTAGAGCACCCCGGGTCGTCCCTGCTGTGCTCCCAGGACGGCCAGCCCGAGCGTGAAGGCGAACCAGACCGCGGAGTTGGTGCCGCGCAGCACCCAGCCGACCAGCACCTCGGGGCGGCCGACGAGTGCGGACCGGATCGCCGGTGTCGGCGGACAGCCGGGCCCGGCCGGGGCAGGTGTGCCGCCCGGCACCGGCCAGGCCAGCAGGCCGGCGACGAGCACGGTGGCCGCCTGGACCCACAGCAGTGCGGTGGTGAACCCCAACGCGACGCCGGCCGCGCCCAGCCCCGGACCGACCAGCATCCCGACCCGCCGCAGCAGGTCCTGCCAGGTGAGCAGCGTGATCGCGCGGTCGGCGCCGAGCCGGTCGCCGACCTCGGCGAGCAGCGCGGCTCGGCCGGGCCCGCCCAGGGTCTCCCCGACGCCGAGCAGCAGCCCCGCCCCGAGGAGCACACCGGCCGAGACGACACCGAGCAGGGCGGCGGCCGGCACCACGCTCAGCGCGGCCGCGTCGAGGACCGCGAGGCAGGCCAGCCGTCGGCCGCTGCCGACCCACTGCCGGGCGCGCCGGGCCCACCACGGCGACAGCAGCACCGGCACCCCCTCCGCCCCGGCGACCAGGCCGGTCAGGGCGACCGAGCCGGTGCTGCCGAGCACGACCAGCGGCAAGGCGACCTGCGCGAGCCGGAAGGCGAGGTCCTGGGTGGCCGAGCCGAGCAGGAGCGAGACCGCGTGGGTCAGCGGGTGCCGGAGGAGTCTCACCCGCCCAGCCTCGACGGGCCGGGCCGGCGAGGGTAGCCGGCGGGAGCGAGCGACGCGTCATAGGCTGCGCCTATGGACCCATCTCCGTCGGTCGACGACCTGCGGCTGGTCGCCGCCGTGACGCGGACCGGGTCGGTCGGCGCCGCGGCCCGGGAGCTGCGCGTCTCCCAGCCGTCCGCGAGCCAGCGGCTCGGCCGGCTCGAGCGCCGGATCGGGCTGGTGCTCTTCGACCGCGACACCCAAGGCGCCCGCCCGACCGTCGCGGGTCGCGAGATGGCCCACCAGGCCGAGCACATCCTCGGTCACCTCGGCCGGGTGTACGACGTGGTCCGCACCGCCACCGCCGAGCGCGAGCTGCACGTGGGCTCGTTCGACTCGATCGCGGCCTCGCTGTTCCCGGTGCTGGACGCCGCGCTCGAGGGCGTGCCGCTGCGGCAGCGGGTGGACCACGGCGACCGGCTGGTCGAGTGGGTGGGCGAGGGCACGATGGACGCGGCCTTCGTGTGCGTCGCCGACCAGCTGGTGCTGCCGCGCGGCGTGCAGGTCCACCAGGTCGGGGGCGACACGCTGGTGCTGTTCCTACCCACGGGCGTCCCGAGGCCGCGCGCCGGCCGGCAGCCGCTCCGCGGCCTCGCGACGCCGTACCTCACCTATGACCTCGGAGCCGCCGACCTGCACACCCGGCTCGCGGACCTCGGAGCGCGACCGCGCCGGGGCGCCACAGTCGGCGCCACTCTCGCGATGGCGCGGCGGCAGGCGCAGCCGGCGGTGGTGCCGCGCTCGGCGCTCGCCGAGGGCCTCCGCAGCGGCGAGCAGGTCGCCGAGCTGCCGTTCACCAAGCGGCTGGTGCTGAGCATGGTCAGCCGCCCCCACGTCGACGCGCGGCTGGTGCAGGTGCTGCCGCACCTGCGAGCCGAGCTCGGGCTGGTCCGGCCGCGCCCCTGACCTCGTTGAGTTGGGCCCCGCGCCGGGTTGAGTTGGGCCCCGTGCCGGGTTGAGTTGGGCCTCGTGCCGGGTTGAGTTGGGCCTCGCGCCGGGTTGAGCTGGGCCTCGCGCCGGGTTGAGCTGGGCCTCCCGAGGCGGGGAGGCCGGTTCGCTGCCGGGGGAGGGCCGGCACGACGACGCGGCTCAGATATGGGCCGGTCCGCCACAATGTCCCGGTGGAGATCGCCGCACTGCTCGTGCTGCTCGCCGTCGGCGTCCTGGCGCTGACCGCCCTGGCCGGCAGGCTCGGCGTCCCGGCCCCGCTGATGCTGATCGCGGTCGGCATCGCGGTCAGCTACGTGCCCGGGATCCCGGAGCTCCACCTCGGGTCCGACGTGGTGCTGCTGGGGCTGCTGCCGCCACTGCTGTACGCCACCGCGATCCAGAGCTCGCTGGTCGACTTCAACGCCAACCGCCGGGCCATCCTGCTGCTCTCGGTCGGCCTGGTCGTGGTGACCACCCTCGGCATCGGCGTGATCGTGCACGCGGTGCTGCCCGGCGTGACCTGGGGGTCGGCGCTGGCCATCGGCGCGGTCGTCTCCCCGCCCGACGCGGTGGCCGCCACCGCCATCGGCCGGCGGATCGGCCTGCCCCGCCGGGTGGTGACGATCCTCGAGGGCGAGTCGCTGCTCAACGACGCCACCGCGCTGGTCGCGCTGCGCACCGCCGCCGCGCTCATCGTGGTCGGCTCGGAGAACGTGGTGCCGTGGCGGGTCGGCCTCGACTTCGTGTGGGCCGCCGCCGGCGGGGTGCTGGTGGGCACGCTCGGCTACCTGGGGGTCGGCTGGCTGCGCCGGCACGTCACCGACCCGGTGCTGGACACCGGGATGTCGTTCGTGGTGCCGTTCGCGGCGTACCTCGCGGCCGAGGAGATCAAGGCCTCGGGCGTGATCGCGGTGGTCGTCGTCGGCCTGCTGCTCGGCCACCGGGCGCCGGTGCTGCAGACCGCCCAGTCCCGGATCGCGGAGGGGATCAACTGGCGCACGATCGCGTTCATGCTCGAGAACGCCGTGTTCCTGCTGATCGGGCTGCAGGCGCAGTGGCTGCTCACCGACGTCGCGGACAGCCCGATACCGCTGCTGCGGATCATCGGGGCCTGCGCGGCCACCCTGGTCGGCGTGCTGGCGCTGCGGATGGCCTGGGTGTTCCTCACCCGCTACGCGCTGGTGCGTCCCGGCCCCGACCCGGACCTCGGCGTGACGCCGCCGTGGACGTTCACGTTCGTCATCGGCTGGGCGGGCATGCGCGGCGTCGTCACGCTGGCCGCGGCCTTCGTCATCCCCGCGGAGGCCGCGCACCGCGAGGTGCTGCTCGTCATCGCGTTCACCACCGTGGCGGGCACGCTGTTCGTGCAGGGCCTGTCGCTGGGCTGGGTGGCGCGGCGGCTGCGGGTGCCGCCGCCGGACCCGATGGACGACGCCCTGGCCCGCGCCACCCTGCTGCAGCAGGCCTCCAAGGCCGGCTACGAGGCACTGGACCGGATGGAGTACGACGACCCGCACGGGGTGAGGGAGCTGATCGAGCAGCGCATCGACCAGCGCAACTTCGCGGCCTGGGAGCGGCTCGGCACCACCGAGGGCCAGGAGTCCCCGAGCGAGCTCTACGCCCGGATCCGGCACGAGATGCTCGACGCCGAGCGCCGGCGCGTGCTGGAGATCCGCCACGCCGGCAAGGTGGCCTCGGAGGTGGTCAGCGACGTCCTGTCCACCCTCGACGTCGAGGAGTCGATGCTCGAGCTCGCCCACCAGGAGCACGACCAGATCCGGGAGGTCAACCGCACGCGGCGCCCGCGCGGCTCGGTCTGCGAGCACCTCGAGAAGTACGCCGTGGCCGCCACGGCCGAGGACCCCGCCTGCCAGGAGTGCCTGGAGGAGGGCACCGAGTGGGTCGCCCTGCGCCAGTGCCTGGCGTGCGGGCACGTCGCCTGCTGCGACTCCTCCCCGCGCCAGCACGCCACCGCACACTTCCGCACCACCCAGCACCCGGTCATGGAGTCCGCCGAGCCGGGCGAGGAGTGGCGGTGGTGCTACGTGCACCACCTGGCCGCGTGAGGCGCCCCGGAGCGGTGACTGCGTCGCCCGTGTGCGGCGGCGCGGCTGCCGGGCAGCGGCCCGCGGCTGTGCGGTGCCGCGCGGAGGATCAGGTGCCCGCGCGCACCATCCGCACGTGCAGGCCCTCGTCGTGCTCGTCCCGGGTGCCGTCGAGCCGGAAGCCCTGGCGCTCGTAGAAGCCGATCGCCCGGTCGTTGCCGTGCAGCACCCACAGGTACGCCGCCCGGTCGCCGATCGCGGTCTCGAGCAGCGCGTAGCCGATCCCGTGTCCCCAGCGGGCCGCACGCACGTAGAGGGCCATCACCTCGGTGTCGGTGTCGACGTCGTTGTCCCGGCCCGGCCCGGCGCTGACGAAGCCCACCAGGCCGTCGTCGTCCTCGGCCACCCAGGTCGGGGCGCCGTCGGTGAGGATCGTGCGCCACTTCTCGACCCGGGGCGGCACGTCGGCGCGTCGCTGGTCCAGGAGGGCCTGGGGCATGAGCCCGGTGTAGGCGTCGTCCCAGCAGTCCAGGTGCAGTGCGGTGAGCGCCTCGGCGTCCTCGGGCACGGCGCGCCGGATGCGGATCCCGTCGGTGGCGGTCATGCCGCGATCGTACGGATCACCCGGCCAGTGACAGACCGGGGACGAGACCGGAGACGACCCACCACCAGCCCAGCGCCGAGCCCTGCGGCCGGGGCACGGCTGCGGCGACGTGATTACGGTGGGCGCATGCGGATCACGAAGTTCGGCCACGCCTGCGTCCGGATCGAGCACGCGGGACGCACGGTCGTGCTGGACCCGGGCATGTTCACCGACGCCGAGGCGCTGGACGGCGCCGACGCGGTGCTGATCACCCACGAGCACCCCGACCACTACCTGGCCGAGCACCTGCGCGGCACCGACGCCCCGGTGTTCACGATCGCCGACGTCGCGGCGCGGATCCGCGAGGACGCGCCCGACGTGGCCGAGCGGGTCACGGTGGTCTCGCCGGGGGAGTCGTTCGACCCCGGCATCCCCGCGCGCGCGGTGGGCGAGCTGCACGCGGTGATCCACCCCGAGTTCCCCCGCTTCCACAACTCCGGCTACGTGCTGACCTGCGGCGAGGAGTCGCTCTACCACCCCGGCGACGCGCTGACCGGGCCCGGCCAGGCCGTCGACGTGCTGTGCGTGCCGGTCTCGGCGCCATGGATGCGGGCCTCCGAGGCGATCGAGTTCGCCCGCGCCGTGAAGGCGCCCCGCAACCTCGCGATCCACGACCGGGTCTACTCCGAGGCCGGGCTGCGGATCATCGACCAACACATGGAGGCGTTCCTGCCCAAGGAGGGGCTCGCCTACGTCCGGCGGGACGACGGGCAGGACCTGTAGCGCGTCGGGTCGTGTGCCTCAGAGCGCGCCAAGGCGCGGGCGCAGGCACCTGCCCGAGGGGGGCTCAGGAGGAGAGCGAGTCCCGCACCGGGACGAACTTCGCCTGCGACTCGGCCAGCTCGGCCTCGGGGTCGGAGTCCGCGACGATGCCGCAGCCGGCGAAGAGCCGCACGGTCGGGCCCTCGAGCCACGCCGAGCGCAGCGCGATGCCCCACTCGCCGTCGCCGCTGGCGTCCATCCAGCCGACCGGGCCGGCGTAGCGGCCTCGGTCCATGCCCTCGATCGCGGAGATCAGCGCGGTCGCCACCGGGGTCGGGGTGCCGCCCACGGCCGCCGACGGGTGCAGCGCCTCGGCGAGCTGCAGCGAGGAGACGGTGGCCGCGTCGTGCACGACCCCGGCCACGTCGGTGGCCAGGTGCATCACGTTGGGCAGGTGCAGCACGAACGGCGACTCGGGCACGTTCATCGACGAGCAGTGCGGGTCGAGCGCGTCGGCGACCGAGCGGACGGCGTACTCGTGCTCCTCGAGGTCCTTCGACGACCGCGCCAGCGTGGCGGCGAGTGCCAAGTCGCGCTCGTCGTCGCCGGTGCGCCGGATCGTGCCGGCCAGCACCCGGGAGGTGACCAGGCCGCGCTCGCGGCGCACCAGCATCTCGGGGGTGGCGCCGAACATGCCGTCGACGTGGAAGGTCCAGCACATGGGGTAGGACGAGGCGAGCCGCCGCAGCGGCCACCGGACGTCGACCGGGGCCCCGGCCGTGGCGACCAGGTCGCGGGCCAGCACGACCTTCTCCAGGTCTCCGGCGTTGATCCGGGCGACCGCGTCCGCGACCACCGACATCCAGTGCTCGCCGTCGAGGGACCCGTCGGCGAAGCTCACGTCGACCGGCGCGGGCGGCTCGTCAGCGACCGTCAGCTGGGGGACGGCGACCTCGTCGGGGCCGATGGTGGTCAGCCAGGTGGTCTCGCCGCGACGGCCGACCACGACCTCGGGAACCACCAGCACCGAGTCGCCGGGCTCGTCGGCGAACGCGAAGGACCCGAAGCCGACCAGCCCGGTGCCGGGCTCGTTGACCTCGTCGCGCACCACCGTGCGGCCCGTGGTCTCGGCCCACCACTTGGCGGCGTCGGAGAAGCGGGTGGCGCCGTGGGTGCGCACCTCGGCCGCCACCCCCCAGCCGACCAGTCCCTCGCCGCGGCGCAGCCAGGTCACGGGCCGGTCGCCGGGCAGCAGCTCCACGAGCGAGGCCACCTGCTCCGGCGCCAGGTCCACCCGCACCGTGCGGGCCACGAGCGGGCCGGGGGAGGGCGGCTGCTCGCCCGGGGTCGCGCTGGTCGTCACGAGGGTGAAGCGTACGCCGGTGACAGAGACCACTCCCGGCCCCGGCGTCGCCCCCGGCCCCGCCGCGAGCGCCGCCCGGCCCCGTCACGACCAGTAGACGACCACCTCGTCGCCGACCCGGACCTGGCCGAAGAGCCAGGCCAGCCCGTCGTAGTCACGCACGTTCACGCAGCCGTGCGAGGCCCCGGCGTACCCCCGGGCGGCGAAGTCCGAGGAGTAGTGCACGGCCTGCCCGCCCGAGAAGAACATCGAGTACGGCATCGCGGAGCCGTAGAGGTGCGACACGTGGTCGGCGTCCATGTTGTAGACGTGGAAGACGCCCTCGCGGGTCGGGCTGTACGACGCGCCGAAGCGCACGTCCAGGGTCTTGAGCACCTTGCCGTCGACGACCCAGCGCAGCGTCTGGCTGGTCTTGTCGATGCACAGCACCCGACCGGTCCGGCAGCGTGCGTCGAGCGTGCCGGGGGTGTTGCTGCCCGTGTCGGGCGCCTCGTTGAACATCGCGGCATGGGTCGGGGCGACGGTCATCGCGTGCAGCCGGTCCATCGTGCGCTGGTCGACCTCGCCGGTGACCGGGATGGCGCGCTTGGCCTGGAACCCCTCGACCGCCTGCTCGGTGGTGCTGTCGTAGGTGCCGGACACGTCGCCGGTGAGCCACTGGATCGACTGCAGTCGGGCCTGCAGGTCGCGCACGTCGGTGCCCTCGTCGCCGGGGCCGAGCAGGGTCGGCCCGGGGTGGAGGACGTTGAACATCTGGTCGTGCGTGGGCGTCTCGGTCATCGCGACCAGGCGTCGCCAGGTGTGCTGGTCGACGACGCCGGTCGCCTCGATCCCACGCTTGGTCTGGAACCCGGCCACGGCCTTGCGGGTGGTGGCGTCGTACTTCCCGGTGGTGGTCTCGGGCAGCCAGGCCAGCTGGAACAGCCGGGACTGGAGCTCGCGGACCTGCTCGCCCTCGGTACCCGGCTCCAGCACCGGCTGCG
Organism: Nocardioides panaciterrulae; assembly: GCF_013409645.1. Classification (NCBI taxonomy): domain Bacteria; kingdom Bacillati; phylum Actinomycetota; class Actinomycetes; order Propionibacteriales; family Nocardioidaceae; genus Nocardioides; species Nocardioides panaciterrulae. Next base: position 3,752,335 of record NZ_JACCBG010000001.1, on the reverse strand, counting down.
GGTCGGGCCGCTCGGTCTCGCTCGGCGTCGGAGGTGTGCTCGGCGGTGCGGAGGACTGCTCCGACGTCGGGTCGGTCGCGCCGGTCGAGGAGGGCGCGACCGGCAGCGGATCGCGGGCGGACGCCGTCTCCCGTCCGTGCTCGTAGTGCTGGACGGCGACGCCGGCGCCGTACGCCGCGGCGCCGAGACCGGCCACGACGAGGATCGTCATCAGCAGGACGCGCAGTGCTCTCATGGGGTCCCCCGGAGGATGGGTCATGAACTTCCAGTGTCAGCCGGAGAGACGCCTCAGCCGGGGATTCGGTTGCACGGCGCGGCGGCCGTGACCGTTTCGTTGCCGATGGCGGGCCGGGGATCGCGCCCCCGTAGTCTCTGCGCGTGGCCCGTGCAGAGCTCGACAAGCAGCCGACCGACGTCCGTCGCATGTTCGATGCGGTGGCCCGGCGCTACGACGTCACCAATGACGTGCTCTCGCTCGGTCAGGACCGCCGCTGGCGCCACGCGGTCATCGACGCGGTCGACCCGAAGCAGGGCGAGCTCGTGCTCGACCTCGCCGCCGGCACCGGCACCTCCAGCCAGCCGTTCGCCGATCGCGGCGCGACGGTCGTGCCCTGCGACTTCTCGCTCGGCATGCTGCAGGTCGGGAAGAAGGCGAAGCCGCACCTGCCCTTCACCGCCGGGGACGGCACCCGGCTGCCGTTCGCGGACGCCACCTTCGACGCGGTCACGATCTCCTTCGGGCTGCGCAACATCGTCGACCCCGTCGCGGGGCTCGAGGAGATGCGCCGGGTCGCGAAGCCGGGGGGCCGGCTGGTCGTCTGCGAGTTCAGCCACCCGACCTGGGCGCCGTTCCGCACCGTCTACATCGAGTACCTCATGAAGGCGCTCCCGCCGATCGCCCGGGCGGTCTCGTCCTCCCCGGACGCCTACGTCTACCTCGCGGAGTCGATCCGCGCCTGGCCCGACCAGCGCGGACTGGCCGACCTGCTCACCCGGGCCGGCTGGGCCGGCCCGGAGTGGCAGAACCTCTCCGGCGGCATCGTGGCCCTCCACCGGGCGCTGGCGCGGTAGTCCGGGGCCGGCGCGCCGCGACGTCAGTGCCCTGAACTGCCGTCTCGGGCGGTTGAGAGTGCCGCGGACTGCCGTCTCGGCATGATGTCGGTCATGGACTGCGTCTTCTGCGCGATCGTGGCCGGTGACCTCCCGGCCAGCACGGTGTACGACGATGACCGGGTGCTGGCGTTCGCCGACATCCGTCCGGCCACGACCGGCCACCTGCTCGTCGTCCCGAAGCGGCACGCCGCGGACCTGGCCGCGCTGGAGCCACAGGATGGCGCGCGGATGTTCCAGGTCGCCCAGCGCCTGGCCGCCGGCCTGCGCAACAGCCCCTTGGAGCCCGAGGGGGTGAACCTCTTCCTGGCCGACGGCGAGGTCGCGGGGCAGGAGGTCTTCCACGCCCACCTGCACGTGCTGCCCCGGCGTACCGGTGACGGCTTCGGCGTCCGTGCCGACTTCGCGAGCCCGTCCCGGGAGGAGCTGGACCGGGTCGCCGGCCTGGTGCGGGACGCCCTCGGGGACCCCGGCTGACCCGGTCGGGAGTCGAGCTGCGCCGACTCGGCGAGGTGTCCCCCTCCGAGCCTCAGGGGCCGGCCCGGACCGCGACCACCGGCCGCCAACCAGCGCCGACTCGGCGCACCCGCGGTCTCGACCCGACGACCCGGAATCCCAACCAGCGCTGGGTTTTCCTCGCGCCAGCGCCTGAGGACGGGCTCGCCGCCACACCGGTTCCCGACACGGGGGCACCCCCGCGTGCGAGCGGGTCCCGGGAGTGGCAGTATGTGTTGCACGCCACTTAGTGATTCAGTTCACAAAGCCACAATCCGGTGGCTATCCGGGCGGGTGCGGACAGGAAGGACGGGGCATGGACCTCTACACGCCAGTGCTGGCGCTGGCCCTGCTCGCGGCGTTGTTCGCCGTCGGCTCGGTGGCGATGAGCGCGTTCATCGGGCCGAAGCGCCGCAACCGGGCCAAGCTGGACTCCTACGAGTGCGGCATCGAGCCCACCCCGCAGCCGGTCGGCGGCGGCCGGTTCCCGGTGAAGTACTACATCACCGCGATGCTGTTCATCGTCTTCGACATCGAGATCGTCTTCCTCTACCCGTGGGCGGTCTACTTCGACTCGATGCGGTTCTTCGGGCTGGTCGAGATGGTCCTGTTCATCGCCACCGTCTTCGTCGCCTACGCCTACGTATGGCGCCGCGGCGGCCTCGAATGGGACTGAGGCCCACGATGCCCGCACGCTGCCTTCGTCCTCGTCGGTCGCCCTCCTCCGCCTTGGCATCGCACGCGCCTCGTGACCCTCAGGGAGGTATCTGAGATGGGTCTTGAAGAAAAGCTCCCCAGCGGGGTGCTGCTGACCACGGTCGAGGGCGTCGCCGGCTACATGCGCAAGGCGTCGTTCTGGCCGGCCACGTTCGGCCTGGCCTGCTGCGCCATCGAGATGATGACGTCCGGCGGCCCGAAGTACGACCTCGCGCGGTTCGGCATGGAGGTCTTCCGCGCCAGCCCGCGCCAGGCCGACCTGATGATCGTCGCCGGCCGGGTGAGCCAGAAGATGGCCCCGGTGCTGCGCCAGATCTACGACCAGATGCCCGACCCGAAGTGGGTGCTGGCGATGGGCGTGTGCGCCAGCAGCGGCGGCATGTTCAACAATTACGCGATCGTCCAGGGGGTCGACCACGTCGTCCCCGTCGACATGTACCTCCCCGGCTGCCCGCCGCGCCCGGAGATGCTCATCGACGCGATCCTCAAGCTCCACGACCAGGTCCAGCACGCGAAGCTCGGCAGCAACCGCCGGCACGAGGTCGAGCAGCAGGAGAACGACGCGCTGCGGGCGCTGCCCACCTCCGACATGAAGGGCCTGCTGCGATGAGCCCCGAGGACAAGGGCGTCGAGAAGGGCGTCGAGAAGGCCGCCGAGAAGGACAGGGCCGTCGAGCAGCGCGCCCCCGAGCTGGGCGACGAGAACGTCCCCGCCCCCGTCGGGCAGGTGCACGCGGTCGGCGAGCGCCGCGGCATGTTCGGGGTCCGCGGCACCGGCGACACCAGCGGGTACGGCGGCCTGGTCGCACCGATCGTCTACCCCACCCCGGCGCAGCGGCCGTTCGGCGGCTGGCACGACGAGGTGGCCGACGCCCTCGAGGAGGGCCTGCGGGGCGGTGGCCTCGAGCACGCGGTCGAGTCGGTCGTGATCCACCGCGGCGAGATCACCTTCCACGTGCGCCGCGAGGACCTCCTTGCGGTGGCCCGGCTGCTCCGCGACGACGAGCGGCTGCGCTTCGAGTTCTGCTCGGGCGTCAGCGGCGTGCACTACCCCGAGGACCGCGGCCGCGAGCTGCACGCGGTCTACCACCTGCTCTCGATGACCCACAACCGCCGGATCCGGCTCGAGGTCACCGCCCCGGACGCCGACCCGCACGTCCCGTCGATCGTCGCGGTCTACCCGACCAACGACTGGCACGAGCGCGAGACGTTCGACATGTTCGGGATCGTCTTCGACGGGCACCCGGCCCTGACCCGCATCCTCATGCCCGACGACTGGCCGGGCCACCCCCAGCGCAGGGACTACCCGCTGGGCGGCATCCCCGTGGAGTACAAGGGCGGGAGCATCCCGCCGCCCGACCAGCGGAGGAGCTACAACTGATGCCATCCCACGACGTTCTTCTCCTCCTCCGCAACGCCTCAGCCCACGACCTTGCGGCCTCCCCCGCTCCTCGGAGTGATGTCTCATGACCACCGACGACATGTATGCCGGCACCGGCGAGACCACCGAGGGTCGCGTCTTCACGGTCACCGGCCAGGACTGGGACCAGATCGTGGCGGGCCTCGCCGACAGCGGCGAGGCCGAGGAGCGCGTGGTCGTCAACATGGGTCCGCAGCACCCGTCGACGCACGGTGTGCTCCGCCTGATCCTCGAGCTGGAGGGCGAGACGGTCACCGAGGCCCGCTGCGGCATCGGCTACCTGCACACCGGCATCGAGAAGAGCATGGAGTACCGCTCCTGGACGCAGGGCGTCACGTTCTGCACCCGGATGGACTACCTCAGCCCGTTCTACAACGAGATGACCTACGTGCTCGGCGTCGAGCGGCTGCTCGACATCGAGGAGGACATCCCCGAGAAGGCCCAGGTGATGCGGGTCCTGCTCATGGAGCTCAACCGCATCTCCTCGCACCTGGTCTGCATCGCCACCGGCGGCATGGAGATCGGCGCGCTGACGGTGATGACGATCGGCTTCCGCGAGCGCGAGCTCGTGCTCGACCTGTTCGAGCTGATCACCGGCCTGCGGATGAACCACGCGTTCATCCGCCCCGGCGGCGTCGCCCAGGACCTGCCGCCCGGCGCGCTCGACGAGATCCGCGACTTCATCGCCCTGATGAAGAAGCGCCTGCCGGAGTACGCCGCGCTCTGCAACGCCAACCCGATCTTCAAGGCCCGCCTGGACGGCGTCGGCCACCTCGACCTGGCCGGCTGCCTGGCGCTCGGGCTGAGCGGCCCGGTGCTGCGCAGCGCCGGCTACCCCTGGGACCTGCGCAAGACCCAGCCCTACAGCGGCTACGAGACCTACGACTTCGACGTCCAGACCTGGGACACCTGCGACGCCTACGGCCGCTTCCGGATCCGGCTCGCCGAGATGTGGGAGTCGCTGAAGATCGTCGAGCAGGCGGCCGACCGGCTCGCCCGGCTCGAGGGCGCACCGGTCATGGTCGCCGACAAGAAGATCGCCTGGCCCAGCCAGCTCGCCGTCGGCGGCGACGGCATGGGCAACAGCCTCGACCACATCCGCCACATCATGGGCGAGTCGATGGAGGCGCTGATCCACCACTTCAAGCTCGTGACCGAGGGCTTCCGCGTCCCGGCCGGGCAGGCCTACGTGCCGATCGAGTCGCCGCGCGGCGAGCTCGGGGCGCACGTCGTCTCCGACGGCGGCACCCGGCCGTTCCGGGCCCACTTCCGGGACCCGTCGTTCACGAACCTGCAGGCGACGAGCGTGATGAGCGAGGGCGGCATGGTCGCGGACGTCATCGTCGCGATCGCCAGCATCGACCCCGTCATGGGAGGTGTCGACCGATGACCGAGGTCTCGACAGGCTCGACCGGCGGCGCGCTCAGCGACGCCACGTACGACGAGCTGCGGCAGATCGCCGCGCGCTACCCCGAGGCCCGCTCCGGCCTGCTGCCGATGCTGCACCTCGTGCAGTCCGTGCAGGGCCGGGTCACGCCCGAGGGCATCGAGGCGTGCGCCGCACTGCTCGGCCTGACCGCCGCCGAGGTCAGCGGCGTGGCGACGTTCTACACGATGTACAAGCGTCGCCCGGTCGGCGACTACCACGTCGGGGTCTGCACGAACACGCTGTGCGCGGTGATGGGGGGCGACGCGATCTTCGAGCGGCTCAAGGACCACCTCGACATCGGCAACGACGAGACCACCGCCGACGGCCGGATCAGCCTCGAGCACATCGAGTGCAACGCCGCCTGCGACTACGCCCCGGTGATGACGGTCAACTGGGAGTTCATGGACAACATGACCCCCGAGTCGGCCACCCGGCTGGTCGACGACCTGCGGGCCGGCGCCGAGGTCAGCTCGACCCGCGGGGCCCGGCTGTGCACCTGGCGCGAGGCCGAGCGGGTGCTCGCGGGCTTCCCCGACGACCGCGCCGACGAGGGACCCGCGGCCGGGCCCGCCTCCCTGGTCGGGCTGGGCATCGCGCGCGAGCGCGGCTGGACCGCTCCCGACGCCGGCGGCGGCTCGGCGCAGCAGCTCGGTGCGGGGGACCGCGCCGGTGCCACCGAGGAGGCCGACACCTCCCGGGCCGAGAGCGAGGTGAAGGTCGACGAGTCGCCGGCCGACACCAAGCACGTCGACAACCCCGAGAAGGGGCAGGAGGCCCAGTGAGCAACGAAGTGGCGACCCTGACGCCGGTCCTCACCGACAACTGGGACGAGGAGCGCAGCTGGACCCTCGAGGCCTACGAGGCCCGCGGCGGCTACCGCGCCCTCGACAAGGCCCTCGGCATGGACCCGGCCGCGGTCATCGAGGAGGTCAAGGAGTCCGGGCTGCGCGGTCGCGGCGGCGCCGGCTTCCCGACCGGCATGAAGTGGGGCTTCATCCCGCAGGACAACCCGCGGCCGAAGTACCTCGTCGTCAACGCCGACGAGTCCGAGCCGGGCACCTGCAAGGACGTCCCGCTGATGATGGCCAGCCCGCACACGCTGGTCGAGGGCGTGATCATCAGCTCCTACGCGATCCGCGCCAACCGGGCGTTCATCTACGTGCGCGGCGAGGTGCTGCACGTCGTACGCCGCCTCCAGCGCGCCGTCCAGGAGGCCTACCTGGCCGGCCACCTCGGCACGAACATCCACGGCTCGGGCTACGACCTCGAGCTGGTGGTGCACGCCGGCGCCGGCGCCTACATCTGTGGCGAGGAGACCGCGCTGCTCGACTCGCTGGAGGGCCGCCGCGGCCAGCCCCGGCTGCGGCCGCCGTTCCCGGCGGTGGCCGGGCTGTACGCCAGCCCGACGGTGATCAACAACGTCGAGTCGATCGCCTCGGTGCCGAGCATCATCGCCAACGGCGCCGACTGGTTCTCCTCGATGGGCACCGAGAAGTCCAAGGGCTTCGGCATCTTCTCGCTCTCGGGGCACGTCGCGAGGCCCGGCCAGTACGAAGCGCCGCTCGGCATCACGCTGCGCGAGCTGATCGACCTCGCCGGTGGCATCCGCGAGGGCCACGAGCTGAAGTTCTGGACGCCGGGCGGCTCGAGCACGCCGATGCTGACCGCCGAGCACCTCGACGTGCCGCTCGACTTCGAGGGGGTGGGGGCGGCCGGCTCGATGCTCGGCACCCGCGCGCTGCAGATCTTCGACGACAGCACCTGCGTCGTGCGGGCGGTGCTGCGCTGGACGGAGTTCTACAAGCACGAGTCCTGCGGCAAGTGCACGCCGTGCCGCGAGGGCACCTGGTGGCTGGTGCAGGTGCTCGCGGCTCTCGAGCGGGGCCAGGGCAGCGAGGACGACCTCGAGCTGCTGCTCGACCAGTGCGACAACATCCTCGGCCGCTCGTTCTGCGCGCTCGCCGACGGCGCGGTCAGCCCGATCACCAGCTCCATCAAGTACTTCCGCGACGAGTACGTCGCGCACCTCACCCACGGCGGCTGTCCCTTCGACCCGGCCGCCTCCACCGTGTTCGCACCCGTGGGAGCCCGCTGAGATGACGACCACCCCGGAGAGGACCGACGTCGACCTCGTGACGCTCACCATCGACGGCGTCGAGGTCAGCGTTCCGAAGGACACCCTGGTGATCCGCGCGGCGGAGCAGGTCGGCGTGCAGATCCCGAGGTTCTGCGACCACCCCCTGCTCGCGCCCGTCGGCGCCTGCCGCCAGTGCCTGGTCGACATCCCCGACGCCGGCAACGGCCGCGGCTTCCCCAAGCCGCAGGCCTCGTGCACCATCACGGTCGCCGAGGGCATGGTCGTCAACACCCAGGCCACCAGCCCGGTCGCGGACAAGGCCCAGCAGGGGATCATGGAGTTCCTGCTGGTCAACCACCCGCTGGACTGCCCGGTCTGCGACAAGGGCGGCGAGTGCCCGCTGCAGAACCAGGCGATGACCAACGGGCGCGCGGAATCGCGCTTCTCCGCCCACGGCGGGGTCAAGCGGACCTATCCCAAGCCGATCAACATCTCCGCCAACGTGCTGCTGGACCGGGAGCGCTGCGTGCTCTGCGCCCGCTGCACCCGGTTCTCCGAGCAGATCGCCGGCGACCCGTTCATCACGCTCATCGAGCGCGGTGCGCTGCAGCAGGTCGGGATCTACGAGAAGGAGCCGTTCGAGTCCTACTTCTCGGGCAACACCATCCAGATCTGCCCGGTGGGGGCGCTGACCAGCGCCGAGTACCGCTTCCGCTCGCGGCCCTTCGACCTGGTCTCCACGCCCTCGGTGGCCGAGCACGACGCCTGCGGCGCGGCGATCCGGGTCGACCACCGCCGCGGCAAGGTGATGCGCCGCCTGGCGGGGAACGACCCCGAGGTCAACGAGGAGTGGCTCACCGACAAGGACCGGTTCGCCTTCACCTACGCGACGATGCCGGACCGGCTGGCCTACCCCCAGGTGCGGGAGACGCTGCCGGACGGAGGCCGGGGCGAGCTGCGTCCCGCGTCGTGGCCGGAGGCCTTCGCGGTCGCCGCCCGCGGGCTGCGCGCGGCCCTTCGAGACGCCTCGTCCCTCGGCTCCTCGGGAACCACCGGCGGGGTCGCGGTGCTCACCGGGGGCCGGGTGACCGCCGAGGACGCCTACGCCTACAGCAAGTTCGCCCGGGTCGCGCTCGGCACCAACGACATCGACTTCCGGTCCCGCCCGCTCTCGCAGGAGGAGACCGACTTCCTCGCCGCCGAGGTGGTGCTGCGCGGGCCCGGCGACGGCGGCGTGACGTACGCCGACCTCGAGGCCGCCTCGACCGTGGTGCTGGCGGGCCTCGAGCCCGAGGACGAGGCCGGCACGATCTTCCTGCGGCTGCGCAAGGCCGCGCTGGACCACCGCACCCGCGTGGTCGCGATCGCGCCGTACGCCACCCGGGGGCTGCACAAGATGAACGGCCAGCTGGTCGCCACCGCCCCGGGGGAGGAGGCGGCCGCGCTCGACGCGATGGTCTCGCACGCCGACTTCGGCCTGGACGCCACCGGCGTGGTCCTGGTCGGGGAGCGGCTCGCGACCTCGCCGGGTGCCCTGACCGCGGCCGCCCGGCTGGCCCGCACCACCGGCGCGCGGCTGGCCTGGGTGCCGCGCCGCGCGGGCGACCGCGGTGCGCTCGAGGCCGGCTGCCTGCCGACCCTGCTGCCCGGCGGCCGCCCGGTCGCCGACCCCGCGGCGCGCGTCGACGTCGCCACCACGTGGGGCGTCGACGGCCTGCCCGAGACGCCCGGACGCGACGCGGACGCGATCGTCGCGGCGCTGGTCGCCGGCGAGCTGGGTGGCCTGGTCGTCGGCGGCGTCGACCCCGACGACACCAGCGACCCGGCCGCGACCCGGGCCGCGCTCGAGGCCGCCTCGTTCGTGGTCGCCCTCGAGCTGCGCGAGACCGAGGTGACCCGCGCCGCCGACGTGGTCTTCCCGGTCGCCCCGGTCACCGACAAGGCCGGCACCTTCGTGACCTGGGAGGGCCGCCCGCGCGAGTTCGCCGCCGTCCTCGAGGACCCGCGCTCGCTGCCCGACCTGCGGGCGCTGGCCGGGATCGCCGAGGAGCTGGGCCGCCCGCTGGGCTTCCGCACCGTCGCCGAGGCGCGCGCCCAGATGCACGAGCTCGGCCCCTGGGACGGTGAGCGGGTCGCGCCGCCGGAGACCGCGCCTGCCGCGGCCCCGCCCGTATCGCCGTCCGGCGACGGGCTGCGGCTGGCCACCTGGAAGCTGATGATCGACAACGGCTCGATGCTGGTCGGTGACAAGGCGTTCCTGGCCACGGCACGACCCGCCGTCGCGCGGGTCAGCCCGGGGACGTACGCCGGCCTCGGTGCGGCCGTCGCCGACGGCGTCACCCTGACCGGCGACCGCGGCTCGGTCACCTTGCCGCTGGAGGTCGCCGAGGACATGGTCGACGGCGTCGTGTGGATGCCGGCCAACTCGGCGGGCGCCGGGGTGCTGGCCGGCCTCGCCTCGCCCGGATCCACCGTCACGCTGAAGGGAGCGGCGCAGTGATGCACCTGGCCTCGGTTGCGGGGATCGTCCCCATGGTCGACTACCCCACGACGGCTGACTTCGGCCACGACCCCTGGTGGATCATCATCATCAAGGTCGTCGCGATCTTCCTGGTCCTGGTGCTGCTCACGCTGTTCAACATCTGGTTGGAGCGCCGCGTCGTGGCCCGGATGCAGCACCGCATCGGCCCCAACGTGCACGGTCCCTTCGGCCTGCTGCAGTCCCTGGCCGACGGCGTCAAGCTGGCGCTGAAGGAGGACATCATCCCGACGGCGGCGGACAAGGTGGTCTTCCTCCTGGCCCCGGTCCTGGCCGCGGTCCCTGCGTTCGTCACGTTCAGCGTGATCCCGTTCGGCCCGGAGGTGGACTTCTTCGGCCACCGGACGCCGCTGCAGCTGACCGACATGCCGGTCGCGGTGCTGTTCGTGATGGCGATCGCCTCGATCGGCATCTACGGCATCGTGCTGGGCGGCTGGTCCAGCGGCTCGACGTACTCGCTGCTCGGCGGGCTGCGCTCGAGCGCCCAGATGATCTCCTACGAGGTCGCGATGGGCCTCGCGCTGGTCGCGGTGTTCCTCTACGCCAAGTCGATCTCGACCTCGGAGATCGTGGCGGCCCAGGACAAGTTCTGGTACGGCCTGATCCTCGCCCCGTCGTTCATCATCTACCTGATCTCGATGGTGGGGGAGACCAACCGCGCGCCGTTCGACCTGCCCGAGGCGGAGGGCGAGCTGGTCGGCGGCTTCCACACCGAGTACTCCTCGCTGAAGTTCGCGCTGTTCTTCCTCGCCGAGTACATCAACATGGCGACGGTCTCGGCGCTGGCCACGACGCTTTTCCTCGGCGGCTGGGCGGCGCCGTTCGGGATCGGCCACTTCTGGCACGGAGCGAACGAGGGCTGGGTCCCGCTGATCTGGTTCTTCGGCAAGGTGCTGTTCTTCATCTTCCTGTTCATCTGGCTGCGCGGCACCCTGCCCCGGCTGCGCTACGACCAGTTCATGGCGTTCGGCTGGAAGCGGCTGATCCCGGTCTCGCTGCTCTGGATCGTCGCGGTGGCCACGATCCGATCGGTCACCCTCGACGGCGGCATCGACCGGCGCTGGCTGCTGATCGGCATCGGCATCCTCGCGGTGCTCTTCCTCGTGCTGTTCTTCGTCGGCGGCGAGGAGACCGAGCCGGAGGCCGCACCGAGCCCCGGCGAGGCCTCCGGCCAGGTCGGCGGGTTCCCCGTGCCGCCGATGCCCGCCGGTGGTGCGGTGCGAGGTGCGGCCCGTCCGCTGTCGTTCCCGGCGGGACCGACCGTCGCCGCCACCGGTGAGGAGATCTGATGGCCCCGTCCGACCAGAACCAGTCCGGTGCCCGGACCCTCAAGGAACAGCTGTGGGACCCGGTCGCGGGCTTCGGCGTCACCTTCCGGACCATGTTCCGCAAGGTCGTGACCGAGCAGTACCCGTTCGAGAAGATGCCGACCGCCCCGCGCTTCCACGGGCGGCACCAGCTCAACCGCTGGCCCGACGGCCTCGAGAAGTGCATCGGGTGCGAGCTGTGCGCCTGGGCCTGCCCCGCCGACGCGATCTACGTCGAGGGCGCGTCCAACTCGGACCTGCCGGAGGGCGAGCGCTTCAGCCCCGGGGAGCGGTACGGCCGCGTCTACCAGATCAACTACCTGCGCTGCATCCTGTGCGGCCTGTGCATCGAGGCCTGCCCGACCCGCGCGCTGACGATGACCAACGAGTACGAGCTGGCCGACGACAACCGCGCGGACCTGATCTACGAGAAGTCCGACCTGCTGGCGCCGCTGCTGCCGGGGATGGAGCAGCCGCCGCACCCGATGCGGCTGGGGTCCGACGAGGGTGACTACTACCGCGGCGCCTACGCCGCGCCGGTGGTTGCCGAGGAGCCGAGGGACGAGGCGTCTCGAGAGGCGCCCACCGAGGAGACGCACGCATGACCGCCTTCTGGGTCCTGGCGCCGATCATGACGATCGCCGCCCTGGGCATCTTGTTCGTCCGCAAGGCCGTGCACGCCGCGCTGCTGCTGGCGGTGGTGATGATCAGCCTCGCGGTGCTCTACGCGGTGCTCGACGCGCCGTTCCTGTTCGCGGTGCAGATCATCGTCTACACCGGCGCGATCTTGATGCTGTTCCTGTTCGTGCTGATGCTGGTCGGCGTGGACGCCTCCGACTCGGTGGTCGAGACGATCCGCGGCCAGCGCGTGCTCGCGATCGCGGGTGGACTGCTGCTCGGGCTGGTGCTGGTGATCGGCCTCGGCCAGATCTCGCTCGGCACCGGCGTCGGCCTCGACCGGGCCAACTCCGGCGGCAACATCCAGTCCCTCGCCCAGATCCTGTTCTCCCGCTACGTCTTCGCCTTCGAGGTCACCAGCGCGCTGCTGATCACCGCGGCGATCGGCGCGATGGTGCTCGCCCACCGGGAGCGGCTCACGCCCAAGCCGACCCAGGCGTCCCTGGCCGCGCAGCGGATGCGCGACTACGCCGAGAAGGGCACCCATCTCGGCCCACTGCCGCCACCGGGCGTCTACGCCCGGCACAACGCGGTCGACACCCCGGCCCTGCTGCCGGACGGCACCGCCGCCGAGGCGTCGGTCTCCCGGGTGCTGGCCGCCCGGGGCACGGTCCGCTCGGCGCCCGCGCTGGCCGACGACGTGCGCGCGCTGCAGCAGCAGGTCGGCGACGCGCCGCACGCCGGCCGCGACGCCTCGAGCCCCGCGACCACGGAGGAGGAGTCCCCCGCATGAGCGTCACGCCGTACGTCGTCCTCTCGGCCATCCTGTTCACGATCGGCAGCGTGGGCGTGCTGACCCGCCGCAACGCGATCGTGGTGTTCATGTGCGTGGAGCTGATGCTCAACGCCTCGAACCTCGCGCTGGTGGCCTTCTCCCGCCAGCACGGCAACCTCGACGGCCAGGTCGCGGCGTTCTTCGTCATGGTCGTGGCCGCCGCCGAGGTGGTGGTCGGGCTCGCGATCATCATGACCATCTTCCGGACCCGTCGCTCGGCCTCGGTCGACGACGCGAGCCTGCTGAAGTACTAAGGAGCCCGCCCTGATGTATGCACTCGAGGCGGTCCACGTCCCGGTGGTCGCCCCCGCGTCCGCGACCGGCGCCTTCACCCTGATGTGGCTGGTGATCGCCCTCCCCGCGCTCGGGGCGGCGGTGCTGCTGCTCGGTGGCCGCGCCACCGACCGCTGGGGCCACCTGCTGGCCACGCTGCTGCCGATCGGCTCGTTCGTGATCAGCCTGGTGATGTTCCTGAGCCTGCTCGGCCGCGACGCCGGCGACCGCTCGGTGAGCCAGCACGTCTACGACTGGATCCAGGTCGGGCACTTCGACGCGCGGATGGATCTGCTCTACGACCCGCTCTCGGCGCTGTTCCTGCTGCTGATCACCGGCGTCGGCTCGCTGATCCACGTCTACTCGATCGGCTACATGGAGCACGACCCCCGGCGCCGGCGCTTCTTCGGCTACCTCAACCTCTTCGTCGCGGCCATGCTCATGCTGGTGCTCTCGGAGAACTACCTGGGGCTGTTCCTGGGCTGGGAGGGCGTCGGCCTCGCGTCGTACCTGCTCATCGGCTTCTGGCAGCACAAGCCGTCCGCGGCGGCCGCGGCCAAGAAGGCCTTCGTGATCAACCGGGTGGGGGACATGGGGCTCTCCCTGGCGATCGCGCTGTTCTTCGTGACCTTCGGCTCCACCAGCTTCACCGTGATCAGCGCGCACAGCGACCAGGCCTCGACCGGCACCCTGACCGCGCTCGGCCTGCTGCTGCTGCTCGGCGCCTGCGGCAAGTCCGCCCAGGTGCCGCTGCAGGCCTGGCTGCTCGACGCGATGGAGGGCCCGACCCCGGTGTCCGCGCTGATCCACGCGGCGACCATGGTGACCGCGGGCGTCTACCTCGTCGTCCGCTCCAACTTCGTCTTCTCGCTCGCTCCCGACGCGCGCACCGCGGTCGTCGTCGTCGCGGTGGTCACGCTGCTGTGGGGAGCGATCATCGGCTGCGCCAAGGACGACATCAAGAAGGTGCTGGCCGGCTCCACGATGAGCCAGATCGGCTACATGATGCTGGGCGCCGGCCTCGGCCCGGCCGGCTACGCGTTCGCGATCTTCCACCTGCTGGTCCACGGGTTCTTCAAGGCCAACATGTTCCTCGGCGCCGGCTCGGTCATGCACGGCATGGACGACGACGTCGACATGCGCCACTACGGCGCGCTGCGCAAGGCCATGCCGGTCACGTTCCTGACCTTCGCGATGGGCTACCTCGCGATCATCGGGTTCCCGGGGTTCTCAGGCTTCTGGTCCAAGGACAAGATCATCGAGACCGCGCTGGCCCAGAACTGGCTGGTCGGCGTGCTCGCGCTGCTCGGGGCCGGCATCACCGGCTTCTACATGACCCGGCTGATGCTGCTGACGTTCTTCACCGAGGAGCGGTGGGAGCGCGACGTGCACCCCCACGAGTCGCCGAAGGTGATGACGATCCCGCTGATCGTGCTCGCGGCCCTGTCGGCGCTCGGCGGCGTGATGCTGATCGGCAACTGGATCCAGGACTTCCTCGCACCGGTCGTCGGCACCGCGGTCGAGCACGCGCCGCCGCTGCCGGCCCTGGCGGTCACGACGATCGCGGTGGTCGTGGTGGCGGTCGGGGTCGCGCTGGCCTGGTTCCTCGTCGGCAAGAGAGACGTGCCCCGGATCGCGCCGCAGCGGGTCTCCTGGGTCACCCGGGCCGCGCGCAACGACCTCTACGGCGACGCGATCAACGACGGGCTCGTGGTCGAGCCCGGCCGCCGTACCGTCGCCGGGCTGCTCTCCTTCGACCACTACGGCGTCGACGGCACCCTCACCGGGGGACCGGTCGCCATCGGCGTGGTCGCCGGCCAGGCGCGCCGTGTCCAGAACGGCTTCGTCCGCTCCTACGCCCTGTCCCTGCTCGGCGGCGTGCTGATCGTCGTCCTGGCCCTCCTGGCGGTGAACCTCGCATGACCTCCTTCCCGTGGCTCACCGTGCTGGTGGCGGTGCCGTTCGTCGGCGCCCTGCTGGTGGCCTTCCTCCCGCGGACCCGGGGGCCGGTGCTGTCCAAGCAGCTGGCGCTGGGCGTCTCGCTGCTGACGCTGGTGGTCGCGATCGTGATCGCCGCGCAGTACGACACCGGCGGCGGCATGCAGCTGACCGAGCAGCACGCGTGGATCCCCGCGCTGGGGGTGCACTACGCGCTCGGTGTCGACGGCCTGGGCCTGCTGCTGATCCTGCTCACCGCCGTGCTGACGCCGATCGTGGTGGTCGCCTCGTGGCACGACGCCGACGACCGCAACCCCGCGGCGTTCTTCGGCTGGGCGCTGGCGCTGGAGTCGTTCTCGCTGATGGTCTTCTCCGCGACCGACGTGTTCTTGTTCTACGTGTTCTTCGAGGCCACGCTGATCCCGGCGTACTTCCTCATCGGCGGGTTCGGCCGCGAGGGCCGGGCGATGGCCGCGCTGAAGTTCCTGATGTACCAGCTCGGCGGCGGCCTGGTGATGCTCGCCTCGGTGCTGGGCCTCTACGTCGTCTCCGCGCAGGCCGGGAAGCCGTCCTACCTGCTCTCGGACCTGAGCAGCCTGGACATGGGCACCGGCGCCGAGCGCTGGCTGTTCGCCGGGTTCTTCATCGCGTTCGCCGTCAAGGCGCCGCTGTTCCCGCTGCACACCTGGCTGGCCGACACCACGCAGCGCGCGACCCCCGGCACCAGCGTGCTGCTGGTCTGCGTGCTCGACAAGATCGGCACCTTCGGGATGCTGCGCTACTGCCTGGGCATCTTCCCGAACGCCTCGCAGTGGGCGACCCCGGTGGTGGTGACGCTGGCGCTGATCTCGATCGTCTACGGCGCGCTGCTGGCCATCGGCCAGGACGACCTGCTGCGGCTGATCGGGCTCACCTCGCTGAGCCACTTCGGCTTCATCACCCTGGGCATCTTCGTGTTCACCACCCAGGGCGCCTCCGGCTCGATCCTCTACATGGTCAACCACGGCATCGCCACCGCCGCGCTGTTCCTGCTGGCGGGCTACCTGATCCGCCGGCGCGGCACCGCCTCGATCCGCCGGATCGTCGGCGTCGAGAAGTCCGCACCGGTGCTGGCCGGGCTGTTCCTCGTGGCCGGTCTCGCGACCCTCGGCCTGCCGGGGCTGAGCCAGTTCGTCTCCGAGATCCTGGTGCTGATCTCGGCGTTCGACTACCACTGGTGGGTCGGCGCGGTGGCCGTCACCGGCATCGTGCTGGCCGCGATCTACGTGCTGTGGATGTATCAGCGCACGATGACCGGGCCCGGGGTGCCGGGGGTCGAGGAGACCCCCGACCTGAACCGCCGCGAGATCGGCTCGGTCGCGCCGCTGGTGCTGGCCCTGGTGCTCTTCGGCTTCTACCCGATGCCGCTGCTCGACGTCAGCAACCCCACGGTCACCACGCTGCTGCAGCACGCGGGCGTGAGCGACCAGGCCCCCGTCGTACCGGCGGCGGGAGAGAAGGCGCAGGAAGGCCCGCAGTGAACGCATCCGTGATGGCTCTCGTGACCGGGACGGGCTTCGCCAAGCCGCACCTGGAGTACGCCCAGCTGTGGCCGATCCTCGTGGTCTTCGGGGTGGCGTGCGTCGGCGTGCTCGTGGAGGCGTTCCTGCCTCGCGAGCGCCGCTACGCGGTCCAGGTCGTGCTCACGCTGGCCGGCCTGGTCGTCGCCCTGGTCGGCACCTGCCTGGTCGGGGCCCACCTGCACTCCCTCGGCGGCGGCGTCGCCCGCGGCCTGATCGCCGCCCAGGGCACCATCGTGATGGACGGGCCCACCGTGTTCTTCTGGGGCCTGCTCCTCGTCTTCGCGATCGGCGGCGTGCTGCTGTTCGCCGAGAAGCGGCTCGAGGGCGGGCTGTCCTCGTTCGCCGGCCAGGCCGCCACGCTGCCGGGCTCGGACGCCGAGCGGGAGGCGTCGGCGCGCGGCCTGGACCACACCGAGGTCTACCCGCTGCTGATGTTCGCCCTCGGCGGCATGATGCTGTTCCCGGCCGCCGGCGACCTGCTGACGATGTTCGTCGCGCTCGAGGTGCTCTCGCTGCCGCTCTACCTGCTCTGCGGGCTGGCCCGGCGCCGGCGCCTGCTCAGCCAGGAGGCGGCGATGAAGTACTTCCTGCTCGGCGCGTTCTCCTCCGGCTTCTTCCTCTACGGCGTCGCGCTGGTCTACGGCTTCGCCGGCTCGATGAACCTCGGCGTGATCAACGAGGCGGTCCGCAACGACGTCGCGAACAGGGGCCTGCTGCTGATCGGCCTCGGCATGCTGTCCGTGGGCGTCCTGTTCAAGGTGGGCGCCGCGCCGTTCCAGGCCTGGACCCCCGACGTCTACCAGGGCGCCCCGACCGCGGTCACCGCGTTCATGGCGGCCTGCACCAAGATCGCGGCTTTCGGCGCGATGCTCCGGCTGTTCTACGTCGCGTTCGGCTCCGAGCGCTGGTCCTGGCAGCCGATGCTGTGGATCATCGCGATCCTGACCATGGTCGTGGGCGCGGTGCTCGCGGTCGTGCAGACCGACATGAAGCGGATGCTCGCCTACTCCTCGGTCGCCCACACCGGCTTCCTGCTCACCGGCGTCCTCGGCGTGCAGAGCGTCACCGACCTCGCGCCCGGCCAGATCACCTCGCTGCAGGCGGTGATGTTCTACCTGGCCACCTACGGCTTCGCGATGGTCGGCGCGTTCGCGGTGGTCACGCTGGTGCGGGACTCCGGCGGCGAGGCCACGTCGTTCGCCCGCTGGACCGGTCTCGGTCGGCGGTCGCCGCTGCTGGGCGCGCTGTTCGCGTTCTTCCTGCTCTCGATGGCCGGCATCCCGCTGACCGCCGGCTTCATCGGCAAGTGGGCGGTCTTCACCGTGGCCCTGGCCGCGGGCGCCTGGCCGGTGGTGATCGCGGCGGTGCTGTGCAGCATCGTGGCGGTGTTCTTCTACGTCCGCGTGATCGTGCTGATGTTCTTCGTCGACGGTGACACCTCCGGTCCGGCCGGCGAGGTTGCGGCGGTGGCCAGGCCCTCGCTGCTGACCAGCGGCACGATCGCGGTCGGCGCGCTGGCGACGCTCGTCCTGGGCATCGTGCCCGGCCCGGTTCTCGACCTGGCCGCGCATGCGGGACAATTCGTCAGGTGATGACTGGATCTGCCGCGGCCGGACTCGCGCTGCCTGTGACGGACGAGGCGCTGGCGACCCGGCTGCGCGAGCGCATGACCGTGATCGAGGACGCCCTCGAGGGGCACGTCCGCAGCCGCGCCGGCTTCGTGACCACGGCCGCGAGCCACCTGATGACCGCGGGCGGCAAGCGGTTCCGGCCGCTGCTGGTGCTGCTGGCCGCGGAGGCGGGGGAGCACCCGGACTCCGAGGAGGTCGTCACCGCCGCCTGTGTCGTGGAGCTGACCCACCTCGCCTCGCTCTACCACGACGACGTCATGGACGAGGCCGAGCTGCGCCGCGGCGCGGTCTCGGCGAACGCCCGGTGGGACAACCACGTCGCGATCCTCACCGGCGACTTCCTGTTCTCGAAGTCCTCCGAGCTCACCGCCGAGCTCGGCGCGGACGCGGTCCGGATCCAGGCGCGGACCTTCACCCGGCTCGTCGAGGGCCAGATCCTCGAGACCGTGCAGCCGGGGCCGGGCGAGGACCCGCTCGCGCACTACCTCGAGGTGGTCGCCGGCAAGACCGGGTCGCTGATCGCGACCTCCGCCCGCTACGGCGCCCGGTTCGGCGGCGCCACCCGGGAGGTCGAGGAGGCGCTGACGTCGTACGGCGAGATCGTGGGCTGCGCCTTCCAGCTCTCCGACGACATCCTCGACATCGCCTCGGAGTCCGGCGAGTCCGGCAAGACGCCCGGCACCGACCTCCGCGAGGGCGTGCCGACGCTGCCGGTGCTGATGGCCCGGGCCTCCACCGACCCGGCCGACGCCCGGCTGCTCGAGCTGCTCGCCGCCGACCTCAGCGACGACGCCCGGCACGCCGAGGCCCTCGGCCTGCTGCGCAAGCACCCCGCGATGGACGAGGCCCGCGCCTACGTCGTGGCCCGCGCCCAGGAGGCCAAGGCGCTGCTCACCGCCCTGCCCGCCGGCCCCGTCCGGGACGCCCTCGAGGCCTTCGCCGACATCGTCGCGATCCGCTCCACCTGACCCGTTGAGTTGGGCCCCCCGCCGGTGTGAGTTGGGCCCCCCGCCGGTGTGAGTTGGGCCCCCCACCCGTTGAGTTGGGCCTCCCGCCGGTGTGAGTTGGGCCCCCCGCCGGGACTCGGCCCCACTGAACGCGGTGCGGGGCCCAACTCAACGGGTCAGACGGCGCTGGCCTCGACAGCGAGGCGGAGCTGGCGGCGGCGGTGGGTGACCGCCTCGACGGTGAACAGCGCCAAGGCGATCCAGACCAGCCCGAAGCCGAACCAGCGGCCGGCGGGCATGTCCTCGTGGAACCAGAGCACGCCGAGTGCGAACTGGAAGATCGGCGCGAGGTACTGCAGCAGGCCGAGGGTCACCATCGGCACCCGGATCGCCGCCCCGCCGAAGCAGATGAGCGGCACGGCGGTGACGACGCCGGTGGTGAGGAACAGCAGCGCGTGCCCGACCCCGTGGTTGCCGAAGTTCGACTGCCCGTGGGCAGCCAGCCAGGCGATGTAGAGCGCGGCGAACGGGGCGATCACCGTGGTCTCGACCGCCAGGCTCTCGACGGCCGGGGCGTTGGCGAACTTCTTCGCCAGCCCGTAGCTGCCGAAGGAGAACGCCAGGATCAGCGCGATCCAGGGCAGTCGGCCGTAGTCGACGCTGAGCACGCCCACCGCGGCGCCGGCGACGGCCATCGCCAGCCACTGCAGCGGCCGCAACCGCTCGCGCAGGATCAGCACGCCCATCAGCACGGTGACGAGGGGGTTGATGAAGTAGCCCAGCGAGGTCTCGACGACCCGGCCGTGGTTGACCCCCCAGATGTAGGTGCCCCAGTTCACCGACACCACCACCGCGGCGAGGGTGAGGAGGCCCAGCCGACGGCGGTCGGTCACCAGGGCACGGACCCGATCCCGGCGCCGCAGCGCGACCACGAGCACGCCCATGGTCACCAGCGACCACAGCATCCGGTGGGCGAGGATCTCGAACGCGCCGGCGGGCTCCAGCAGCGGCCAGTAGAGCGGGAAGGCGCCCCACATCGTGTAGGCCGCGACTCCCAGCAGCAGTCCCCGGCGCGCGTCCCCCATGCGGATCAGGATATCCGGACAGCGGCTCCGCTCAGACGACGGTCCAGGTATCGCCGCCCGAGATGAGCGCCGCGAGCCGCGAGGTCGCGTCGCCCTGCACCGCGTCGCGTGCGGTCCGCACCTGCGCGCGCGCCTGGTCGTCGTACGACGGGCGCTCGACCTGGCGGAAGATGCCGATCGGCGACTGGTTGAGGTAGCCCGCATCGGTCAGCCGCGAGATCGAGAACGCGGTCGACGGGTCCGGGTTGTGCGCGTCGTGGACCAGCAGCGCGTCCTCGCCCACCTCGGACACGTCGACCACCTCGACCCCGCCGGTCCTCGGGTCGCGGGCCAGGCCCCGGGCACCCTTCCCGGACTCGTCCGGAGCGCCGAAGCGGATCGGCTCGCCGTGGACGAGCGGGATGATCGCGTCGGCCTTGGTGTCGGGGCCCTTGAGCGCGTCGAACGCGCCGTCGTTGAAGATCGGGCAGTTCTGGTAGATCTCCACGAACGACGTGCCGCGGTGGGCGGCCGCGGCCGAGAGTACCGAGGTGAGGTGCTTGCGGTCGGAGTCGATGGTGCGGGCCACGAACGAGCCCTCGGCGCCCAGCGCCAGCGAGACCGGGTTGAACGGGTGGTCCACCGAGCCCATCGGGGTGGACTTGGTGATCTTGCCGGCCTCGGAGGTGGGGGAGTACTGGCCCTTGGTCAGCCCGTAGATCCGGTTGTTGAACAGCAGGATCGTCATGTTCACGTTGCGGCGCAGCGCGTGGATCAGGTGGTTGCCGCCGATCGAGAGCGCGTCGCCGTCCCCGGTGACCACCCACACCGACAGGTCCTCGCGCGCGGTGGCGATGCCGGTCGCGATCGTCGGCGCCCGCCCGTGGATCGAGTGCATGCCGTAGGTGTCGAGGTAGTACGGGAACCGGGAGGAGCAGCCGATGCCGGAGACGAACACGATGTTCTCGCGGCGCAGCCCGAGGTCGGGCAGGAACCCCTGCACGGCCTTCAGCACGGCGTAGTCACCGCACCCGGGGCACCAGCGCACCTCCTGGTCGCTGGTGTAGTCCTTGCCGGTCTGGGTCTCGTCGCTGGTCGGGACCAGCTCGGTGCCGGTCCGCACCGCCGGGAAGGGGAGCTCGGTGCCGGTGGTCGGGGTGCTCACTGTCCTACCTCCGCGGAGTCGGTCGCCGAGGCGACCAGGTTGACGTCGACGCCCTCGGCCCGGGCGACCAGCTCGCCGATCGCCTCGGCCAGCTCGGCGGCCTTGAGCGGCAGCCCGCGGACGTGGTTGTAGCCGATGGCGTTGACGAGGTACTTCGCGCGCAGCAGCAGCGCGAGCTGCCCGAGGTTCATCTCGGGCACGAGCACCTTGTCGTAGCGCGCCAGGATCTCGCCGAGGTCCTTGGGGAACGGGTTGAGGTGGCGCAGGTGGACCTGGGCGACGTCGTAGCCGGCCTTGCGGACCCTGCGTACGCCGGCGCCGATCGGACCGTACGTCGAGCCCCAACCCAGCACCAGCACCTTCGCGCGGCCGCTGGGGTCGTCGACCTCGGTCGGCGGCAGCGACTCCGCGATCCGGTCGACCTTGGCCTGGCGGGTGCGGACCATCAGGTCGTGGTTGGCCGGGTCGTAGGAGATGTTGCCGTGGCCGTCGCCCTTCTCGAGCCCACCGATCCGGTGCTCGAGGCCGGGGGTGCCCGGCACCGCCCAGGGCCGGGCCAGCGTGTCCTGGTCGCGGAGGTACGGCCAGAAGTCCTCCGTGGTCGAGCCGTCCTTGCCGACCGACTCGTGGTTCGGGCCGGTGGCGAACGCCGGGTCGATGGTGGGCAGCTCGTCCACCTCGGGGATCCGCCAGGGCTCGGAGCCGTTGGCGAGGTAGCCGTCGGACAGCAGCATCACCGGGGTGCGGTAGGTGACCGCGATCCGCGCCGCCTCTAGGGCGGCGTCGAAGCAGTCGCCGGGGGACTGGGGCGCGACGATCGGCACCGGCGCCTCGCCGTTGCGGCCGAACATCGCCTGCAGCAGGTCGGCCTGCTCGGTCTTGGTCGGCAGGCCGGTCGACGGGCCGCCGCGCTGGACGTCGACGACGAGCAGCGGCAGCTCGGTCATCACGGCCAGGCCGATCGCCTCGGACTTCAAGGCGATGCCGGGGCCGGAGGTCGTGGTGACCCCGAGGCTGCCCGCGAAGGAGGCGCCGATCGCGGCGCCGACGCCGGCGATCTCGTCCTCGGCCTGGAACGTGGTGACGCCGAAGGCCTTGTGCTTGCTCAGCTCGTGGAGGATGTCGGAGGCCGGCGTGATCGGGTAGGAGCCCAGGAAGACCGGCAGTCCCGACCGGACGCCCGCGGCCACGAGGCCGTAGGCCAGCGCGAGGTTGCCGGTGATGTTGCGGTAGGTGCCGGCCGGCATCGGGGCCGGCTTGATCTCGTAGGAGACCGCGAACGCCTCGGTGGTCTCGCCGAAGTTCCAGCCGGACTTGAACGCGGTGATGTTCGCGTCGCGGATGTCGGCGACCTTGGCGAAGCGGCGCTCGAGGAAGCTGATGGTCGACTCGACCGGGCGGCCGTACATCCACGACAGCAGCCCGAGCGCGAACATGTTCTTGGCCCGGGCGGCGTCCTTGCGGGACAGCCCGAACTCCTTGACCGCGGCCACGGTCAGGCCGGTGAGGTCTACGGGGTGCAGGGCGTAGTCGGCCAGCGAGTCGTTCTCGAGCGGGTTCTCGGCGTAGCCGGCCTTGGTGAGGTTGCGGCCGGTGAAGTCGTGGGTGTCGACGATGATCGTCGCGCCCTTGGGCAGGTCGTCGAGGTTGGCCCGCAGCGCCGCCGGGTTCATCGCGACCAGCACGTCGGGGGCGTCGCCGGGGGTGAGGATGTCGTGGTCGGCGAAGTGCACCTGGAACGACGAGACGCCCGGAAGCGTGCCCTGGGGAGCGCGGATCTCGGCGGGGAAGTTGGGCAGCGTCTGCAGGTCGTTGCCGAAGGCGGCCGACTCCTGGGTGAAGCGGTCGCCCGTCAGCTGCATGCCGTCGCCGGAGTCGCCCGCGAACCGGATGATCACCCGGTCGAGCTGCTTGACCTGCTTGGACACCACGCGCCACTTCCCTCGCTGCTGAGCTGACCGGCTTCCCACGATAGTCGGGCCGCTGCGCGCTTCCGACCCGTCTCCCTCACTGGACCCGTGATCCGTGACACGCGGAAAAGTGCACTTAGTTGGTAAAGTCACCTAGGATGATAGACATTAGCTACTTGGGCCGCGCTCGACGACGGCCCCGGACGGAAAGAGAGAGAGCGATGAAGAGGACGATCACGATCGCCGCAGCCACGGGGGCGGCCGCCGGACTGCTCGCCCTGACGGGTTGCTCCGGCTCCTCGAGCGCGGACTCGGCCTCCACGGTCAACGTGGTCGGCTACTCCGTGCTCGAGCAGGCCAATGCCGAGCTCATCAAGGCCTTCGGCCAGACCGACCCCGGCAAGGGCGTCGCGTTCAAGGAGTCGTACGGCGCGTCCGGCGACCAGAGCCGCGCGGTGGCGGCCGGGCAGGACGCCGACGAGGTGCACCTGTCGCTCGAGCCGGACGTCACCCGGCTCGTGGACGCCGGCATCGTGGCCAAGGACTGGAAGGACAACGCCACCGACGGCATGTGCTCGCAGTCGATCGTCGTCATGGTCGTCAAGCCGGGCAACCCGAAGCACATCGCCAGCTGGTCGGACCTCACCAAGCCGGGCGTCGGCATCGTCACGCCGAACCCCGCCTCGTCGGGCTCCGCGAAGTGGAACCTGCTCGCGGCGTACGGCTCTGTCATCGCCGACGGCGGCAGCCAGGCCGACGCGGAGAAGTACATGAAGGCCTTCTTCGGCAACGTCGCCGCGTTGCCCGACAGCGGCCGCGACGCCACGACCGCCTTCACCCAGGGGACCGGCGACGTCCTGCTCTCCTACGAGAACGAGGCGATCCTGGCCCGCCAGAGCGGCACCGACTTCGACTACGTCGTGCCGGACTCCTCGATCCTGATCCAGAACCCCTGCGCGCTCACGAAGGACGCTTCCAAGCCCACCAAGGCCTGGATGGACTTCCAGAAGAGCGAGGAGGGACAGAAGCTGTACGCCGAGACCGGCTACCGGCCGCTGACCGACGTCGGCGACGTGACGGTCGAGGGAGCCAACGACCCGAGCCACCCGTTCCCGGAGCCCGCCAAGCTGCTGACCATCGAGAAGGACTTCGGCGGCTGGGACGTGGCGAACGACAAGTTCTTCGGCGACGGCACCGACGGCGCGCCGATGGGCATCCTCACGAAGCTCCAGTCGTCGGTGGGCCAGTAGCCATGGCCTCCCCGGTTGCCACCGCCTCCGCCGTGGCGGACGGTCGACCGGCGCACCCGCGCCGCTCGGCCCGCTCCGCTTCCTCCCTGTCCGTGACGTCGGGCCTCGGGCTCGGCGTGGCTATGGTCTGGTTCAGCCTGCTGGTCCTGATCCCGCTCTCCGCGATCGTCGTCAAGGCCGCCGGTGGCGGCTGGTCGACCTTCGAGCACGTTCTCACCAGCGACCAGACCCGCTCGGCGCTGCAGCTGACCGTGCTGTCGGCGCTCGCCGTCACCGCGCTCAACATGGTGATGGGCACGGCGATCGCCTGGATGCTGGTCCGCGACCGGTTCCGGGGGATGGGCCTGCTGGACCTGTTGATCGACATCCCGTTCGCGATGCCCACCATCGTCGTCGGGCTCGTGCTGCTCTCCGTCTACGGCACCGACAGCCCGATCGGGGTCTCGGTCAACAACACCCGCTGGTCAGTGCTGCTGGCGATGGGCTTCGTGACCCTGCCGTTCGTCGTGCGCACGGTCCAGCCGGTGCTCGAGGAGCTCGACACCGACGCCGAGGACGCGGCCGCCTCCCTGGGGGCCGGCCGGATCGCGACCTTCCGGCGGGTGATCCTCCCGGCGCTGGTGCCGGCGATCTTCGCCGGCGCGGCGCTGTCGTTCGCCCGGGGGATCAGCGAGTACGGCTCGCTGCTGCTCATCAGCGGCAACCTGCCCGGCCGGACCGAGGTCGTCTCGGTGCGGCTGTTCTCGTTCCTCGAGGGCGGCAACCTGGCGGCGGCCGCGGCCGTGGCCACCATCATGCTGGTGATCGCGCTGCTCGCGATCGTCGTGCTGGACCTGGTGCAGCGGCGGGTGGCGCGTCGTGGCTAGCACCAGCACCGCCGTCGGCACCGGCTCGCCGGTCGTGAAGTGGGTCCTTCGGGCCGTCGTCGTGGGCTACCTGTTCATGCTGCTGGTCTGGCCCACGGCGTACCTCGTGAAGAACACGTTCGCCAACGGCCTGACCGGTATCCAGGTGGCGCTGGCCGACCCCGACGTCGTCCACGCGCTGCAGCTCACCGGGCAGGTCGCGGTGGCGGCGGTCGTCATCAACACGGTCTTCGGGGTGGGCATCTCGCTGCTCCTGGTCCGGCAGCGGTTCGTCGGCCGGCGGGTGCTCTCGGTGCTCATCGACCTGCCGCTGTCGGTCTCACCCGTCGTGGTCGGCCTCGCCCTCGTGCTGGTCTACAACGGCCGGTTCGGCTGGTTCGGACCGTGGCTCGAGGCCCACGGCCTGCAGGTCGTCTTCGCGCGGCCGGGCATGGTCATGGCGACCTGCTTCGTGATCCTGCCGCTGGTGATCCGCGAGATCGTGCCGGTGCTCGAGGAGCTCGGTGACGACCAGGAGCAGGCCGCCCGCAGCCTCGGCGCCAACGCCTGGCAGACCTTCTGGCGGATCACCCTGCCCGGCATCCGCTGGGCGGTCGTCTACGGCGTGGTCCTCAGCCTCGCCCGCGCCCTCGGCGAGTTCGGCGCGATCAAGGTGGTGGCCGGCAACGTCGGTGGCGAGACCCAGGTGGCGACCGTCCTCGTCCAGCAGAAGTACCAGGGCTTCGAGCAGGACACGGCGTACTCCGTGTCGTTCCTGCTCGTCCTCGCGGCCGTGCTGTGCCTCGTGGTCGTCGCCCTGATCCGCCCGAAGGAAGGCAAGAAGTGAGCATCGAGATCCAGGGAGTCAACAAGCGGTTCGGCGACTTCGTCGCCCTCGACGACGTGTCGGTCTCGCTGCCGACGGGCCAGCTGACCGCGCTGCTGGGCCCCTCGGGTGGTGGGAAGTCGACGTTGCTGCGGATCATCGCCGGGCTGGACTCCGCGGACAGCGGCACCGTCACCATCGAGGGGAACGAGGCCACGCACCTGGCGCCGCAGAAGCGCAACGTGGGGTTCGTCTTCCAGCACTACGCGGTCTTCAAGCACATGTCGGTGGCCAGGAACGTCGCCTTCGGCCTGGAGATCAGGAAGCGCCCCAAGACCGAGATCGCCGAGCGCGTCGACGAGCTGCTGCGGCTGGTGCACCTGCAGCAGTTCGCCCACCGGCTGCCCTCCCAGCTCTCGGGCGGTCAGCGACAGCGCATGGCGCTGGCGCGGGCGCTCGCGGTGGAGCCGACGGTGCTGCTGCTCGACGAGCCGTTCGGCGCGCTGGACGCGAAGGTCCGCAAGGAGCTGCGCGACTGGCTGCGCCGGCTGCACGACGAGGTGCAGGTGACCACGGTCTTCGTCACCCACGACCAGGAGGAGGCCCTCGAGGTCGCCGACGAGCTCGTGGTGATCAACGAGGGTCGGGTCGAGCAGGTCGGGTCACCCGACGAGCTGTACGACGAGCCGGCCAACGACTTCGTCATGGGCTTCCTCGGCGAGGTGACCCGGCTGGGCGGCGTCAGCCTGCGACCGCACGACATCGACCTGGCGACCGTGCCGCACCTCGCCGGAGCCGTGGAGGCCCGGGTGAGCCGGGTGCTGCGGGTCGGCTTCGAGGTCCGGGTGACCGCGCTCACCGACGACGGTGAGGTCGTCACGGTCGTGGTGACCCGCACCCTCGCGCGGGCCATCGGGCTGGTCGAGGGGATGCCGGTGTGGCTGACGCCCGCCACCGGTGCGGTCACGGTTCCTGCCATGCGGTCCGTCGCGGGCTGAGCGCCGCCGAGTCGGCGCAGGTTGACGCGGGGGCACGCCGAGTCGGCGCAGGTTGACGCGGGAGCACGCCGAGTCGGCGCAGGTTGACGCCCCGGGGGGTGCGGTACGGCGGGCCCGGACCGCCCGGGCCCGGGCCTCAGGCCGACGGTGCGTAGAGCTTGGGCGGCCGCCCGCCCCACTGCTGGTGCGTCAGCGCGTTGTCGTAGTAGGTCGGGCCCTTCTTGCCGTAGGAGAGCTGGTTGAACAGCCCGAGCTTCACCCACCGGGCATCGTGGATGCAGCTGTTCGGGATGCGCATCGTCACCAAGTTGTCGCTGTAGCTGATGGTCCGGGTGAATCCGACGCACCGCTTGGCGCCGTCGTCGCCCTGGAAGTAGCGCTGGCTGGCGCGGTGACCGGGCGTGGACATGACGACCGCGTCCCACTGGTAGGCGCGGGTGCGCAGGTGCACCCAGAAGTTGTGGGTGCCGACCGGCTGGAGGTCGACGAACCGGGCGCGGACCGTGATCGCTGACGCGCCGTGGCGAAGAACCACCCGGGTCTCGTCCGCCCGCGGGTAGTGGTGCAGCCGCACCGACGTCTCGGTCTTGGGGTCCTCGCGCCACACGTCCCCGCGCCCGTCGTGGAAGACGGCCCGCGAGGGATGCTCGGCGGCGGCCGCGCCGGCGGCGGGGGCGGTGCCGGCGAGCGGCGTCGCCATGAGTCCGGCGGCCACCGCCGGAGCCAGCAGTGCGGCCAGTCTGCGTCGTACGGCCATGATCGCGCTCCCCGGGTCGGCCCGCACGTGGGACCGCTGCCCTACCTCCACGCTGGGCCGCCGCAGTGGCGGGCCGACAGGGACGGAGGTCACGGGGGCGGGGGGACGTCGCCGGACGTACGGCGATCGCCGAGTCGGCGCTGGTTGACGCGGGCGCTCCCCGAACTACCGATCTCGCTCGCTGCGCTCGCTCACCGGTAGTTCGTGAACTGCACCGCGAAGTCGTAGTCCTGGGCCTTGACCAGGGCGATGACGGCCTGCAGGTCGTCGCGCTTCTTGGAGGAGACCCGCAGCTCGTCGCCCTGGATCTGCGCCTTCACGCCCTTGGGGCCCTCGTCGCGGATCAGCTTCGAGACCTTCTTGGCGTCCTCGGAGCTGATGCCCTCCTTGAGCGTGATCGAGATCTTGCTCTGCTGGCCCGACGGCCGCGGCTCGGAGGCGTCGAGGACCTTCAGGCTCACGTCGCGCTTGACCAGCTTGCCCTTGAAGACGTCGAGGACCGCGTTGGCTCGGTCGTCGGCGGAGGCCGCGATCTCGATGGCGTGCTCGCCGGCCCACTCGATCGAGGCGCCGGTGCCCTTGAAGTCGAAGCGGGTGGAGATCTCGCGGGCGGTCTGGCCGAGCGCGTTGTCGACCTCCTGGCGGTCGATCTTGCTCACGATGTCGAACGACGAGTCGGCCATGGTGCTCCTCCACATGCGGTCAGCGGGTGCTGCGGTTCGAGAGACCCCGGCGTTTTCACCACGCGCGGGGGCTGCGCTATTCTTTCGCCTCGTCGTCGGAGGACCAAACGGGAGCCCGCGCGACACCCGAGGCAGGTTGCCCGAGCGGCCAATGGGAGCGGACTGTAAATCCGTCGGCTTTGCCTTCGAAGGTTCGAATCCTTCACCTGCCACGGACTGAGAAGAGGGGCTCCTGGCCAGCGGATGCTGGTCAGGGGCCCCTCTTCGTCGTCTGGACCTGTCCGACCGACCGGCCGGGGAGCTGTGGGGTAGGAGCCCCGACGGATTGCGTCGCCTCGCGCGAACAACCGAGGAGTCGACGAGCTGTTCGCGGGGGTGCGTCTCGTGGCGTCACCGCTGGCGCCGACTGACAGTCCTGAGTCGCAGATCGTCAGGGGAGCACTCGGCTGGAGCCGGCTTCGAGGAGCACACGGACGGCCCGATGCCCCGCTGCGGGGCATGCGAACGCTCGTCCGCGCTTCGTGACAAACGGGGGATGACCCCTTGTCGTTACGTAACCGGTTCGCTAGCATGACGCACCTCACAACCCCCGCCTCTCGCCGTAGTGTGGGGCGTATTCTGCCGCCTGTTCCTTTGGATCGAGCAGCTTGCGTCGCCGCGAAACCATGTCTTTGCCGCACATTTGCGTAACCGGTTACGTGCGTTGGACGCCCATATGCGTCGGCGCTCGAGGGGCTCGATGAAACCTAGGAGATGCGCGATGGTCGACCGATCAACGTCACGAAGGTCGTTCCTCAAGTTCGGATCGGGTGCTGCGCTTGCCGTCGCCGGTGCTCCGCTGCTCGCGGCGTGCGGCGCCGGAGCGAGTAGCAGCGGTGCTGGCGGCGTCACACTCAAGATGTCGTCGTCCATGTCCGGCCAGCCGGGCAACGCGCACAGCGCGTGGTTCGGCCGCTTCCAGCAGGCGCTGAAGAAGAACGTCGGCGACGCCGTCACCGTGGACTACTTCCCGGACAGTCAGCTCGGCGACGAGGCCAAGATGGTGCAACAGCTTCGGATGGGTGCCGCGGACATGATGATCTCCGGGTCATCGATCTGGTCGCAGGTCGCGCCGGACTTCGGCGTGCTGGACATGGGTTACCTCTTCGACAGCTGGGACCAGGTCGGGAGCGCCCTTGATTCAGGCGCAGGCACGACGTTGGCGACCACGCTGCAGGACAAGGCTGGCGTCAAGACGCTCGGATGGGCGTTCAACTTCGGCGCCCGCAACATGCTCACCAAGCCGCAGGTGACCAGCCCGGCGGACCTGCAGCAGCTCAAGATTCGCACCCTGCAGGCCCCCGAGGTCATCCAGACCGTCAACCTGATGGGCGCTGTGGCTACGCCGCTTGCCACTACGGAGGTCTACACGTCGCTGCAGACCGGGCTGATCGACGGCCTCGGGCACGACGCGCCGACCATCCTGCAGAACAAGTGGGACGAGCTTGCCAAGCACCTCGCGCTGACCGAGCACATCTTCAACCCACTTATCGTGGTCGTCGGTCAGTCGTCGTACAACAAGATCCCGTCGCAGCACCGCCAAGGATTCATGGACGCCGCGCGACAGGCCACGGAATACCAGCGAGGTCAGGCGGTCGCGGCGGAGGAGCAGGCGATGAGCCAGCTCAAGAGCAAGGGCGTCACCGTCACCACGGTTGACAAGTCCGCCTTCCAGCAGCGAGTGAAGCCGCTGTGGCAGAAGTTCGTCAGCGAGCATCCGTCCGCCCAGCCCGTCCTGGACGCGATCACAAAGCTGGCGTGACATGGCCGCCCGCACCCAGCACGTGATTCCGGAGGGGGCCGCCGGCCGCGCAGACGGGCCGGTGGGCCCGGCGGCGGCCGCCGCCGGGGCAGACCTCCCGCCAAAGGACCGCTTCAGTGCCGGCTTGGAGGTGGTCGTTGCGGCGGCCGCGGTCGCGGCGCTGATGGCGAGCCTGGTCGTGGTCTTCGTCTCGGTGGTCTCCCGCTACTTCTTCAACCACCCACTGGCTTGGGCCGGCGAGATCAGCTCGACAATGCTGGTCTGCGTGGGGTTCCTGGGTGGCGCGCTCGCGCTGGCCCGCGGCGAACACCTCGGGGTGAGTGCGGTGCGCAGCCGACTGCGTGGCCGCGTCGCCGAGATCAACGAGGGCTTGATCGCCTGGGTCATCGTGCTGGTCAGTGCCGGGCTGTGCTGGTCAGGCACCGAGATCCTCTCGACGGTGTCGGGGCAGACCACCGCAAGCGGCCTGCCTGAGTCGATCAACTTCTACCCGGTGCTGGTCAGTGCCGTGGTGATGGCTGCCTTCGCGCTTGCGGCCCTGCTGCGTAGCAGCCCGCGGGTGCTGGTCAGCTCCGCCGCGGTGCTGGGCGCGGTCGCCGCCCTTTGGTGGTTGGCCCTTCTGGCGCTTCCCATGAACGCCCATCCTGCACCGGTCTCCCTGCTTCTCGCCGGCTTCGTGGTCACTCTCGTCATTGGGGTGCCGATCGGTTTCGCGCTGGCCTTCGGTGCCCTGCTGTTCTTCTGGTTCGGCGGTAGTGCGCCTCTCGCGCTGTTCGCCCAACAGATGGAGGCCGGGGTCTCCAACGTCGTGCTGCTGTCCATCCCGTTCTTCGTGCTGGCCGGGCTGGTCATGGAGGTCAACGGCATGTCTCGGCGGCTCATCGACCTGCTGATGCTGGGCGTCGGCAACCGCCGCGGCGGTCTGCGCATCGTGATGGTGGCCGCGATGGCCCTGTTCTCCGGCATCTCGGGGTCCAAGAACGCTGACGTCGCGGCGGTCGGCACCACACTGCTTCCTGCGATCCGTCAGGCCGGCCAGGACGACAAGGACGCCGTCGGCCTGCTGGCCGCCTCCGCTGTGATGGGGGAGACCATCCCGCCGTGCATCAACATGATCATCCTCGGCTACGTCGCCAACCTGTCGATCGGCGGTTTGTTCATCGCCGGAATCGTCCCGGCCGCGGTTATCGCCCTCGCCCTGGTCGTCGTCGCGGTGGTCACCGCGCCTCGGCGGGTAGACAGCGCCGCGGCCGTCTACGGGCCGCGGCCGAGCCGGAAACAGCTGCTGCGACTCTTCGGCGGGGCGTCCACCGCATTGGTGATGATCGTCATCATCTTCGGCGGCATCCTGGGCGGCATCGCCACTCCCACCGAGGTCGCCGCCTTCGCGGTGGTCTACGCGCTGCTGGTCGGGGGTCTGCTGTTTCGTGAGATGCGGCCCCGGCCGACCGTGAACTTCCTGCTCCGATCGGCCTCCCTGTCCGGAATGATCCTCTTCATCGTGGCCGCCGCCCAGGCAGTCACCTACGTGCTCACCGTCGAGCAGATCCCGCAGAGCATGGCTCAGGCGCTCGTCAGACTGGCCCACAGCGAAGGCACCTGGGTGTTCCTGCTGCTGTGCATGCTGATGCTCGTCGTGATGGGCTCGGTGCTCGAAGGCGCGCCCGCGCTGATCATCTTCGGCCCGCTACTGCTTCCCATCGCGACGCAGCTCGGCGTCAACGAGCTACAGTTCGGGATCGTGCTCATCCTGGCCATGGGGCTGGGACTCTTCGCGCCGCCGCTGGGGGTCGGCCTCTACACCGCGTGCGCCATCGGGGGGGTACCTATGGAACAGGTGGCCCGGCCGGCCCTGAAGTACCTGGCGGCGATCGCGGCGGTGCTGTTGCTGATCATGTTCGTGCCCCAGTTGACACTGGCGCTGCCCCACATGCGAGGGCTCGGGTGACCAAGAAGCCGGCCCCCACGATCCGCAGCGTTGCCGCCGACGCCGGCGTTTCAGTAGCCACGGTCTCCGCGGTCATCAACGGCACCCGCTACGTCAGTCAGGAAGCCACCAGCCGGGTCCAGGATGCCATCGCCCGCAGCGGATACCGGCCGAACCGACTGGCCCGCGGGTTGAGCACGCATCGAACTCAGACCGTCGGGGTGGTGATGCCGACGATCCTCAGCCCGATCGCGCCGCTCCTGTTCAAGTCCGCCGCGGAGGTCCTGCACGAGCACGGCTTCTCGGTGCTGTTCTCCAACACGGAGCTGCAGGCAAGCCTGGAGGAGCAGGCATTGGAGCTGATGGCCGACTCCCAGGTTGACGGCATCCTGGTCGTGCCGACCGGGGAACGCCTGGACGCGGTGAAGCTGTTCACCGATGCCGGCAAGCCGGTGGTGCTGCTGCTGCACGGCGCTCAAGGTGCCCCTGGCTGCGACGTGATCCGTTCGGGGAACTTCAAGGGTGCCTTCGACGCGGCCGGCCACCTGGTCGCCCAAGGGGCACGGCGAATCGCCGTACTGGCGTTGCCAGCGGTCAGTGAGTCAGAGAGGGAGCGGATGAACGGCTTCCGCTCCGGGCTGCTCTCCGCGGGCCTGGACCTCGACGAATCGCTCGTGCGGGTGGGACTACCCAGCGAGAGCGGCGCCAGTGAAGGCCATGGGTACGACGAGACGCGGGCACTGATGGCTCTACGCACCCCGCCCGAAGCGATCTTCGCGATGAACCAGTACATGGCGATCGGTGCGCTCTCAGCGCTGAAGGACCTGGGCGTGCAAGTGCCCGGTGAGGTGATGGTGGTCGGGTACGACGACCTGATCTGGACCCGCCACCTGGAACCTGGGCTGTCGGTGATCGCCCAGCAACCGGAGGTGATCGGACGCTTGGGTGCTTCACGACTCATCCAGCGGCTCGCCGAGCAGGGGCCTCCTCCCCCGCCTGAGTCGGTCACGGTCGACACCCGCCTGCTCGTGCGGGCCTCCAGCGACAGGCAACTGCCCACTACGACCAAACAGGAGATCTGAAGTGACCACTAATCTGGACGGCAGGAACGCCCTCATCACCGGCGGCGGCGTGGGAATCGGCAAGGAGATCGCACTCGAGCTCGCTCGCGCCGGCGCTCAAGTGGCCGTGACCTACCTCAGCCACGAGCCGGACGAGGACTTCGCCCGTGAGATCAAGGAGGCGTCCGGCCACGCGTTGATCGCTCACCGACTGGACATCACCTCTGAGGAGGAGATCCGCAGCGCCATCGATGAGCTGGCGCGCGGCATGGGCAGCGTCGACGTGCTGGTCAACAACGCCGGAGGCTTGGTGCAGCGACAGACGATCGCCGACATGGACCCCGCGCTGTGGCGCAAGGTGATGGCGGTCAACCTCGATAGCACCTTCCTGGTCACCCATTACTGCCTGCCGCACATGACCACTGGCTGGGGGCGCATCATCAACATCGCCTCGTTGGCAGGCTTCAACGGCGGGCATCCCGGGGCGGTGGCCTACGCGTCGTCGAAGTCCGCGATCTTCGGGTTCACGCGTGGGCTGTCCAAGGAACTGGCGGCCCAAGGGATTACCGTCAACGCGGTCGCCCCTGGCTTCATCGAGGCCACGCCGTTCCACGACACGTTCACGACCGCGGAGTCCAAGGCCGCCACGATCAGCGGCATCCCGGTGCAGCGGCCCGGGGTGCCGGCCGACGTGGCCGCCGCGGTGGCCTGGCTTGCATCGCCCTCGGCGGGCTTCACCACCGGGACGACACTGAGCATCAACGGCGGCCAGTACTTCACCTGAGAGCAAGCTGCCGAGCGGATCGGCGAGACCGTCGGCCGGGGGGTGGGGCGGAGCGGAACGCACTCGCCGAGCGGCTCAGGCCACCGCCACCTTGGCCGACGCCAGCGCGTTAAGGGTGTCGCGTGGTCCGTCGGCCTCGTAGTCGAGCACGTGGTTGTTGGCAAGCACGCAGACGTCGGGCGGGGCCCGCGCGCAGGGCCCCGAGGTTGGAGGCCCCGCACAGTGAACTGTGCGGGGCCTCCTTCATTGCGCAACCCGTCGGCCGCGTTGCTGCGTCGTGCTGCCGGGCCCTCTCGTGCGTGGGGAAGCGCGTCAGCCGGGCCGGTGACGGCGGCTCACGCGCCGGATGTCGGCCGCGACTCCTCGAGCGTGGCGGCCCCCGTCATGATCGCCACCGCCTCGGCGGGGGTGTGGGACTGCGGTGTGATGACGCCGGCGCCGCGGCCGAGCCTCTGGATGTGGATCCGGTCCGCCACCTCGAACACGTGCGGCATGTTGTGGCTGATCAGGATCACGCCGAGTCCTCGCTCGCGAAGGTCGCGGACCAGCTGCAGGACCTGGCCGGACTCGCGGACTCCGAGGGCCGCGGTGGGCTCGTCGAGGATCACGACGCGTCCGCCGAAGGCGGCCGCACGGGCGACCGCGACCGCCTGCCGCTGGCCGCCGGAGAGCGTCTCGACGGCCTGGTTGATGTTCTGCAAGGTGCTGATGCCCAGGTCGTCGATGTGCTGTTTGGCCTCCCGCTTCATCCTCGGGGTGTCGAGCATGCGGAAGACCGACCCCAAGATGCCGGGGCGCCGGGGCTCGCGGGCCAGGAAGAGGTTGCTGGCGATGTCGAGCGCCGGTGCCACGGCCAACGTCTGGTAGACCGTCTCGATGCCCGCGTCGCGGGCCTCCTGGGTGCTACGGAAGTGCACCGGTCGGCCCTCGAGGAGCAGGTCTCCGGCGTCCGGCGTCATCGCGCCTGAGAGGCACTTGATCAGCGTGGACTTGCCGGCGCCGTTGTCGCCGATGACCGCGAGCACCTCGCCCGGGTGGAGGGCGAGGTCGACGCCTGCGAGGCCGACGACGTGGCCGAACTTCTTGACGAGGCCGCGAGCCTCGAGCACCGGCTCCGTCATGACTTCACGCTCCTGATCCACTGGTCGGCGGCCACCGCGGCGATGACGAGCAGACCGACCGCGAGCACCTGGTAGTTCGGGTCCATGCCTGCGAGCGCGAGCCCGTTGTCGAAGACCTGGACGATGAGGGCTCCGATCAGGGAGCCGACGACGGCGCCGCGGCCGCCGAAGAGGCTGGTGCCGCCGATGACGACCGCGGTGATGCTCTCCAGGTTCGCGTTGAGGCCGGCGTTCGGGTCGGCGCCGTTGATGCGGCCGACCAGGATCCACGCTGCGATCCCGAACACGGCTCCTGCGACGACGTACGCGCTGAGCAGCACCCGGTTGGTGCGGATGCCGGCCAGTCGTGCCGCTTCCACGTCGTCGCCGGTGGCGTAGAGGTGCTTGCCCCAGGCGGTCTGGCGCAGGGCGTAGGCGGAGAGGGCGTACAGCGCGAGCATCATCAACACCCCCACCGTGAGGTGGAAGCCCCCCAGGGAGATGTCCCTGCCGGTCCAGGTCAGGACGCCACCCGGGGTGAGGGAGATCGTCATCCCCTGGGCATAGATCAGGGTGGCGGCGGTGAAGATGCTGAGGGTGCCGAGCGTGACGATGAACGGTGGCAGGTTGATCTTCGTGACCAGGAGACCGTTCAGCAACGCGGCGACGACGGCGACGGCGAACCCGACCAGCAGTGCCACGATCCCCGGGAGCCCCCCGTCCGAGACGAGCTTGGCCATGACCAGGCTGGACAGCACCATGATCGCCCCCACCGAGAGGTCGATGCCGGCGGTGAGGATGATCAGGGTCTGCCCGACCGCCAGGGCGCCGACGACCGCCGCCTGCTGCAGGATGATCGACAGGTTCGTCGGCTGGATGAAGCGGCTGTTGGCGAACCCGAACACCAGGCACGCCAGGACGAGCACCAGCATGGGGCTCAGGGCGGGGTACCGGTGAAGCAGGCTGTGGACCCGCCGGGCCGGCGTCTCATCGATGGGGAACAGGTGGTCAGCCGAGGTCTCCTCGGCTGTGGAAACGTCGGCCATCGGTGGACCGCCTTCCTGGGTGTCTTCCGTATGGGTTCGATGCTGCCGGTCCGCCGGCACCGGGAGTGCTGACGGCCCGGCAGCATCATGCGCTGGGCCGGGTCAGCCCCAGCAGGACTGGGCTGCGGTCGCGGGGGTCTCGCTCTTGACGCCGTCGACCGGCTGAGCGGTGGTCAGCGCGGTGCCGGTGTTGATGAAGTCCTGCCCGGCAGGCAGGGACGGTGTCGATCCGCCACTGGCGAGCTTGGCGATGGCCTGCACGCCGAGGCTGGCCATCTTGCCGGGGTACTGCACGGCATCCGCGGCGATCTTGCCGTCCTTGACCAGGCTGTTGACGTACTTGCAGCTGCCGTCGATGGTCACCACCATGACGCCCTGCTTGCCGGCGTCGGCGAGAGCCTGCAGTGCGCCGTCGGCCGCCGGCTCGTTGATCGTGTACACGACGTTGATGTCGCCGTTCGCCGAGAGGCAGTTCTCCATCGCGGTCTTGCCGCCCGGGATGGATCCGGCGGTGGGCTGGTGGCACACGACCTGGTAGTCCCCGCCCTTGCCGCCGGTGTAGTGGCCGGTCTTCTGCTCCTTGCCGTTCTGGGTCGGGCTGCCCGGGTCGATGCCCATGCCTTCGAGGAAGCCGTGGTCACGCTGGACGTCCACCGAGACGACCTGGTCGTTGAAGTCGTCGAGCATGGCGATCACGGCCTTCTGCCCGTCGAGCCTCTCGGCGGCGTACTGGCCGATGAGCTTGCCTGCCTGCTCGTTGTCGGTGGCGTATGTGACGTCGACCGTGCTGGGCGGGTTCGGCACGGTGTCGAGGGCGATGACGAACAGCCCGGCGTCCCGGGCCTTCTTCAGCTCGGTGTTGACGGCGTCGCCGTTGGGGGTGATCAGGATGCCCTTGTCGCCGCGGGAGATCGCGTCGTCGATCGCGCTGATCTGGGTCTGGGTGTCGCCGTCGGTCTTTCCAGCGGCCACGGTGAGGTCGAGGTCCACCTTCTTGGCCTCCGCTTCGGCGCCGCTCTTCATCGTGACGAAGTACGGATTGCTCAGTGTCTTGAGGATCAGGGACACTCCCGGCTTGTCGCTACCGGAGGACCCGCAGCCGGCCAGTGCCAGTGCGCAGACCGCACTGCCGGCGACCGCTACCAGTCGCTTGGCCCGACTCGTCCTGACTCCCTTGTTCGTGAACCTAGTCACCGCTCAATTCCTTTCTCGGGTTGCCGCCGTTTGCCGGCGGCGCTGTCGGTGCGTCGTGTGCGTCGTGTGCGCCTGGAGGCGGCGTGCTCGACCCGTCGTCCGCCATGGCGCCCTGTGCGCCGTCTGGTGGCCGCCCCGGGTGCTGGGCGGGGGCGGCGTGAACCACCAGATCCGCGCGGTGGCGGGTGCGGGCGACCAGCTCGGCGTTGCGTTGGTCGCTGCCGTGCACCCATGCCCGCGCCTGGTCCGGTGTCTTGCCGTAAGTGATGTGCCTGCGCAACAGCTGCTCGAGGCGCGTCGCCTCGTCGATCTCGACGTACCAGACCGCGTCCAGCAGGGGACGCACTCCCGCCCAGGCCCCCTCGTCGAGCAGGAGGTAGTTGCCCTCCGTCACCACGAGCGGCACGTCGGGGGGCACCGCGACCGCCGCCGCGATCGCCTCCTCCAGACCGCGGTAGTAGGCCGGCGCGTAGACCGTGTCCGCCCCGCCGGCACGGAGCCGGCGGAGCAGTGCGACGTACCCGGCTGCGTCGAAGGTGTCCGGGGCGCCCTTCCGGTCGCGGCGCCCGAGACGATCGAGCTCGGCGTTCGACAAGTGGAAGCCGTCCATCGGCACGTAGCACGCCAGTGGCGCCAGCCGGTCCACCACCGCCCTGGCGATCGTGGACTTGCCGCCGCCCGGAGCTCCCGCGATGCCGAGCAGCTTCCGGCTTCCCGGCGACGCGAGCTGCCGGGCTGCCGCCACGGCCTCATCGAGCGTCTGCTCCCAGCTCACGTCGGCCCTCGCTCGTCGTCTCGATCTCTGTAACGTGAATCACCATAGGCCCCCGCAACCGCTTGCCGCAAGCGCTTGCGGCAAGCGGTTGCCTGTATGATCCGAGAGACGGCCCGGTGCGCGGGGTCGAGACCGGAGGGGGAGCGAATGGCGACCATGGCCGACGTGGCCGCGCGGGCGGGGGTCTCCACGACCACGGTCTCGCACGTGCTCAACGGCACCCGGCACGTGTCCGAGGACGCCCGCCAGCGCGTTCTCAGCGCGATCGAGGAGACCGGCTACACCCAGAACACGGTCGCGCGCTCGCTGGCCACGGCGAGCACTCGCACGATCGGCCTGGCCATGTCGGCGATCTCCAACCCCTACTTCATCGACCTCGTGCACGTCATCGAGGCGGAGATCCGTGCGGCGGGGTACCTGTTGCTGCTGGCGGACACCAGGGACGACCCGGAGGAGGAGCTCGCGGTCATCCGCTCGCTGCACTCGCGCAGGGTCGACGGCTACGTCCTCGCTCCCTCCGGGGACCCGGAAGGGCGAGCCCTCCGGTATCTCGCCGAGCAGCGACTCCCGACCGTCCTCGTCGACCGCCTCGCCTCCGAGGACTTCGACCAGGTCGGCGTGGAGAACCGGGAGGCGATGAGCCAGCTCGTGGAGCACCTCGCTGCCCAGGGGCACCGGCGCATCGCGTTGGTCGGCGGCCAGACCGGGCTCAGCACCACCGACGAACGACTCGCCGGCTACCGCCTCGGCCTGGCGCGCGGCGGGCTGGTGGAGGACCCGCAGCTGGTGGTCTCCGGTGCGAGCGAGGAGGAGCGGGCCCGGGCCGCCGTCCACGAGCTGTGGGCGCTGCCCGAGCCCCCCACGGCCATCGTCGCCGCCAACAACCGGATGACGATCGGCGTCATGCAGGCGCTGCACGACCTCGGTGTCGGCGTGCCCGGCGATGTCGCGCTGGTCGCCTTCGACGACTTCGAATGGGCCGACCTGTTCCACCCCCGGCTGACCGTCGTCGCGCAGCCGATCCGGGAGATCGGTACCGAAGCGGCACGATTGCTCCTGGCGCGACTCAAGGAGCCCGACCGGGCGCCGGCGACGTTGCGGCTGCCCGCGCGGTTCGTCCACCGGGAGTCGTGCGGCTGCCCCGCGGGTGGCGGGCGCCGCTGAGCGGGGATTCTCGGGGATCTCGGTTCGCCACGCTCACCTGCCACTGACGCCCCGGTCCTCGACCGGGGCGTCAGACATTTCCGGCGGTCGCTGAGCCCGTAGCCCAGCCCCACAGGATCTCCTCGACCGCGCCGACCCGGGGCTCCTCGGCGGCGTCGCCGAAGGCGTCCACCGCGGCCACGAACGCGGCCCGCGTCTCCGCGGGCATCCGGCGTACGATCCGCGCGATCTCCTTGCGCCGCCGCTCGGTGACCCGTTCGACGACCTGGCGGCCCTCGTCGGTGAGCTCGAGCGCGACCTGGCGACGGTCGGTGTCGCCCGTGCGCCGGGAGACCAGGCCGCCCGCGACCAGCCTCTCGACCATCCGCTGCGCAGTGGAGGCATTGACGTCGAGGCTCTCCGCGAGCGCGCGCAGCGTCGTACCCCCGCGCCCGGAGAGCACGACCAGGGTGCGGAACTGGGTCACGGTGACGACGTCCTCGACCTCGGCGAGCGAGCGCGCGGCCACCGCGACGAGCACGCGCGATGAGCGGAGCAGGGCGGTGACCAGGTCGTCGGTGGTGTCCGGCTTTTTGTCAGGCACAGTGCAATTATTGCATACTGCAAGGGTGTCGTCACCCTCCGCAGCCGCTCCTGCAACCCCCGCCCCCGTCCCGCAGGGCCGAGGCAGCGGGCTGCGCTGGGAGGGGCTGCGCTCCTCGGACACCGGCCTGCTCATGCTGGCGCTGCTGGTGGGTGCGGGCGCGGGGCTGGGGGCGGTGGTGTTCCGCTGGCTGATCGTCACGTTCACCCGAGTGCTCTCCGGGCACGACGACTACGCCGGCCTGGGCCACGTCGCCAACCCCCACGCGCCCTGGCTGGGCCCGTGGTTCGTGGTGCTGGCGCCGGTGGCCGCGGGCCTCGTGTACGGGCCGCTCGTGCACGGGTTCGCCCGCGAAGCGCGCGGGCACGGTGTCCCCGAGGTGATGTACGCCGTAGCTCGTCGGGGCGGTCGGATCCGTCCGCAGGTCGCCGCGGTCAAGGCGCTGGCCTCGGCGCTATGCATCGGAGGCGGCGGGTCCGTCGGCCGGGAGGGGCCGATCGTCCAGATCGGCAGCGCTCTCGGCTCCACCCTCGGCCGCGCCGTGGGGGCGGCGGAGGGTCGGATGCGCGTGCTGGTCGCCTGTGGCGCCGCCGGAGGGATCGCCGCCACCTTCAACGCCCCGCTCGCCGGCGTGTTCTTCGCGATGGAGCTGATCCTCGCCGACTTCGCCGCCCGAAGCTTCGGCATGGTCGTCCTCTCCTCGGTCACCGCCAGCGTCATCGGCCGGGCAGCGCTGGGCAACCAGCCGTTCCTGCACCTGCCGACGTTCACCGTCGAGCACCCGGCGCAGTACCTCCTCTTCGCGGTGCTCGGCCTGCTGGCCGGCCTCGTCGGAGTCGGCTTCACCCGGATCCTCTACGCGATCGAGGACGCCTGCGACTGGGCCTGGCGGGGGCCGGAGTGGCTGCGGCCCGGGGTCGGCGGCCTGCTGCTCGGGCTGCTGCTGCTGGCGGTCCCGGAGATGTACGGCGTCGGCTATCCGGTGCTCAGCAACGGGGTCGCCGGCCACTACGCGATCGGCTTCCTGGTCGTCCTGCTCGTGGCCAAGATGGTCGCCACCAGCCTCACCATCGGCATCGGCGGCTCGGGCGGCGTGTTCGCGCCGAGCCTGTTCATCGGCGCGATGCTCGGCGCCGGATTCGGCCAGTCGCTCGACCTCCTCGACTCCGGCCTGGCGGGACCGGCCGGGGCCTACGGGCTGATCGGCATGGGTGCGGTCTTCGCGGGTGCAGCCCGAGCGCCGATCACCGGCGTGGTGATCATGTTCGAGCTCACCGGGGAGTACTCCATCATCCTGCCGCTCATGGTCGCGATCGTGCTCGCCACCGGCGTCAGCCACCTGGTGTCGAAGGACAGCATCTACACGCTCAAGCTCAGCCGCCGTGGGGTCGACCTCAGCCACAATCCCCAGGCCGACGCGCTGCGGGCGGTCACCGTCGGCGAGATGATGACGCCGTTCGGGGCTGCCGTGGCCGCGGACCTGCCGCTGGCCGACGCCGCCACCCGGCTCAGCCACAGCAGCCTCGGAATGCTCCCGGTCGTCGACGAGGACGGCCGGGTGGTGGGTGTGCTCAGCTCGCGCACCGTCGCCGAGACATTGGCCGACGGTGAGCACGACGACGCGCGTGCCGCGGACGTGGTCGAGCGCACACCGACCGTGACGTCCGCCCAGCCCCTTGACGAGGCGCTCGACGTGCTGGACCGCTATGAGGTCGCGGCGGTCCCGGTGCTCGACGCGGACGACGCCGCGCCGGTGGGCTGGATCACGCACCGGCAGGTGCTCGCCGTGCTGCGGCGCGGCGGCACGCCCCCGCCTGAGCGCCGTACGGATCCGGTCCCACGGTCTCAGTGACCGTGCTGCCCGTGGCCGGAGTGGTCGCTGGAGGAGTCCTGGGAGGCGGGCTCGCCGCCCATCTCGCTGAGCATCGGCCAGCCGCCGTTCCGCGTGAAGTGGACCAGCAGGAACGTGGCCAGGCCGAGGAACACGATGTTCAGCCAGGTCGTGTAGTCCCACGACACCTGCGCCCCGACCACCGTGGCACTGCGCGACGTCGGTGTCAGGTGCAGCACCGCGAACAGCAGCTCCACGACGTACCCCGCGGCGACCATCGCGAGGTAGAACAGCCCGGTGATCCGCACCGCCGCCGCCGTGCCGTAGTACTTCCGGTAGATCACGATGATCGGCACGATGATCAGGTCGGCGAAGAGGAACGACACCACGCCGCCGAAGCTGATCCCGCCGTTCCACAGCACCGCCGCCAGCGGCACGTTGCCCACCGAGCAGACGAAGCTCAGCATCGCCACGACCGGTCCGACCACCGGCCCCCAGACCTGCGCCGCCAGACCGTGCCCGTCGAGGAAGAACGTGTGCAGCCAGTCGGTGGGCACCCACGCGGCGAACGCACCGGCGATCAGCACACCGATGACGATGTCGCGCAGCACCGAAGCCCAGTCCATGACGAAGTACGACGCGACCGAGTCCAGGCCCGCGCGCGAGAACAGCCGGCACCAGAGGCCGCCCTCGGACTGGACCGACATGTCCATCGCGGCATGGCCCTCCATCGAGCCGGCCAGGCCACGGTCGGCCTGCTCACGGGCCGCGTCCTGGATCCGTCGGGACACGAACATCCGGAACAGCACCGCCACCACCACGATCATCAGCGGCCCGCCGACGAACTCCGCCAGCGTGAACCGCCAGCCCATGAGCAGCCAGAGGATCAGGCCGAGCTCGAGCACGAGGTTGGTCGAGGCGATCTCGAAGGCCATCGCCGCGGTGAGGCTCGCACCCTTGCGGAAGAGCGAGCGTGCCAGCGCCACCGATGCGTAGGAGCACGACGAGGAGGCCGCACCGAGGCC
Source organism: Nocardioides panaciterrulae (assembly GCF_013409645.1). Lineage (NCBI taxonomy): Bacteria > Bacillati > Actinomycetota > Actinomycetes > Propionibacteriales > Nocardioidaceae > Nocardioides > Nocardioides panaciterrulae. The sequence continues at coordinate 3,709,649 of NZ_JACCBG010000001.1, read as the reverse complement.
GGTCGCCCACGCCAGAGGCCGCGGTGAGTCGCCGCTCAGCAGCCCGGTCACCTGCTCGCGTCGCACCACCGCCTGCACCGCGCCGGAGAGCGCGAAGCCCAGCACGAGGGGCCAGAGGATCTCCCAGGCCATCGCGCCGGAGGTCGCGAGCCAGTCGAGGACGGCGTCGATCACGGGCATGGTGGCCGCGTACCCCGACCGCTTCGCTCCATGCCCGGTACACCCGGCGGCGGCAGCCGGCAGTCACGCGACGTCCAGCGCCAGCCGGTTCGCCGAGGTACGCCGGACCCGCACCCCGCGGGGGTGGCTCCACCGATCGAGCGCGGCGGCCAGCCAGCGAGCGTCGATCGGGTCGGCCTGCTCCAGCCGCAGCCGCCGGGACCGGTAGGGGATGAGTTCGGCCGCGGCCAGGGAGCCGTCGGTCGTCACCGTGACCCGGTAGAGCAGCCGTAGCTCGTCGCGGTATCGCTCGAAGCCGCGGATCCCCTCGTAGTCGTTCACCAGGTCGCCGCAGCCGTAGAGGATCAGCCGGCCGGCGTACACCTCGAGCGGGCGGGGGTGGTGCGAGGAATGTCCGTGCACCACGTCGGCCCCCGCGTCGACCAGCCGGTGGGCGAAGCGCACCTGCTCGGCCGGCACCGTCCAGCCCCAGTTGGTGCCCCAGTGCAGCGACACCACGACGATCGAGCCGCGGGACTTCTCCGCGCGCACCCGGCCGGCGACCGCCACGGTGGTGGCGTCGGAGAGGTCGGGGAGCAGCGCGACGCCGGGCTCGTGCGGGCCGGCGGCCCAGGCGCGCGCCACCCCGGCGCTCGGGTGCCCCCAGGCCAGGACCACGACCCGCCGGTCCTCGTCGACGCGGGCGCGGGCCGGCGTCCACGCCTCGGCGACGTCGCGACCGGCTCCGGCCACCGCCATCTTCGCCGACGCCAGCGCCTCGAGGGTGTCGCGCAGTCCATCGGCCCCGTAGTCGAGCACGTGGTTGTTGGCCAGCACGCACACGTCGGGCCGGGCCGCGCGCAGCGCCCCGAGGTTGGCGGGGTTCATCCGGTAGTGCACGGTCTTGCCGGCCGCCGGTTCGCCGCCGCCGGTGATGCTGGTCTCCAGGTTGAGCACCCGCACGTGGACGCCCGGGCCGGTCAGCTCGGCCAGCGCTTCGCCCCACGGGTAGCCGTCCGCGACGGCGCGCGGCACCGGCCCGGAGACCTCCTCGCACAGCTCCACGTAGCGGCGCGCGTCGTGCACGCACGGCTCGGTCAGCGTCGGGTCGCCCGGGTGGGCGAGTACCTGGTCGATGCCGCGACCCAGCATCACGTCGCCGGAGAGCAGCAGCGTCACCGGCCCGTCCCCGGGTGCGGTCATGGATCCAGCATCGAGGGACCGGGGCGCGGCGTACCGGGTCGACCGCCGCGCCCACCCGGGACCTTGGCCACTGACGGCGAGCCACGTGACGCCCCTTGGATCGGGGGAGACGGCCGTGCCGGCGGCTCGGGAGGTGAGGACCATGACGGTGCCCGCGGGGTCTGCGGCGATCGAGGTCACCGCGCGGGGCGAGGTCGACGCCCGGATGCGTGCGTACGCCGAGGAGAAGGTCGGTGTGGCGCTCGCGGTGGCGCGGGACCCGATCATGCGCGCCCACGTGGTCCTCGGCCTGCGTCACGACCCCGCGGTGAAGGTGCCGGCGACCGCGGAGGCCACCGTCGACGTCGGCGGCACCGTGCTGCGCGCCCAGGCCGCCGCGCCGTCGATGACCGAGGCCATCGACGAGCTGGAGTCCCGGCTGCGTCGCCGCCTGACCCAGCTGCAGGACCGGACCCGCACCCGCCACCGCTGGACCGGGGTCGAGGCCGAGCACGAGTGGCGGCACGGCGACGTACCGCGGCGGCCCGTGGCCTGGTACCCGCGCCCCGCCGAGAGTCGGGAGCTGATGCGGCGCAAGACCTTCGCGGCGGAGCCGCTGACCGTGGACGAGGCCGCCTACGACATGGAGTCGCTCGACCACGACTTCTTCCTCTACACCGACAACGAGTCCGGCGAGCCCGCGCTGGTGCGCCGGCTCCCCGAGGGCGGTTACGCCGTGCAGGGCGGCGCCGGCCCCGAGGCGGTCGCGAAGTCGGCCGCCGAGGTGGTCCTCGAACCACCACCGCCGCGGCTGACCGACGACGAGGCGCGGGCGCGGCTGGACTCCGACTCCGAGGCGTTCGTGTTCTACCTCGACGCCGGCTCCGGGCAGGGCCGCGTGCTCTATCGCAGGTACGACGGCCACTACGGGCTCATCGTCACCGGCTGAGCCCGGTCGCTGGTGGTCTGCGGCGGCCCCGCCCCGGGCGCCGCCGGCCGTAGCGCCGGTCGTCGCCCCGTCAGGGCGCGCCGCCGCCCTCCTCGACCCCGTCGACCCGCAGCTCGCCGGTGTAGAGCGGGGAGTCCTTGCGGGAGACCAGGTCGCGGCGCTGCTCGGGCGTGAGCGCCTCGACCTGGGCCTCGACGGCGGCCGGGAACCCCTCCACTTCAGGCGCCGGCGTCACCGGCACGATCGTGTGCACGACCCGGTCGTCGTAGAGGTGCAGCATGTTCACCGCCTGGTGCCCGTCCACGCTGGACAGGAACCGGTCCCGCGCGCCGGGGTCGAGGGCGTAACAGGTCGCCGAGGCCACCGAGACCGGGATGCCGGCGAAGGTGGAGAAGCTCGAGAAGTGGAAGTGGCCGCCGAGGATGCTGCGCACGTCGGAGCCGGCGAGCACCTCGGCGAGGCGGTGCTGGTCGAGCAGCTCGATGAGCTCGGCCGCCCGCAGCATGGGCACCGGGATCGGCGGGTGGTGCAGCGCCAGCAGGGTGCCGTGCGGCGCCGGCGTCGCGAGCACCTCGGCGAGCCAGGCCAGCTGGTCGTCGGCGATCTCGCCGTGGTGGTAGCCCGGCACGCTGGTGTCGAGGGCCACGATCCGCAGCCCGTCGACCTCGTGCACCCGGTCCTGGGGGCCGTCGTCGTCGCTGTCGAAGAGAGCCTTCGCATAGGGCGCCCGCTCGTCGTGGTTGCCGATCACCCACACCACCTCGGCGCCCATCGCGGCCGCGGCCGGCTCGACGAGCTCGCGGAGCCGGGCGTACGCCGCCGGCTCGGCGCGGTCGGCCAGGTCGCCGGTGAACACCAGCACCTGCGGCCGGGGCCGGATCGCATCGAGCCGCGCCAGGGCCCGCTCGAGGTGGGCCGCGGTGTCGATCACGCCGTACTGCAGCGAGCCGGCGAGCAGGTGCGGGTCGCTCACGTGGGCGACGACGTGGCGCGGGGCGGGGTACTGACCGAACTGCACCTCGTCAGGTTAGGCGCATCCGCCTAGGGTGGCGGCACGGATCCGGGCAAGGAGGACAGCGATGTCGGAGCAGCACGCACAGCAGCAGTCCGAGACGGTCTTCACCTACGGGGCGCCCCAGCTGAAGTACGGCCCCGGCGCGTCGGACGAGGTCGGCTACGACCTCTCCCAGTACGGCGTCTCCCGCGCGCTCGTCGTCACCGACCCCGGCGTGGGCTCGACCGGGCTCCCGCAGCGGGTCGCCGACCAGATGGGCCGGTTCGGCATCGAGGCCGTGGTCTTCGACGGTGCGCACGTCGAGCCGACCGACGAGAGCCTGCAGCAGGCCGTGGACTTCGCGCGCGACGCCGGACCGTTCGACGCGTACGTCGCCGTGGGCGGCGGCTCGAGCATCGACACGGCCAAGGCCATCAACCTGATGATGACCAACGACGGCGAGCTGATGGACTACGTCAACGTCCCGGTCGGGCAGGGGCGCAACCCCGAGCGGCCGCTCAAGCCGCTGGTCGCGCTCCCCACCACCGCCGGCACCGGCAGCGAGAGCACCACCGTCTGCGTGCTCGACGTGCTCAGCCTGAAGGTCAAGACCGGCATCAGCCACCCGCGGCTGCGCCCGACCCTGGCCGTCATCGATCCCGACCTGACCCTCACCCAGCCCCCGGGCGTGACGGCGGCCAGCGGCATGGACATCCTCTGCCACGCGCTGGAGAGCTACACCGCTCGGTGGTACACCACCTACGACCGCAAGCAGCCCGAGCAGCGGGTGCCCTACTGCGGCTCGAACCCGATCGCGGACATGTGGTCGGAGAAGGCGATGACGCTGCTGGGCAAGGCCTTCCGCACTGCCGTCCACCACGGCGACGACCGCGAGGCCCGCCAGGACATGGCCCTGGCCGCCACCTTCGCCGGCATGGGCTTCGGCAACGCCGGCGTGCACATCCCGCACGCCAACGGCTACCCGATCGCCGGCCGGGTTCGCGACTTCCACCCCAAGGACTACCCGGAGGACCACGCGATGGTGCCGCACGGCATGTCGGTGGCGCTCACCGCGCCGGAGGCGTTCCGGTTCACCTTCGACGCGGCTCCGGAGCGGCACCTGCGCGCGGCGGCGCTGCTGGACCCGACGCGGTCGCCGGACGAGGGGGACCGCGACACGCTGCCGTCGGTGGTCATCGACCTGATGCGCGACATCGACATCCCGAACGGGATCGGCGCGGTCGGCTACGTCGAGTCCGACGTCGACGACCTGGTCGAGGGCACGCTCAAGCAGCAGCGGCTGCTGGCCACCTGCCCCAAGGAGGTCACCGCCGAGGACGTGGCCGCGATCTTCCGGGCCTCCCTGCAGCTCTGGTAGCTGCCGAGTCGGCGCTCGTTGACGCGGGGGTACGTCGAGTCGGCGCTGGTTGACGCGGGGGTACGTCGAGTCGGCGCTGGTTGACGCGGGGTGTACGTCGAGTCGGCGCAGGTTGACGTACCGGGGTGTCAACGAGCGCCGACTCGGCGGTGTGTGGGTGTCAACGAGCGCCGACTCGGCGGTGCGTGGGTGTCAACGAGCGCCGACTCGACGGGCTTCGAGTGGCAGGCCGAGCATGCTGAGCGCGAACCGGGCGTACTCCCGCGCCACCTGCTCCGGCGTCGTGGGTCCGCCGGGGTGGAACCACTGCGCCAGCGAGGTGCACATCGTGGCGATCGCCCTACCGGCGTCCGCGGGATAGGCGACGTCGAGGCCGCCGGCCGCGATCGCCTCGGCGATCTGGTCGTCGAGCAGCCGCTGGACGTCGCTGCGCAGCCGGGCGATGCGCCGGTAGTTCTCGGGGTCGAGGCTGCGCATCTCGCTGGCCCCGATGAAGGCCAGGTCGTTGCGGCGGGCGTGGAAGAGGGCGAGCGCCTCGACGACCAGGGAGACCCGCGCGACCGGGTCCCGACCCTCCGCCCGGGCCTGCTCCACGCGCCAGATCAGGTCGGTCATGGTCAGGTCGAAGACGCGCACCAACAGGTCCTGCTTGCTGGGGTAGTGGTGGTAGACCCCCGGCACGCTCATGCCGGCCAGCTGGGCGATCGAGCGCATGCTCGCACCGTGGTAGCCGATCGCCACGAAGGCGCGGATCGCGCCGGCGAGCACGCCGTCGATCGGGAGCGGCGCGAAGTCGCGCCAGTGCCCGGTCGGGGCGGCCACGGTGGGCTCGGCCGGGATCGTGGGGGCGGGGTGGGCGGCCACGGGCGTGGTCGCGGCGCCGGGCACCAGGGTGGCGACCGGGACGTCGAGGACCTCCGCCACCCGGTGCAGCCGCTCGAGGGAGATGCGGGTGCGCCCGTTCTCGATGGCGCTCACCGTCGCCGCGCTGACGCCGAGCCGGCCGGCCAGCTCGCGCAGGGTGATGCCGTGCAGCAGCCGTTGGCGGCGTACCTCCTCGCCCGCACCGAGGGTTCCCATGCTGACCATGTTGTTCAGGATATCTGAACATCCGGCCGTTCGGACCTCGCGACACGGCGCCAGGTCCTCGGCTGATATTTGCCTGAGAGGCGTTGACGCGGGCCGAGGGGCGTGTGACGCTGCTCTCATCCTGTTCAGTCACCCGAACGATCGTTCTGTTGTTGACGATCGTCCGCCCGTGATCCACACGTCTGCCCGGAGGTTGAGATGACCGACGTCCCCACCATGGATGAGCTGCTCAAGGACTCCCCGAAGAACTGGGGCAAGTGGGGGCCCGACGACGAGGTCGGCGCCCTGAACTACCTCACCGCCGAGGAGGTGCTGCGCGGGGTCCGGCACGTCCGGTCCGGACAGGTGTTCACGCTGCAGCGCCTGATCGGCGACCCGCTGGGCGACCCGGTCTGGCCGGGGCGCTCGCCGGCGGTCAAGACGATGATCCTCGACGAGTCCTCGTGGGACGGCGCGGACGCGCCCCAGTTCCCAGGTGGGCTGCACTACGCCGACGACAAGATCGACGCCTTCCTGCAGGGCTCCACGCAGTACGACGCGCTCGGCCACGTCTGGTACGGCGGCCAGATCTGGAACGGCTACGACGCCCGATCCACCGTCGGAGGTCTCGACCGGGCGAGCGTGGCGCCGATCGCCGAACGCGGGGTGGCCGGCCGCGGGGTGCTGCTCGACATGGCCCGGTTCCGGGGCAAGGACAACCTGGACAAGGCCGAGACGTTCACCCACGAGGACCTGCTCGCCTGCGCGAAGGCCCAGGGCGTCGAGATCGAGCCGCACGACGTGCTGGTCATCCGCACCAACTTCCTGCGGCTCTTCTTCGAGCAGGGCGAGAAGTTCTACGAGGGCTTCTGCGAGCCCGGCCTGGTCTACAGCCCCGAGCTGGTGTCGTGGTTCCAGGACATGGAGATCCCCAACCTGGTCACCGACACGATCGCCAACGAGGTGACCACCGACCCCAACAACGGCACCGCGCTGCCGCTGCACTGCGCGCTGATGCGCAACCTCGGCGTCACGCTCACCGAGATCTGCGACCTCGAGAAGCTCGCCGAGTCCTGCGCCGCGGACGGCCAGTACACCTTCCTCTACGCGGCCGCGCCGCTGAAGGTGCACCAGGCCAGCGGCTCGCCGGTGAACCCGTTGGCGATCAAGTGAGCCTGCGCAGCGGTCAAGGAGGCCACGTGACGACCTACACCGAGCGCCCGTGGCTCTCGCTCTACCGCGAGGGCACGCCGGCCGACATCACCCCCGAGCACCGGACCATGCTCGACCTGTTCGCGGCGACCCTCGCCCGGAGCCCCGATGCCGTGGCGATCCGGTACTTCGACGGGGTGCTCAGCTTCGCCGACCTCGACACCCGCTCCGACGCCCTGGCGGTGGCGCTGGCCGAGCGCGGCTTCGCCGCGGGCGACCGGCTGGCGATCTACACGCAGAACAACCCGGCGTTCGTCATCGGGCTGCTCGCGGCGTGGAAGGCGGGCGGCTGCGCGGTCGCGATCAACCCGATGAACAAGGCCCGCGAGCTGACCTACCTGCTCGCGGACTCCGGTGCCACCGCGCTGCTGTGCCTCGAGGAGCTCTACACGGCCGTGGCACGGGACGTGCTCGCGGCCGGCGAGGTCAGGGTGAGCACGGTGGTCACGTGCTCGCCGCTGGACGAGCAGACCCGCGACGACGAGCGGCTGTTCGCCGGCGCCACCCGTGGCGGCGCCGAGGGCGGCGCGCTCGACCTCGAGCAGGTCTTCGCCGAGTACGCCGGCCGCCGGCCGGACCCGGCCTCGCCGCAGGGCGAGGACGTGGCGATCCTGACCTACACCTCGGGCACCACCGGGGTGCCCAAGGGCGCGATGAACACCCACGCCAACCTGGCCTTCAACGCCCAGACCTACCGGGACTGGATGGGCCTGGGCGCGGACGACGCCGTGCTCGGGGTCGCGCCGCTGTTCCACATCACCGGCCTGGTCGGCCACGTGGGGATCGCGCTGCTGGCCGGCTGCCCCCTCGTCCTGGCCCACCGGTTCGAGGCGAACGTGGTGATGGACGCGATCCGCGAGCACCGACCGACGTTCACGGTCGGCTCGATCACGGTCTTCATCGCGCTCTCGGGCCTGGCCGGCGTGACGAAGGAGGACTGGTCGTCCTTCCGGATGCTCTACTCCGGCGGGGCCCCGATCGCCCCCGCGGTCACCGACGGGTTCGAGGCGAAGACCGGCCTCTACATCCACAACATCTACGGGCTGACCGAGACCAACAGCCCGTCCCACGCCGTACCGCTCGGGGTGAAGGCGCCCGTCGACCCCGCGTCGGGAGCGCTGTCGGTGGGCGTGCCGGTCTTCAACACGGTGGTGCGGATCCTCGACGAGGACGGCAAGGAGGCCCCGGTCGGGGAGATCGGCGAGATCGTCACCTCCGGGCCCCAGGTCGTGCCGGGCTACTGGCAGAAGCCCGAGGCCACCGAGCAGTCGTTGCCCGGCGGTGAGCTGCGCACCGGCGACGTCGGGTTCATGGACGAGCAGGGCTGGTTCTACCTCGTCGACCGCAAGAAGGACATGATCAACGCGGCCGGCTACAAGGTGTGGCCGCGCGAGGTCGAGGATGTCCTCTACGGCCACCCCGCGGTGCGCGAGGCTGCGGTGGTCGGTGTGCCCGACGAGTACCGTGGCGAGAGCGTCAAGGCGTTCGTCTCGCTCAAGCCGGGCGAGCACGTCACCGAGGAGGATCTGATCGACTACGCGCGTTCGCAGATGGCGGCGTACAAGTACCCGCGCTCCATCGAGTTCCTCGACGAGCTGCCCAAGACCACGACCGGCAAGATCTTGCGACGCGAGCTGCGCGCGTCGGTCACGTGAGCGACGGCGGGCCGGAGCCGGCGAGCGACCCCGGGCGGGGCGAATGGGCGGACGTGGTCCGTCCCGACCGCCTCGGCCCGGCGCTCGCCGCGCGGCTCGGCGACGACCGGTGGCGGACCTGCACGGCCACCCTGGTCAGCGGCGGCAAGTCCAACCTGACCTTCGAGGTCGCCAGCCCCGCCGGGGTCGTGGTGCTGCGCCGGCCGCCGACCGGTGCGCTGCTGCCCTCGGCGCACGACATGGGCCGGGAGGCGCGGGTGCAGCGCGCGCTGCGCCCCACCGACGTGCCGGTCCCGGAGATCCTGCTCGAGGACGACACCGGCGAGATCCTCGGGGCGCCCTGCTACGTCATGGAGCGGGTGGCGGGCCACGTCATCCGCTCCCGGCTGCCGGAGGGGTACGCCGGGTCGCCGGCCGGCAAGGTCGCGATCGCGGACGCGCTCGTCGACGTGCTCGCGCGGCTGCACGCGGTCGACATCGACGCGGTCGGCCTGCGCGGCCACGGCCGGCCGGAGGGTTTCCTCGAGCGGCAGATCCGGCGCTGGACCGGCCAGTGGGAGCGGTCGGCCACGCACGAGGTGCCGGCCGTCGACGAGCTCGGTCGCCGGCTGGCCGCCACGCTGCCCCCGTCGTACGGCTCCGCGGTCGTGCACGGCGACTACCGGCTCGACAACTGCCTGATGCACCCGACCGATCCCGGCCGGGTCGCGGCGGTGCTGGACTGGGAGCTGTCCACGCTCGGCGACCCGCTCACCGACCTCGGCCTGCTGCTGTTCTACTGGCGCGAGCCCGGGGAGCGCGAGCCGTCGCTGACGCCCGCGGTCACCCGGACTCCCGGCTTCCCGGGGCGGGCGCACCTCGTGGAGCGCTACGCCGCGGCCACCGGCGCGGACCTGCAGCACCTGGGCTTCTACGAGGCCTTCGCCCACTTCAAGTTCGCCGTGATCGCCCAGGGCATCGCCGCGCGCGTCGCGGCCGGGGCGATGGCCGGACAGCACTTCGGCGACCTCGACGGCGAGGTCGTCGCCACCGCCGAGGCCGGGCTCGCCCGGCTGGCACAGGAAGGATGAGCAATGGACTTCGCCCTCTCGCCGCGCGCCGAGGAGACCTGCGCCCGGATGTGGGACTTCATGCGCGAGGAGGTGTTCCCGTCCGAGACCGAGCACGCGGCGTACCTCCGCGAGCACGGTGAGCACGCCTACCCGCCGGTGCTGGAGCGGCTCAAGGAGTCCGCCCGCGGGCGCGGCCTGTGGAACCTCTTCCTCCCGCACCTGTCCGGGATGAGCAACCTGGAGTACGCCGCGGTCGCGGAGATCTCCGGCTGGTCGCCGGTGATCGCGCCCGAGGCGATCAACTGCCAGGCGCCCGACAGCGGCAACATGGAGACCCTCGACCTGTTCGGCACCGACGAGCAGAAGAAGCGGTGGCTCGAGCCGCTGCTGGCGGGGGAGATCCGTTCGGCGTTCGCGATGACCGAGCCCGACGTGGCCTCCTCCGACGCCACCAACATCACGACGCGAATCAGCCGGGACGGCGACGACTACGTCATCAACGGTCGCAAGTGGTGGATCAGCGGGGTCGCCGACGAGCGCTGCGAGATCTTCATCGTGATGGGCAAGACCGATCCCGACGCCCCCGCCCACCGGCAGCAGTCGATGATCCTGGTCCCGCGCGACACCCCCGGGCTCTCGATCGAGCGGCACCTGCCGATCTTCGGCTACCAGGATCAGCACGGGCACTCCGAGCTGGTCTTCCACGACGTGCGGGTGCCGGCCACGAACCTCCTCGCCGGCGAGGGCGACGGGTTCATGGTCGCCCAGGCCCGCCTCGGACCCGGCCGGATCCACCACGCCATGCGCGCGATCGGGATGGCCGAACGGGCGCTGGGGCTGATGGTCGACCGGGCGAAGTCCCGGGTGGCCTTCGGCCGGCACCTCTCCGAGCAGGGCGTCGTGCAGGAGCTGATCGCCCAGTCCCGCATCGAGCTCGACCAGGCCCGGCTGCTCGTCTACAAGACCGCCTGGCTGATCGACACCGTCGGCGCGAAGGGCGCCCGCACCGAGATCGCCGCGATCAAGGTGGCGGCGCCGGCGATGGCGACCGCGGTCGTCGACCGGGCGATCGAGGTGTTCGGTGCCGCGGGCGTCAGCGACGACACGCCCCTGGCCTACTTCTATGCGTGGGCGCGGGTGCTGCGCATCGTCGACGGCCCCGACGCGGTCCACCGGCGCTCGATCGCGCGCGAGGAGCTGCGGCGCGAACGCCCGTACGTCGGCTGACGCCGAGTCGGCGCTGGTTGACGCCGGGGAGGACGCCGAGTCGGCGCTGGTTGACGCCGTACGGCGGGCTCGGGTGTCAACGAGCGCCGAGTCGGCGCTCGTCGACCGGTCACAGGATGATCGTCGGGTTGCCCCGCCGACGCTTGACCTCCTCGAACGCGCGCCGCAGTCGTACGTCGGCGTCCTGCCCCCGGCCGTGGACGTTGCCCTTGTCGAACACCTCGATCCACCAGTCGCGCTGCTCGGCGAGCCAGGTGAGCCGGGAGGCGTCCTTCGCGACCTGGGCGGCGGAGGTGTGCCACTGCTCGCCGTTGTACTCCGCGGCGAAGAGGAGCTCCTCGAGCCCGATGTCGAGACGGAAGACCTCGCGGCCGTTGACCACCACGGAGATCTGGAGCTGTGGGGTCGGGAGCCCGGCGTCGTACCAGCGCAGGCGGAGCACCGACTCGCCGTACGACTCGGAGCGTCCGTCCGCGAGCGGCGCCAGCCAGCGCAGCTGCCTGACCCCCCGCTGTTTCGCGAACCGCTCGATGGCCAGGAGGAGCTCCTCGCGGGTGAAGACGCCGAGGGAGAGCAGCGCGTCCAGGGCGGCGATGGCCTGGTCGCGCCTCCGTAGCCGGCCCAGGTCGCAGGCGGTCCGCAGGGGTGTGGTGGTGAGCACGCCGCCGACGGTGGTCAGATCCTCGTCGGTGACGGTGCGTTCGCCGCTGACCGCGAGCGGGCTGCGGATCCGCCCGGCGTCGGCCAGGCGGAAGAAGCAGACCTTGGGCACGAACAGGTGCGAGTTGGGCGCCATGGCCATCCGCGCGCCGTGCAGCCACGCGGCGGTCTCGTCGCAGACGAAGGCACCCGGGGGCGCGACCAGTCGGACCACCCGGGCACGCAGGTCGGTGCTGTCGGGGACGTGTGCGCCGACGTAGACGCCGACGATCGGTCTCTTCAGCAGGCCTCGGCCCACCAGGAAGCGCAACCGCCGGTCGTTGAGGCCGGCGGCGAGCGCCTGCTTGCGGGTGAAGGGTTCGTCGAGGGGGAGCGGGAATCCGCCGTCGAGGGGCGGAATGCTGTCAGTTGTCATGCCGGGTTGATTCCCGGTGCGCCGCCCCGGGGCACGACCGATTCGGGCACCTGTGGACAACCGGGTACGCCGGCCGGCGGCCCGCCGTACCCGGGTGTCAACGAGCGCCGACTCGGCGTACTCCCGGGTGTCAACGAGCGCCGACTCGGCGTGGGTCCCGGGTGTCAACGAGCGCCGACTCGGCGTGGGTCCCGGGCGGGCGGGCCCTTTGGGGGAACTTGCCGGGCGGGGAGCATCTCCGCGCGGCCCCGGGGGTACCCACCGCGCCGAGCAGGTGTGACCCCGGTCATGGACCGACCGTTGCCAACGGTGCGGATCCTGCTTAGGGTTCCGATGGGCAGAACATCTGTTCCACGATGTGGAAATACTGTTTGCGGAGGGGTCGGACATGACGGGACGCATCAAGGTCGCGGGGCTCGAGGTGGCGGAGGAGCTGCACCGCTTCGTCGCGGAGGAGGCGTTGCCGGGATCCGGCCTGGAGGCCGAGGCCTTCTGGTCCGGGGTGGCCGCGATCCTGGCGGACCTGGCGCCGCGCAACCGGGCCCTGCTCGCCCGGCGCGAGGAGCTGCAGGCGCGGATCGACGACTGGCACCGCGAGCACCCGGGCACGCCGGACGCGCAGGCCTACGAGGAGTTCCTCCGCGAGATCGGCTACCTGCGCGAGGAGCCCGCCGAGGTCAGCGTGACCACCTCCGACGTGGACGAGGAGGTGGCCAGCATCGCGGGACCGCAGCTCGTGGTGCCGCTGCTCAACGCCCGCTTCGCCACCAACGCCGCCAACGCCCGTTGGGGCTCGCTCTACGACGCGCTCTACGGCACCGACGTGGTCCCGCGGGAGGGCGAGCTGGCTCCGGGCGACGGTTACAACAAGGCCCGCGGCGACGAGGTGATCGCCCGCGGCCGGGCGTTCCTCGACGAGCACTTCCCGCTCGCCTCCGGGTCGCACGCCGACGCCACGTCCTACGCCGTGGACGGCGACGGGCTGGCCGTGACCGTCAAGGACGACGTCCTGCGGCTCGCCGACCCGGCGCAGCTGGTCGGCCACCGCGGCGAGGCCGGCTCGCCGGAGGCGGTGCTGCTGGTCCACCACGGGCTGCACGTCGAGATCCAGGTGGACCCCGCCGACCCGATCGGCTCCACCGACGCCGCCGGGGTCAAGGACCTGCTGCTGGAGTCCGCGGTCTCCACGATCATGGACCTCGAGGACTCCGTGGCGGCGGTCGACGCCGAGGACAAGGTGCTCGGCTACCGCAACTGGAAGCAGCTGATGGAGGGCACCCTCGTCGAGGAGGTCACCAAGGGCGGCCGGACCTTCACCCGGTCGATGAACCCCGACCGGACCTACACGACCCCCGACGGCGGCGAGGTCACCCTGAAGGGCCGCTCGCTGCTGTTCATCCGCCAGGTCGGCCACCTGATGACCACCCCCGCGGTGCTCGACGCGGAGGGCCGGGAGGTCCCCGAGGGGATCCTCGACGCGATCATGACCGCGCTGGGCAGCATGCAGGACCTGCGCGGCGAGTCGGCGCTGGGCAACTCCCGGCACGGCTCGATGTACGTGGTCAAGCCGAAGATGCACGGCCCGGACGAGGTGGCGTTCGCGGTGGAGCTGTTCGGCCGCGTCGAGGAGCTGCTCGGCCTCCCGCGGCTGACCATCAAGGTCGGGATCATGGACGAGGAGCGCCGCACCAGCCTCAACCTCAAGGCCTGCATCGACGAGGCCCGCGAGCGGGTCGCCTTCATCAACACCGGCTTCCTGGACCGCACCGGCGACGAGATCCACACCTCCATGCAGGCGGGCCCGATGGTCCGCAAGAACGACATGAAGGGCGAGACCTGGATCAAGGCCTACGAGGACCTCAACGTCGACATCGGCCTGGAGTGCGGCCTGCTCGGCCGGGCCCAGATCGGCAAGGGCATGTGGGCCGCCCCCGACAGCCTCGCGGCGATGTACGACGCCAAGGTCGGTCACCCGCAGGCCGGCGCCAGCTGCGCCTGGGTGCCCTCGCCGACCGCAGCCACCGTGCACGCCCTGCACTACCACCAGGTCGACGTGCGCGCCCGGCAGGAGGAGCTCGCCGCGGCCGGTCGTCGCCGGCGGCGCGAGGAGCTGCTCCGGATCCCGCTCGGCGACCCCGCGACGTGGTCGGAGGAGGACCGGCAGCACGAGATCGACAACAACTGCCAGAGCCTGCTCGGGTACGTCGTGCGCTGGGTCGACAGCGGCGTGGGCTGCTCCAAGGTCCCCGACATCACCGGCGAGCCGCTGATGGAGGACCGGGCCACCTGCCGGATCTCCGCCCAGCACGTCGCGAACTGGCTCCACCACGGCGTGGTCACCCCCGAGCAGGTCGAGGAGACGCTGCGCCGGATGGCCCAGGTGGTCGACGAGCAGAACGCCGGCGACCCGGCGTACACGCCGATGGCGCCGGGCTTCGACGGCCAGGCCTTCCGGGCCGCCCACGACCTGGTCTTCGAGGGGCTCAGCCAGCCCAGCGGCTACACCGAACCGATCCTGCACCGGCACCGGGCGCAGAAGAAGACCGAGAGGAGCGACTCGTGAGCACGCTCGACCTGGAGACCGCCCGCCGGATCGTCGCCGGAGCGCGCGCCCACGCGCGGGAGGCGGGGCTCAAGCCGCTGACCGTGGTCGTGCTGGACGGCGGGGGACACGTGGTGGCCGTCGAACGCGAGGACGGCTCGTCGAACAAGCGCTTCGAGGTCGGGTTCGGCAAGGCGCACGGCGCGTTGTCGCTCGGCATGGGGTCCCGCTCGCTGATGGCCCGCGCGGAGCAGCAGCCGTTCTTCATCGCCGCGGTCACCTCGGCCGTGGGCGGCGCGCTGGTGCCGGTCCCGGGTGGGGTGCTGGTCCGGGACGCCGAGGGCACGCTGCTGGGCGCGGTCGGCATCACCGGTGACACCTCCGACAACGACGAGGCCGCGGCGGTCGCCGGCATCGAGGCCGCCGGCCTGTCCGCCCAGGTCGACTGAGGGGGCCGGGGATGTCGAGCGCGAGCGCCGGCCAGCAGACGCCGGCCGGCACGGCCCCGGGCCTGGCGCCCGATCTGGGTCCTGGCCTGGCCGCGGTGGCCGCCGTCGCCCGCCGGCTGCTGCCGGAGGAGTCGGTGATCACCGACCACGCCCGGCTGCGCACCTACGAGTGCGACGGGCTCGCCCACTACCGGGTGACGCCGGGCCTCGTGGTGATCCCCGAGGACGCCGGCCAGGTGGCCGCGATCGTGCGCGCCTGCGCCGAACAGCGGCTGCCGTTCATCGCGCGCGGCTCCGGCACCGGCCTCTCCGGCGGCGCCCTGCCCCGGGCCGACGGGGTCCTGATCGTCACCTCCCGGATGCGGGGGATCCGGGAGGTGCGGGCCGCGGACCAGCGCGCCGTCGTCGAGCCCGGTGTGATCAACCTCGACGTCACCCGGGCGGCCGCCCCGCACGGCTACTACTACGCGCCCGACCCCTCCAGCCAGCAGATCTGCTCGATCGGCGGCAACGTCGCGGAGAACTCCGGCGGTGCCCACTGCTTGAAGTACGGCTTCACCACCAACCACGTGCTCGCCGCCGAGTTCGTCACCCCGGACGGCGAGCTGGTGCAGCTGGGTGGCGCCGCACCGGACAGCCCCGGCTACGACCTGCTCGGGGCCGTGGTGGGCTCGGAGGGCACGCTCGGCATCGTCACCGAGGTGACCGTGCGGCTGGTGCGGGTGCCCGAGGAGGTCCGCACGCTGCTGGTCGGCTTCGAGTCCACCGACCACGCGGGCGCGGCCACGTCGGCGATCATCGCCGCGGGCATCGTGCCGGCCGCCATCGAGATGATGGACGCGCTGGCGATCGAGGCGGCCGAGGCCGCGGTGCACTGCAACTACCCCCCGGGAGCCGGCGCGGTGCTGGTCATCGAGCTCGACGGACCGGCCTCCGAGGTGGCCGCGGAGTACGACGACGTCGTACGCCTGTGTGAGGAGAACGGCGCCTTCGAGCAGCGGGTCGCCACGGACCCGGCCGAACGGGCCCTGATCTGGAAGGGCCGCAAGTCCGCGTTCGCCGCGGTGGGGCGGATCAGCCCCGACTACATCGTCCAGGACGGCGTGATCCCGCGGACCGCGCTGCCCGAGGTGCTGCGCGGCATCGCCGAGCTGTCCGAGTCGAGCGGGGTGCGGGTGGCCAACGTGTTCCACGCCGGCGACGGCAACCTGCACCCGCTGGTGCTCTTCGACGAGCGCGTCGACGGCGCCGCGGAGGCCGCCGAGCAGGTCAGCCGCGCGATCCTCGACCTCTGCATCGGCCACGGCGGCTCGATCACCGGTGAGCACGGGGTCGGCGTCGACAAGGCCGCGTACATGCCGCGGATGTATGCCGAGGACGACCTCGACACCATGCAGCTGGTCCGCTGCGCCTTCGACCCGGACGGCATCTCCAACCCCGGCAAGGTCTTCCCCACGCCCCGGCTGTGCGGCGAGGTCCCCGGGCGCCGGAAGGGAGCCCACCCGCTCCAAGAGGCCGGGCTGGCGGAGGTCTTCTGATGTCTGCGACCGCGATCGATGCCGCCGCCCGCGACACCGTCGCCGCCTGCGCCCCGGTCGGTGACCCCGAGCCGCTGGACGTGGTCGACGGGGTCGCCCCGGGCCTGGTCGTCCGGCCCGGCTCCACCGACGAGGTCGCCGCGGTGCTGCGCGCGGCCGCCGCGCACGGGCTGAGCGTGGTCCCACGCGGACGCGGCACCAAGCTGGGCTGGGGGATGCCGCCCAGCTCGGTGGACGTGCTGCTCGACCTCGCCGGCCTCGACGGCGTCACCGAGCACGCCGCGGGCGACCTGATCGTCACCGCCCGGGCTGGCACCCGCCTGGCCGACGTGCAGCGGCACGTCGCCGCGGCCGGTCAGCGGCTGGCGGTGGACGAGACCGTGCCCGGCGCCTCGGTGGGCGGCACGCTCGCCGCCGCGACCAGCGGCCCGGGCCGGCTGGTCACGGGCACCGTCCGCGACCTGCTGATCGGCCTCACCGTGGTGCGGGCCGACGGCGTCGTCGCCAAGGCCGGCGGCAAGGTCGTGAAGAACGTCGCCGGCTACGACCTCGGCAAGCTGATGGTCGGGTCGTTCGGGACCCTCGCAGTGGTCACCGAGGCGACCTTCCGGCTCCACCCGGTGCCGGCCGCCCGGCGCTGGGTCAGCGCGCCGGTCGAGGACGCCGCGCAGGCCCACGAGCTGGTGCAGCGCGTGGTGCACGGCCAGGCCGTCCCGGCCGCGGTCGAGATCGAGTGGCCGCCCGGCGGCGGCGGGGTGCTCACCGTGCTGCTCGAGGGCCGCGAGGCGGGCGTCGAGGCCCGGGCCGCCGTCGTCCGGGAGCTGCTCGGCAGCCAGGCGACCGACGCCGACCGGGCGCCGGCCGGCTGGTCGTCGTACCCCTGGACCGACACCGACCGCGAGGGCCGGACCGCGCTCAAGCTGACCTGCACGCTGTCCGGGCTCGCCGGGGTGCTCCGCACCGCGCGCGAGGCCGCCGAGGACGCGCCCGTGACGCTGCGCGGCTCGGCCGGCGCGGGCGTGCTCTACGCCGCGCTGCCGGCCGGCATCCCCGTCGACGCCGTGGCCCGCACCGTGGACCGGCTCCGCGAGACCTGCCGCCGGTACGGCGGGGCCGCGGTGGTGCTCGACGCGCCGGCCGCCGTGAAGGCGGCCGTGGACCTGTGGGGCCCGGTCCCGGCGCTGGACCTGATGCGCCGGGTCAAGGACCAGTTCGATCCCGACCACCGGCTCTCGCCGGGTCGCTACGTGGGAGGCATCTGATGGACCAGCAGGCGACCGGCAACCCGGCCACGGGCCCGGCGACCGACCACCTCGGGGAGACCGGGGGCGTGGTCGACCTCGGCATGCCCGCACCCGGCGGCGCCTTCGACGAGCACCACCCGCCGGACGCCGCGCTCGTGGGCGACTGCGTGCACTGCGGCTTCTGCCTGCCGACCTGCCCGACCTACGCGCTGTGGGGAGAGGAGATGGACTCCCCGCGCGGCCGGATCTACCTGATGAAGGAGGGCCTCGAGGGCGAGCCGATGACCGACTCGATGGTCGAGCACTGGGACGCCTGCCTGGGCTGCATGTCGTGCGTGACCGCCTGCCCCTCCGGGGTGCAGTACGACACGCTGATCGAGCAGACCCGGGCCCAGGTCGAGCGCCACCACCGGCGCTCGGCCTCCGAGCGGGCGCTGCGCGGCCTGATCTTCGCGATCTTCCCGCACCCCAAGCGGTTGCGGCTGCTGCGCGGTCCGCTGCGCGGCCTGCAGCGCACCGGGCTGGACCGCGCCCTGCGGCGCACCGGGCTGCTCGAGCGGGTCGCCCCGAGCCTGGCGGCCATGGAGAGCCTGGCGCCGCGCCTCGAGCGGCCCGAGCGGCTGCCGGAGCGGCTCACCGCCACCGGTGAGCGCCGCGCGGTGGTCGGCATGCTGACCGGCTGCGTGCAGGGCGCGTTCTTCCCCGGCGTCAACGCGGCCACGGGCCGGGTCCTGCAGGCCGAGGGCTGCGACGTGGTGGTGCCGCGCGACCAGGGCTGCTGCGGGGCGCTGTCGGTGCACAACGGTCGCGAGGCGGAGGCCCAGCGCTACGCCCGCCGGATCGTGGACTCCTTCGAGGCGGCCGGGGTGGAGTGGGTCGTGGTCAACGCCGCGGGCTGCGGGTCGACGATGAAGGACTACGCCCGGCTGCTGGCCGACGACCCGGCGTACGCCGAGCGCGCCGCCCGCTTCGCCGAGCGGGTGCGCGACGTGTCCGAGATCCTCGACGAGCTCGGCCCGGTGGCGCCCCGGCACCCGCTGGCGGTCACCGTGGCCTACCACGACGCCTGCCACCTGGCGCACGCCCAGGGCGTGCGTGCCCAGCCCCGCAGCCTGCTCCGCGGGATCCCCGGGCTGGAGCTGCGGGAGATCGCCGAGGCCGAGCTGTGCTGCGGGTCGGCCGGCATCTACAACATCCTCAACCCCGAGCCCGCGCGCGAGCTCGGCGACCGGAAGGCCGCCAACATCGTGGCCACCGGCGCCCGGCTGCTCGTCACCGCCAACCCCGGCTGCCTGATGCAGGTGGCCTCCGCGATCACCAGGTCCGGGCACCCGATGGGGATGGCCCACACCGTCGAGGTGCTCGACGCCTCGATCCGCGGCCTGCCGGTCAGCGACCTGCTGCCCGGCACCAACGCCGCCCCAGACGCCGTCAGCGCCGGCTGACGGTCAGCGAACACTCGGAGAAGCCATGTTCCAGCAGAGCCTCGACCCGGTCGGTGGGTCGCTCGCCCTCAGTGCGCTGTGCGGCGCACTGCCACTGCTCACCCTGTTCGTCCTCCTCGGCGGCCTGCGCATGCGGGCCTGGCTCGCCGGTGTCATCTCGCTGGCGGTGTCGCTGGTGGTCGCCATCGCGCTGTTCGAGATGCCCACCGGACAGGCGCTGCTGACCGCCAGCGAGGGCGCGGTCTTCGGGTTCTTCCCGATCATGTGGATCGTGATCAACGCGATCTGGGTCTACAACCTGACCGTCGCCAGCGGCCACTTCGACGTGCTGCGCCGCTCGTTCGGCCGGGTCAGCCCCGACCACCGGATCCAGGCGGTCATCATCGCGTTCTGCTTCGGCGCGCTGCTCGAGGCGCTGGCCGGCTTCGGCACCCCGGTGGCGATCACCGTCGTGATGCTGATGGCGCTCGGGCTGCCGCCGCTGAAGGCCGCCGCGACCGCGCTGATCGCGAACACCGCGCCGGTGGCGTTCGGCGCCCTCGCGGTCCCGATCACCACCCTGGCCACCGTCACCTCCGGCGTCAGCAAGGCCCCCGGCCTCGACGTCGACACCCTGGGCAGCATGGTCGGCCGCCAGACGCCGCTGCTGGCCGTGATCGTCCCGCTGATCCTGGTCTTCGTGGTCGACGGGCGGCGCGGCCTGCGCCAGGCCTGGCTGCCGGCGATCGTCGCCGGCGTGGTGTTCGCGATCGCCCAGTTCGTGGCGTCGAACTACATCTCGGTGCCGCTGACCGACATCGTCGCCTCGCTGGTCTCCGCCGCCGCGGTCGTGCTGCTGCTGCGGGTGTGGACCCCGGTCGAGGAGGTCACCGAGACGACCTCGGGTGCGGAGGTCGGTGCGGCCGGCGCCGGTGCCGGCGAGCCGGTCGCGGTGGGCGGCGGCTCGCGGGTCGCCCGCAGCGCCGGCGGCACCGGCGTCGCGGGGGCGCCCTCCGGCTCGGGTACGACGGGGGCCGGTGCGGCCCCGCACGACTCCCGGGCCGACGTGGCCACCGCGTACGCGCCGTACGTCGTGATCATCGCGCTGTTCGCGATCGCCAACATCCCGGCGGTCAAGACCGCGCTGGCCACCGAGCCGTGGGCGGTGGCGTTCCAGTGGCCGGGCCTCGACCTGCGCAACTCGGCCGGTGACCCGCTCTCGTCGATGACGTTCAACTTCAACTGGCTGCCGGCCGCCGGCACCCTGATGGTGATCGCGGGCCTGATCAGCATGGTCATCCTGCGGATCTCGCCGGCGAAGGCGCTGGGCACCTACGTCAACACCTACCGCGAGCTCAGCCGCGCGATCGTGACCGTGATGGCGGTGCTGGGCCTGGCCTACGTCATGAACGGCTCGGGGGAGACCACCAGCCTCGGCGTGTGGCTGGCCGGCGCCGGCTCGTTCTACGTGGTGCTCGCGCCGGTGCTCGGCTGGATCGGTGTCGCGGTCACCGGGTCGGACACCTCGGCCAACGCGCTCTTCGGCGCGCTGCAGGTGCAGACCGCCGCGAAGGCCGGGCTGGACCCGGTGCTGATGGCGGCCGCGAACTCCTCCGGAGGCGTGCTCGGCAAGATGGTCAGCCCGCAGAACCTCGCCATCGCCGCGGCCGCGGTGGGCATGGCGGGCCGGGAGGGCGACATCTTCCGCAAGGTCCTGGGCTGGAGCCTGGCGATGCTGGCGATCATGTGCGTCATCGTCGCGCTGCAGTCCACCGCCGTGCTCAGCTGGATGGTTCCCTAGCCGCCGACCGCTGGTCCCGGGTGGCCGTCGCCGTGCGCGGCGGCCGCCCGGCGGCCGCTCAGGGGCGGGCGGGCTCGATCCGGCCGGTGACCTCGCCGAGCGCGATCCGGCCGCCGAGGGCGCCGGGGGCGGTGTAGCGCAGCACCACCTCGTCCCCGTCCTCGAGGAAGGTCCGGCCGGTGCCGAACAGCTCCTCGCCGAACGGCTCCCGGCCGCCCCAGCTCAGCTCCAGGAACGAGCCGCGCTGGTCGCGCTCGGTGCCGCTGACGGTGCCGGAGGCGAACAGGTCGCCGGTGCGCGCCGAGGCGCCGTTGACGGTCAGGTGGGCCAGCATCTGGGCGGGCGACCAGTACATCGTGCGGTACGGCGGCCGGCTGACGACCCGGCCGCCGAGTACCACCTCGATGTCGATGTCCAGGCCCCGGGCCTCCTCGGGAGCGAGGTAGGGCAGCGGCAGCGGGTCCTGCCCGGGCAGGTCGGTCCAGGCCGCGCCGAGCGCCTCGAGCGGGGTGACCCACTGGGAGATCGAGGTGGCGAACGACTTGCCCAGGAACGGCCCGAGCGGCACGTACTCCCAGGCCTGGATGTCGCGGGCGGACCAGTCGTTGAGCCCGACCACGCCGAAGACGTGGTCGGCGAAGGCGCTCACCGGCACCCGCTCGCCGAGCGGGCTGCCGGCCCCGACCACGAAGCCGAGCTCGGCCTCGATGTCCAGCCGGGTGCTCGGGCCGTACGCCGGGGCCTGGTCGGCCGGGCCCTTGCGCTGCCCGCAGGGCCGCACCACCGGCGTGCCCGACCCGACCACGGTGCCGGCCCGGCCGTGGTAGCCGACCGGCAGGTGCTTCCAGTTCGGCAGCAGCGCCTCGGCGTCGGGCCGGAAGATCCGCCCGACGTTCGAGGCGTGGTGCTCCGAGGCGTAGAAGTCGACGTAGTCGGCGACCTCCACCGGCAGCTGCAGCGTGACGTCCGCCAGCGGCATCAGGTGCGGCTCGACCAGGTCCCGCTCGGTCTCGTCGGTGAGCAGGCCGGTGATCCAGCGGCGCACCGACCGCCAGACCCGCGGGCCCTCGGCCATGAACGCGTTCAGGGACGGCTCCTCGAAGACGTGGTGCACGTCGAGCATCTCCGCCGCCGAGACCGGGGCGAGGTCGAGCACCAGCTCGCCGATCCGGACACCGACGCGGGGCTCCTCCCCGGGACGGCTGAACACGCCGTACGGCAGGTTGTCGACGTCGAAGAGGGAGCCGGCGGCCCCCTCGACCCAGGTGGTGGTCACGGCTGCTCCAGGAGTCCGAGGGCGATCAGGTCGTCGAGCGGCTCCTGCACCGAGCAGGAGCCGAAGGAGGTGAACCACCGGCGCGCGCCGGCGAGGTCGGCCTCGCGGGCCGCGGCGGCGAGCGCGCCGGCGTCCCGCTGCTCGAGCGCGGCCACGACGTCCTCTTGCGAGGCGCCGTCGAAGGCGAGCCGGGTGGCGAGCAGCACGTTGAGGAAGCCGTGCTGGTCGACCGGCTCCACGAAGCCCTCGGCGGTGGTGTGCCGGACCGCGTGGTGCAGGCCGGCGGTGCACTTGAACGGCGTCTCCCGGTCCAGCGCCGCGTCGATCCACGAGCTCAGCCGGGGGGCGGTGGGGAAGTGGTGCGCGTCCACGCCGCCGGTGCGGAACTTCAGCCGGAGCTCCGCGGCGGCCACCTCGTCGGCGGCGGCGAGCCAGGCGTACGACGGGTCGGCCTGCGGCAGCTCGACGTGCACCGGCACGTCCTCGGCGAGGTCGCCGGCGGCGCGGGCGGCGTCGACGGCGGTGACCACGCGGCGGGCGTTGCCGGCGAGGTCGTCGAGGTCGCGCAGCGCGATCTCGAGGCCGGCCGGCTCGAGGCCGAGCCGGGCGCAGAGCGCGGCGGGGCCGGCGATCTGGCCGGCGCCCCCGGTGACGACGACCGAGACCCGGGCGGCGCAGCCGCGCAGCTGCGGCAGGTCGGTGTCGCGGACCACTAGGGAGCCGACCAGGTCGGCGTACGCCGTGTGCCGCCGCTCGAGGTGGGCGGTGGCCGCGTCGGCGAGGTCGGCGTTCCCGGGCGGGAAGATCGCGGCGTCGTCGACGAGCCCGGTCCAGGTGGGTTCCAGGACGGCGGTCATGCGGCTACTCTAGCCGGGAGGCAGATAACGGACGCAAACGTTCGATTAGCGGACGTGGCGGCAAGGGAGTGTGGTCATGGCGTACTACCGGCAGGTCGGCGAGGTCCCCCCGAAGCGGCACACGCAGTTCCGCGACGGCGAGGGCCGGCTGTTCCGCGAGGAGCTGATGGGCGAGGAGGGCTTCTCCTCCGACTCCTCGCTGCTCTACCACCGGGGGGTGCCGTCGGCGATCGTCGGCGCCGAGGTCTGGGAGCTGCCCGACCAGACGCGGACCCCCAACCACCCGCTCAAGCCGCGGCACCTGAGGCTGCACTCGCTGTTCCCGTCCGGGGCGGCCGACCCGGTCACCGACCGGCGGCTGGTGCTCGGCAACAACGACGTGCGGATCAGCTACGTCGTCACCGGGGACGCGTCCTCGGAGCCCTCGCCCTACTACCGCAACGCCATCGGCGACGAGTGCGTCTACGTCGAGGCCGGCAGCGGCACCGTCGAGACGGTCTTCGGCGCGCTGCGCTACCGCGCGGGCGACTACGTGGTGATCCCGCGCGCGACCACCCACCGCTGGGTGCCCGCCCCGGAGACTGCCGGGCCGAGCCGGCTGTACTTCATCGAGGCCAGCAGCCACATCGCGCCGCCGAAGCGCTACCTCTCCCGCTACGGACAGCTGCTCGAGCACGCGCCCTACTGCGAGCGCGACCTGCACGGGCCGGGCGAGCCGCTGCTCCGGGAGGGCGAGGACGTCGAGGTCCTGGTCAAGCACCGCACCAGCGCCGGCGTCGTCGGCACCCGGATGACCTACGCGACGCACCCGTTCGACGTGGTCGGGTGGGACGGCTGCCTCTACCCCTACACCTTCAACATCGAGGACTACATGCCGATCACCGGCAAGATCCACCAGCCGCCGCCGGTGCACCAGGTCTTCGAGGGCCACAACTTCGTGATCTGCAACTTCCTGCCCCGCAAGGTCGACTACCACCCGCTGGCGATCCCGGTGCCCTACTACCACTCCAACGTCGACAGCGACGAGGTGATGTTCTACGTCGGCGGCGACTACGAGGCCCGCAAGGGCTCGGGGATCGGCCTCGGGTCGATCTCGCTGCACCCGGGCGGCTATGCCCACGGCCCGCAGCCCTCGGCCATCGAGGCCTCGCTCGGCGCGGAGTCCTTCGACGAGTCCGCGGTCATGGTCGACACCTTCGCCCCGCTCGACCTCGGCGAGGGCGGGCTGGCCTGCGAGGACCCGGCGTACGCCTGGACGTGGGCGAGCGACCGGGGCTGAGCGGGGAACGAGATCAGGCCCGACGTCGCGAAGGCCGGGCGAGCGCGCGGCCGAGCCTGCGAAGGCGCGACCGCGGGTCGAGACCCAGTCGATCTCCGAGAGGCGAGGTCGGGGCCCGCGGCACCGCGACCGGCCGCGACGTACGCCGGCCCCTCGCCTCCGCGCCACACTGGGGGCGTGACCAACCCCGAGCGCGACCCCGCCGAGATCACCTGCCGGTCGGTGCCGGCACCTGGCGTCGAGGTGATGGAGCCGCGCGACGTGCCGCTCGGCGGGCCGCGGGCGATGACCGTGCGGCGCACGCTGCCGCAGCGGCACCGCTCGCTGATCGGCGCGTGGTGCTTCGTGGACCACTACGGGCCCGACGACGTCGCCGACACCGGCGGCATGCGGGTCACCCCGCACCCGCACACCGGCCTGCAGACCGTCAGCTGGCTGTTCACCGGCGAGGTCGAGCACCGCGACAGCGCCGGCCACCGGGCCCTGGTCCGGCCGGGCGAGGTCAACCTGATGACCGCCGGGCGCGGCATCAGCCACTCCGAGATCTCGACCGCGGCCACCCGGCGGCTGCACGGTGCCCAGCTGTGGGTAGCGCTGCCCGACTCCGACCGGGACACCGACCCCGGCTTCGACCACCACGTGCCGGAGCCGGTGACCGGCCCCGGCTGGGAGGCGCGGGTCTTCCTCGGGTCGCTGCTGGGCAGCACCTCGCCGGTCCCGACGTACACCCCGCTGCTCGGCGCCGAGCTGCTGCTCGAGCCGGGCACCACCCTCGAGCTCGAGGTCGAGGAGACCTTCGAGCACGGGGCGCTGGTCGACACCGGGGTGCTCGACGTCGGCGGCACCGAGGCCAAGCAGCACGAGCTCGCCTACGTGCCGCCCGGTGAGCGTCGGCTGGTGCTCACGGCGCACGACGCCGCGGTGCGGCTGCTGCTGCTCGGCGGGCCGCCGTTCGGGGAGTCGATCGTGATGTGGTGGAACTTCGTGGGCCGCAGCCACGAGGAGATCGTCGCCTTCCGCGAGGAGTGGCAGCGCCAGATCGCGCCGGGCGGAGCGGTCGTCGGCGACTCCCAGGACGTGGTCGACGGCCGGTTCGGGGTCGTGCTGGGCGACCGCCACGCCCCGATCCCCGCCCCGCCGCTCCCCAACGCGCGGTTGAAGGAGCGCAGCTGAAGGAGCGCGGCTGACCCGCCGGCGGGCCGGGGCCCGGGGCGGGCGAGCGGCGCGATGTCCGCGCCGGGTGACAGGATCGGCATCCATGGGACCGGTGATCGGCGAGGACGGGGTCGCCCGCTGTCCGTGGGCGGGCGGGCCGGGCGTGATGCGCGACTACCACGACACCGAGTGGGGCCGGCCGGTGCAGGGGGAGTCCGCCTACTTCGAGCGGCTGACGCTGGAGGCGTTCCAGTCCGGCCTGTCGTGGTCGACGATCCTGGCCAAGCGCGAGGCGTTCCGCGAGGTCTTCGCCGGCTTCGACGCCGAGGTCGTTGCGGCGTACGACGAAGGCGACCGGGCGCGGCTGATGTCCGACGTCCGGATCGTGCGCAACCGGCTGAAGATCGCCGCCGCGATCACCAACGCGCGGGCGACCCTGGCGCTGCGTGAGGCCGAGGGGCTGGAGGCGCTGGTGCTGTCCTTCTGCCCCGAGCGGCCGCCCGCGCCGGCCACGACCGAGGAGATGGGGACCACCTCGCCGGAGTCGAAGGCGCTGTCGAAGGAGCTCAAGCGGCGGGGCTTCGCGTTCGTGGGGCCGACCACCATGTTCGCGCTGATGGAGGCGATCGGGGTGTTCGACCCCCACCTGACCGGCTGCCACCGGCGCGGCGCGGCCGGCTGAACGCGCCCCGGCTGAGCGGCGCGGCCGGCTGAGCGGGTCCCGGTCGGTCGGAGCGGGCTCAGGGCCTCGCGGCGGCGATCACCCGGGTCAGCATGCCGTGCAGCCGCTGCAGCTCGGCGACCTCGATGCCGAGGGTCGCCACGACCGCGGCGGGGATCTGCTCGGCGTCCTGGCGCAGCGCCCGGCCCCGGGGCGTGAGGCGGACGGCGAGGGCGCGCTCGTCGGACGGGTCGCGTTCCCGGCGTACCAGCCCCGACTCCTCGAGCCTCTTGAGTAGCGGCGACAGCGTGGCCGGCTCGAGCTGGAGCAGCCGGCTCAGCTCGCGGACCGAGAGCGGTTGGTGCTCCCACAGCGCCAGCATCACGAGGTACTGCGGGTGGGTCAGGCCCAGCGGCTCCAGCAGCGGGCGGTAGATCGCGACCACGCTGCGGGAGGCGACCGACAGCGCGAAGCAGACCTGGTCCTCGAGGGCCAGCGGGTTGGCCGGCAGTGCGTCACTCGTCACATTGGTGAGTGTACAAAACGTTAGTACACTTACCAATAGCCCCGAGCAGGGGACCCCAGCAGTGGAGACGCCGCCGATGAGCCAGCCCGCCTCGACCCCACGCCGGCGCCGGCACCTGATGGACCCGAACAACCCGCGGCCCCAGGTGCAGGGCGGCATGAGCATGACGTCGGTCCAGAAGTGGGTGATGTCGGTGCTCGCGGTGACCACGATCGGCCACTTCTCGGCCGGCCTGGTGATCGCCGCGGTGTTCCTCGACACCCGCGGCGTCGGCGCCCAGGTGGCGCTCGACCTGATCGCCGGCCTGGTGGGCGTGCTCGGCGTCGCCGCCGGCTTCCTCATCCACGGCCGCCGACCGTTCACCCCCTGGCTGGTCGCCGGCCTGATCCCCGCCGCGATCGGCCTCTACTACATCCTCTGACCGCGGCCGGCCGGCGCCGGTCAGCGCAGCGCGGCGGCCTCGCGGGCGAGCCGCTCGACCCGAGCCCAGTCACCGGCGGCGAGGGCGTCCTTCGGGGTGAGCCAGGAGCCGCCGACGCAGCCGACGTTCGGCAGCGAGAGGTACGCCGGGGCGCTCGCCGCGGTGATCCCGCCGGTGGGGCAGAACCGGGCGGCGGGCACGGGCGAGGCGACCGAGGACAAGAACGCGGCCCCGCCGGAGGCCTCGGCCGGGAAGAACTTCATCTCGGTGCGACCGGTCTCGAGCACCGCCAGCACCTCCGAGACGGTGGCGGTGCCGGGCAGGAACGGCAGCCCGGTGTCGGCCATGCCCGCGAGCAGCGCGGGCGTCGCGCCGGGGGAGACGAGGAACTGGGCCCCGGCGGCACGGGCCTCCTCGGCCTGGCCGGGGGTCAGGATCGTGCCGGCGCCGACCAGGATCTCGGGCACCTCCGCGGCGATCGCGCGGATCGCGTCGAGCGCGACCGGGGTGCGCAGCGTCAGCTCGATGACCGGCAGGCCGCCGGCGACAAGGGCGCGGGCGACCGGCACGGCCTGGGCCGGGTCGTCGACGACGACGACCGGCACGACCGGCACTCGGTCGAGCAGGGAGCGGGACTCAGACACGGACAACGGAGACCTCCTCGGGTGGGACGGGCACGCCTGGGAAGACGCTGGCGCCGGCGTCGGCCGGGCCGACGGTGGCACGGAACGCCGCGAACAGCTCGCGCCCGGTGCCGGTCCACTCCGGTCCCTGGGGCGCGCGGCCGGTGGCCTCGCGAGCGGCGAGCTCGGCGCGGTCCACGTGCAGGTCGAGGGTGCCCGCCACCGCGTCCACGGTGACCAGGTCGCCCTCGCGGACCCGGGCCAGCGGCCCGCCCAGGGCGGCCTCCGGCGTCACGTGGATGGCGGCCGGGACCTTGCCGGAGGCGCCGGACATCCGCCCGTCGGTCACGATCGCGACCTGCTGGCCGCGGTCCTGGAGCACGCCGAGCGCGGGGGTGAGCTTGTGCAGCTCGGGCATGCCGTTGGCGGCCGGCCCCTGGTAGCGGATCACCGCGACCAGGTCGCGGCCGTCGAGCTCGCCGGCGTCGAAGGCGGCGAGGAAGTCGTGCTGGTCGTCGAAGACCACCGCGGGCGCGGTGACCGCCCGGTGCTCGGGCTTGACCGCCGAGGTCTTGATCACCGCCCGGCCCAGCGGGCCGGTCAGCAGCTTGAGCCCGCCGTCGGGGGAGAACGGGTCCTCAGCCGATCGCAGCACCGCCGGGTCCAGCGAGGCCTTCGGGCCCTCCTCCCAGGTCAGCTCGGAGCCACGCAGTCGCGGCTCGGTGGTGTAGCGCCACAGGCCATGGCCGGCGA
Organism: Nocardioides panaciterrulae; assembly: GCF_013409645.1. Lineage (NCBI taxonomy): Bacteria > Bacillati > Actinomycetota > Actinomycetes > Propionibacteriales > Nocardioidaceae > Nocardioides > Nocardioides panaciterrulae. The sequence goes on along the minus strand of NZ_JACCBG010000001.1, from coordinate 3,681,149 downwards.
CGGTCCGCACGTCCTCGTGCAGCAGGCCGGCCCGCAGCAGCGTGTGGACGAGGAAGGCGATGCCACCGGCGGCGTGGAAGTGGTTCACGTCCGCCTCGCCGTTGGGGTAGATCCGCGAGAGCGACGGCACCACGGCCGAGAGGTCGGACAGGTCGTCCCAGGTCAGGTCGACGCCGGCCGCCCGCGCGATCGCCACGAGGTGCAGGGTGTGGTTGGTCGAGCCGCCGCTGGCCAGCAGCGCCACGCAGGCGTTGACGATCGCCTTCTCGTCGACGATCTCGCCGATCGGCGTGGGCTCCCCGCCCTGCGGGGTGATCGCGGTGACCCGCTCGCCGGCGGCGCGGGTCAGCGCCTCGCGCAGCGGGGTGCCGGGGTTCACGAACGACGAGCCGGGCAGGTGCAGGCCGAGCACCTCCATCAGCAGCTGGTTGGAGTTCGCGGTGCCGTAGAAGGTGCAGGTGCCCGCCGAGTGGTACGACGCGGCCTCGGCCTCGAGCAGCTCCTCGCGGCCGACCTTGCCCTCGGCGTACAGCTGGCGGACCCTGGCCTTCTCGCCGTTCGGCAGCCCCGAGGCCATCGGCCCGGCCGGGACGAAGACCGTGGGCAGGTGGCCGAAGGACAGCGCGCCGATCAGTAGGCCGGGCACGATCTTGTCGCAGACGCCGAGCATCAGCGCGCCGTCGAACATGTCGTGGGAGAGCGCGATCGCGGTGGACATCGCGATCACGTCGCGGCTGAACAGCGAGAGCTGCATCCCGTCGCGACCCTGGGTGATGCCGTCGCACATCGCGGGCACGCCGCCGGCGAACTGGGCGATGCCGCCGGCGCGGGCGACCGCCTTCTTCAGCTCCCGCGGGTAGGCCTCGAACGGCTGGTGCGCCGAGAGCATGTCGTTGTAGGCCGAGACGATCGCGACGTTGGGCTTGGTGCGCCCGCGCAGCGCCTGCTTGCCGGCGTCGTCCGCGGCGGCGAAGCCGTGGGCCAGGTTGGCGCAGGCCAGGCGGCCGCGGCGGGGACCGCGGTCGGAGGCGGCGCGGATCCGCTCGAGGTAGGCCGCGCGGCCGGGCGCGCTGCGCTCGGCGATGCGCGCGGTGACCTCGGTGAGGGTCGGGTGGAGCGTGGTCACTGGTCGGACTCCTGCCAGGATCGGCCATCGCGCTCGAGGAGCGTGGTGGCGGCTACGGGTCCGCTGGTGCCGGCCGGGTAGCGCAGCGGCTGGTCCGGCGAGGAGGCCCAGCGGTTGAGGATCGGCTCGACCCACGTCCATGCCGCCTCGACCTCGTCGCGGCGCATGAACAGGGTCGGGTTGCCCTTGATGACGTCCATCAGCAGACGCTCGTAGGCGTCGGGGAGGCGCTGGGCGAACGCGGTGGCGTAGCTCAGGTCCAGCGACACCGGGCGCAGGCGGATCCCGCCCGGCCCCGGCTCCTTGGCGGTCAGGTGCAGGCGCATGCCCTCGTCGGGCTGGACCTGGATGTGCAGCCGGTTGGGCTCGCTGACGCCCTCGCTGCCGGGGAACATGTGGTGCGGCGGCGCCTTGAAGACCACCACGATCTCGGAGGCGCGGCGGTCCATCCGCTTGCCGGTGCGCAGGTAGAACGGCACGCCCGACCAGCGCCAGTTCTGGACCTCGGTCTTCATGGCCACGAACGTCTCGGTGCGCGACCGGGCCCCGTCCAGCCCGGTGCGGCCGAGGTCGTCGGCGTACGACGGGACCGGCTCGCCCTCGACCAGCCCGGCGGCGTAGCGGCCCCGGACCGTGTGCTGGTCGATGTCGACCGGCGTCATCGGCTTGAGCGCCTGCAGCACCTTGAGCTTCTCGTCGCGGACGGTCTCCCGGCCGATGTGGGTCGGCGGCTCCATGGCGACCAGGCAGAGCAGCTGGAGCAGGTGGTTCTGCACCATGTCGCGCAGCGCGCCGGCGTTGTCGTAGTAGGGGCCGCGCTCGCCGACGCCGAGCGACTCGGCGACGGTGATCTGCACGTGGTCGACCCACCGCGAGTTCCACAGCGGCTCGAGGAAGGCGTTGGCGAAGCGGGTGACCAGGAGGTTCTGGACGCTCTCCTTGCCCAGGTAGTGGTCGATGCGGAAGATCTGGGACTCCTCGAAGACCCGGCCCACCGCGTCGTTGACCGCCTGCGCGGAGGCGAGGTCGTGGCCGATCGGCTTCTCCAGAACGACCCGGGCGCGCTCGTCGACCACGCCGATCTCCTCCAGCCGGGTGCTGAGGTCGCCGAAGAGCGAGGGCGCGACCGCCAGGTAGAAGACCCGCACGGTGGTCTCCGCGTGCGGGCGGTCCTTGAGCAGCGCGTGGAAGCGGTGCCAGTCCTCGGGCTCGCGGGCGTCCAGCACCAGGTGCCGCAGCCGCCCGAGGAACCGCGCCACGACGGCCTCGTCGAGGTCGCCGGCCGCGACGTGCGTCCGCAGCGCGGTGCGGACCTCCTCGCGCCAGCCCTCGTCGTCCAGCTCGGAGCGGGAGACCCCCAGCACGCGGGTGTCGGCAGGCAGCTGGCCCTCCAGGTCGCGCTGGTAGAGCGCGGGCAGCAGCTTGCGCAGCGCCAGGTCGCCGGTGCCCCCGAAGACGGTGAAGTCGCAGGAGTCGGGGACCGGGTAGGTGCTCGCGATCTCAGCCATGGTGACCACCGTAGGGAGAAGTTTGGATCGTTACAAGCAGGACTAAGGTATTTTTGAGATCGAAGTGCCGTTCAACGTCGGGCCGGGCAGGAGGAGGACCATGAGCGACGCCGACGCCGGGCCGGGCGCCCTCCGCGACCCCGAGCCCGTACGCCGTGAGCCGGCGCTGCGTGAATCGGTCCTGCGTGAGTCGGCGGCGCCGCCCACCGCGGGGGAGCTGCTCGACCTCGTCCGCGCCGGGCGCGCGCACACCCGCTCGGAGCTGCGCCGGCTGACCGGCCTCTCCCGCACCGCCGTGGTGACCCGGGTCAACGCCCTCACCGACGCCGGGCTGTTGCGGGTGGGCGAGGAGCTCGCCTCGACCGGCGGCCGGCCCCCCGGCGCGCTGCTGTTCAACCGGGAGGCCGGGGTGGTCCTGGCCGTGGCGGTCGGGCGGTCCCGCAGCCAGATCGCGGTCTTCGACCTCGACGGCGGCGAGCTCGCCGCCGACTCCGGCGACCACGAGGTCGGGGTCGGGCCCGAGCAGCTGATGCCCCGGATCGCCGAGCGGTCCGCGGCGCTGCTCGCGGGCGTCGGTCCGCGGGTGGTCGGCGTCGGGCTGAGCCTGCCCGGCACCGTCGACGTGGTCCGCGGGGTGAGCCTGGACTCGCCGGTGATGCGCGGGTGGGACGGGGTCGACCTGGCGCCGTACCTCGCCGGCGTCGCCGAGGCCCCGCTGTTCGTCGGCAACGACGTCGACGTGATGGCCCGGGCCGAGCGGCTGGCCGGGCGCGGCCTGCGCGACGCGCTCGTGGTCAAGGCGTCCACCGGCCTCGGGCTCGGCATCGTCGCCGACGGGCGGGTGCTCGCCGGCCACCTCGGGGCCGCCGGGGAGATCGGGCACACCTGGTTCCCGCCCGCAGCGGGGGTCGCCTGCCGGTGCGGGCGGACCGGCTGCCTGGAGGCGGTCGCCGGCGGCTGGGCGCTGGTCGCCCGGATGGCCCGGGAGCACCCCGACCGCGCGGTCGGGCACGTGCGCGGCCTGGTCGCGCTCGCGCAGCGCGGCGACCCGGAGGCGCGCAGCCTGCTCCGCGAGAGCGGGCACCAGCTCGGCGAGCTGCTCGCGGTGGCGGTCAACCTGCTCAACCCGGCCGAGATCGTGATCGGTGGGGACATGGCGGCCGCGTTCGACGTCTACGCCGCCGGCGTGCGCGAGAGCGTGTTCGCCCGGGCCTCGGCGCTGGCCACCCGCCACCTGCGCATCCTCCCGGCCACCCACGGCGACCGGGCCGGCCTGGTCGGCTGCGCGGCGCTCGCGCTGGACCACGTGCTGGCCCCCGCGGCCGTCGACGCCCACCTCGCGGCGCTGGCCGCGGCCGCGCCGCGCTGACCCGCGCCGCACTGACCCGCGCCGCACCGACCCGCGCGGGGCCGGTCCTCCGTCCCGGGCTGTGCCGGCCTCGATAGGTTGGCCCCATGGCACGCGTGCACGCGTTCGGTGACGACGCGCTCGGGGACCTCGACGCGGTCGGGCTGGTCGCCCGGATCCAGGACCGCAGCGTCTCGGTGCCCGAGGTGGTGGCCGCCGCGATCGCGCGGGTCGGCCGGCTGGACCCGGAGCTGAACGCGGTGGCCTTCCCGGCGTACGACCGCGCGCGCAGCGAGGCGGCGAACCCGCGCGGCGGGTTCTTCGCCGGCGTGCCCACCTTCCTCAAGGACAACGTCGACGTGGCCGGCATGCCCACCGGGCAGGGCTGCGACGCCTACGCCCCGCGACCGAGCGAGCGCGACGGCGACCTCGCGCGGATGTACCTCGCCACCGGGCTGCTGCCGCTGGGCAAGACCCGGCTCTCGGAGTTCGGCTTCAGCCCGTCCGCCGAGCACCCGCGGCTCGGTGCGGTGCGCAGCCCGTGGGACCCCTCCCGCACCGCCGGGGCCTCCTCGGCCGGCTCCGCCGCGCTGGTCGCCGGCGGCGCGGTGCCGATCGCGCACGCCAACGACGGCGGGGGCTCGATCCGGATCCCGGCCTCGGTCAACGGCCTGGTCGGGCTCAAGCCCACCCGGGACCGGCTGGCCCAGGACCGGCTGACGCGGGGCATGCCGGTCCGCATCGTCAGCGACGGGGTGCTGACCCGCAGCGTCCGGGACACCGCGGCGTTCCTCCGCGAGGCCGAGAAGGTCTACCGGGCGCTGCACCTGCCGCCGGTGGGGGACATCACCCGCCCCTCCCGCGCCCGGTTGCGGGTCGGCGTCGTCACCCGGGGCGTCGGGGTCGACGCCGCCCCCGAGGTCGCCGAGCTGACCCTGAAGACGGCCGGGCTGCTCGAGGGCCTGGGCCACCACGTGGAGACCGTGGACCCCCCGGTCCCGGACTCGTTCCGCGACGACTTCCTCCTCTACTGGGGGCTGCTCGCGCTGGCCATCGTCCACACCGGCCGCCGTCAGCACGGCCGGACCTGGGACCCGAGCCGCCTCGACAACCTCACCCTCGGCCTGGCCCGCCACGCCCGCCGCCACCTGCACCGGGTGCCGCTGGCCATCCACCGCCTCAAGCGGTCCCGCCGGGCCTCGGCCGCCTTCTTCCGTGACCACGACGTCGTGCTCTGCCCGACGCTGGCCTCCGAGACGCCGCCGGTCGGGTACCTCGACCCGACCCAGGACTACGAGACCGTCCTCGCGCGGGTGCTGGAGTGGGTGGCGTTCACCCCGCTGCAGAACGCCACCGGCGACCCCGCCGTCTCCCTGCCGCTCGCGACCACGGCGGCCGGGCTGCCCCAGGGGATGATGCTCGGCGCGGCCGCCGGTCGGGAGGCCACGCTGCTGGAGCTCGCCTACGAGCTCGAGGAGGCCCACCCCTGGGCCCGCATCCAGGACTGACGCCCTCCGATCCGGCGAGTCAGCGCAGGTTGACGCCGTACGGGCAGCACGGGCCGCGAGTCGGCGCATGTTGACGCCGTACGACGGGCCCGGGGTGTCAACGAGCGCCGACTCGCGGTCTCAGCGGGGGGCCACCAGCAGGGCCTGGGAGGAGCGGGCGACCAGGCCGCGCCGGTCGTGGACCGCGGCGGTGGCGACGCCGACCGAGCCCGGCCCGAGGGTCGTCTCGGCGTCCAGGCAGACCCACTCGCCCACGGGCGGTCGGAGCACGTGCACGGTCAGCTCGGTGTTGAGGAACGTCCAGCGTCGTACGTCGAGGGCCGCGCTCACGCCCGAGGCCGAGTCGACACAGGCCAGCAGCCGCTGCAGCGGGGTGATCGGCTCGCCCTCGACCAGGTCCGGCGGCCGCATCCACACGACGCCCGGTCCGGCCTCCTCGACCGACCCGACGACCCAGCGCCACTCGACGGCGTCGAGGTAGCCGCCGTGCCAGGCGGTCGGCCGCGGGTGCACCTTCCCGTCCTCTGGTCCGTGGACGGGCGGGGTCGGGCGCGCCGGGCCGGCCTCGGAGGCCGGGAACACCCAGGCCCGCGCCGAGGCGACCACCCGGTCGCGGCCGACGTCGTAGAGCTCGGCGCCGACCAGCTGCACCGAGCGGCCCGGGCGCAGCACGGTGGTGCTGGTGGCGAGCGGGCCCACCGGCACCGGGCCGTGGAGCTCCATGGTGAACCGGCCCACGACCCCGCCCCCGACACTCTCGACGGCACGGCCGAGGAGGGCCGCCGGCGGGCCGCCGTGCTGGGCCTCGGGGGACCACGGGCCGGCGGCCCAGGGGAGCGTGTCGACCGTCTCCCGACCCGCCGCCGAGCGGTCGCGCAAACGGTAGAAAGCCCGGTCGTGGGAGGGGTCCGGGGTCGATTTTTCGATCACGTCAGTCCTGTGTATTGTTCTCGCTCGTTGCCCCTTTAGCTCAGTCGGCAGAGCGTCTCCATGGTAAGGAGAAGGTCTACGGTTCGATTCCGTAAAGGGGCTCTGGGCGTGGGTTGTCGTCGGCCAGTATCGTGGCCGGCGTGCCCTGTCCCGGTGGCGGGGTAGCTCAGGTGGTTAGAGCACACGGCTCATAATCGTGGTGTCGCGGGTTCGAGTCCCGCCCCCGCTACTTAGTCTCGACCCTCGACCTAGCAACAAAGGACTTCCCGTGGCCAGCAAGAGCTCCGACGTTCGCCCCAAGATCACGCTCGCCTGCGTGGACTGCAAGGAGCGCAACTACATCACCAAGAAGAACCGCCGCAACGACCCCGACCGTCTCGAGCTGGCGAAGTTCTGCCCGCGCTGCCGCAAGCACACCGCGCACCGCGAGACCCGCTGAGCCCGGTTGCCGCACGGCGACCCGAGCGAGCCCCACTGGGATCCACGGCGATCCACAGACAGCGTCCCTCGAGGGCGGCCCCCGTCACGGGTGCCGCCCTCGAGCCGTTCCCGGGCGTGCTTTCGGGGGGCGTGAGTTCGGGGCGGGCCCGATGCCCTCACTAGGCTGGCCCCCATGCCAGTCGACCAGTCGCTCGTCGGACGGGTGTTCCCGCCGACCAGCCCCCACACCGTCTCCGAGCAGCAGGTGAGTGCGTTCGTCGCCGCCACCGGCGGGGAGTACGACGGCGGCCCGGCGCCGGCGACGTACCCCATCGTGCTGGCCTTCGACGCGATGAACGCCTTCCTCGAGGCCGAGGCCCTCGACCTGTTCCGGATCGTGCACGGCGACCAGAAGTTCGCCTACGAGCGACCGGTGGTGCCCGGCGACGTCCTGACCGCCACGCTGACGGTCGCGTCGCTGCGCCAGATCGCCGGCAACGACATCATCGGGACCACCAGCGAGATCCGCGACGCCGACGGCGCGCTGGTCTGCTCGACCAGCGCCACCCTCGTCCACCGCGGCCCCGAGGAGGGCGCATGAGCCTGCCGACCCGGACCTTCACGATCACCCGCGCCGACCTGGTCGCCTACGCCCACGCCAGCGGTGACCACAACCCGATCCACCAGGACGAGCAGGTGGCCCGCAGCGTCGGGCTCCCCGGCGTGATCGCCCACGGCATGTACACCATGGCGCTCGCGGCCCGGGCGGTCTCCAGCTGGTTCCCGGGCGCCGAGGTGCTCAGCTTCGGCTGCAAGTTCACCAACCCGGTGGTGGTCCCGGCCGAGGGGGGCGTCGACCTCGAGGTGGCCGGCGAGGCCAAGCCGGCCGAGGACGGGCTGACCGCCGTGTCGCTCACCGTCACCTGCGGCGGCCAGAAGGTGCTCGGCACGCCCAGGGCGGTCGTGCGTGCCTGAGCCCGAGCGGCTGCGCGACCACACCACGCTGCGCCTGGGCGGTCCCGCCCGGCGGTTCGTGACCGCGACCACCGAGGAGGAGGTCGTGGCGGCCGTTCGCGCCGGCGACGAGGCGGGCGAACCGGTCCTCGTGCTCGGCGGCGGCAGCAACCTCGTGGTCGCTGACGAGGGGTTCCCGGGGACCGTGGTCGAGGTCGCCACCCGCGGGGTGCGCGCGGACGTCGAGGACGGCGCCGACCCCGGCTGCGGCGGCGTGCTCGTGCGGGTGGCCGCGGGGGAGACGTGGGACGACCTGGTCGCCCGGGCCGTGGTCTCCGGCTGGGTCGGCGTCGAGGCGCTCTCGGGCATCCCCGGTTCGGTCGGCGCCACCCCGGTCCAGAACGTCGGCGCCTACGGCCAGGAGGTGTCCCAGACCATCGCGACGGTCCGGGTCTGGGACCGCGTGCTCAAGGGCGTGCGCACCTTCGCCGCCGCCGACTGCGGCTTCGGCTACCGGCACAGCCGCTTCAAGGCCGACCGCCTGGATCCGTGGGGCGGCCGCCACGTGGTGCTCGAGGTGACCTTCCAGCTGCGGCAGGGCGACCTCGGCGCGCCGGTCGAGTACGCCGAGCTGGCGCGCACCCTCGGCGTCGAGCAGGGGGAACGAGCGGCGGCGGCCGACGTCCGCGCGGCGGTGCTCGGCCTGCGCGCCGGCAAGGGCATGGTCCTCGACGAGGGCGACCACGACACCTGGAGCGCCGGGTCGTTCTTCACCAACCCCCTCGTCGATCCCGCGGAGGTGCCCGAGGGGGCGCCCGCGTGGCCGCAACCGGACGGCCGGGTGAAGACCAGCGCGGCCTGGCTGATCGACCACGCCGGGTTCGCCAAGGGGTACGGCGACGGCCCGGCCGGGCTCTCGACCAAGCACCCGCTCGCCCTCACCAACCGGGGCTCGGCCACGACGGCGGACCTGCTGGCCCTCGCCCGGGAGGTCCGCGACGGCGTGCAGGAGAAGTTCGGCATCCGGCTGGTCAACGAGCCGGTGCTGGTCGGCTGCGAGCTGTAGCGCGTCAGCGGTGGGCCTGCCACCGGTTCCGGTGTGGGATCGGTGGTTCAGGCACCGCCGGGCCGGTGTGGGTGGCGGTGAGCCTGCCACCGGTTCGGGTGCGGGATCGGTGGCTCACGCACCGCCGGGCCGCGAGCTCAGTCCCCGGGGTCGGCCTTCAGCCAGTCGTCGACCTCGCCCAGCAGCTCGTCCTTCAGCGACTCCGGCGCCCGCGACCCGCGGATCGACATCCGGCCCAGCTCGGCGAGCTGCTCGTCGGAGAGGTCGTGGGCGGCGCGCATGGTGGCGTACTGGCCCTCGAGCCGCGAGCCGAAGAGCAGCGGGTCGTCGGCGCCCAGTGCGACGGTGGCTCCCGCGGCCAGCAGCGTCGGCAGCGGCACCGAGGTGAGGTCGGAGTAGACGCCGAGCGACACGTTCGAGGTCGGGCAGACCTCGAGCACGACGCCCGCCTCCGCGATCCGCTCCAGCAGCGCCGGGTCCTCCGCGGACCGTACGCCGTGCCCGAGCCGGTCGGCGTGCAGCGCGTCCAGGCAGGAGCGGATGCTCGCGGGGCCGAGCAGCTCTCCCCCGTGCGGGACCAGGCTGAGCCCGGCCCGCTCGGCGATCGCGAACGCGGGGGCGAACTCCGAGGTGGTCCCGCGCCGTTCGTCGTTGGACAGGCCGAAGCCCACGACGCCGCGGCCGGCGTACTGCGCGGCGAGCCGGGCCAGGGTCCGTGCGTCGAGGGGGTGCCGGGTCCGGTTCGCGGCGATCACCACCGCGATGCCCAGCCCGGTGGACTCCGCCGCCGACCGCGCCGCGTCCAGCACCAGGTCGGTGAAGGCCGTGATGCCGCCGAACCGGGCGCCGTAGCCGCTGGGGTCCACCTGGATCTCCAGCCACCGGCCGCCGTCGCGCACGTCGTCCTCGGCGGCCTCGCGGACCAGCCGGCGCACGTCCTCCTCGGTCCTCAGCACCGACCGGGCGACGTCGTAGAGCCGCTGGAAGCGGAACCAGCCCTTCTCGTCCGCGGCCGAGAGCCGCGGCGGCCAGTCCCGCACCAGCGACTCGGGCAGCACGATCCCGTCGCGCTCGGCCAGCTCGAGCAGCGTCTCGTGCCGCATCGAGCCGGTGAAGTGCAGGTGCAGGTGCGCCTTGGGCAGGCGGGTGAGGTCGCGCAACTCAGGCGAACAGCTTCTGCAGCCGGGTGATGCCCTCGACCAGGTCGTCGTCGCCGAGCGCGTACGACAGCCGCAGGTAGCCCGGCGACCCGAACGCCTCACCCGGCACCACCGCGACCTCGGCCCGGTCGAGGATGTACTCCGCGAGCTCCGCGGAGGTCCCGATCACCCGGCCGCCGTGCTCCCGGCCGAGCAGCCCCTTCACCGACGGGTAGGCGTAGAAGGCGCCGTGCGGGGTCGGGCAGACGACGCCGTCGATCTCGTTGAGCATCGCCACGATCGTGCGCCGGCGCCGGTCGAAGGCGAGCTTCATCTCCTCCACCGCGGCGAGGTCGCCGGAGACGGCGGCCAGGGCGGCACGCTGGGCGACGTTGGAGACGTTCGACGTGGCGTGGGACTGCAGGTTCGTGGCCGCCTTGACCAGGTCGTCGGGGCCGATCATCCAGCCGACCCGCCAGCCGGTCATGGCGTAGGTCTTGGCGACCCCGTTGACGATCACGCAGCGCTCGGCGATCTCCGGGCACAGCACGGGCATCGAGCCGGTCTCGACGCCGTCGTAGACCAGGTGCTCGTAGATCTCGTCGGTGAGCACCCACAGGTCGTGCTCGGCGGCCCAGCGACCGACCTCGCGGATCTCCTCGGCGGTGTAGACCGAGCCGGTGGGGTTCGAGGGCGAGACGAACAGCAGCACCTTGGTGTGCTCGGTGCGGGCGGCCTCGAGCTGCGCGACGCTCACCTTGTAGTCCTGGGTCTCGTCGGCCAGCACCTCCACCGGCACCCCGCCGGCGAGCCGGATCGACTCGGGGTAGGTGGTCCAGTACGGCGCCGGCACGATCACCTCGTCGCCCGGGTCCAGCATGACCGCGAAGGCGGCGTAGATGGCCTGCTTGCCGCCGTTGGTCACCAGCACCTGCGACGGGGCGATCTCCAGGCCGCTGTCGCGCCGGGTCTTCTCGACGATCGCCTTCTTCAGCTCCGGCAGCCCCCCGGCCGGGGTGTAGCGGTGGTTGCGCGGGTCCCGGCAGGCCTCGACCGCGGCCTCGACGACGTACGCCGGGGTCGGGAAGTCCGGCTCGCCGGCACCGAAGCCGATCACCGGGCGGCCCTCGGCCTTGAGCGCCTTGGCCTTGGCGTCGACCTTGAGCGTCGCGGACTCCGCGATCGCGCCGACCCGCCGGGAGACACGGCGGTCGCGAGGGCTGGTCCCGGGCTGGCGGCTGCCGGGCTGGGTGGTCGAGGTCTCGGTCATGGAGCCATCGTAGGTGCCGCGTGCGGGGCCGGCACGGGCCCGCCGCCAGGGAAGACACCCGGGAAGACGCCAGGGAAGACAGCAGGGGAGGCCCCGGCAGGCCGGAGCGGGGACGGGTCCGGGTGGGCGGCGCGGCGGGACCCGCTTTGGTGGCAGGCGCCGGCTACCCGTAGACTCCCGTTTTGGTGGTTTCCCACAGGCTCCGGCCTGCCCGGAACGCCACCGGAGGGCACTAGCTCAACTGGCAGAGCATCGGTCTCCAAAACCGAAGGTTGGGGGTTCAAGTCCCTCGTGCCCTGCAGGATCAAGCAGGACAGCACCACCACGATGACCCGAGATTGAACAGCCACATCAGCTTGGTCGGCTGCCGGACGGCGACCAGAGCGTCGGACGAGGAGAGGTGACGCGCGTGTCGGACAGCAAGGCGGTCCGCGGATCGCGGGACAGCAGCACCGAGAAGCGCACCAGCATCCCCACGTTCTACCGCCAGGTGATCGCGGAGCTGCGCAAGGTGGTGTGGCCGACCCAGCAGCAGCTGATCACCTACTTCGTGGTGGTCATGGCCTTCGTCATCTTCATGATGGCGCTGGTCGCGGGACTGGACCTGGCCTTCGGCAAGCTCATCTTCGCGGTCTTCGCCGGCAACTCCGGTCAGTGACCGGTGGCGCCGGACGGCGCCCCAGTGCCTAGCCGCAGCGCCAACCAGAGTGACAACCAGCAACATCCAAGAGCCAGTGACATCTGAAGTGACGGAGCAACACGTGTCGGACCAGTACGACTCGGTCGAGACCGAGGAGACCCTCGAGGAGCCCCGGCTCGACGCCGAGGTGACCGACGAGGACACCGACCAGGAGATGGGCCTCGACGACACCGAGTCCGAGGCGACCTCGCAGGAGCTCGACGACGCAGCCACCGAGCAGGCGGACGTCGAGCAGGTGGACGCCGAGCAGGCGGACGTCGAGGAGGAGCCGGCCGAGGACGACCCGCTCGAGGCGTTCCGCCGCGAGCTGTGGGCGAAGCCGGGCGACTGGTTCGTCGTGCACACCTACTCCGGCATGGAGAACCGGGTGAAGTCGAACCTGGAGAACCGCATCATCTCGCTGAACATGGAGGACTACATCCACGAGATCGTGGTCCCCACCGAAGAGGTCGCCGAGATCAAGAACGGCCAGCGCAAGATGGTCAAGCGGACCGTCCTGCCCGGCTACGTGCTGGTCCGCATGGACCTCACCGACGAGTCCTGGGCCGCGGTGCGCCACACCCCGTCGGTCACCGGCTTCGTCGGCCACAGCCACCAGCCGGTGCCGCTGAGCATGTCCGAGGTCGAGGCCATGCTGGCGCCCGCCGTGGTCGCCCGCGCCGAGGCCGAGGCGATCGCCGCCGGCACGCCGGTCGCCGCCTCCGGTGGCGCGACGGCCGCGAAGCGCCCGGTCGAGGTGGCCGACTTCGACGTGTCCGACTCGGTCATGGTCGTGGACGGCCCGTTCGCCACGCTGCACGCGACGATCACCGAGATCAACGCGGAGTCCCAGCGGGTCAAGGCACTCGTGGAGATCTTCGGCCGCGAGACCCCGGTCGAGCTCAGTTTCTCCCAGATCCAGCGCGTCTGAGGCCGGTCCCGGGCCCCTGGGGCCCGGAGAGCCGGAGGACCGGATTTCACAGTCCGCGCGCAAGCACGCACAATAGATCGGTTGCCTGAGGGCAGCAGGTGGCAGAGGGCGCCGTACACCCTCGTCAGGACCACGAGACAGAAAGAGAAGCAATGCCTCCCAAGAAGAAGATCGCCGCGCTCGTCAAGGTGCAGCTCCAGGCCGGTGCGGCCACCCCGGCCCCGCCGGTCGGTACCGCCCTCGGTCCGCACGGTGTGAACATCATGGAGTTCTGCAAGGCGTACAACGCCCAGACCGAGTCCATGCGCGGCAACGTGATCCCGGTCGAGATCACCATCTACGAGGACCGCTCGTTCACCTTCGTCACCAAGACCCCGCCGGCTGCGGAGCTGATCAAGAAGGCTGCCGGCCTCCAGAAGGGCTCCGGCGTCCCGCACAAGGAGAAGGTCGGCAAGCTCACCAAGGACCAGGTGCGCGAGATCGCCCAGACCAAGCTCCCGGACCTCAACGCGAACGACCTCGACGCCGCGATGAAGATCGTCGAGGGCACCGCCCGCTCGATGGGCGTCACCACCGACAGCTGAGCCCCGGGCTCAGCCGATCCACTCGTTCCGTGGAAGGACCGCGCTGGTCCGCTCACCACGTCCTGAAAGTAGGAACCCCATGCAGCGCAGCAAGACCTACCGCTCGGCGGCGGAGACGTTCGACAAGGACGAGCTCTACGCCCCGCTGACCGCGATCAAGATCGCCAAGAACGCGAGCAAGAAGAAGTTCGACGAGACCGTGGACGTCGTCATGCGTCTCGGCGTCGACCCCCGCAAGGCCGACCAGATGGTCCGTGGCACCGTGAACCTGCCGCACGGCACCGGCAAGACCTCCCGGGTCCTGGTGTTCGCGAACGGCGACAAGGCGGACGCCGCTCGTGAGGCGGGCGCCGACGTCGTCGGTGGCGACGAGCTCATCGAGAAGGTGGCCGGCGGCTGGCTCGACTTCGACGCCGTCGTCGCGACGCCCGACATGATGGGCAAGGTCGGCCGGCTCGGCCGCGTGCTCGGCCCCCGTGGCCTGATGCCGAACCCGAAGACCGGCACCGTGACGCCGGACGTCGCCAAGGCGGTCTCCGACATCAAGGGCGGCAAGATCGAGTTCCGCGTCGACCGGCACGCGAACCTGCACTTCATCATCGGCAAGGCCTCCTTCGACGAGGCCCAGCTCGCGGAGAACTACGCCGCGGCGCTCGAGGAGGTGCTCCGGCTCAAGCCGGCCAGCTCCAAGGGCCGCTACCTGCGGAAGGTCACCGTCTCCACGACCATGGGCCCCGGCGTCCAGGTCGACCCGAACCGCGTCAAGAACGTCGCGGTGGAGGACGAGAGCACCTCCGCCTGATCGCAGGCGCTGACTACGCCGACGCCCCGGTCACCGTTCGGTGACCGGGGCGTCGTACGTTCTCGGCCATGCGCTGCGTGATCCTCGACGACTACCAGGGCGTCGCGACGTCGTACGCCGACTGGTCGGTGCTGCCCGGCGTGGAGGTCACCGCGCTGCGCGAGCACCTCACCGACGAGGCCGACCTGGCCGCCGCGATCGGCGACGCCCAGGCGCTGGTGGTGATGCGGGAGCGCACCCCGGTGACCGCGTCGCTGCTGGACCGGCTGCCCGGCCTCGGGCTGGTGGTGACCAGCGGGATGCGCAACGCCGCCATCGACCTCGAGGCCTGCCGCGGTCGGGGGCTCACCGTCTGCGGCACCGCGTCCGCCTCGACCCCGCCGGGCGAGCTGACCTGGGCGCTGATCCTCGGCCTGGTCCGGCACCTGGTCCCGGAGTCCACCGCCATGGCGACCGGCGGCCGCTGGCAGTCCACGGTCGGACGCGACCTCGCCGGGGCGACGCTCGGGCTGGTCGGGCTGGGCAGGATCGGCACCCGGGTGGCCGCGGTCGGCGCGGCGTTCGGGATGGACGTGCTGGCCTGGAGCCCGCACCTGACCGCGCAGCGGGCCGGCGACGGCGGCGCCCGCCTCGCCCCGTCGCTGGCCGCGCTGCTGGGGGAGAGCGACGTGGTCAGCCTGCACCTGGTGCTCTCCGACTCCACCCGCGGGCTGATCGGGCGTGCCGAGCTCGCCGCGATGCGGCCGACCTCCTACCTCGTGAACACCTCGCGCGCCGGACTGGTGGACACCGAGGCGCTCGTCGAGGCGCTGCGCGAGGGCCGGCTCGCCGGTGCCGGGCTCGACGTGTACGACGAGGAGCCGCTCCCCGCCGACCACCCGCTCCGGCGGCTGCCCACCGTGCTGGGCACCCCGCACCTCGGCTACGTCAGCGAGGGCAACTACCGCCGCTACTACACCGAGGCGGTGCAGGACGTCGCCGCTTGGCTGGCCGGCAGCCCGGTCCGCGAGCTCACCTGACGACCAGACGCCGCGGCCCTCGTCCGGCGCTCGTCCGGGCCGAATTGCCCGGGCCGATTTGGCCGGCCGGTGTCCCCGGCCGTAGAGTTCCCGACTGAAACCAGAGACCGCCGGTCGTCGTGCTGCTGTCAGCTCGACCGAAGGTACCGCGAAGAGCGGACGACCTGCGCAGGTGAGCAGAGCAAGGCCGGGCCCGCCCGGCCGTCCACGCCCTGAGCGCCCGTGCTCGGGGCGTTCGTCGTTCCCGGCCCCTTCCCGATGGTCTCGAGTCCGGAAGGAGACCCATGGCGCGGGCAGACAAGCAAGCCGCCGTCGCGGAGATCGTTGAGTCGTTCAACGGTGCCGCCGGTGCTGTGCTGACCGAGTACCGCGGTCTCACCGTGAAGCAGCTGCAGGAACTGCGGCGCTCCCTCGGTGCGAACGCCAACTACGCCGTGGTCAAGAACACGCTGGCCAAGATCGCCGCCTCCGAGGTGGGCATCGACGGCTTCCAGGACCTGCTGACCGGCCCGACCGCGATCGCCTTCATCAACGGCGACGTGGTCGAGGCGGCCAAGGGTCTGCGTGACTTTGCCAAGGCGAACCCCACCCTTGTGATCAAGGGTGGCGTCCTCGACGGCAAGCCCCTCGACGCTGCGGAGGTCGCCAAGCTGGCCGACCTCGAGTCGCGTGAGGTGCTGCTGGGCAAGCTGGCCGGCGCGATGCTGGCGTCGCTCAGCCAGGCCGTCTACCTGCTCAACGCCCCGCTCGCCCAGGCCGCCCGTCTCGCGGGTGCGCTGCAGGCGAAGGCCGAGCAGGACCCCTCGATCCTCGCAGGTGGTGCTGGCCAGGAGTCCGACTCCAGCCCCGTCGCCGCCGAGGAGGCCTCGGCGTCCGACGACGCTGCCGAGGCCCCCGCTGACGAGGCGCCCGCCGCGGCGGACGCCTCCGACGAGGGCGAAGCCACCGAGGCCTGAGCTCCCGCTCGGACCGAGGTACCCACCACCTGAAACCCGGCCCGGCCCCACGAGGGGCGGGCCACCGAATGGAAGGAACCGCCACCATGGCGAAGCTCACCACCGACGAGCTGCTCGACGCGTTCAAGGAGATGACCCTCATTGAGCTGAGCGAGTTCGTGAAGCAGTTCGAGGACACCTTCGGCGTCACCGCGGCCGCCCCGGTCGCCGTTGCCGCGGCCCCCGCCGCCGGCGGCGCCGCTGGTGGTGCCGAGGAGGCCGCCGAGCAGGACGAGTTCGACGTCGTGCTCGAGGCCGCCGGCGACAAGAAGATCAACGTCATCAAGGAGGTGCGCGCCCTCACCTCGCTCGGCCTGAAGGAGGCCAAGGAGCTGGTGGAGTCCGCCCCCAAGGCGATCCTCGAGAAGGTCGCGAAGGACGCTGCGGAGAAGGCCAAGGAGGCCCTCGAGGGCGCCGGCGCCACCGTCACCCTCAAGTGACCCGTCGCCGGGTCGACCAACCTCGACCCGGCGTCGCTCGCCAGGGGCGACCACCCGTCACGGGTGGTCGCCCCTGTCGCGTCTCCGGACCCCTCGCGGCCGGGCACTCCCCGGAGGTTTCCGTTCGTCGACTCGCGGGCAAGGAGAGGTCGGGAGCGTCGAATGTGGCGTGGCTCACTGGTGACGGGGTGGCAACTCACGCGTAACCTCGCCGCCGGTGTCCCGTTGTTACTCACCAGTGGGCCTCGGGGGAGACAGGGCCCCCGTGCCTGCGGGGGAGGACCCGCAGCGGGCGTGGGACGGTCGAGGGAGAGTGCCGGCATGGGCGTGGAGATCAAGGTCGAGGGCTTGTCGAAGTCCTTCGGCAAACAGTTGATCTGGGGTGACGTGACCCTGACGGTGCCGGCCGGTGAGATCTGCGTGATGCTCGGCCCCTCCGGCACCGGCAAGTCGGTATTCCTGAAGACCCTGATCGGGCTGCTCAAGCCCGACACCGGCTCGATCGTGATCGAGGGCACCGACATCGCCAGCTGCAGCGAGCGCGAGCTCTACGAGATCCGCAAGCTCTTCGGTGTGCTGTTCCAGGACGGCGCCATGTTCGGCTCGATGAACCTCTTCGACAACGTCGCCTTCCCGCTGCGCGAGCACACGAAGAAGTCCGAGTCCGAGGTCCGCGACATCGTCATGGAGAAGATGGACCTGGTCGGCCTGGTGGGCGCCGAGGACAAGCTCCCCGGCGAGATCTCCGGCGGCATGCGCAAGCGCGCCGGCCTGGCCCGCGCGCTGGTGCTCGACCCCGAGATCGTGCTCTTCGACGAGCCCGACTCCGGCCTGGACCCGGTCCGCACCGCGTTCCTCAACCAGCTGATCGTCGACCTGAACGCGCAGATCGACGCCACCTTCCTGATCGTCACCCACGACATCAACACCGCCCGCACGGTCCCGGACAACATCGGTCTGCTCTACCACCGGCACCTGGCGATGTTCGGCCCCCGCGAGATGCTGCTGTCCTCCGAGGAGCCCGTCGTACGCCAGTTCCTCAACGCCCAGCGGGTCGGCCCGATCGGCATGTCGGAGGAGAAGGACGCCGACGAGCTCGAGGCCGAGAAGGATCAGGAGCTCCCGCCGCTGCCCCCGATCCCGATGCAGATCGAGCCGTCCAACGGCATCCCGCGGCGCAGCCAGCGCGAGCCCGGCGCGTGGTGCCGCGAGAACGGCGTGACGCCGCCGCCCGGCTCGTTCGAGGACAACATGCCCCTGACCACCGGCGCCTGAGGGAGACATCGACGTGGCCACCCTCACCGCCAGCCGGGCCCTCGCCCCGGTCGGGACCGCAGGCAAGCTGTTCGCCTTCGGCCTCGACGTCGGGCGCGGGCTGTTCCGGCGGCCCTTCCAGCTGCGGGAGTTCCTGCAGCAGGCGTGGTTCATCGCCTCGGTGACGATCGTCCCCACGGCGCTGGTCGCCATCCCGTTCGGCGCGGTCATCGCGCTGCAGGTCGGCGGCCTGATCAAGCAGTTCGGGGCCCAGTCCTTCACCGGCTCCGCCGCGGTCCTCGCGGTGGTCCGCGAGGCGGGACCGATCGCGACCTCCCTGCTGATCGCGGGCGCGGGCGGCTCGGCGATCGCCGCCGACCTCGGGGCGCGCAAGATCCGCGAGGAGCTCGACGCGATGATGGTGCTGGGCATCGACCCGATCCAGCGCCTGGTGGTGCCCCGGGTGCTCGCCTGCATGTTCGTGGCGGTCTTCCTCAACGGCCTGGTCAGCGTCGTGGGCGTGGCCGGCGGCTACTTCTTCAACGTGGTGCTGCAGGACGGCACCCCAGGCGCCTACCTAGCAAGCTTCACCGCGCTGGCGCAGCTGCCCGACGTGTGGCAGGGCCTGATCAAGGCCCTGGTCTTCGGCCTGATCGCGGCGATCGTCGCCTCCTACAAGGGCATGAACGCCGCGGGCGGACCGAAGGGGGTGGGTGACGCGGTCAACGAGTCCGTGGTCATCACCTTCATGTTGTTGTTCGTCGTCAACTTCGTGATGAGCGCGATCTACTTCCAGCTCGTCCCGCCGAAGACGGGTTGAGGTCCATGGCCAGCATCAAGGCGGTCTACACCAGACCGCTCAAGACCCTCGACGGTCTGGGTGGAGAGCTCGCGTTCTACATCCGGGCGCTGCTGTGGACCCCGCGCACCGTGCGCCGCTACAAGAAGGAGATCCTGCGCATCCTGGCCGAGGTCACCCTCGGGTCCGGCGCGCTGGCGGTCATCGGCGGCACCGTCGGCGTGATCACCGCGATGTGCTTCTTCACCGGCACCGAGGTCGGCCTGCAGGGGTACGCCGCGCTCAACCAGATCGGCACCGCCGCGTTCGCCGGCTTCGTCTCCGCCTACTTCAACACCCGCGAGATCGCGCCCGTGGTCGCGGCGATCGCGCTGGCGGCGACCGTGGGCTGCGGCTTCACCGCGCAGCTGGGCGCCATGCGGATCTCGGAGGAGGTCGACGCGCTCGAGGTGATGGCGATCCCGTCGCTGCCGTTCCTGGTGACGACCCGCATCATCGGCGGACTGATCGCGATCATCCCGCTCTACGTCGTGGGCCTGCTCTCGTCGTACTTCGCCACCCGGCTCACGGTGACGGCGTTCTTCGGCCAGAGCACCGGCACCTACGACCACTACTTCAACGAGTTCCTGCCGCCGGGCGACGTGCTGTGGTCCTTCGGCAAGGTGCTGGTCTTCGCGGTGCTGGTCATCCTCATCCACTGCTACCACGGCTACAACGCCACCGGCGGCCCGGCCGGCGTCGGCGTGGCCGTCGGCAGGGCGGTGCGCACCAGCATCGTCGCCATCAACGTCATGGACCTGCTGCTGTCGATGGCGATCTGGGGCGCGAGCACCACCGTCCGGCTGGCGGGGTGAGGGCATGAGGATCCTGGGTCACGTCAAGCTGCTGGGCATCGTGTTCCTGTGCCTGCTGCTGGCCGGCGTCTACCTGACCTACGCGGTGTTCACCAAGAAGTTCGTGGACTACGACAAGGTCACCCTGCAGACCTCGGCGATCGGCCTCCAGCTGCCCAGGCGGGCCGACGTCAAGGTCCGCGGCGTCATCGTCGGGGAGGTCCTGGGCTTCGACGCGACCGCGAACGGTGCGGACGTCACGCTCGGGCTCTACCCCGACCAGGTCGACACCATCCCTAAGAACGTCTCCGGCTCGATCGTGCCCAAGACCCTCTTCGGCGAGAAGTACGTCTCGCTGGTGGTCCCCGACGACGCCTCCCCCCAGCACATCGAGGCCGGGGCCACCATCACCCACACCCGGGTGTCCACCGAGGTGGAGCAGGTGCTCTCCGACCTCTACCCGCTCCTGCGCACCGTGCAGCCGGCCGCGATCAACCAGACGCTCAACGCGCTGGCGACCGCCCTCGAGGGCCGCGGCAAGGAGATCGGCCAGAACCTCGAGACCGTCGACAGCTACCTCAAGCGGGTCAACCCGCAGATCCCGGCCCTGGTCCAGGACCTGCGGATGACCGCGGACGTCTCCGACAACTACGCCCAGGTGATGCCGCAGGTCGCGCAGATCCTGCGCAACACCGTGAAGACCACGGGCACCCTCGAGGACCGGCAGGCCCAGCTGCACGCGCTGTTCACCGACGTCTCGGCCTTCTCCGACACCGCCGCCAGCTTCCTGCAGCAGAACGGCGACAACCTGATCCGGCTCGGCCAGGTGGGCCAGGCCCAGCTCCGGGTGCTGGCGAAGTACTCCCCGGAGTTCCCGTGCCTGACCAAGGGCATCGTGAACGCCGGCAAGCTGCAGGCGGAGGCCTTCCGCGGCTTCACGCTGCACATCGTGCTCGAGACCCTGCCCAACCAGCCGCGGGGCTACGGCGCGCAGGACCGGCCGAGGTACGGCGAGGACCGTGGGCCCTCCTGCCTGCACCTGCCCGACCCGCCCTGGAACCAGGCCAACCCGGTGCGCCACCAGCCGAACTTCGACGACGGCGTCGACGAGCCCACCGGCAAGGGCACCGACCGGGTCGCGCCCGGCTACTACCGCGCCGACCTCGCCGGGAGCCCTCAGGAGACCGCCCTGCTCAAGTCCCTGCTGGCGCCCACGCTCGGCGTCACCGCCGACGACGTGCCGGACCTCGGCGTGCTGCTGCTCGGCCCGATGGCGCGCGGAGCGGAGGTGTCGCTGCGATGAAGCTGCTCGACCGGAGGACCACCTCCGACCTCACCAAGCTGCTGATCTTCGTGGTCGTCACCACGCTGGCCACCGGCGTCCTCGTGATCACCATCGGCAACCTGTCCTTCGCCCCGAGCAAGGACTACCGGGCCGAGTTCGTCGACGCCACCGGGGTGGTCAAGGGCGACGACGTGCGGATCGCGGGGGTGAAGGTCGGCACGGTCCAGGACATCTCGATCGTCGACCGCGACCGGGCGATGGTGACCTTCAGCGTCCGGTCCGACACCGCGCTGAGCCGGGCGACCCACGCGGCGATCCGCTACCGCAACCTGGTCGGCCAGCGCTACATCTCGCTGACCCAGGAGATCGGCGACGGGGCGCAGCTCCAGGAGGGCGACACGATCCCCGTCGCCCAGACCTCACCGGCGCTGGACCTGACGGTGCTGTTCAACGGGTTCAAGCCGCTGTTCCAGGCCCTGTCGCCCGCCGACGTCAACAAGCTCTCCTACGAGATCATCCAGGTCTTCCAGGGCGAGGGCGGCACGCTCGAGGACCTGCTGTCCCACACCGCCTCGGTCACCTCCACGCTGGCCGACCGGGACAAGGTGATCGGAAGCCTGATCGACAACCTCAACGAGGTGCTCGACCACATCGGGGACCGCGACGACCAGCTCAGCCAGCTGATCAAGACCTTCCGCACCTTCGTCGGCGGGCTGAAGGACGACCGCCAGGCGATCCTGGGCTCGCTGGACCAGATCTCGGAGCTGTCGGTGCAGACCGCCGACCTGGTCTCGGGGATCCGGCGGCCCTTCGTCGACGACGTCAAGCAGCTGCGGGCGGTGGCCGGCAGCCTCGACCGCGGCAAGAGCGAACTGGACCGGACGCTGCAGGTGCTGCCGATCAAGCTGCAGAAGGTCGGGCGGACCGCGATCTACGGCTCGTGGTTCAACTTCTACCTGTGCCACTTCCAGGGCCGGGTGCGGCTGCCCGGCGGCAAGTCGCTGCCGCTCGACTACAACACCGGGTCCGACCGCTGCGACCTCGGAGGGAACAACTGATGTCCGTGCCCTTCCGCGAGCGCAATCCGGTGGTGATCGGGGCCGTGAGCCTGGCCATGATCGCGCTGCTGATGCTCGCCGCCTTCCGCGCCCAGGACCTGCCGCTCATCGGCGGCGGCGACACCTACTACGCGGACTTCTCCGAGTCCGGCGGCCTCAAGATCGACGACGAGGTGCGGATCGCCGGCGTCCGGGTCGGCAAGGTCGACAGCGTCACTCTCGACGGGGACCACGTCCGGGTCGCCTTCAAGATCGACAGCAGCAGCGGGTTCGGCGACCAGACCCGGGCCGCGATCAAGGTCAAGACCCTGCTCGGGGCGATGTACCTCTCCCTCGAGCCCGCCGGGGCCGGCCAGATGACGGCGGGCACCGAGATCCCCGAGTCGCGGACCAGCTCGCCGTACAACGTGGTCGACGCCTTCTCCGGGCTGGCGCAGACCTCCGAGCAGATCGACACCAAGCAGCTGGCGACCTCGCTGACCACGCTGGCCGACCTGACCCGCAACACCCCGAAGGACTTCCGCAACGCCCTCGACGGCGTGTCGCGGCTGTCGTCGAACGTCGCCGCCCGCGACCAGCAGATCAACACGCTGCTGAAGAACCTCAAGCGGGTCAGCGGCGTCCTCGACCAGCGCGACCAGGACATCGTCGGGCTGATGAAGGACTCCGACGTGCTGTTCAAGGCCCTCGTCGCCCGCCGCCAGGCCGTGCACAACCTGCTGGTCTCCACCTCGACCCTGTCCAAGGAGCTGACCGCCCTGGTGAAGCAGAGCCGCGCCGACCTCAAGCCCGCACTGACCCACCTGGACAACGTCGTCGCCGTGCTGAACAAGAACGAGGACAACCTCGACAACAGCCTGCGGCTGATGGCGCCGTTCTACCGGGTGTTCGCGAACACCCTGGGCAACGGTCCGTGGTTCGACACCTACATCCAGAACCTTCCTCCGGTTCCGCAGGTCGGGTGAGCGGCCGTGCTGAAGAGACTCATCGTGCCCGCCGTGATCGTCGCGCTGCTCGCCACGGCCGCGGTCGTCATGTTCCGCGGGGGCGACCAGAAGACGCTGGTGGCCAAGTTCCCCCGGGCGGTCTCCGTCTACGAGGGCAGCGACGTGCGGATCCTCGGGGTGCCGGTCGGCGAGGTCGACTCGGTGACCCCGTCGGGCACCGACGTGGTGGTCAAGATGTCCTACGACCCGAGCGTGAAGATCCCGGCCGACGCCAAGGCCGTGATCATCGCGCCCTCGATCGTCGGCGACCGCTACATCCAGCTGACGCCGACCTACGAGCCGGGTGACCACGTGATCGCCGACGGCGCGGTGCTCGACACCGACCGCACCGCGGTCCCGCTGGAGCTGGACCAGATCTACGCCTCGGTCGACGACCTGACCGTGGCCCTGGGCCCCACCGGCGCCAACCACGACGGCGCGCTGTCGGACCTGCTGGAGACCACGGCGAAGAACTTCGGTGGCGAGGGCGCCCAGTTCCACCGGACGGTGCAGAACTTCAGCAAGCTCAGCGCCACCCTCGACGACAACAAGGACGAGCTGTTCGGCTCCGCCCGCCAGCTGGAGGGGTTCATCTCGACGCTGGCCCGCAACGACCAGACGGTGCGCAGCTTCAACACCTCGCTCGGCAACGTCTCCTCGATGCTGGCGGGGGAGCGGCAGGAGCTGAAGGCCTCGCTGCGCAACCTCGCCACGGCGATGGGGCAGGTGTCGTCGTTCGTCAAGGACAACCGCACGATCCTCGGCAAGAACATCTCCGGGCTGAACCGGGTCTCGAAGGTGCTGGTCAAGCAGCGCGGCGCCCTCGACGAGATCCTCCGCGACGCCCCGCTGGCGCTGAACAACCTGGCGCTCACCTACAACCCGCAGGCCGGCACGCTGGACACCCGCACCAACATCGGCCAGCTCGGCCAGCAGATCTCCGCCGACCCCGCCGCGTTCCTCTGCTCGCTCGTCGACCAGGCCGACCAGGGCGGCAAGTCCTGCGACCTGATCAGGCAGGCGCTGCCGCGGGCCGGCACGTTCGGCCAGGGCGGGGGCGCCCCGACCCACGACCTCTACGATCCGACCCTCGGCGGCCTGGTGGGAGCGTCCCGATGACCGGTCGCACGATGACTTCGCTCAGGCTCCTCCTCGCGCTGCTGGCCGGCTCGGTGCTGCTCAGCGCCTGCGACTTCGACGTCTACAAGCTCCCGCTGCCCGGCGGCACCGACACCGGCAACGACCCGATGACGGTCCACGTGATGTTCGCCGACGTGCTCGACCTGGTGCCGAAGTCCACGGTGAAGGTCGCCGACGTCAGCGTCGGCCAGGTCACCGACATCGCGCTGGACCACGGCGTCGCCGACGTCACGCTGGAGATGCGCAACGACACCTCGCTGCCCGCCAACGCCGTGGCGACGATCCGGCAGACCAGCCTGCTCGGCGAGAAGTTCGTCTCGCTCGCCCCGCCGTCGACCGACGCGAGCAGCCAGCGGCTGCGCGACGGCGCGACGATCCCGCTGGAGCGCACCGGCCGTAACCCCGAGGTCGAGGAGGTGCTCGGCGCGCTGAGCCTGCTGCTCAACGGCGGTGGCGTCGCCCAGCTGAAGACGATCACCCACGAGCTCAACCTCGCCCTGGACGGCCACGAGAGCGCGGCGCGCTCGGTCCTGGACCAGATCCGCACGCTGATGACCCAGCTGGACGAGAACAAGGCCGACATCGTCCACGCCATCGACTCGCTGGACAACCTCTCGGTCTCGGTGCGCAAGCAGGAGGACAGCATCGACCTGGCGCTGGAGAAGCTGCCCAGCGCGCTGACCTCGCTGGACAAGCAGCGCCACGACCTGGTCAAGATGCTGCGGTCGCTGGACCGGCTCGGGAACGTGGGCGTGCGGGTGATCAAGGCGTCGAAGGACGCCACCATCGAGAGCGTCCGCCAGCTCGACCCGGTGCTCACCGAGCTGGCTCGCGCCGGGGACGACTTCGTGAAGTCCTTCAACGTGTTCCTGACCTACCCGTTCGTCGACGAGGTGGTCGGCCGTGACCCGCAGGTCGCCCGCAACCTGCACATGGGCGACTACACCAACCTGTCGGTGGAGCTGGACCTCTCCCTCCCGGGCGCCGGCGCCTCCGGCCCCCCGACCCTGCCGACGAACCTGCCCTCGGAGATCGACCCCACGGTCATCCTCGACAACGTCACCAAGTGCCTGCGCAGCGGCGACCTCAACAGCAAGGCCTGCCGCAAGGTGCTCAGGACCCCGCAGCAGCTGCTCCAGCTCCGGCAGGAGTGCGCGAAGCGGAAGAACCGGAACAAGGACGTCTGCAAGGAGCTGAACCTGCTCCCGGGCCTGCCCACGCCCTCGGGCAGTGGGGGCGGGCTGCCGCTGCCGAGCATCTCGGTGCCCGGGCTGCCCCGCGCCGGGTTCGGCCCGACCACGCACTGGTCCCGCAAGCGCGGGCCCACGATGGGACAGCTGATGAAGGTCTACGACCCCGCCCTGGTCAGCCTGCTGGTCCCCGGGATGGTGGTCCGATGATCACCCGCCGCACCAGGCTGCAGCTGGTCGTCTTCGCGGTGATCACGCTGCTCGGCGTCAGCTACGTCGGGGCCCGCTACGCCCGCCTGGACCGCCTGGTCCACGACACCTCCTACACGGTCGTGGCCCACTTCAAGGAGTCCGGCGGGATCTTCGCCGGCGGCGAGGTGAGCTACCGCGGCGTCGGGGTCGGCCGGGTCGGGAAACTGAAGCTGACCGACTCGGGTGTCGACGTCTACCTCGACATCGACAACTCCTACGACACGATCCCGGCCGACACCCTCGCGGTGGTCGCGGACCGCTCCGCGGTGGGCGAGCAGTACGTCGACCTGCAGCCCCGGACCGACTCCTCGCCGTACCTGCAGGACAGCTCCGAGATCGCCGCGGCCGACACCCGCACCCCGATCCGGACCGACAAGTTCCTCACCGACATCACCAACACCGTGGAGTCGGTGGACAAGAAGTCGCTGCAGACCACCGTGAGCGAGCTGGGGAAGGCGTTCGGTGGCACCGGCCCGGACCTGCAGCGGATCATCGACACCGGCAACTCCTTCATCAAGGCCGCCAACGACAACTTCGACACCACCACCGCCCTGATCCGGGACGGCAACACGGTGCTGCGCGGCCAGGTCGCCTCGGAGGACTCGATCCGCCAGTTCGCCCGCGACCTGTCGCTGTTCAGCGGCACGCTGGCCGGCTCGGACAAGGCGTTGCGCGCGGTGATCGACAACGGCTCGGCCACCGCCGACCAGCTCCGCACGTTCCTGCAGGACAACCGGGTCGACCTCGCCGAGCTGATCAACAACCTGGTCACCACCGGCGACGTCGTGGTCAAGCACCTCGACGGGGTGCGGCAGATCCTGGTCGTCTACCCCTATGTCGTCGAGGGCGGGTTCACCGTCGTGTCGAAGTCGCCGGAGACCGGGCTCTACGACGCCCACTTCGGCATGGTGCTCACCCAGGACCCGAAGGTGTGCACGCACGGCTACGAGAGCACCAACATGCGCCCGCCGCAGGACGGCAGCAACGCGCCGATGAACACCAAGGCCCACTGCGCCGAGCCGCCCACCGTCAGCAACCCCCGCGGCGCCCAGAACGCCCCCCGGGCCGGCGCCGCCTACCGGGCGCCGGTCGCGTCCTACGACCCGGCCACCCACAAGCTCACGTGGGGTGGCAAGGTCGACCCCGCTCTCGCCTCGCCGGGCACCCCGGCCCCCGCAACCCTTGGAGAGGACTCGTGGAAGTGGTTGTTCCTCCAGCCCCTGGCCGACCCGCGCCGGTGACCGACGGGCGCTCGCGGGCCGCGACCTTCCGGGTCGCCGTGCTCGGCGTGCTCGTGCTCGTGCTGCTGGCCGGCTGCGGCACCCTGGTGTGGCTGGTCGCGGGCCGCCGCGGCCAGGCCGAGGAGGTCCAGCAGCAGCGGGAGGCGGTCATGTCGCAGACCGACCAGTTCATGCTGCGCATGGGCACCTACGGCCCCGATCTGCTCGACAGCAAGGGCGCGATGCCGGAGTACCGCAGCCGGGTGAAGGCCGTGATCACGCCGAAGTTCGCCGTGTCCTTCGACAAGCAGGCGGGCACCGCCGAGCAGCTGGTCGCCCAGTCCGGCGTCTCCCGCACGGCGAAGGTCTTCGCGACCGGGGTTTCGACCCTCGACGGCGACTCCGCCGAGGCGCTGGTCGCCGGCACCTTCACCGATGACTACAAGAAGGCCGGCCAGCAGGAGCCGATCCCGTTCCGCATCAAGGTGATGCTGGTGCGGACCGGCGGCAAGTGGCTGGTCGACAACTTCATGCCGGTGACCGGAGCGAACGGAGCGGGCCAGTGACCATGGTGGGCAACCCCAGCTGGTACGACCTGCTCGGCCTCGAGCACAGCGCCTCGCCGGCCGAGATCCGGTCCGCGTGGAAGGCGGCGATCGCCGACCTCGACCCGACCGACCGCCGCTTCGGCGTCTACAACCAGGCCGCCGAGGTGCTGCTGGACCGCAAGCGCCGCGCGGCGTACGACGCCGAGCTGGCCCGCCAGTCGGAGCCGGAGACCGCCACGCCGGCCGATCCGGCCACCGCCGACGGCGACCGGTCCGAGGCGAGTGCCGAGGACGGATCCGGCGTGGTGGCGACGGCCGGCCGCCGCACCGTCCCGGCGTGGCTGCTCGCGGTGGTGGGCCTGCTCGCCGCCGCCGCGGTGGTCGCCGCGGCCGTGCTGTGGGTCAAGGTGCCGTCCGACGCCTCGGTGGAGCAGTCGACGCGGGAGGCCCAGGCCGCCGCCGAGCGCGCGGTCGGCCCGATCCTGTCCTACGACTATCGCCGGCTCGACGAGGACCAACAGGCGGCGGACTCCTACCTGACCGCCTCCTACCGCCGGCAGTACGACAAGCTGTTCGCGGTCATCCAGCAGAACGCCCCGGGCGTGCAGGCGGTGGTGAAGGGCGACGTCGTCGCCTCGGGCATCGTGCGGTCCGGCGACGACCGGGTCGACGTGCTGTTGTTCGTCAACCAGTCGAAGACCAACAAGCAGCAGAAGCAGCCGGTGGTCTACAAGGACCAGGTGACGGTGACGATGCAGCGGGTCGGGGGCGACTGGCTGGTCGACGACATGGTGAGCTCGCCGGTGTCGAACTGAGCCGGGGCGGCGTCCCGGCCCGGTGCGTGGGGGCGCCGCGCCGCGCCGTCGGCGCGGACACTTGACCACATCCGTCACGCGGCGCATGATCATCGCCAACGTCTCGCCTCGTGGTGCATGCCGGTGTTGTGGCGCGCCTCGTTTTCGGGTACCGTAGCGCTTTGCGCCTGCCCTCAAATGCGAATCGCCTACCCGGTGGCTGATTTTGTGGTGGGCCGGCGCCATCCCAAGTGAGCGAACCCGTCGAAGGACACCTCTTGGCCGCGCGCACCACCACTGGTAACCCCCGCCGCATCTCTTTCGCAAAGATCGCCGAACCGCTCGAGGTTCCGCAGCTCCTCTCCCTCCAGACCAGCAGCTTCGACTGGCTGATCGGCAACGAGGCCTGGCAGGCCGAGGTCGAGCGTCGCCGCTCGCAGAACGAGGACGTCTCCGAGAAGTCCGGTCTGCAGGAGATCTTCGAGGAGATCTCCCCGATCGAGGACTTCTCCGAGACGATGTCGCTGTCGTTCGAGAACCCGGTCTTCTACGACCCCAAGTACACCGTCGACGAGTGCAAGGAGAAGGACTTCACCTACTCCGCCCCGCTCTACGTCTCGGCGGAGTTCACCAACAACGACACCGGTGAGATCAAGGGCCAGACGGTCTTCATGGGCGACTTCCCGCTCATGAGCGACAAGGGCACCTTCATCATCAACGGCACCGAGCGTGTCGTGGTCTCCCAGCTCGTCCGCTCGCCCGGCGTCTACTTCGAGCGCTCCGCGGACAAGACGTCCGACAAGGACATCTACACGGCCAAGATGATCCCCTCGCGGGGCGCCTGGCTGGAGTTCGAGATCGACAAGCGCGACATGGTCGGCGTGCGCCTGGACCGCAAGCGCAAGCAGAACGTCACGGTGCTGCTCAAGGCCCTCGGCTGGACCAACGAGCAGATCCGCGAGGAGTTCGGCGAGTACGAGTCGATGATGCTGACCCTGGAGAAGGACCACACCCAGGGCCAGGACGACGCGCTGCTGGACATCTACCGCAAGCTGCGCCCGGGCGAGCCGCCGACGCGCGAGGCGGCGCAGACGCTGCTGAACAACTACTACTTCAACCCCAAGCGCTACGACCTGGCGAAGGTCGGCCGCTACAAGATCAACAAGAAGCTGGGCCTGACCGAGGCGTTCGACCAGCAGACGCTGACCATCGACGACATCGTCGCCGCGATCAAGTACATCGTCGCGCTGCACGACGGCCGCGAGCAGCTCGAGATGCCGCAGGGCGCGATGGACATCGCCGCGGACGACATCGACCACTTCGGCAACCGGCGCATGCGCACGGTCGGCGAGCTGATCCAGAACCAGCTGCGCACCGGCCTGGCCCGCATGGAGCGGGTCGTCCGCGAGCGGATGACCACCCAGGACGTCGAGGCGATCACGCCGCAGTCGCTGATCAACATCCGGCCGGTGGTGGCGGCGCTGAAGGAGTTCTTCGGCACCTCCCAGCTCAGCCAGTTCATGGACCAGACCAACCCGATCGCCGGCCTGACGCACAAGCGTCGCCTCTCGGCGCTCGGTCCCGGCGGTCTGTCCCGTGACCGCGCGGGCATGGAGGTCCGTGACGTCCACCCGTCGCACTACGGCCGCATGTGCCCGATCGAGACCCCTGAGGGCCCGAACATCGGCCTGATCGGCTCGCTGGCCTCCTACGGCCGGATCAACCCGTTCGGGTTCGTCGAGACGCCGTACCGCAAGGTCGTCGACGGCCAGGTCACCTCGCAGATCGACTACCTCACCGCCGACGACGAGGACCGCCACGTCATCGCGCAGGCCAACGCCGCGCTCGACGACGAGGGCCGCTTCGTCAACGAGCGGGTGCTGGTCCGCCAGCGCGACGGCGAGGTCTCCGAGCTGCTGGCCGACGAGGTCGACTACATGGACGTCTCCCCGCGCCAGATGGTGTCGGTCGCGACCGCCCTGATCCCGTTCCTCGAGCACGACGACGCCAACCGCGCGCTGATGGGCGCCAACATGCAGCGCCAGGCGGTGCCGCTGATCCGCAGCGACTCGCCGCTGGTCGGCACCGGCATGGAGTACCGCGCCGCCGTCGACGCCGGCGACGTCGTGACCGCCACCAAGGCCGGTGTGGTCAAGGAGGTCTCCGCCGAGGTCATCGAGACGATGAACGACGACGGCACCTACTCGACGTACAAGCTGGCGAAGTTCCGTCGCTCCAACCAGGGCACCTGCATCAACCAGCGTCCGCTGGTGAGCGAGGGTGCGCGCGTCGAGGTCGGCTCCCCGATCGCCGACGGCCCGTGCACCGACGACGCGGAGATGGCGCTGGGCACCAACCTGCTCGTGGCGTTCATGCCGTGGCAGGGCCACAACTACGAGGACGCGATCATCCTCAGCCAGCGGCTGGTCCAGGAGGACGTCCTCACCTCGATCCACATCGAGGAGCACGAGGTCGACGCCCGCGACACCAAGCTGGGCCCCGAGGAGATCACCCGGGACATCCCGAACGTCTCCGAGGAGATGCTGGCCGACCTCGACGAGCGCGGCATCATCCGCATCGGCGCCGAGGTGACCACCGGCGACATCCTGGTCGGCAAGGTCACCCCGAAGGGCGAGACCGAGCTGACCCCCGAGGAGCGCCTGCTGCGCGCGATCTTCGGCGAGAAGGCGCGCGAGGTGCGCGACACCTCGATGAAGGTCCCGCACGGTGAGAACGGCACCGTCATCGGCGTCCGGGTCTTCGACCGCGAGGAGGGCGACGAGCTGCCCCCGGGCGTGAACCAGCTGGTCCGCGTCTACGTCGCGCAGAAGCGCAAGATCTCCGTGGGCGACAAGCTCGCCGGCCGTCACGGCAACAAGGGCGTCATCGCGAAGATCCTGCCGGTCGAGGACATGCCGTTCATGGAGGACGGCACCCCGGTCGACGTGATCCTCAACCCGCTCGGCGTGCCGCGCCGGATGAACATCGGCCAGATCCTCGAGCTCCACCTCGGCTGGCTGGCCAAGCAGGGCTGGGACCTCAACCTGTCCGCTGACGCCGGCGACGCCGACTGGAAGCAGCGGCTGATCAAGATCCACGCCGAGAAGGCCGAGCCGGACAGCCGCGTGGCGACCCCGGTGTTCGACGGTGCCCGCGAGGACGAGATCACCGGGCTGCTGGGCGCGACGATCCCCAACCGCGACGGCGAGCGGATGATCGACGAGACCGGCAAGGCCAACCTGTTCGACGGCCGCTCCGGCGAGCCGTTCCCGGACCCGGTCTCGGTCGGCTACATGTACATCCTCAAGCTGCACCACCTCGTGGACGACAAGATCCACGCGCGCAGCACCGGCCCGTACTCGATGATCACGCAGCAGCCGCTGGGCGGTAAGGCCCAGTTCGGTGGCCAGCGGTTCGGCGAGATGGAGGTCTGGGCGATGGAGGCGTACGGCGCCGCCTACGCCCTGCAGGAGCTGCTCACGATCAAGTCCGACGACGTGCCCGGTCGCGTCAAGGTCTACGAGGCCATCGTGAAGGGCGAGAACATCCCCGACTCCGGCATCCCCGAGTCGTTCAAGGTTCTCATCAAGGAGATGCAGTCGCTCTGCCTCAACGTGGAGGTGCTGTCCCAGGACGGCACGGCCATCGAGATGCGCGACGCGGAGGAGGACGTCTTCCGCGCCGCCGAGGAGCTCGGCATCGACCTGTCCCGTCGCGAGCCCAGCTCCGTCGAAGAAGTCTGAGCATCCGGCCGGCGCGCCTGCGACGGCGCGCCGGCCCCCTCAGTCCTCAGCCACACCAGAATTTCTAACGAAGGATTGCAGCCATCGTGCTCGACGTGAACTTCTTCGACCAGCTTCAGATCGGCC
Source organism: Nocardioides panaciterrulae (assembly GCF_013409645.1). Classification (NCBI taxonomy): domain Bacteria; kingdom Bacillati; phylum Actinomycetota; class Actinomycetes; order Propionibacteriales; family Nocardioidaceae; genus Nocardioides; species Nocardioides panaciterrulae. The sequence goes on along the minus strand of NZ_JACCBG010000001.1, from coordinate 3,649,202 downwards.
TGGCCACCGCGGACGACATCCGCACCTGGAGCCACGGTGAGGTCAAGAAGCCGGAGACCATCAACTACCGCACGCTCAAGCCCGAGCGTGACGGCCTCTTCTGCGAGAAGATCTTCGGTCCCACCCGGGACTGGGAGTGCTACTGCGGCAAGTACAAGCGCGTGCGCTTCAAGGGCATCATCTGCGAGCGCTGCGGCGTCGAGGTGACCCGCTCCAAGGTCCGCCGTGAGCGGATGGGGCACATCGAGCTGGCCGCGCCGGTCACGCACATCTGGTACTTCAAGGGTGTGCCGAGCCGGCTGGGCTACCTGCTCGACCTGGCGCCGAAGGACCTGGAGAAGGTCATCTACTTCGCGGCCTACATGATCACCTCCGTCGACGAGGACGCCCGGCACCGCGACCTGTCCTCGCTCGAGGGCAAGGTCGGCCTGGAGCGCGAGCGCCTCGAGAAGCGCCGCGACACCTCCATCGAGGACCGCGCCCGCAAGCTCGAGGAGGACCTCGCGTCCCTGGAGGCCGAGGGTGCCAAGGCCGACGCCCGCCGCAAGGTCAAGGACGGCGCCGAGCGGGAGATGAAGCAGCTGCGCGACCGCGCCCAGCGCGAGATCGACCGCCTCGACGAGGTGTGGAGCACCTTCAAGTCGCTCAAGGTCCAGGACCTCACGGGCGACGAGATGCTCTACCGCGAGATGAAGAACTGGTTCGGCAAGTACTTCGAGGGCCACATGGGCGCCACGGCGATCCAGAAGCGCCTCGAGTCCTTCGACATCGAGGCCGAGATCGAGTCGCTGCGCGACACGATCGCCAACGGCAAGGGCCAGCGCAAGGTCCGCGCCCTCAAGCGCCTCAAGGTCGTCGACGCGTTCCGCAAGACCGGCAACAAGCCGCAGGGCATGGTGCTCGACGCCGTCCCGGTCATCCCCCCGGACCTGCGTCCGATGGTGCAGCTCGACGGTGGCCGCTTCGCGACCTCCGACCTCAACGACCTGTACCGCCGGGTGATCAACCGGAACAACCGCCTCAAGCGGCTGCTCGACCTCGGCGCGCCCGAGATCATCGTCAACAACGAGAAGCGGATGCTCCAGGAGGCCGTCGACTCGCTGTTCGACAACGGCCGCCGCGGTCGTCCGGTCACCGGCCCGGGCAACCGGCCGCTGAAGTCGTTGTCCGACATGCTCAAGGGCAAGCAGGGCCGGTTCCGCCAGAACCTGCTCGGCAAGCGCGTGGACTACTCGGGCCGTTCGGTCATCGTGTCGGGTCCGCAGCTCAAGCTGCACCAGTGCGGTCTGCCCAAGCAGATGGCGCTGGAGCTGTTCAAGCCGTTCGTGATGAAGCGGCTGGTGGACCTCTCGCACGCGCAGAACATCAAGTCCGCCAAGCGGATGGTGGAGCGCGCGACGTCCGGTGCCCGGTACGCCGTGGTGTGGGACGTCCTCGAAGAGGTCATCACCGAGCACCCGGTGCTGCTGAACCGGGCGCCGACCCTGCACCGCCTCGGCATCCAGGCCTTCGAGCCGCAGCTGATCGAGGGCAAGGCCATCCAGATCCACCCGCTGGTCTGCTCGGCCTTCAACGCCGACTTCGACGGTGACCAGATGGCCGTGCACCTGCCGCTGTCGGCGGAGGCCCAGGCCGAGGCCCGGATCCTGATGCTGTCGACGAACAACATCTTGAAGCCGTCGGACGGTCGGCCCGTGACCATGCCGACCCAGGACATGATCATCGGCCTGTTCTTCCTCACCACCGACCGTGAGGGCGAGCCGGGCGAGGGACGGGTGTTCTCGTCCCAGGCCGAGGCGATCATGGCGTTCGACCGTGCCGAGATCAGCCTGCAGAGCAAGGTCAGGATCCGCCTCGACGACATCGTCCCGCCGCTGGACCTGGAGCTGACCGACTGGGAGGAGGGTCGCTCGCTGACCCTCGAGACCACGCTGGGCCGCACCCTGTTCAACGACACCCTGCCGGCCAACTACCCGTACGTGAACTACGAGGTGGGCAAGAAGGCCCTGGGCGCGATCGTCAACGACCTCGCCGAGCGCTACAGCAAGGTCGAGGTGGCGGCGTCGCTGGACGCGCTGAAGGACGCCGGCTTCCACTGGGCGACCCGCTCGGGCGTGACCGTCTCGATCGACGACGTGACCACCCCGCCGGAGAAGGCCGCGATCCTCGAGGGCTACGAGGCACAGGCGGCCAAGGTCCAGAAGCAGTTCGAGCGCGGTCTGGTCACCGACGACGAGCGCCGCCAGGAGCTCATCGAGATCTGGACCCAGGCGTCCAACGACGTGGCGAAGGCCATGGAGGCGACGTTCGACCGGACCAACCCGATCTTCATGATGGTCGACTCCGGTGCGTCCGGAAACATGATGCAGATCCGTCAGGTCGCGGCCATGCGTGGCCTGGTGGCGAACCCGAAGGGCGACATCATCCCGCGGCCGATCAAGGCGAACTTCCGTGAGGGCCTGACCGTGCTGGAGTACTTCATCTCCACCCACGGTGCCCGCAAGGGCCTCGCCGACACCGCGCTGCGGACCGCCGACTCGGGCTACCTGACCCGTCGCCTGGTGGACGTCTCGCAGGACGTCATCATCCGCGAGGACGACTGTGGCACCGAGCGCGGCCTGCCCAAGCGGATCGGCGAGCGGCGTGAGTCCCCGGATGGCTCGGGTGCGACCGTCGTCAAGCACGAGAACGCCGAGACCGCGGCGTACGCCCGTTCGGCGGCCACCGAGGTCACCCACCCGGAGACCGGCGAGGTGCTCGCCGCCGCCGGTGAGGACCTCGGCGACGTCAAGATCGGTGAGCTCATCGCCGCGGGGATCGAGGAGGTCAAGGTCCGCTCGGTGCTGACCTGTGACGCCAAGACCGGCACCTGCGCGAAGTGCTACGGCCGTTCGCTGGCCACCGGCAAGCTCGTCGACATCGGTGAGGCGGTCGGCATCATCGCCGCCCAGTCCATCGGTGAGCCGGGCACCCAGCTGACGATGCGTACCTTCCACACCGGTGGTGTGGCCTCCGCGGACGACATCACGCAGGGTCTGCCCCGCGTGGTCGAGCTCTTCGAGGCCCGCTCCCCGAAGGGCCGCTCGCCGATCGCGGAGGCCTCGGGCCGGATCACGATCGAGGAGACCGACAAGGCCCGCAAGGTCCTGGTCACCCCGGACGACGGCTCGGAGGTCCAGGAGTACCCGGTCTCCAAGCGTTCGCGCCTGCTGGTCGCCGACGGCGACCACATCGAGGTCGGCCAGATGCTCACGGTCGGTACCCCCGACCCGCAGGACGTGCTGCGCATCCTGGGCGTCCGCAAGGCGCAGGAGCACCTGGTGGACGAGGTGCAGAACGTCTACCGCTCGCAGGGCGTGTCGATCCACGACAAGCACATCGAGATCATCGTCCGGCAGATGCTGCGGCGGATCACGGTGATCGAGTCCGGTGACACGACCATGCTCCCGTCGGACCTGTTCGACCGGGTGAAGTTCGAGGAGGAGAACCGGCGCGTGGTCTCCGAGGGCGGCAAGCCGGCCTCGGGTCGCCCGGTCCTCATGGGCATCACCAAGGCCTCGCTGGCGACCGAGTCGTGGCTCTCGGCGGCCTCCTTCCAGGAGACCACCCGCGTCCTCACCGACGCGGCGATCCACGGTCGCTCGGACAGCCTGCGCGGTCTGAAGGAGAACGTGATCATCGGAAAGCTGATCCCGGCGGGCACCGGCCTCGAGCGGTACCGCAGCATCCGGGTGGAGCCGACCGAGGAGGCCCGCGCCGCGGCGTACTCCGTCACCGGCTACGACTCCTACGACTACGAGTTCGGCAGCACCGGCGGCCAGGCCGTCGCGCTGGACGACTTCGACTTCGGGTCCTACCAGTCCTGACGATCTCGTCGCTCGTCACGGAGCCCCCGTCACCCTCCAGGGTGGCGGGGGCTCCGCGCATCTGCGGGAAAAGGTCGCCCGGGCCGGCAACTCCTGGGGCTCCGGCGGTGTCCTATCTCCTGCAACGAGAGGAGAGATCGTGAAACTCATCAAGATGGCCGGCGCGCTCGCCGTCGCCGGACTCGTCGTCGCCGGGTTGGTGACGCCCGCCGGCGCCGCCCAGGCGCGGCCCGCGGAGTGCACCAACGCCGAGCTGACGGCGTCCTACCACCGCACGGACGCCGGCATGAACCACGTCTACGGCCGGATCGTGCTGCGCAACACCTCGGACCACGCGTGCACCGTCCGCGGCTACGGTGGGCTGTCGTTCGTCGGGCACGGTGACGGCACCCAGATCGGTGCCGCGGCCCAGCGGACCCCGAGCCGGGTCCGCACGATCGTGGTCCGGCCGGGCCAGCGGGTGGTCAGCGAGGTCGCGCAGGGCCGGACCGCGCCGTACCCGAAGCGCCGCTGCCACCCCACGCACGTCGACGGGTTCCGGGTCTACCTCCCCGACGAGACCCGCGCCCAGTACGTCCCGCACCCGACGAGGGGCTGCCGCAACCCGCACGTGCACCTGCTGGCGCACCAGGCCTACCGGCGGCCCTGACCGCCGGACGACGGGCAGCCCCGACCCGACGCACGGGGAGGCCCGACCCGACCGGTGTGCGGACCGGCGACCGGTGACCTGCGAGAATCGGGCGCGTGAACGCCGTGCCTCCCGCCTCCACCGACGTGTTGGTCGTCGGCGCCGGCCCCGCGGGGTCCGCGGCGGCCGCGTGGTCGGCCCGGGCCGGACTGGACGTGGTGCTGGCCGACGCGGCGGTCTTCCCCCGGGACAAGACCTGCGGCGACGGGCTGACGCCCCGCGCGATCGGTGAGCTGCAGCGGCTCGGCCTCGAGGACTGGCTGCGCGCCCACACCGTCAACCAGGGGCTGCGCGCCCACGGGTTCGGGCAGACGCTGCTGTTGCCCTGGCCCGGTGGGTCGCTGCCCGACTGGGGCTCCGCGGTGGCCCGCACCGAGCTGGACGACCACCTGCGCACGACCGCGATCAAGGCCGGGGCCACCGCCGTGGACGGCGCCAAGGCGATCGACGTGCACCTCGAGGACGGCCGCGTGGTCGCCGTGACGTTCGAGCGGACCGGCGCGGGCGGGTCGTCCCGCTTCGAGGTGCGGTGCCGGCGGCTGGTCGTGGCCGACGGCGTGCGCTCCCCGCTGGGCAGGCTGCTCGGCCGGGAGTGGCACCGCGACACCGTGTACGGCGTGGCCGGCCGCTCGTACGTCTCCTCGACGATGTCCGACGACCCGTGGATCAGCTCGCACCTCGAGCTGCGGGGAGCCGACGGCGAGATCCTGTCCGGCTACGGCTGGATCTTCCCGCTCGGGACCGGCGAGGTGAACCTCGGCGTCGGCACGCTGGCCACCGCCAAGCGGCCGGCCGACGTGGCCATCAAGCCCCTGATGCGCTTCTACGCCGACGAGCGCCGCGCGGAGTTCGGGCTCGGCGAGGAGCTGCGGATGCCCACCTCGGCGCTGCTGCCGATGGGGGGTGCGGTCTCCCACGTCGCCGGGCCCAACTGGGCGCTGATCGGCGACGCCGCCGGCTGTGTCAACCCGCTCAACGGCGAGGGCATCGACTACGGGCTGGAGACCGGGCGGCTGGTCGCCGAGGTGCTGGCCGACGGCGACGACCTCGGCACCGTGTGGCCGGCGCTGCTGCGCCAGCTCTACGGGGAGTCGTTCTCGATCGCGCGCCGCCTCGCCGGGCTGGTGACGGTCCCGCGGCTGTTGCCGACCCTCGGCCCGGCCGGCATGCGCTCGGACCGGCTGATGACGCTGGCGCTGCGCTGGATGGGCAACCTGGTGACCGACGAGGACCGCGACCGCGCGGCCCGGGTCTGGCGCTGGGCCGGCCGGCGCTCGCTGGCGCGCGACGCCCGCCCACCCTTCAGCTGATGCGCGAGGGCTGGTACCGGTCGGTCAACGTGCTCGGCCGGGTCCTGCTGTGGCTGCTGGGCATCTCGGTGCGGGTGCGCGGCCAGCAGCACCTGCCGCGGTCCGGGCCCGTGGTGCTGGCGTCGGTGCACGGCTCGTTCCTCGACTTCGTGCTGGTCGAGAAGGCGGCGCTCGAGCGCGGACGGCTGGTGCGGTTCCTGTGCCGGCACGACGTGTGGCGGGCCCCGTTGGTGGGACGCGCGATGGACGGCATGCGGCACGTCCCGGTCGACCGGGAGGCCCCGGCCGCGGCGTACCTCACCGCGCGCCGGCTGCTGGGCGAGGGCGAGGCGGTCTGCGTCTTCCCCGAGGCCGGCATCTCGCACTCGTTCACGGTCCGGTCGCTGATGCGCGGGGCCGCGGCGCTGGCGGTCGAGACCGGTGCGCCGCTGGTCCCGGTCGTGGTCTGGGGCGGCCAGCGGGTGCTGCCGCTGGGTCGCCACGGGCGGCGCCCGCGGCCCGACCTGCGGCGCGGCGCCCCGGTCGACGTCTGCTTCGGGCCCCCGCTGCCGGTGTGTCCCGGCGACGACCTCACCCGGCTGACCGAGCGGCTCGGCCACACCCTCACCGCGATGCTGGAGCAGGTCCAGCGGTTGCCCGCGCACCGGCCCGCGGAGGGGGAGTGGGCGCCCTGGTACCCCGCCCACCTGGGCGGGGACGCGCCCGACCGGCGGGCGGCGCTGTTGCTCGACGAGGTGCCCCGCGCGGCCCTCCCGCCGAGCTGGGGGCCCACGGTCGACGACCCACTACGGTGAGGCCCATGGGGACCCTGCCGAAGCGCCAGCGCGTGGGGGCGTACGCCGTCATCCTGCGCGACGACCGGATCCTGCTGAGCCGGCTGGCCCCGGTCGTCACCGCCGAGGAGCTGTGGACCCTGCCCGGCGGCGGCCTCGACCACGGCGAGGACCCCCGGGATGCGGTGATCCGCGAGATCCACGAGGAGACCGGGCTGCGGGCCGAGGTCGGCGAGACCGCCCGCGTCTACTCCGCCCATGTGCCCAGCGCCTGGCGCGACGGCCGGCGGATCGACGCGCACGCGCTGCGGATCGTCTACGACGGGTGGGTGCCGGTGGACGCCCCGGAGCCGCGGGTGGTCGAGGTGGACGGCTCCACCGCCGAGGCCGCGTGGCTCTCGGTGCGCGACGTGCTCGACGGCACCGTGCCGGTGGCCCCGATGGTCCTCGAGGCGCTGCGCGACCACCGGCCGTTCCGCAAGCAGCGGGTCGCGGCGTACGCGCTCGTGCTGCACGAGGACGAGGTCCTGCTCACCCGCATCTCGCCGCGCGGGCACCACGCCGGCTGGTGGACGCTGCCCGGCGGCGGCGTCGACCACGGGGAGTCGCCGCGTGAGGCGCTGGAGCGCGAGATGGAGGAGGAGTGCGGCGTCCCGTGCACGATCGGTGCGCTGCTCGACGTCCACGACGTGCACTTCAGCGGCACCGCGCCCAGCGGCCGGCACGAGGACTTCCACGCGGTGCACCTCGTCTTCGAGGCCACGGTCCCCGAGGACGCCGAGCCCCGGGTGGTGGAGCTCGACGGGACCACCGACGCGGTCGCCTGGGCGCCGATCGACGCGCTGGGCGGCGAGGACTGGCCGGTGCTCGACGTGGTCCGGGCGGCGCTGGACGCGCGTGCCGCCCGCCGCCGCGGAGCCCGCTGAGCCGCCCCCTATGGAGGCCGGCGTGACCCCGAGGGGCGGCCGGCCCGGGCGCGGGGTGGTCCGTGCCCATCCACCCCTCGGCGGCGGCGCCGGCGAGAACCTCGGCGACGGTTATCGTGTGCCCGTGGACGCGCCCGACGTTGTTGCCGAGCTCAGGGCCCGTGGGGTCGCCGACGTCGACGACTCGACGCTGACCCGGGCGCTCTACTCCTCCGACGCCTCGCTCTACCGCGTCGTCCCGCAGGCGGTCGCCCGCCCGCGGCACCGCGACGAGCTGCTCGCGATCCTCGACGTCGCCCGGAGCACGGGGGTGCCGGTCACCATGCGGGGGGCCGGCACGTCGATCGCCGGCAACGCGGTCGGCCCCGGCCTGGTCGTGGACACGCTGCGCCACCTCAACCGGGTCCTGGAGATCGACCCGGAGTCCCGCACCGCCCGCGTCCAGCCCGGGGTCGTGCACGCGGACCTGCAGCGCGCCGTGACGCCGCACGGGCTGCGGTTCGGTCCGGACCCGTCCACGCACACCCGCTGCACGATCGGCGGCATGATCGGCAACAACGCCTGCGGCTCCCGGGCCCTGGGCTACGGGCGGACCGCCGACAACGTCACCGGCCTGGACGTGGCCTTCGGGACCGGCGAGGTGGTCTCGACGGCCGGGACGGACGGCGCTCGGCCGACCAGAGGGGTGGCCGGGGACGCGCTCACCGCCCTGGTCGACCAGCACCTCGGCCACGTCCGCACCGGCTTCGGGCAGTTCTCCCGTCAGGTCAGCGGCTACTCCCTGGAGCACCTGCTGCCCGAGAACGGCCGCCGCCTCGACCGGTTCCTGGTCGGCTCCGAGGGCACCCTCGGGCTGGTCCTCGAGGCCACGGTCCGACTGGTGCCCGAGGAGGGCAACCGGCACCTGGTCGTGCTCGGCTACCCCTCGATGGCCGACGCCGCCGACGCCGTGCCCGCCCTGCTCGCGGCCACGCCCGGACGGCTGATCGCCTGCGAGGGCCTCGACGCCCGGATCGTCGACCTGGTCCGCGCCAAGGGCAGTGCCGTCCCGGACCTGCCGAAGGGCGCGGGCTGGCTGTTCGCCGAGGTCGCCGGCGAGGACGCCCCAGGGCTGGCCGAGCAGCTGGTCGCCGTCGCGGGGGCGCTGGAGCACCGGGTGGTCGCCGACGCCCGCGAGGCCGCGGCGCTGTGGCGGATCCGCGAGGACGGCGCCGGGCTCGCGGCCCGCAGCCTGCGCACCCCGGCGTACTCCGGCTGGGAGGACGCCGCCGTCCCGCCCGAGCACCTCGGCGCCTGGCTGCGCGACTTCGACGAGCTGCTGCGCGAGCACCAGCTCGACGGCGTGCCCTACGGCCACTTCGGCGACGGCTGCGTGCACGTGCGCATCGACTTCCCGTTCGAGCCCGGCCAGGACCGCGGGCGCACGGTCTTCAGGGACTTCCTCACCGCCTGCGCGCTGAAGCTGCGCGACCACGGCGGCTCGCTGTCCGGCGAGCACGGCGACGGCCGGGCGCGCTCGGAGCTGCTGCCGCTGATGTACGACGCGGAGTCGATCGCGCTCTTCGGCGCGGTCAAGGCGATCTGCGACCCCGCCGGCCTGCTCAACCCCGGCAACCTGGTGGATCCCGCACCGCTGGACGCGGACCTGCGGGCGGTCCGACCGCGCGCGTCGGTCGACTCCGCGCTGCGGTTCGTCCACGACGACGGCTCGATGGGCCGGGCCGTGCACCGCTGCACCGGCGTCGGCAAGTGCGTCGCCCCGAAGACCAACGGGGTGATGTGCCCGTCCTACCTGGCCACCCGCGAGGAGAAGGACTCCACCCGGGGCCGCTCCCGGGTGCTCCAGGAGGCGCTCGACGGGACCCTGGTGGGCGGGCTGGCCGACCCGGCCGTCGACGAGGCGCTCGACCTGTGCCTGGCCTGCAAGGGCTGCGCGTCGGACTGCCCGACCGGTGTCGACATGGCGACCTACAAGGCCGAGGCGCTGCACCAGAAGCACGACGTGCAGGGCGTGCGCCGCCCGCGCAGCCACTACCTGCTCGGCCGGCTCCCGCGGTGGGCCGCGCTCACCGCCCCGGTCGCGCCGGTGGCCAACGCGATGCTGCGGCTCGGCCCGGTCGCCCGGCTGGCGAAGGCCACCGCCGGGATCGACCAGCGGCGCTCGATCCCGTCGTTCGCCCCGACCACGCTGCGCCGCTCGGTCGCGAAGCAGGCTCGGGCGGCCCGGAGCGAGCCGGAGCGCACCCCCGGGGGCTCGACCCCCGACGTGTGGATCTGGGCGGACTCCTTCAGCGACCACTTCTTCCCGGACAACGGGCACGCCGCGCTGCGCTACCTCGACTCGGTGGGGGTGCGCGCCCGGGTGATCCCCGACGACGCCTGCTGCGGGCTGACCTGGATCACCACCGGCCAGCTCGACAAGGCCCGGGCGATGATGGAGCGCACGGTCGCCGCGCTCACGCCGTACCTCGACTCCGGGGTGCCGGTCGTCGGCCTCGAGCCCTCCTGCCTGGCCACGCTGCGTAGCGACGCCGCCGAGCTGACCGGTGTCGACCTCGGCGTGCTGACCTTCGCCGAGCTGGTCGAGCGGCTGGACCTGCCGCTGCCCGACCTCAGCGGCGTCCACGTGGTCGCGCAGCCGCACTGCCACCACGCCTCGGTGCTCGGCTGGGACGCCGACCAGCGGCTGCTGGAGAGGGCCGGCGCGCAGGTCACGAAGGTCGCCGGCTGTTGCGGCCTGGCCGGCAACTTCGGCATGGAGAAGGGGCACTACGAGGTGTCGGTGGCGATCGCCGAGACCCACCTGCTCCCGGCCGTGCGCGCCCACGCCGACGCGGTCGTGCTCGCTGACGGCATGTCCTGCCGGGTCCAGCTGGACGACCTCGCCGGCGTCCCCGCGATTCATCTGGCCGAGCTGCTCGCTCGTAGACTCGAGGCGTGAACCCGCGCCACCGTCGACTCGTGATCCCGGTGGCCCTGGTGGCCCTGCTGCTGATCGTCGTCGTGGCCGCGGTGGTCCAGCGGTGAGCGAACCGCTGCTCCGCGCGCTGAACCGGATGCGCGACCACCTGCTCGACCCCGACACCCTGGTCAAGGCGGTGGCCTCGGGCCGGCAGCGCGGCCAGCAGCCGCGCTGGAAGCGGGTCGAGCTGCGCTACGTCGACCTCAAGGCCGGCCTGCACCTGCAGGTCACGGCGTACGACGCCACCCAGGCGCACACCTCCAACCACCCGGCCGGCGACGAGGCCCGCACCGCCGTCGACGACCTGCTGGACCAGCCGTTCGGCAACTGGCACGTCGAGACCACCACCCAGAGCCACCAGCTGCGGGTCACCAAGAAGCTCGAGGCGGTCGTGCACACCACCGACCGGGACCCGACGGGCTCGACCACCGCGGACGGTGCCGTGGACCGGAGCCACGACAAGGCCAAGCGGCGGCTGCTGCCCGAGGACGACCCGGTGTTCCGGGCGCTCGGGCTCACCGACGCCCAGGGCCGGATGAAACCGTCACGGCAGGCGAAGTACCGGCAGGTGGAGGAGTTCCTCCGGCTGCTCGACGCCTCGATCACCGAGGCGATCGACAAGGGCCACCTGCGCCGGCCGACGCCGGAGGAGCCGCTGCGGATCGTCGACCTCGGCTGCGGCAACGCCTACCTGACCTTCTCCGCCCAGCGCTACCTCGCCCACGTGCGGGGGCTGCCGGTCCACCTCGTGGGCGTCGACGTCAAGGAGCAGTCGCGCGAGCACAACAGCGCCGTCGCGCGGGACCTCGGGGTCGACGCGGAGTTCGTGGTCGGCACCATCGCCGGGGCCCGGCTCGAGCAGCCGCCGGAGGTGGTGCTCGCGCTGCACGCCTGCGACACCGCCACCGACGAGGCGCTCGCGCGCGCCGTGGAGTGGCAGGCGCAGCTGGTGCTGGCGGCGCCGTGCTGCCACCACGACATCGCCGCCCAGCTGCGCAAGGCGCCCACGCCGGCGCCGTACGCCCTGCTCACCAGGCACGGCATCCTGCGGGAGCGCTTCGCGGACACCCTCACCGACGCGCTGCGCGCCTCGCTGATGCGGCTGCAGGGCTACCGCGTGGACGTGGTGCAGTTCGTGGAGAGCGAGCACACGCCGCGCAACACCATGCTGCGTGCGGTGCGCACCGGCGGCCCGGTCACCGGCGGCGGCGTCCGCAGGGAGTACGACGACCTGGTCGGCGCCTGGTCGTTGCGGCCGCGGCTGGCCCAGCTGCTGGAGCAGCCGCTGGCCCAGCCGCTGGAGGGTGGCGGTGCGTGACCGCTGGCTGGTCCTGGTCGCGGTCCTGCCGTTCCTGATGGGGGCGGGCTCCGCGCCCCACCACCCGGGGGTCACCGCGTTCACGTTCCGGGACCCGGCGATCGTCGAGTCCAGCGCCCTGGTCGTCGTCGACGGTGCGTTCGTCACCACCAACGACTCCGGTGACACCGGCCGGGTCTTCACCGTCGACCCGGCGACCGGGCGTACGACCGGGGTGACCCGCTGGTCCGCCGACCCGATCGACACCGAGGGGCTGGCGCCCGCGGGACACGGCGCGGTCTGGGTGGGCGACATCGGGGACAACACCGCCTCCCGCGACACCGTCCAGGTCGCCCGGGTGCCGGTCGGCCCGGGGGAGCGGACCGTGCACCCGCAGGTCTACGACCTCGCCTACCCCGACGGCGCGCACAACGCCGAGACGCTGCTCCGCGATCCCGCGAGCGGGCGGCTCTACGTCGCCACCAAGGGCGTCTTCGGCGGTGAGCTGTACGCCGCGCCCGATCGGCTGGACCCGACCCGGACCAACCGGCTGCGGCCGGTGGCCCCGGTGCTGGCGATCGCCACCGACGGCGCGTTCTTCCCCGACGGCCGGCACCTGATCCTGCGCGACTACGGCCGCGCGGTCGTCTACTCCTTCCCCGGTCTGGTCGAGGTCGGCTCGTTCACGCTGCCCGACCAGGACCAGGGCGAGGGGATCGCCGTCGACGGCGCGGGCCGGGTGTTCGTCAGCTCCGAGGGGCAGGCCGAGCCGGTGCTGCAGGTGCGGCTGCCGGCGCAGCTGCGCACCGCGTTGCGCCGTACCTCCCCGTCCGGGTCCTCGTCCGGGTCCTCGGGGCCGTCCGCCGCACCCAGCCCCGCCGCCGCCGACCGGGCGCAGGCGCCGGACCCGCGGCCCGAGGACCGGCCGGTGTGGCCGTGGTTCCTCACCGCCTGGCTGGTGCTCGGGGGCCTGGTGATGGTGACCGGCTGGATCGGCTCGAGGCGCCCCGGCGACTGACCCGGGGCCGGACGCCCGGCACTCCCGGCGGCCTGGCCGGGCGGTGGGTCAGCCACCTAATCCGGCGCGGGGTCGGTGGCCAGCTCACCGCTGGACCAGACAACGGGTTTGCTCGGGCAGCTCTCCGGCTACCTATGGCCCGTGCCGCACCTACGACGCACCTCACCGGACCAGCCGGGCTGGGGCCGCCGACGGGCGGGGCGCGGCTTCGTCTACCTCGACGAGGACGGCGGCCGACTGCCCGAGGAGCAGGTCGAGCGGATCCGGTCGCTGGTGATCCCGCCGGCGTGGACCGACGTGTGGATCTGCCCGTGGCCGAACGGCCACTTGCAGGCGGTCGGCACCGACGACGCCGGCCGGCGGCAGTACCTCTACCACCCCGACTGGCGGACCAGGCGGGACGCGGAGAAGTTCGAGCGGATGCGGAAGTTCGGCATGGCGCTGGCCAGGGCGCGCGAGCTGGTCGTCGCCGACCTCGGGCGCGAGGGGATGCCGATGGAGCGGGCCTGCGCGGCCGCCGTACGGCTCCTGGACCTCGGCTACTTCCGGATCGGCAACGACGTCTACGCCGAGGACAACGGCAGCTTCGGCCTGACCACGCTGGAGCGCCGGCACGTGCGCCGGCGCCAGGACCGGCTGGTGTTCACCTTCACCGGGAAGTCCGGGGTCGACCACCGCATCGAGATCGACGACGCCGCGGTGATCGAGGCGGTCGAGATCATGCGCCGGCGCCGAGGGCAGGACCTGCGGCTGCTGTCCTACAAGGAGCGCCGCTCGTGGCGGTCGGTGCTGCCGACGCTGGTCAACAAGTACGTCCGGGAGACCACCGGGATCGAGGCGACCGCCAAGGACTTCCGCACCTGGCACGCCACCGTCCTGGCGGCCGCCGCGCTGGCCAGCACCCCCGAGCACGGCGAGAGCAGGGCGTCGCGCAAGCGCGCGGTCTCGGGGGCGATGAAGGAGGTGTCGTCGTTCCTCGGCAACACCCCGGCGCTGGCCCGCAGCTCGTACGTCGACCCGCGCGTGATCGAGGCCTACGAGCGGGGCCGCACGATCAACGGCACCACCCGGCGCAGCTACAACAGCCCGGACGCCCGGCAGGCGGCCCTGGAGCGGGCCACGCTGCGGCTGCTCAAGGACTCGTGACCGGGCCGGCCGACCCGGCCGACCCGGCCGGCCGGCCCGGAGGGGGCGCGACGGGGGGCGGGGTGGAGGCTCGATCCGGGCGCGTACCCGGTGGGTTGTCGGCCCGTTCCCTCGCTTGGGGGGCGTTGCAACGGCCCTCAAGCGAGGGATTCCCCGGCTGGCCGGGGATTCCTGCAGCCCCCCGGGGCTCACCCGGCCGGCCGGAACACCCAGGCGGGCCGCAGGTACAGCTCGGTCAGCCCGAGCCGGCGCATGTTGTGCTGCGAGGGGTTGGGGTGGCCGGGCGACTCCGGCCAGGTCTCCGTCGAGACCCAGCGGCACCCCCGGGCGGCGCCCTCGCGGAGCCGGGCCGCCATCAGTGCGCCCTGGGCGCCGCGGCCGCGGGCCTCGGGCAGGGTCGCCGCGCCGCTGAGCGTGGCCACGTCGCCGTGCACGAACAGGTTGGCCACCGCGACCAGCCGGTCGCCGTCCCACGCGCCGACGGTCCACCAGTCCCCGTCGTACGACGGGGCCTCGGCGAACCACGCCTCCATCGCCGGGTCCTCGGGCATCTCGAACCCGGTCCGGATGATCCGGGCGTACTCCGCCGCGTGCTCGGGCCGCACCGGGCGGACGTCGAGGTCGGTGCGGCCCGGCAGCGTCGCGGGCAGCGGCCCGAAGAACTTCACGAACGCGGTCCCGGGGGTGAGGCCGCGCTCCTCGAGCAGCCGGGCGTGGTGCGCCGGCTCGGCGTGCGGGGCGACCTGGAAGGCCAGCGCCGGCACGCCGTGGGTCGTGGCCCGCGCCAGCACCTCCTCGATGAGCTCGCCGGTCAGCGGCTCGGTGATCCCGAGCCCGACGGCCTTGTTCCAGTAGCCGCCGGTGGGGTCCTCGCGGACCAGCGTCAGCACGCCGCCACCGAGCCGGAGCGCGTCCATGCCGAGCGCCTCGCGCGCGGTGGCGGAGGCGTCGGCGTTGAAGCGGTACATGAACTCGGCCTCGGCCAGCTCGGCCCGCACACCCCAGAGGTGGTCGGTCACCGTCCCAGCATCGCCCGCCGGCCGGGTGGGGCGCCAGGGTCCGGGCGGGCACAATCGGGCCCATGGAGATCACCGTCGTCCACGGCGACATCACCCGTCAGCAGGTCGACGCGGTCGTCAACGCCGCCAACCGGGGCATGCGTGGCGGCGGTGGGGTCGACGGCGCCATCCACGCGGCCGGCGGCCCGGCGGTGCTGGCCGACTGCGTCGCGCGGTTCCCGCACGGTCTGGCCACGGGGGACGCCGGCTGGACCACCGCGGGCGACCTGCCGGCCCGCTGGGTGATCCACGTGGTCGGACCCGACCACCGCTCGGGCCAGACCGACCGCTCGCTGCTGACCTCCTGCTACGCACGCGCCCTGGCGGTCGCCGACGAGCTGGGCGCGGGCAGCGTCGCGTTCCCGCTGGTGAGCGCCGGCATCTACGGCTGGCCGAAGCACGACGCGGTCGCCGCGGCGATCGAGACGCTGGCGGCCGCCGAGACCGCGGTGGCCGAGGCGCGGATGGTCGCCTTCGACCGCGGCACCTACCAGCTGATCGCTCAGAGCCTCTCGACCACGTAGTCGATGCACGCGGTGAGGGCCTCCACGTCGGCCGGGTCGACCGCGGGGTACATCGCGATCCGCAGCTGGTTGCGCCCCAGCTTGCGGTAGGGCTCGGTGTCGACGATCCCGTTGGCCCGCAGGTGCGCGGCCACGGCGTCGGCGTCGACCGCGTCGTCGAAGTCGATGGTGCCGATCACCAGCGAGCGGTGGCCGGGGTCGGCGACGTACGGCGTCGTGTACGCCGTCTTCTCGGCCCAGCCGTAGAGGATGTCGGAGGAGGCGGTGGTGCGTTCGACCATCCCGGCCAGGCCACCGGAGGCGTTCATCCAGTCCAGCTGCTCGGCCATCAGGAACAAGGTGGCCACCGCGGGGGTGTTGTAGGTCTGGTTCTTGCGCGAGTTGTCGATCGCGGTCGGCAGGTCGAAGAACGCCGGGACGTGCCGTCCGCTCGCGGCGATCTCGGCGGCCCGGTCCAGCGCGGCGGGGGAGAAGGTCGCCAGCCACAGCCCGCCGTCGGAGGCGAAGCACTTCTGCGGGGCGAAGTAGTAGACGTCGGTCTCGGCCAGGTCGACCGGCAGCCCCCCGGCGCCCGAGGTGGCGTCGATCAGCACCAGCGCGTCCGCCGCGCTGGTGCCCGCCGGGCGGGCCACCGGCGCCATCACCGCGGTCGAGGTCTCGTTGTGCGCCCAGGCGTAGGCGTCGACGCCCTCCTCGGCGACCGCCGCCGGGAGCGAGCCGGGCTCGGCGGCGATCACCGTGGGGTCGCCCAGCCACGGCGCGGCGGCCGCGGCCTTCGCGAACTTCGAGGTGAACTCGCCGAAGGACAGGTGCTGGCTGCGCGCCCGGATCAGCCCGAACGTGGCCACGTCCCAGAACGCCGTGGAGCCGCCGTTGCCGAGCACGACCTCGTAGCCCGCGGGCAGGTCGAACAGGTCGGCCAGGCCCTCGCGGACCCGGCCGACCAGGCCGCGCACGGGGGCCTGCCGGTGCGAGGTGCCCATCAGGCGGGTGCCGGTGGCGGCCAGCGCGTCGAGGTGGCTGGTCTGGATCTTCGAGGGCCCGGCACCGAAGCGGCCGTCCGCGGGGCGCAGGTCGGCGGGGATCTCGAGGCCCGTCGCGGGGCGAGGCTGGGCGGCGTCGGTCATGAACTGCCTTCCGAAAGGGTGGGAGTCGCTCCCTGACCACGCTGTCAGGAGACCTATTGTGTCACCGACCACGGTGACCGCTCTCGAGGAGTCCGCATGTCCAACAACCCCGGTCTCGTCGGCCAGGCCCGCTACCGCAACGCGTTCCGGGCCGCCGGCGCGGTCCTGCTGATCGTCGGGATCGTGGTCTTCGGCTACGGGATCGTCTCCGTCTTCGGCTCCGACGGCTTCCCGGGCGGGTGGCGGATCGCCTGCTTCATCGGCGGGCTGCCGCTGATCGGCTTCGGCATGATGCTGCTGCAGGCCGGCTTCCTGGGCGCGGCCGCCCGCTACGGCGCCGGCGAGACGATGCCGGTGGTCCGGGACAGCGCGTCGTACCTCACCGACGGCCAGGGCATCCTCGGCGTCGGCCGCACCGTCGACGACGGTGCCGTGCGGGCCGCGGGCGGGTCCGGGCCGTACTGCCGGGCCTGCGGGGTGCGCAACGACGCCGACGCGCGGTTCTGCGACGGGTGCGGGGCCTCGCTTGCCTGACCCGTCGTCCCCCGGGGGCCCGGGCCTCGAGATCCGGCGGGTCGGCTACGGCCAGCCCGACGCGATGCGGCTGATCGAGGAGGTGCAGGCCGAGTACGTCGTGCGCTACGGCGGCCGGGACGACACCCCGCTGGACCCGGTGATGTTCGAGCCCCCGCGGGGGAGCTTCTACGTCGCCTACCTCGACGGGGACGCGGTGGCCAGCGGCGCGTGGCGGCGGACCGACGTGGAGGTGTTCGGCACCCGCGAGACCGCCGAGGTCAAGCGGATGTACGTCGTGCCGCGGGCCCGCGGCCGTGGGGTCGCGCGCCGGCTGCTGGCCCACCTCGAGGCGACCGCGGCCCGGGCCGGGGCGCGGGCGCTGGTGCTGGAGACCGGCACCCGGCAACCCGAGGCGATGGCGCTCTACGAGAGCTCGGGGTACACGCCGGTGCCCGGGTTCGGCTACTACCGGGACGCGCCGCTCTCCCGCTGCTTCGGCAAGGCGCTGCCCGCGGTGGTCCCGGCCCCCGGCCCGTCCCGCTGAGCCCGCTGGTCGGCCCGCCCGGCCAGGACGCTGGTGGTGACGGTCACCGCAAGGATGCCGAGGATGACCGCCAGCGAGGCGAGCGTCGGGATCTCGGGCACCGCCGGCCACTGCAGGTGGGCCCAGTGCAGGGCCAGCTTGGCGCCGATGAAGACCAGGATCGCGGCCATGCCGTAGCCGAGGTGCTGGAGCCGCTCGAGGGCGCCGGCGAGCACGAAGAAGAGCGCCCGCAGGCCCAGCAGCGCGAACGCGTTGGTCGCGAACACCAGGTAGGGGTCGCCGGTGATCCCGTAGACGGCCGGCACCGAGTCGATCGCGAAGACCAGGTCGGTGGCCAGCAGCACGATCACCACCAGGCCGAGCGGGGTGAGGGCGCGCCGGGCCGTCCCGGCGGCGCCCCGGCGGGCGGTGAGCCGCGGCCCGTCGTACTCCCCGGTGACGGGCACCAGCCGGCGGACCAGGCGCACCACGCGCAGGCGGTCGACGTCGACCGCGTGGCCGGCGCCGGTCCGGGCGTCGCGCAGCAGCTTCACGCCGGTCACCGCCAGCACCAGCCCGAAGACCAGGAAGACCCAGTCGAAGGCCTCCAGCGCGACGGCGCCGAGCGCGATGAACACCGCGCGCAGCAGCAGGGCGCCGACGATGCCGTAGAGCAGCACCCGCTGCTGCAGCGGCCGGGGCACGGCGAACGCCGCGAGCAGCAGCATGAACACGAACAGGTTGTCGACGCTCAGCGACTTCTCGACGAGGTAGCCGGTGAGGTACTCCACGCCGCGGTCGCTCCCGTGCTGCCACCACACCCAGCCGCCGAAGGCGAGCGGGAGGGCGACGTAGAACGCGGACCAGGCGAGCGCCTCGCGCATGCGGACCGTGTGCGGACGACGGGTCAGCGCGAAGTCCAGCGCGAGCAGGGCGAGGACGAGGCCGATCGTGACGGCCCAGAGGGTGGGGGAGGCGATGCTCGACATGAGTTCCTCGGACGGGTGCGGTGTCCGAGGTCTCCCTCGACCGGCGGCTCGGCCGGTGGGCACCCGGGACGGTCGCGGGACCGACGTACTGACCGGGTGACGCTTGGGTGAGGTACTCCCCTCGTGTTCCTCAGTGTAATAGCCCTTTTCAAGAACCGGCTCCGGTGACGGCGGGGGCGACCTACCCTCGTGCGGTGTCTCGGACCCTCTCCGCCCTCGCCCTGCACCTCCTCGTGGTCGTGCTGCTGGGCCTCGCGCTCGCGCCGGCCGCCTCGGCGGGCACGCCGATCGAGGACCTCGCCGGCTACCACCCCCAGCGCCACTGCCACCCCGAGGCCAAGCCCGGGACGACGTTCCTCGGGCATCGGCTGGTCCGCCGCTTCGGCGGCGGGTTCGGCCCGATCGCCCGTCCGTGCCGGGTCGGTGGCACCTCCGAGCACAAGGAGGGCCGGGCCTTCGACTGGCTGCTGGACGCCTCGGTGAAGGCCGACAAGGAGCGGGCCCAGGAGTTCCTCGACTGGGTGCTGGCCACCGACCGGCACGGGAACCCGGACGCCCGGGCCCGCCGGATGGGGATCATGTACGTGATCTGGAACGACCACATGTACCCCGCGTGGACCGGCTTCCGGCGCGAGCCCTACCTGAGTGCGAGCTGCCCGTCGCGCAAGGAGTGCAGCACCACGTTGCGCCACCGCGACCACCTGCACATCTCGCTGTCCCGCAGGGGCGGCAAGGGGCTCACCAGCTGGTTCGTGCGGCGCTCGGTGGTCGACTAGCGAGCCGGCGTCGGTGGTCGAGTGTCGACGGCTGGCTGCTCCGACTGCGGAGCGCGGTCAGCCGGCCCACTCGTCGCGCCAGCCGTCGACCTCGTCGGCCTTGCGCTGGGACGGACCGACGTAGACCGCGGAGGGGCGGATCAGCCGGCCGGTGCGCTTCTGCTCGAGGATGTGGGCCGACCAGCCGCCGGTGCGGGCGCAGGTGAACATCGAGGTGAACATGTTGGCGGGCACCTCGGCGAAGTCGAGCACGATCGCGGCCCAGAACTCGACGTTGGTCTCGAGCACCCGGTCGGGGCGGCGCTCGCGGAGCTCGGCCAGCGCGGCCTTCTCCAGCGCCTCGGCGACCTCGTAGCGCGGAGCGTTGAGCTCGCGGGCGGTGCGTCGCAGCACCCGGGCGCGCGGGTCCTCGGCGCGGTAGACGCGGTGGCCGAAGCCCATCAGCCGTTCGCCGGAGTCGAGCAGGCCCTTGACGTACGCCGCGGCGTCGCCGGTCCGCTCCACCTCCTCGATCATGCCGAGCACCCGCGAGGGCGCGCCGCCGTGCAGCGGGCCGCTCATCGCGCCGATCGCGCCGGAGAAGGCCGCCGCGACGTCGGCGCCGGTGCTGGTGATGACCCGGGCGGTGAACGTGGAGGCGTTCATGCCGTGCTCGGCGGCGCTGCTCCAGTAGGCGTCGATCGCCTTGACGTGCTTGGGGTCGGCCTCACCCTTCCAGCGGATCAGGAACTTCTCCGCGAGGGTCACGCCCTCGTCGACCTGGGTCTGCGGCACCACCGGCATGTGCAGCCCGCGGGCCGACTGCGCGGCGTAGGAGAGCACCATCACCGCCAGCCGACCGATGTCCTCGCGGGCCTGCTCGTCGCTGATGTCGTAGGTCTGGCGGAACCCGAACGCCGGCGCCAGCATCGCCACCGCCGCCTGCACGTCCACGCGCACGTCACCGGTGTGCACCGGCAGGTTGAACGGCTCGGCCGGCGCCAGGCCCGGGGTGTAGGCGCCGTCGATCAGCAGGCCCCAGACGTTCTCGAACGGGACGCGACCCACGATGTCCTCGATGTCGACCCCGCGGTAGCGCAGCGCGGAGCCCTCCTTGTCGGGCTCGGCGATCTCCGTCTCGAACGCAACGACACCTTCGAGTCCGTGGTGTACCTCGGTCATCGGTCCGCGACTCCTCTGCTCGGCCGGGTGGGGCAACGGCGCCCGCGGCGCCGGCTGCATTCTGCCCCGCCGTGGTGCGTGGGGCTAGGGAGGAATGTCTATGGTCAATCTCATGACGGACCTGGAGGACGGCGCCGAGCCGGAGCAGACGATCGACCTGGCGGCGTTGCGGGAGGAGTACTCCCGGGCCGGGCTGGCGGAGTCCGACCTCGAGCCGGACCCGCTGGCCATGTTCGACCGGTGGCTGCGCGAGGCCCTCGCGGCGGACCTCTACGACGCCAACGCGATGGTGGTCGCGACCGTCGGCGCGGACTTCGCGCCGTCGTCGCGGATGGTGCTGCTCAAGGGGGTCTCCTCGCGCGGCTTCGTGTTCTACACCAACACCGGCTCGCGCAAGGGGCGCGAGCTCGCGGGCAACCCGCGCTGCGCGCTGCTCTTCCCGTGGCACCCGCTGGAGCGCCAGGTGCGGGTCGACGGGGTGGCCACGCCGCTGGGCCGGGACGCGGTCGAGGAGTACTTCGCCTCCCGGCCGCGGAAGTCCCGGCTGGGCGCCTGGGCCTCGCACCAGTCCCACCCGGTCCGCGGCCGCGACGAGCTGCAGCAGGCGTTCGAGGACGCGGAGCGGCGGTTCCCCGAGGAGGTGCCGGCGCCGGAGGAGTGGGGCGGGTACGTCGTACGCCCCGAGGTGATCGAGTTCTGGCAGGGCCGGCCCGGGCGGATGCACGACCGGCTGGTCTACCGGCGCGAGGGCGACGTCTGGCGGACCGAGCGGCTGGCGCCGTAGGCGGAATCGCGTGGACGGGCGCCCGCGGGGCTGATTGGCTCAGGTCATGCACCCGGACCCCGTCGTACCACCCAAGGCCGCCCCCGGAGACCGGGTCGCGATCCTCTCCCCGTCCTTCGCGGCGCCGGGCTTCGCGCCGGAGGTGCACGAGCAGGCGATGCGGCGGCTGGTGGAGGTCACCGGGTTGGTGCCGGTCGAGTACCCGACGACCAGGCGCCTCGGGGCCTCGGCGGCGGACCGGGCGGCGGACCTGAACGCCGCCTTCGCCGACCCCCGGATCCGGGCGGTGCTGGCGACGATCGGCGGTGAGGACCAGATCACGGTGGTGCCGCACCTCGACCCCGAGCTGGTGCGCGCCGACCCGAAGCCGTTCCTGGGCTACAGCGACAACACCAACCTGCTCAACTGGCTGTGGCAGCAGGGCGTGGCCGGGTTCTACGGCGGCTCCACCCAGGTGCAGCTCGGCCCCGGGCCGGCCGTCGACGACGTCCAGCTCGCGTCGCTGCGCGCGGCCCTGCTCACCGGTGGGCGCCTGGAGGTCACCGAGCCGGGGGAGTCGGAGGACTTCGGCAAGGACTGGCGCGACCCCCTGGCCCTGAGCGAGTACGGCGACCGCGAGCCGACCGAGCCCTGGACGTGGGCCGGGCCGGCCCGCAGCGTCACCGGCCGGACCTGGGGCGGCTGCATCGAGGTCGTGCAGTGGATCCTGACCGCGGGGCGCTTCCCGCCGGACCCGTCGGTGCTCGAGGGTGGGGTGCTGCTGCTGGAGACCTCCGAGGAGCTCATCCCCGCGCAGGAGTTCGGCTGGATCGCGCGCTCGCTCGGGGAGCGGGGCCTGCTCGCCGCGGTCGACGCGGTCGTGGTGGCCCGGCCGCCCAGCACCAGCTTCGAGGTGCAGCGGACCCCCGAGGAGCGGGCCCGGTGGCGGGCCGAGCAGCGCGACGTGGCCATCGAGACCGTGCAGCGCTACAACCCCGACGCCGTGGTCGTGGTGGGCATGCCGTTCGGCCACACCCGGCCGCAGTGGATCCTGCCGTACGGCGGCGCCGTGACCGTGGACGCCGTCGAGCGGCGGGTGTGGGCCGACTACTCCTGAGCCCGCCGGTCCAGCCCCCACCCGGGCCCGATCCGCAGCCGTGGTCGGCGTACACCGATATCGAGTTGTGAGTGAGCGCTCACTCACTTAGTCTGACCGCATGACCCCCCGCGCCACCGCGATGACCGCCGAGGACCGCCGCAAGGCGATCGTCGACGTCCTGATCCCGCTCATCGTCGACTCGGGCGGGGAGGTCAGCACCCGGGAGATCGCGGAGGCGGCCGGCATCGCCGAGGGCACGATCTTCCGGGTCTTCCCGGACAAGAGGAGCCTGATGCTGGCCGCGGCGGAGGAGGCCATCAACCCCGCCGACGGCCAGGCCGACTTCGACCGGGCGATGGCCGGGGTGCAGGGCCTGCGGCCCAAGGTGGTCGTCGCGACCGAGCGGGTGCTGCAGCGGATGCGGATGACGATGACCGTGATGATGGCCGCGCGCGTGCACCTGATGGCCGCCCACGAGGAGCACGAGCGGGAGCGGGACGGCAAGGGCCACCTGGGTCCGCCGCCGTTCGTGCTGAAGGCCCAGGACGACCTGCACCGCCGGCTCGTCGGGCTGTTCGAGCCGCACCGCGACGAGCTCGCGGTCGCCCCGGACGTCGCCGCGATCGCGCTGCGCTCGCTGATCTTCGGTGCCAGCCGGCCCGAGCTCGGCATGGCCCCCGTGCTCACCCCCGACCAGATCGCGGACCTGCTGCTCGACGGCGTCCGCCGGAGGGAGATCTGATGCTGCTCCGCCTGCTCCGCAGCCACCTGCGGCCCTACCGCGCGTGGCTGGGCATCATCGTCGTCCTGCAGTTCGTGAGCGTGCTGGCGATGCTCTACCTCCCGAGCCTGAACGCCGACATCATCGACAACGGCGTCATCCGCGGCGACACCGGCTACATCGTCCGCACCGGCGCGCTGATGCTGAGCGTCTCGCTCGCCCAGATCGTCTGCTCGGTCGGTGCGGTGTGGTTCGGCGCCCGCACCGCCATGGGCTTCGGCCGCGACGTGCGCGGCGCGATCTTCCACCGGGTCGGCACCTTCTCCCAGCGCGAGCTCCAGGACTTCGGCGCGCCCTCGCTGATCACCCGCAGCACCAACGACGTGCAGCAGGTGCAGATGCTGGTGCTGATGGCCTGCACGATCGCGGTCTCCTCGCCAATCATGATGGTCGGCGGCGTGATCATGGCGCTGCGCGAGGACCGCGGGCTGGGCTGGATCCTCGCGGTCGTCGTACCCGCGCTGTTCCTCAGCGTCGGCCTGGTGGTCAGCCGGATGGTGCCGAGCTTCCGCAAGATGCAGGCGCGCATCGACGAGGTCAACCGGGTGCTGCGCGAGCAGATCACCGGCATCCGCGTCGTCCGCGCCTTCGTGCGCGAGCCCCACGAGACCGAGCGGTTCGCCACCGCGAACGGCGACCTGACCCAGGTCGCGATCCGGGCCGGTCGCTGGATGGCGACGATGTTCCCGCTGGTGATGCTGGTCGTGAACGTCTCCAGCGTCGCCGTCATCTGGTTCGGCGGCCACCGCGTCGACACCGGCCAGATGCAGGTCGGGGCGCTGACCGCCTTCCTGTCCTACCTGATGCAGATCCTGATGTCGGTGATGATGGCGACCTTCATGCTGATGATGGTGCCGCGCTCCTCGGTGTGCGGCGACCGCATCGTCGAGGTCCTCGACACCGAGACCTCGGTGGTCCCGTCCGCCGAGCCGGTGGCGCCGGACCCGGACCGGCGCGGCTGGCTCGACCTCGACGACGTGGTGTTCTCCTACCCCGGTGCCGAGGCCCCGGTGCTCGACCACGTCCGGCTGCGCGCCCGCCCCGGGCAGACGGTCGCGGTGATCGGCTCGACCGGCGCCGGCAAGTCCACGCTGGTCAACCTGGTGCCCCGGCTCTTCGACGCCACCGGCGGCACGGTCTCGGTCGGCGGGGTCGACGTACGCCACCTCGAACCCGACCTGCTCTGGGCCCAGATCGGCCTGGTGCCCCAGAAGGCCTGGCTGTTCAGCGGCACGGTCGCCAGCAACCTGCGCCACGGCAAGCCCGACGCCACCGACGACGAGCTGTGGGCCGCACTCGAGATCGCGCAGGCGCGCGACTTCGTCGAGGCCATGCCCGACGGGCTCGACGCCGCGGTCAGCCAGGGCGGCACCAACTTCTCCGGCGGCCAGCGGCAGCGGCTGGCGATCGCGCGGGCGCTCGTGCGCCGGCCGGCGATCTATCTCTTCGACGACTCCTTCTCCGCCCTGGACCTCGCCACCGACGCCCGGCTGCGCGCCGCGCTCGGCCCGGTCACCACCGACGCGACCGTGCTGATCGTGGCCCAGCGGGTCTCCACGATCATCGACGCCGACCTGATCCTCGTGCTCGAGGACGGGCGGGTCGTCGGCCGCGGCACCCACGAGCAATTGCTCGAGGACTGCGAGACCTACCAGGAGATCGTGGACTCCCAGCTCACCAGTGAGGACGCGGCATGAGCGCCACCACCGACGGCAACGCCCCGCACGGCCGGGGTCCGGACGGCCGGGGTCCCGGCGGGCGGGGTCCGGACGGGCAGGGTCCCGACGGCCAGGCTCCGGAGGACCGGGGTGCTGGTGGCCGGGCCCCCAAGGGCAGGGCGCTGGCCGCCACCGAACGCATCCAGGCCGGGCCCGGGCCCGGCCGGGGCCCGATGGGCGGCGGCATGGTCGGCCAGAAGGCGATGGAGTTCGGCCCGTCCGCGAAGCGGATGATCGCCCGGATGCGTCCCGAGCGGGGCAAGGCGATCCTCGTCGTGGTGCTCGGCGTCACCAGCGTGGTGCTGATGTCGGTGGGGCCTCGGATCCTGGGCCGCGCCACCGACCTGGTCTTCGCCGGCCTGATCGGCCGCCACCTGCCCGCCGGGCTGACCCAGCAGCAGGCGGTCGAGGCTCTCCGGGCCCAGGGGCAGGACAAGCGCGCGGACCTGCTCGCGGGCATGCCCCACGTCGTCCCGGGCCAGGGCGTCGACTTCGACGCGGTCCGCAACGTGCTGCTGTTCGTGCTCGCGATCTACGCCGGCGCCGCGCTGCTCGGCTGGCTGCAGGGCTTCGTGCTCAACACGGTCGTGCAGAACACCGTCTACCGGATGCGTCAGGACGTCGAGGCTAAGATCAACCGGCTGCCGCTCGGCTACTTCGACCGCTCCCCGCGCGGCGAGCTGCTCAGCCGGGTCACCAACGACATCGACAACGTCAGCCAGACCCTGCAGCAGACGATGAGCCAGCTGCTGACCTCGCTGCTCACGGTCGTCGGCGTGCTGGCGATGATGCTCTGGATCTCGCCGCTGCTCGCGCTGCTGGCGCTGGTGTCGGTCCCGGCCTCGCTGCTGGTGACCCGCGCGATCATGAAGCGCTCCCAGGGACAGTTCGTGGCGCAGTGGCGCCGTACCGGCACCCTGAACGCGCACATCGAGGAGACCTTCTCCGGCCACGCGCTGGTCAAGGTGTTCGGCCGGCAGCCGGAGGTCGAGCAGACCTTCGCCGAGGAGAATGAGGAGCTCTACAAGGTCAGCTTCGGCGCGCAGTTCGTCTCGGGGCTGATCATGCCGTCGATGATGTTCATCGGGAACCTCAACTACGTCGTCATCGCCGTCGTCGGCGGCCTGCGGGTGGCCAGCGGGTCGCTGTCGCTCGGCGAGGTCCAGGCGTTCATCCAGTACACCCGGCAGTTCACCCAGCCGCTGACCACCGTCGCCTCGATGATGAACCTGCTGCAGTCCGGCGTCGCCTCGGCCGAGCGGGTCTTCGAGCTGCTCGACGCCGAGGAGGAGCCCACGGACGCCCCGGTGACCGCGACCCCGGCGGCCCGCCGCGGCGAGGTCGCCTTCGAGCACGTCGGCTTCGCGTACGACGAGGACCAGCCGCTGATCCGCGACCTCTCGCTGGTGGCCCGGCCCGGGCAGACCGTGGCGATCGTCGGGCCCACCGGCGCCGGCAAGACCACGCTGGTCAACCTGGTGATGCGCTTCTACGACGTCGACGCCGGCCGGATCACGATCGACGGTGTGGACATCACCGCGATGCCGCGGGCCGCGCTGCGCGGCCAGATCGGGATGGTCCTGCAGGACACCTGGCTCTTCGGCGGCACCATCCACGACAACATCGCCTACGGCCGCCCGGGCGCCACCGACGAGCAGGTGCTGGCGGCCGCCCGGGCGACGTTCGTGGACCGGTTCGTGCACTCGCTGCCGGACGGCTACGACACGGTGATCGACGAGGAGGGCAGCAACCTCTCGGCGGGGGAGCGGCAGCTGGTGACGATCGCCCGCGCGTTCCTGACCGACCCGGCGCTGCTGATCCTCGACGAGGCTACGTCCTCGGTCGACACCCGCACCGAGCTGCTGGTGCAGCAGGCGATGTCGGCGCTGCGCTCGGACCGCACCAGCTTCGTGATCGCGCACCGGCTCTCCACGATCCGCGACGCGGACCTGATCCTGGTCATGGAGCACGGCGACATCGTGGAGCAGGGCACCCACGAGGAGCTGCTCGCCGCGGGTGGCGCCTACGCCCGCCTGCACGACGCCCAGTTCGCCGCGCCCGTCGCCTGAGCGGTCGGGCGTGCCGGGCCGGTCGCGGGGGGTGGGTGCGTTCAATTGTTTGGAGATCGGCCCGCTACTGCTGGGTAACCCCCCGACTTCCGAGCAATTGTTCCCGCGAGGGTCGCACGTGCAGCCGACCCGGACCCCGTGGGCCCGGACCCGGTGACCCGATGAACCCGGGGAAAAGTGGTTGAAGGGTCCGGGAAGCGGGCCTACCGTGGTGGCACACGGGAAAGGAGGTGGTCCGGAAGATGAAGTCTTGTTGGACGCGTGAGGTGGCTGCCCGCTAGCAGCAACCGCGTGAGCGAAGTACTGCTCGCGAATCCACAGCAGCTACCCGACCCGCAGGCGATCCGGTCGTCACGTCCACCGGAGCGGGCCTCCTCGGAGGTTCACGCCTGCGGGTCGCTGCATGTCCGGGACGGTCCGGTGCTGTGTCCCGGGCCACGTTGGTTGTCATCGTCAACCAAAGAGAATATAGTTGCTGGCGGCAACCTTCTACTCCCCGTGAATCGAGCTCCCGTGTCCCACGCTGCACCACTCGCACCCGCCTCGGCCGAGGCCGAGGTGCGGATGTCGCACCGCGAGGTGCTCGAGGCCCTCAGCGGCCTCCTGCTCGCGATGTTCGTCGCGATGCTCTCCAGCACGATCGTCTCCAACGCGCTGCCCACGATCGTGTCCGACCTGCACGGCAACCAGACCGGCTACACCTGGGTCGTGGTCGCGACGCTGCTGACGATGACCGCGACCACGCCGATCTGGGGCAAGCTCGCCGACCTGTTCAGCAAGAAGCTGCTGGTGCAGACCGCGCTGGTGATCTTCTCGATCGGCTCGATCATCGCCGGCTTCGCCAACTCGATGGGCATGCTGATCGGCGCCCGCGCGATCCAGGGCCTCGGCGTCGGCGGCCTGACCGCGCTGGTCCAGGTCGTGATCGCCTCGATGGTGACCCCCCGCGAGCGCGGCCGCTACTCCGGCTACCTGGGCGCGGTGTTCGCGCTGGCCACGGTCTCCGGCCCGCTGATCGGCGGCCTGCTCGTGGACACGGTGGGCTGGCAGTGGTGCTTCTTCGCGGGGCTCCCGGTGGCGGTCCTGGCGTTCGTGGTCCTGCAGAAGACCCTGCACCTGCCCGTGGTCAAGCGCGAGGTGCACATCGACTACCTCGGCGCGCTGCTGATCGTCGGCGGCGTGTCGGTCCTGCTGGTCTGGGTCTCCCTCGGTGGCCAGCAGTTCGCCTGGAACTCCGCGCTGAGCTGGGCCCTGGTGTCGTTGGCCGTGGTGATCCTTGGCCTGGCCGTGCTGGTCGAGGCGAGGTTCGCCGTCGAGCCGGTGGTGCCGCTGCGGCTGTTCAGGGACCGTACGACGAGCCTGGCGACCCTGGCCTCGGTGCTGATCGGCGTCGCGATGTTCGGCTCCACGGTCTACCTGAGCCTCTACTTCCAGCGCGCCCGCGGCATGAGCCCGACCGACGCCGGCCTGATGTCGGTGTGCATGGTCGGCGGCCTGTTCGTCTCCAGCATCGTCTCCGGCCGGATCATCTCGACCACCGGCATCTGGAAGCGCTGGCTGGTCGGCGGCATGGCCACGGTGATCGTCGGGATCGGCCTGCTGTCCACGATCGACGCGACCATCGCGCTGTGGCGGGTGGGCCTGTACATGGCCGTGCTCGGCGTCGGCCTCGGGGCCACGATGCAGAACCTCGTGCTGGCCGTGCAGAACAACACCGCGCAGGCCGACATGGGCGCGGCCTCCTCCGTGGTCGCCTTCTTCCGCTCGCTGGGCGGCTCGATCGGCATCTCGGCGCTCGGCGCGATCCTGGCCCACCGCGTGGCCGCGTCGCTGTCCGAGGGCCTGCCCGCGCTGGCCGCGCTGGCCCGGCAGGACCCCGCGATCGGGAAGGAGCTGGCGGACTTCCAGTCCCGCACCCGAGGCGGCAGCATCCCCGACCCCAACACGCTGGGCGCGCACGTGCGCGGCCTCTTCGAGAGCGCGTTCGGTGACGCCACCGGCCGCATCTTCCTGGTCGCGCTGCCCTTCGCGGTCGCGGCGTTCATCTGCGTGCTGTTCATCCGCGAGGTGCCGCTGCGCACCACGATCGAGCACGAGGACGAGCTCGCCCGGGAGACCGCCGGCGTCGCTCCCGCCGCGGAGGTGACCCCGGTCGGGAGCCTCCCCGCGGACCCGGTCGGGAGCCTCCCCGAGGAGCTGGACGAGGGCGTGACCGAGGGCGTGGCCCCGCGATGAGCACCGCCACCCGGACCGGTCGCGTGGAGTCGCTGCGACTGCTCGAGCACGAGGTCAGCGTGATGCTGCGCCGGATCCGCCGGGTGCTCGCCGAGCGGGCCCGGGCGGTGCACCCGGAGCTGCAGAGCGGGTCGTACCTCATGCTCGCCTACCTCGCCGACCTCGGCGCGATGCGGGCCTCGGCCATCGCCGACGGGCTGTGCCTGGACAAGGGGGCGGTGAGCCGGCAGCTGCAGCACCTCGAGGAGATCGGCCTGGTCGACCGGGCGCCGGACCCGGAGGACCGCCGGGCCACGCTGGTCTCGGCCAGCGCCGATGCCGTGCACCGGATCGGCGAGGTCGCCTCCGAGCGGCGACGGTGGCTCGACGACCGGATGGGCGACTGGTCCGACGACGACCTCGCGTCGTTCGCCGCCCAGCTGGGCCGCTACAACGCCACGCTCGACGACCGGCCGTAACCCGGCCTACCCACACACGCAGACGGCGCCCACCCCCAGCGGGGTGGGCGCCGTCCTGCTCGGGTCGTCAGCTGACCCCCGGGCCTACAGATCAGCCGAGCCAGACCGCGGTGTCGGCGGGCAGCGTGCCGTCGACGGGCCCGCTGGCCAGCAGGACCTCGCCCTCGGGGAGCGCGACCGGCTCGGTGCCGCAGTTGAGGACCGCGGTGACCGGGCCCCGGCGGAAGGCCAGCACGTCGGCTCCCAGGTCGAGCATCTCCACCTCGTCGCCGGCGGAGGTCGCGAACCCACGACGGGCCGACAGCGCCTTCCGGTAGAACGAGAGCGTCGAGTCCGGGTCGCCGGCCTGCGCCTCGACCGTGATCGCCTCCCAGTCCGGCGGCTGCGGGATCCACGGGTGGCCGTCGCCGGAGCCGAACGCGAACGGCGGCCGGTCCCCGCCCCAGGGCAGCGGCACCCGGCAGCCGTCGCGGCCGGGCTCGCCGGTGCGGAACCAGGACGGGTCCTGACGGAACTCCGGCTCCACCTCGGCCTGCTCCAGGCCCAGCTCCTCGCCCTGGTAGAGGTACGACGAGCCGGGCAGCGCCAGCATCGTCATGGTCGCCGCCTTCGCGCGGGCCAGGCCCTGCGCGCCGCCGCCGTACCTGGTCACGTGGCGGACCACGTCGTGGTTGCTGAGCACCCAGGTCGGCGTCGCGCCGACCGGGCGCAGCGCGTCGAAGGTGCCGGTGATGACCGCAGCGAACTCCTGCGCCGACCACGGCGCGAGCAGCCAGGCGAAGTTGAACGACTGGTTCATCTCGTCGGGGCGCACGAAGCGGGCCATCGACTCGGGGGTCTGGGTCCACGCCTCGGCGACGTCCATCCGCTGCCCGTCGTACTTGTCGAGGATCCGCCGCCAGCGCCGGTAGACCTCGTGCACCTCGGGCTGGTCCCACATCGGCTCGTCGCGCATCCGGCGCTCGACCATGCTGCTGTCCCCGGCGGCCTGGGCGGGCTCGTCGGCGACCACCTGGTCGCGCAGGCTCTCCTCCTTGAACAGGCCATGGGCGACGTCGACGCGGAACCCGTCGACACCCCGGTCGAGCCAGAAGGTCAGCACGTCCTCGAACATGTCGCCGACCTCGGGGTTGCGCCAGTCGAGGTCGGGCTGGGTGCTGTCGAAGAGGTGGAGGTACCACTCGGCGGGTCGTCCGGAGCCTGGCGACGGGTCCTCGACCCGGGTCCACGCCGGGCCGCCGAAGACCGACTCCCAGTTGTTCGGCGGCTCGGCGCCGTCGGCGCCGCGGCCGGGCCGGAAGAGGTAGCGGGCCCGCTCGGGGCTGCCCGGCCCGGCGGCCAGCGCCGCGCGGAACCACGGGTGCGCATCCGAGGTGTGGTTGGGCACCAGGTCGACGATCAGCCGCAGGCCCAGGTCGTGGGCGGTCGCGATCAGGTCGTCGGCGTCGCTGAGCCGGCCGAACAGCGGGTCGACGTCGCAGTAGTCGGCGACGTCGTAGCCGTGGTCCTTCTGGGGGGAGGTGTAGAACGGCGTGATCCACAGGGCGTCGACGCCGAGGTCGCGCAGGTACGGCAGCCGCGCGGTGATGCCGGGCAGGTCACCGATCCCGTCGCCGTTGCCGTCGGCGAAGCTGCGCACGTAGACCTGGTAGACGGTCGCGTGCCGCCACCACTCGGTTTGATCGTTCCAACCCATGCGGGCAAGTGTCCCAGATCCGGGCCGACCCGCGTCAACTCGCCGGCCGCCGCGGGGCCCTCCCGGCGGTCAGCCGAAGACGGCCGGGTCGACGGCGATCCACAGGTGCTCGGCGCGGGCCACCACCCGGCCGTCGGCGTCGTAGAGCGCCGAGGCGGTGAAGGTCTTGCGACCCTCCTGGCCGCGGGCCAGGCCGACCAGCACGTGCTCCTCGCCGATCACCGGCAGCGCGTCGACCCGGGCGGTCATGCTCGCCAGCACCATCAGCCGCTCGGTGAGGTCGCCGGCCCAGCCGCCGATGCAGTCGAGCGCCGCCCAGGTCGCGGCGAGCGACGCGCGAGGGTGCTCGTCGGCGTACGGGTGGAAGTCCTCGCCGACGCTCGGGTGCGGGGACCAGGTCGCGGCGACACGGACCTGCCCGTCCTGGTCGGCGACCCGGCCGGGGAAGATCCGGAGCCCGTCGCCCTCCTCGCGGTCCACGCCGCAGGAGAAGCAGGTCGGGAACGGGTGGAAGGCCAGCCCGGGGTACGTCGCGGACGCGGCCCGGGCCTCGGCCGCACCGACCGGCTCGACCGTGACCGGGTGCTCGTCGACGACGCTCGCCGAGGCCACGACCGCACCGCTGGTGGTCGCGACCTTCGCGCCGTCGTCGCTGTGCACCGGCATCGGGGTGTCCAGCGGCGGGGGCTGGCGCAGCGCGACCCGGATCGTCGGCCACGACCGGCACCGGTCCTCGGGGCAGTCCTGGTCGATCAGCCCCGCCAGCGCGCCGGCGGTCCAGCCGCCGTTGCCCGAGGACGGCGGCCCGCAGAACCGCTTCGGGACGATGAGGTCCGGGCTCGTGGTCATCGGCGGATCTGCTCCCAACGGTCCAGCGCCTCCTGGCGCTCCTGCTTGTGGTCGACGACCGGGGCAGGGTAGTCGACCCGGCCCCGGGTCTGCGGGTCGGGCTCGTGCGGGTCCGCCACGACGTCCGGGTCGGCGAGCTCGGGCACCCAGCGCCGGATGTAGCCGCCGTGGGGGTCGAACTTGCGGCCCTGAGCGGTGGGGTTGAAGACCCGGAAGAACGGCGAGGCGTCGGTGCCGCAGCCGGCGGTCCACTGCCAGCCGTGCTGGTTGGAGGCGAGGTCGCCGTCGACCAGCCAGCGCATGAAGTGGCGGGCGCCGTGCTGCCATTCCACGTGCAGGTCCTTGACCAGGAAGCTGGCCACGATCATCCGCACCCGGTTGTGCATCCAGCCGGTGGCGCGCAGCTGGCGCATGCCCGCGTCGACCACCGGGAAGCCCGTCCGGCCGCGCCGCCACGCCTCGAGCTGCGCGCCGGGCTCGTCGTACGCCATCCGCGCGAACTCGGGCTTGAGGTACTCCCGGGCGGTCTCGGGCCGGTGGAACAGCACGTCGGCGTAGAACTCGCGCCACGCGAGCTCCTTGCGGTAGGTGGCCGGCCCCGAGGACCGGAACCGGGCCAGGTCGGCCAGCATCGTGCGCGGGTGGATCTCGCCCCACTTCAGGTGCACCGACATCCGGGAGGTGCCGTCGACGGCCATCCGGTCGCGGCCGTCGTCGTAGTCCTCGACGACCTCGTCGAGGAACTCCCGCCACC
This sequence comes from Nocardioides panaciterrulae, assembly GCF_013409645.1. NCBI lineage: Bacteria > Bacillati > Actinomycetota > Actinomycetes > Propionibacteriales > Nocardioidaceae > Nocardioides > Nocardioides panaciterrulae. The sequence goes on along the minus strand of NZ_JACCBG010000001.1, from coordinate 3,616,120 downwards.
GGCGCAGCGCCGCCCGCTCGCCCGCCTCCGGGAGGGCGAGCCCGTCCGGCAGCGCCGGGTCGGGGATCGCGGTGGTGTCCTCGAGGGACAGCCACGAGCCGCCGCTCGGGGGGTCGACCGGCCCGCGCCAGCCGTGCTCGGCCCACGCCCGGGAGAACGGGGTGAAGACCTTGTAGGGGTCGCCGGACCCGTTGGTCACCCGGCCCGGCGCGACGGCGTACGGCGACCCGGTGCGGACCAGCTCCACGCCGTGCCCGGCCAGCGCCTGCTCCACCTCCCGGTCGCGCCGCTGCCCGTAGGGGCCGTAGTCGGCGGCGACGTGCACCCGGGAGGCGCCGACCTCCCGGGCCGCGTGCACCAGCCGCGACACCGGGTCGCCGTGCACCACCGACAGCGAGGCGCGACGCTGCCGCAGCGAGGCGTCCAGCGACCGCAGCGACGCACCGAGGTAGCCGCGCCGGCTGGGCCCGGCCGGCCCCCACAGGTGGGGGTCGAGCACGAAGAGCGGGAGCACGTCGCCGTCCGCGGCGGCCTCGAGCAGGGCGGGGTTGTCGCCGAGGCGCAGGTCGCGGCGGAACCACATGACGGCGGCGGACATCGCGCCCACTCTGCCACGCCGTCCCCCGGGCCGCAGGGCGCGGAGCCGGGGTGGTCCGCGGCATGGGTGAGAATGACCAGGTGAGCGACCTGATCGACACCACCGAGATGTATCTCCGCACCGTCTACGAGCTGACCGAGGAGGGCATCGTGCCGCTGCGCGCCCGGATCGCCGAGCGCCTGCACCAGAGCGGCCCGACCGTGTCGCAGACCGTGGCCCGGATGGAGCGCGACGGGCTGCTCACCGTCCAGGGCGACCGGCACCTCGAGCTGTCCGACGAGGGCATGCGGCTGGCCACCCGGGTGATGCGCAAGCACCGGCTCGCCGAGCGGCTGCTCACCGACGTGATCGGTCTGGACTGGGAGCTCGTGCACGAGGAGGCGTGCCGCTGGGAGCACGTCATCTCCGAGACCGTCGAGCGGCGCCTCGTCGAGCTGCTCGACCACCCCACCGAGTCGCCGTACGGCAACCCCATCCCGGGGCTCGACGAGCTCGGGGAGACCGCGGTGAGCGTGGACTTCCGCGAGGGGGTGGAGTCGCTGGCGAAGGCCGCCGGCGCCGAGGAGGCGCGGGTGATCGTCCGCCGGATCTCCGAGGAGATGCAGAAGGACGAGTCGCTGATGAGCGCGCTGCGCCGGGTGGGGGCGCTGCCGGACCGGACGATCACGGTCGTGGCCACCGCCGAGGGGGTCCTGGTGGGCTCGGGCGGGGAGTCCGCGGAGGTCGTGCCCGAGGCGGCGGAGCACATCTTCGTGCGCCGGCTCTGACCGGACGACGGGCCGGCGCCGGGCCGACCGTGGCTAGCCCCGGTCCTCCCGGGCCCGGAGCAGGGCGGCGAGGAACCCGCTGCAGCCCGCGTGCAGCTTGTGCGTGGCCAGCTCGTCGCCGCGGGTCCAGCCGCGGGTGACGATCACCACCGGGACGCCGTGGCGGGCGGCGCGCTTGACGAACCGCAGCCCGCTCATCACCGCCAGCGAGGAGCCCGCCACCAGCAGCGCGCCGCCGGTGTCGGCCAGCGCGTCGACGGCGGCGTAGCAGCGCGCCACCCGCTCGGCCGGCACGTTCTCCCCGAAGAACACCACGTGCGGCTTCAGCACCCCGCCGCAGGCGGCGCAGCCCGGCACCACGAACCCGTCGGTGTCGTCGAGCTCGACGTCGCCGTCGGGCCGGCTCGCCACCTCGGCGTACCGCTCGGCGAAGCCCGGGTTCAGCTCGGCCAGCCGTTCGTGCAGGCCGGCACGGGAGGACGTCGTACGACAGTCGAGGCAGACCACCTCGGCGATCCGGCCGTGCAGCGCGACCAGCCGCCGGGACCCGGCCCGCTCGTGCAGGCCGTCGACGTTCTGGGTGATCAGCAGCTCCGGGTCGAGCCGCGTGAGCGCGTGGTGGCCGGGGTTCGGCGCGGCCACGCGCATCCGGCCCCAGCCGAGGTGGCTGCGCGCCCAGTACCGCTGCCGGGCCGCGGGGCCGGCGACGAACTCCTGGTAGGTCATCGGCGTCCGCGCGGGGGAGCCCGGGCCGCGGTAGTCGGGGATGCCGGAGTCGGTGGACAGCCCCGCGCCCGTCAGCACCACCAGCGGCCGGCCGGTGAGCACGTCGAGCGCCGGTCGCCAGTCGTCCTCCCGGTCGTCCCCCCGGTGGTCGTCCCGGTGGTCGTCGAGGAGGGTCGGGGCCACGGCGCTCACCCCTCGAGGGTACGACGTGCCCGCCAGCACGCGGGGGCGGACGCTCGGCCGGGGGACGCGCGACACCCGGGCCGGGGCGCATGTCGGGGGGCGGGGCTCGGGTAAGGACGAGCGTGCCCACCCTCGAGAAGCTGTCCTCCCGCCAGCGGCTGTTCCTGGCCGCGCTGGGCGTCCCCGCGCTGGGGATGACGTTCACGGTGACCGTGGTCTCCACCTATGTGCCGGTGCTGGTGGACCAGGTGACGGGTCCGGTGGTGGTCGGCGCGCTGATCGGCGGCGAGGGGTTCTTCGGCATCTTCATGCCGGCGATCGTGGGCGGCATCTCCGACCGGCGCAGCCGCCGGGTGCGGGACCGGATGCCACTGCTGGTCGCCTTCGCCGCGGTGACCGCGCTGGCGGTCGCCGCCGTCGGGCTGCTGGCCGTGCTGGGGACGCTCTCGCTGTGGGCGCTGGCGCTGGCGCTGGCGGTGCTGTACGCCGGCTACTACTCCTTCCTCGCGCCCTACTGGAGCCTGTTCCCCGACCTGGTGCCCGACGAGCAGAGCGGACGGTCGGTCAGCGCGGAGAGCACCTGGCGGGTGACCGGTGTCGGCCTGGCCCTGATCGGCGGCGGGCTGATGATGGACCTCTCGCCCGGGCTGCCGTTCCTGGTCGCGGCGGTGCTGGTGGTGCTGGTCACCGCGCTGCTGCTGCGCGGGCTGCGGCACCGGCTCGACGAGCCGGTCCACCGCGACGGCGACGAGGGGGAGGAGGTGCTCACGAACCTCGGCGCGATCCGGCGGCTGCTGGCCGACGCCGACATCCGCGCCCTGTGCCTGGCCAACGGGCTGTGGAACTTCGCGCTGGCCGCGCTGCGGGCCTTCGTGGTGCTGTTCTTCACCGCGGGGCTGGGCCGGTCGTCGACGTTCGTGTCCACGGTGATCTTCCCGCTGGTCGCGGTCGGGATCGCCGTGGCCGCCCCGCTGTCGGGCTGGGCCGCCGACCGGTTCGGGCACGTGCGGCTGCTCGGCGCGTCGCTGCTGGTCTACGGCGTGCTGATGGTCGTCCCCGGCCTGACCCAGCAGACCTGGGTCGTCGCGCTGATCCCGCTGGTGGCCGCGGGCGCCGCGACGGTGATGACGCTCCCGCTGTCGGTGCTGATGCGGCTGCTCCCCGAGGACCGGCACGGCGCCGCCTCCGGGCTGTTCGGGCTCAGCCGGGGCATCGGCGCCACCCTCGGACCGGTCGTCGCCGGCGCCGCCATCGTGCTGCTCGGCCCGGTGTTGCCCTCGACGCACGGGTACGCCGCGATGTGGTTCGTCTGCTCCGCCGCCCTGGTGGCGAGCCTGCCGCTGCTGTGGCGGCTGCGGCACGACGACCGGCTCTGATCGTGCCCCGAGGTCGGACCCGGGCCCGGCGGTTCAGGTCCGGGCGTAGCGCTGCTGGGCGCGCGCCCGGGCCTTGGCGGCCTCGACCTCGCGGTCCTTCGGGGGCACGGCGGTCACCAGGTCGTCGAGCAGATGCCGGGTCGCGTGCGCGATCTCGGCGACCGCCCGGTCGAACGCGGCCTGGTTGGCCAGCGAGGGCTTCGTCGTACCGCTCACCTTGCGGACGTACTGCAGCGCGGCCGCGGTGACCTCGTCCGGGGTCGCCGGTGGCTCGAAGTTGTGGAGCGGTCTGATGTTGCGGCACATGCCGCCAGCCTAGGCGCTGAGCCGGGCTCGGACCGGGCGATCGGCGGGCCGGGCGGCGGGGCCGGGCGGCGAGCCGGGCCGGCCGGCCTGCCGGCGTTGGCGCGGGCGGCTAGCCTCCCGACATGGCAGGCAAGCAGGACCGCGAGTTCGACGTCGTGCTCTTCGGGGCCACCGGGTTCACCGGGCAGCTGACCGCGGCGTACCTCGCCCGGCACGCGCCCGCGGGCCTGCGCTGGGCGCTGGCGGGTCGGAACCAGGAGAAGCTGGCCGCGGTCCGGCTCCGGCTCGCGGCCATCGACCCGGAGCTGGGGCGCCTCGAGCTGCTGCGCGCCGACGTCTCCGACCCCGGGTCCCTCGCCGACGTCGCCGCCCGCGCGCGGGTCGTGATCACGACGGTCGGGCCCTACCTGACCTACGGCGAGCCGCTGGTCGCCGCGTGTGCCGAGGCGGGCACGGACTACGTCGACCTCACCGGTGAGCCGGAGTTCGTGGACCGGATGTACACCGCCCACCACGCCACCGCCGAGCGCACCGGCGCCCGAATCGTGCACGCCTGCGGCTTCGACTCGATCCCGCACGACCTCGGCGTTTTCTACACCGTGCAGCAGCTCGCCGCCTCGGGACCGGTGTCGGGACCCGTGTCGGTGCGCGGCGTGGTCCGCGCCAGCGGGATGTTCTCGGGCGGCACGTTCCACTCCGCGCTGACCGCGATGTCCCGGCCGCGGCAGATGAGGCAGGCAGCGGCCGACCGGCGTCGGGTCCAGCGGCGCCCGGAGGGCCGCTCCTCCCGCGCGGTGGCCGGGAAGCCGCACCGCGACGGCACGCTGGGGCTCTGGCTGCTACCGCTGCCGACCATCGACCCGCTCGTGGTGGCGCGCAGCGGTGCCGCGCTGGCGGCGTACGGCCCGGAGTTCCGCTACTCCCACTACGCCGGCACCAAGACGCTGCGCTACGCCGTCGGCGGGGCCGCCGGGGTCTCCGCACTGGCCCTCGCCGCCCAGGTCGGGCCGCTGCGCAACCTCCTCCTGGGTCGGGTCAAGCAGGGTGAGGGCCCCGACGAGGGCAAGCGCGCCCGGTCCTGGTTCACCGTCGACTTCGTCGCCGAGGGTGACGGGCGCACGCTGCACACCCGGGTGTCCGGGGGAGACCCCGGCTACGACGAGACCGCCACGATGCTGGCCGAGTCGGCCCTGTGCCTGGCCCTCGACGACAACCCGCCCACCGCCGGCCAGGTCACCATCGCCCAGGCGATGGGTGACGCGCTGCTGCGCCGCCTGCAGGACGCGGGGATCCGCTTCGAGGTGGTGGGGTAGCCGCCTGCAGGAATCCCCGGCCAGCCGGGGATTCCCTCGGTTGTCAGGCGGTGCAACGCCCCTCAAGCGAGGGAACGGGCTGACAAGCTGCCCGCAGCACGGGCTGGACGGCGGCCAGGAGGAGCGCCAGCCCGGCGCAGGCCAGCCACAGCGCCGCCGGCCCGGCGTGCGCGAGCAGCTGGGTGCCCAGCAGCGGGGCGACGACGGCCGCCAGGCCCCAGCAGGTGCCGTACGCCGCGAGGTAGCGCCCGGTCGCCCCCGCGGGCGCCAGCCGGGCGACCACGGCGTACGGATGGCCGAGCAGCAGCAGGTCGCCGGCGCTCCACACCACCGTCGCCACCAGGAAGCCGGTGAGCCCGTGGGCGGCGGCGGTGAGGGCCAGCCCGGCCGCGAGCAGCAGGTAGCCGAGCGTCATCGCGGAGAACCCGTCCCGTGGCTCCGGGAGACGGCGCAGCACGGCCTGGCCGCCGACGACCGTCGCCGCGGCCGTCGCCAGCAGCAGGCCGAGCCGGTCGGCGGGGAGCCCGCGCGCGACGAGGGTCAGCGGCAGCCCGACGAAGATCTGGAAGTAGAGGGTGGCGAACGCCGTGCCCGCGGCCAGCATCGCAAGCAGCCGACGGTCGCGCCACGGACCGGTGCCGGCGTCCGCGGCGGCACCGGCGGAGGGCCGGTCGGGCGGCAGGCCCCACCACACGAGGCCGGCCCCCAGCAGGCAGCTCATCGCGTCGGCGACCAGGAGCAACCGCAGATCGAGGCGGCCGAGCCAGGTCGCGAGCAGGCCCGCGAGCACCCCCGCGGCAGCCAGCGCCGCACCGAGCATCGCGAACGCCGCCGGACGCTCCTCCTCGGCACACAGGTCGGCGACGAGCGCCTGGCTGGGCGGCTCGTAGAGCTCGAAGACCAGACCGAGCACGACCACGGCGACGGCCGCCGCGGCGAGGCTCGGCGCGGCGGCGAAGGCCAGCTGGGCGGCGGCACAACCGGCGAGGCCGAGCACGATGGTCCGGCGCCGGCCGATCCGGTCGGCGAGCCGGCCGCCCGCGAGCCGCGAGGGGATCGTGGCCAGCCCGAAGCCGGCCAGCACGAGGCCAGCGGTGGTGACCGACGCGCCGTGCCGCTGCACCAGCACCAGGGCGGCGAACGGCAGCGAGAACGCCGCGAGCCGGTTCAGGGTCCGGGCCAGCATCAGCACCAGGACGGGTCGGGGCATCCGGCGGCGGATCCCGTGACTGGTCAAGGCGGTATCGTCAGTCACGACAGTGACTGTACGACGAGAGGATGTGACTGATCAAGTGCTGTTCGACAGTCACGTGTTGGCGCTGATGGAGGTCGCGGTCGGCCTGGTCAACCTGACGACCGGGGGCGAGGACCGCGGCACGCCGTACGACGTGCCCAGCGACCCGATCCTGACCGCGCCGGTCTCGACGCTGCTCGCGCGGGGCGGGCGGCGCCCGCGGGTGAGCGTCCACGACGTCGAGGTGCTGCGGCGCACTGCCGAGCGGGCGCGCGTGGTGTTCGAGTCGGTCGCCGACGGGGACGTCCCGCGGGCCGCGGAGGTCGTCAACCTGCTGTTGCGCGAGACCGGCGCCCGGCCCCAGCTGGACCGGTTCGACGACGGCGCGTGGAGCCTGCACTTCCACGGCCTCGACGACTCACTGGCGCACGGCTGGGCCGCGGGCGTGGCGGCCGGGCTGGCCCTCGCGGTGGGCAGCGAGCTGGCCGGACGCCTCGGCGTGTGCGCGGCGCCGGGCTGCGACCGGGTCTACGTCGACACCTCGCGCAACAGCCAGCGACGGTTCTGCTCGACCCGGTGCCAGAGCCGGGTCAAGGCGGCCGTGCACCGGTCCCGGCACCGTTAGCCAGGAACGGGAGGTCGCGGCACCAGCGCCGGCGGGCGCAGCAGGAGGGCACGGTCGATGGTGCGCAGCTTGTCGGGCTCGAAGCCGTTCCGCGCCCCCCACAGCACCGCCTGCGGGCGCCGCTGGACATCGATCTTGCGGTACGCGGTGCGGATGTAGGTCTTCACCGAGTTGATGCTCAGATAGATCCGATCCGCGATCTCCTGGTTGCTCAGGCCCTGGGTGATCAAGGCCAGGATCTCGGCCTCCCGGGGAGACAGCCCGGCCGACCGCCCCGGCCAGTCGCCGGCGCCGTCGACGCTCGCCTCGTCGTCGCCCGGAAGGACGACGACCTCGCCGTTCATGACCCGCTCGAGGGCGGCGACGATCTCGGGTCCGGACAGCACCTTGGAGAGATAGCCGCTGGCGCCACCGGCGAGGGCCTGCTGGATCATCTCGGGCCGGAGGTTCCAGCTGTAGACCACCACCCTCGCGCCACTGTCGCGGACGAAGTCCTCCAGATCGACGCCGGTTCCCTGGACCTGACCGAAGGTGTCGTAGAGGACGATGTCGACATCGGTGAGGACCGACAGCGACGCCCCGGTCTCGACGACGTCGATGCGCTCGGACGCCAGGAATCGAGCGACGCCGGCGACGACCACGGCATAGTCGTCGACGATGGCCAGCCGCAGCGGGCGCTTCGCTGGATCCATCGACCCAGACTAGTGCAGTGGTGACCTCGGGAGGTGCCGGAGCCGAGGGCTCCCGAACCTCGACGCAGGGCGAGGCCTCATCGGTGCCCCAGGTAGGAGTCGAACCTACGACCTTTCGCTTAGGAGGCGGCTGCTCTATCCACTGAGCTACTGGGGCGGGCCAGGTGCGCATTCGTGTCGAAGACGTCCACCGGCGGTGGTCATTTTGGCAGCAGACGGTGGGCATGACGAATGCGGGGCCTTGAGCGTGGCCGAGTCGGTCGGGGTTGGTCGGGGCTCAGGGCCGAACGAGTCGGCCAGCCGTCGTCTCAGGGACCGCCGGAGTGCAAGGAGCCGAAACGCCCTGGCTTCTCCCGATTCAACGCGTGAGGCGGTGCAGATCCCAACGCCACAGGGCCCACAGGTCGTCGACCCACTCGACCGGGACGCCGACGTGCTGAACGTGGATGGTGGTCAACTTGTCGCCGCTGTCGTCGTTGTACTCCATCAACGCCATGCGGATGATGCTCGGCGGGTCCAGCAACGAACGCACCGTGTCGACGTTGGGCTGTGCCGACTGAGGTCGCTGCCAGTTCCAAGTCTTGAAGATCGCCTCTGGCTCGTTGAGCATCTCGAAGGTCGTAGTGATGTGCCCGTACTCGCCGTCCCCGTCGGGACGGGTCCCGTCGTGAGTCCAGGTCGCTCCGACCGCCAAGTCACCAGCCGAACCACCCCGACACGAGGGCCACGCCACCAGGGAGGCGGCACGCGGGAAGATGATGCGACGGGACGCGGGCACCTCCCCGGTCGCGACCACATGTCCACGCCGCCCCGACAGCCTGCGCGCCGAAGGTCCACCCTCCACGTCGGCGAGGATGCGGCTACTGGCCTCCAGCCCAGCGTCCACGATGGCGTCGCCCTCTGAGGCACCTGCCTCGTCAGAATCACCCAGGGCCTCCCACAGGCCCTTGTCCTCACGCAGAACTCGGCCGTCAGAGGCGGGCTCCCGCCACACCTGCAGCAGATAGTGCTCCACCACGGGGCCATCGCCGAGATCCCAGTCGGGATCGTCGTCGCGAAGCAGTCCCTCGCGACGGCCCCGAGCACAGACACGCACACGGAAGTCGCCGGCCCGATCGACCAGCGTCGCCATCGGCCCGTCAATCATCTCGCACACGGTGACCTCGCCCTGACAGGTCAGGCTCAACTCGACCATGTCCAGCCAGTCATCATCGACCATCGCCGGTGGACCGTCGTGCTGCTCAACCGTGATCTCAAACGGACCCCACTGAGACCCGGTCAGCACCCACACCTCGTGCTGGTCGTCCGTAGTCTCGAACCTCACCAGCGAGTTGCTGGGTACCTCAAGCCCCCGCAAGCCGGAGGGGTACTCCTCACGCAGGACGAAGCACCGGTACTCGGTCTCGACCACCGCGACGCTTCTCGAGTCGATCACGCGGCGATTCTGCCAGCGGTCCATCGTCCAGACGTGCCACGTCGCCAGTACGTCCACGACGGCGATCGCGATCGCTACCCGGTGGCCGACTACCGCGCGTGGCTTGTTCCAGATTCTCAGAATCCTGTTCAAGTCGCCTCGCGCGGACCGTCGATTCTCGCGTAGCACCGGATGATCAACACGGTCTACTGGGGCGGGCCATGTGCACATTCGTGTCGGGGTTGGTCGGGGCTCAGGGGAACCCAGGGGCCCTGCCACCCCGTCCAAGGGGTAGGAGCGGAACCGACGGAGGACGGATGGATTGCGACGGAGACTTCTCCGCCTACGCGAGCGCACGCTGGGCGACACTCGTGCGCTCGGCGGTCTTCCTCGGCTGCACGCTCGACGAAGCGCACGACCTCGCCCAGACCACGCTGCTGCGCTGCTACACCGCGTGGCGGAAGGTCGAGAAGGCCCGCGACCGCGACGCCTACGTGTACAGGATCATGCTCAACTGCCACCGCGACAGCCGGCGCCGACGCTGGTGGGGTGAGCGGCCGGCCGCGACACTTCCCGACCGGGCCACCGAGGACCCCACCGAGCACGTCGAGGTGACCGACGCAGTGCACCGGGCACTTGCCGACCTGTCCCCGGTGCACCGAGAGGTCATCGTCCTGCGCTACTACGCGCACCTGAGCGAGCAGCAGACCGCAGACGTCCTCGGCATCGCCCCCGGCACGGTCAAGAGCCGCGTCGCGCGCGCCCTGCGTCTGCTCGCGACCAACGGCCATCTGGCCGACCTCGCCGAAGGAGGCCAGTGATGACCGACAAGACGCCCGCCGCCCTCGATCGGCTCTGGGACGACATCCCGACCGGACCGGCCCCCATCGGCGACCTCCTGGTCGCCGGGGGTGTCGCCAAGCGGCGCAAGCGCCGCGCCATCCTTTCCTGCACCGCCGCCGCGACCGCGCTCGCCCTCGGTGGAGGGTACGTCGCTGCGCACACCCTCCCTGGCCTCAACGCCCCGGTGGCCTCCGCATCCGGTGACCACCTGAAGGTTCAGGTCACGACCGGCATGGCACCCGGCGTATCGACCCTCTTCGACCAGCTGCGCACCAACATCGACCTCGCGGCGGCCGCGTGGCGGCCGAGCGACCAGGCCCTTGTCTACGTGTCCGAGATGGCCTACAGCAGCTCCTGCCCACCTACCGCAACCGCGGCCGCCACCCACGGCGGCAAGGTCACCCTCCGCATCCGTGACTACGACGGCGCAGGTGTGTGCACCGCCGACGCCGGACGCGTCACCGTGGTCATCGGCGGGCTCAACGACGCGCCGGCAAGACTCACCGTCGTCGCCGGCGGCACGACGAGCGTCATCCCGGTGGCCAGGGCAGGTCGCAAGCCCACACCGGTCGCACCGAACAAAGCGCTTGCCGTTGGCGAATCAGGCCCCGTGATGCTCTACCTGCACTGCGGACTGCAGTACGTCTCCGTCGGTGGACGGTTGTGGGAGACCGCCCCGCGCGGAAACGGCAATCCGCCCGTGGGCCTGCCTCAACGGCTCTCCGGCACCGCCACCCGCACCGGTGCGAAGACCATCGTGTTCACCAGCGACCGACTGGCGGCGCTGCACGGCGCCGACCTCGGCAGCGACCGGATCGTCTTCCACCCGGCACCGCGGTCGGACCGCTTCGTCTGCTACTGACCGGGCCGCTGCGCGGGCGGCCTGCTGGCCCCGGCCGGGGACCGCCCGGTCACGACCGCCCGGTCACATCCGCCCGGTCACATCCGCCCGGTCACATCCGCTCGGGGGCGGCGATGCCGAGCAGCCCGAGCCCCTGCTCGAGCACCCGCAGCGTCAGCCCGCACAACCGGAGCCGCGCGTCGCGGACCGCCGGCTCGGGCGCCTTCAGCACCGGGCACTGGTCGTAGAAGGTCGTGAACCGCTGGGCCAGGTCGAAGAGATAGCCGCACAGCCGGTGCGGCTCGAGCGCCGCGCCCACCCCGGCGACGACGTCGCCGAAGCCGAGCAGCGCGAGCATCAGGTCGCGCTCGGCGTCCTCGGTCTGCACGATCGGCCCGTTCACCGGGGAGACCCCGCCCTCCTCGGCCCGCCGCAGGATCGAGCGGATCCGCGCCGCGGCGTACTGCAGGTAAGGACCGGTGTTGCCGGTCAGCGAGACCATCCGGTCGAGGTCGAAGGTGTACTCGCTGTCGTGGGCCACCGACAGGTCGGCGTACTTGACCGCGCCGATCCCCACCTGACGGGCGATCCGGCCGCGCTCCTCGGGGGACAGCTCGGGGCGGGCCTCCTCGAGCACCGCCGCCGCCCGCTCGACCGCCTCCTCGAGCAGCGCGCGCAGCCGCAGCGGGGCGCCGCTGCGGGTCTTGAGGATCTTGCCGTCGGCGCCCAGCACGTTGCCGATCTGGACGTGCACGACCTCGACGTCGTCGGGCAGCCAGCCGGCCTTGCGGGCCGCCGCGAAGACCATCTGCAGGTGCAGGTGCTGCGGGGCGCCGACGACGTAGAGCACCCGGTCGGCGTGCAGGTCGCGCACCCGGTGCCGGATGGTGGCGAGGTCGGTGGTGCCGTAGCCGTAGCCGCCGTCGCTCTTGCGCACGATCAGCGGCACCGGCTTGCCCTCGCGGCCGGTGAACTCCTCCAGGAACACACACAGCGCGCCGTCGCTCACGGTCGCCAGGCCGGCGGCCTCGAGCTCGTCGCAGATCTGCGCCAGCTCGGCGTTGTACGTCGACTCGCCGGCCAGGTCGGCGTCGGTCAGCGTGACGTCGAGCAGGTCGTAGATCGAGTTGAAGTACGCCGTGGACAGGTCGATCAGCTCCTGCCAGAGACGCAGCGTGTCCGGGTCACCGGCCTGCAGCGCGACCACCCGCCGGCGCGCCCGGTCGGCGAAGCCGTCGGTGTCGGCGTCGAACTCCGCACGCGCCGCCTGGTAGAAGGCGTTGGGATCCGAGGCCAGCAGCTTCGCGGCCTCGGAGTCCTCGCCGACGTCGAGCAGGTGCTCGATCAGCATGCCGAACGGGGTGCCCCAGTCGCCGATGTGGTTCTGGCGCACGACCCGGTGCCCGAGGTGCTCCAGGGTCCGCGCCAGCGCGTCCCCGACCACGGTCGTGCGCAGGTGGCCGACGTGCATCTCCTTGGCGACGTTGGGCGCGGAGTAGTCGATCGGCACGAGCTGCGGCTGCTGGACGGGTACGCCGAGCCGCGGGTCGGCGGCCTGGCCGGTGGCCTGGGTGGCCAGCCAGTCGCCGCGCAGCGTGAGGTTGACGAAGCCCGGGCCGCTGACCTCGGGTGCCACGCACACGTCGGCGACGTCGAGGTGCTCGACGAGGGTCGTGGCCACCGCGCGGGGATTGCTGCCGAGCCGCTTGGCCAGCGCCAGCGCGACGTTCGCCTGGAAGTCCGCGAACTGGCTGGGTCGCAGCACCGGATCGGTCCCGGCGTACTCGCCGCCGAACGCGGCGACGAGGGCGCGCTGGAGGCGCTCGGTGAGGACGTCGGCGGGGCTGACCATGTCCGCAAGATTAGAAGGGGCCGCGGCGGGTACGACGTCGGGGTTTGTCTCGGACGGGCGGCGGGCAGCACTATTGGTGGGGTCGTGCGTAGGTTTGAGCCTGCGTAGAGCTGTTCCCTGACCCGAGGTGGAGTGCATGTCCGACGCCGAGCCGTCCCCTGCCGTGCCGGGGCCGGTTGCGCCCAAACGCCGGGGCAAGGGACGCAAGCGCCACACTGTCGCCAAGGTCGTCGTGGCCAGCCTCGTGGTGCTGGCGATGGCCACCGGACTCTCGGTGGTCTTCATCTACCGACACCTCAACGGCAACCTCAACGTCCAGGACCTCAGCGGCCAGCTCGGCGGCGACCGCCCGGACAAGAAGTACGTCGCCGGCTCGGGCGAACCGCTGAACATCTTGGTGATGGGCTCCGACGCGCGTGACTGCAAGGGCTGCAACATCGACAACCTCACCGGCATGGGCCAGCGGTCGGACACCACGATCCTGCTGCACCTCTCGGCCGACCGGACCCGGGCGTACGGCATCAGCGTCCCGCGCGACTCGATGGTCGACCGCCCGACCTGCCTCGGCGCGAACGGCGAGACCATCCCCGGGGGCACCCATGTGATGTGGAACGAGGCGTTCTCGATCGGCGGCCCGGCCTGCACGATGAAGCAGTTCGAGTCGCTGACCGGCATCCGCCTCGACCACTACGTGGTGGTCAACTTCGAGGGCTTCAAGAGCATGGTCGACGCGATCGGGGGGGTCGAGGTCTGCATCCCCGAACCCGGCTTCGTCGACCCCGCGCACGGCATCAACCTGCCGGCCGGCACCCGCAAGCTCGAGGGGGTGCAGGCGCTCAACTACGTGCGTGAGCGGTACGAGGTCGGCAACGGCTCCGACATCGGCCGGATGAAGCGGCAGCAGGCGTTCATCGCCTCGATGGCCCACCAGGTGGTCTCCGCGGGCACCCTGTCGCGGCCGGACCGGATCGTGAGCTTCCTCGACGCCGCGACCAAGTCGCTGACCACCGACCTGCCCAACCTGGTCAAGATCGGCCAGCTCGGCTACGAGTTCCGCAACATCGGCCTGGACCACATCCAGTTCCTCACGATCCCGAACACCGTCGACCCGACCAACCCGAACCACCTGGTCTGGACCCCGCAGGCCAAGCGGGTCTGGCGCAAGATCATCGACGACGAGCCGCTGACCAAGCGGCTGGCCACCGACGTGATCACCGCCGGCAACGTCCCCGGCGGCAGCCACCACTCCGGCGGGTCCGGCCACTCCTCCGGCTCGCCCTCGGGCGGCAGCTCCTCCGGCTCCTCCGGCACCGCCGCGCAGGGGCCGAGCCAGCAGGAGCTCGCCGACGCCGGTCTGTGCGCCTGAGCGGGACACGATGACCGGGGAGACCGACTGGGAGCGCCGCCGCCGGCTCGCGGAGGTCTTCGGCGACGTGCTGCCCGAGACCACCAGCGACGAGCGCGACCCCGAGGCGCGCCGGGATCGCGGCCGCGGCGAGGACGCCGGCGAGCGGTGGCTGAAGGACCAGGTGCCGCCGCACCACGGCTGAGCATCGGATCAGTAGGAGCGGACCAGCCCGCCGTCCACGCGCAGCTGCACGCCGGTGACGTAGGACGCGGCGTCGCTGGCGAGGTAGACGACGGCCGAGGCGAACTCCTCCGCGGTGCCGTAGCGGCGCGCCGGGATCGAGGCCTCCGCGGCCGCCTTGACCTCCTCGGGGCTGGTGCCGGTGCGATCGGCGCGGGCCCGGTCGAGCGAGGCCACCCGGTCGGTGGTGATCCGGCCGGGCAGCACCATGTTGACGGTCACGCCGTCACCGGCGACCTCGGCGGCGAGCGTCTTCAGGTAGCCCGCCAGCGCCCCCCGGCCGGTGTTGGACAGCGCCAGGCCCTCCAGCGGGGCCTGCACGCCGCTGGACCCGATCGCCACGATCCGGCCCCAGCCGCGCTCCCGCATGCCGGGCAGCAAGGCCCGCACGAGCCGGATCTGCTGCATCAGCAGGAGCTCCAACGCCTCCGCGGCGCTCTCGGGCGTCAACTCCGTCGCACCGCCGGGGCGCGGCCCGCCGCTGTTGAGCACCAGCACGTCGACCCCGCCGAAGCGTTCGGTCGCCGCGCCGACCAGCCGGTCGACGGCGTCGGCCTCGGTCAGGTCCACCCCGAGGCCGACCGCCGAGGGGAGTCGGGCGGCCTCCGCGGCGGCAAGGTCACCGCGGCGGCCGGCGAGGACGACGTTCGCGCCCTCCCCGGCCAGCAACCGGGCGGAGGCCAGCCCGAGGCCCGCGGTCGAGCCGGGCACGAGCGCGGTCCGGCCGCGCAGTCCGGTTTCCATGTCGGGGGTCGCCGCGCGGCCGTCAGAGCTGCCGCTGCGCGGCGAGCAGGTCGCGGATCTCCTGGAGCAGCTTCACGTCCTCCGGAGTGCCCGGCTGCGGGCCGGGGAAGTAGCGCTCCTTGGCCTTGGTGTAGGGCAGCACGATCAGGAAGTAGACGACCGCGGCCAAGACCAGGAACGCGATCAGCGCGGTGAGCCAGGCGCCGACGTGGATCCCGTGCGGCGCGTAACGGGAGAAGTTCGGCTGCCCGCCGACCTTGCCGACCAGGTCCATGATCAGCGCGACCGTGGCGGTCACCACCGTGGCGAAGGCGCCGCCCATGATGAACGCGATGGCCAGTTCGACCAGGTTGCCGCGGAGGATGAAGTTCTTGAACCCGGTCACTGCGTGTCCCCTTCGTCGGTGCCCGAGAGCCTGGTCGTCCCGGCGGGAGCATGCTAGCGGTCCCAGGTGAAGGTGAGGAAGTACCGCACCGCGGCCCCCGCGAGCGCCGGCACCTCGTCGGGCCGGGCGCCGAGCACCACCAGCCGGCCGGTCAGGCTGCCGTCGATCGCCCGCTCCCGGTCGTCGCCGGGCAGCGCGAGGACCGGGACGTCGGCGGCGACCACCCGCGCGGCCGCCGCGCCCTGGGGGTCGGCCGCGACCAGGTCGATCCGGTCGCCGACGCGCAGCAGCCCGGCCATGCCGGCGTCCGGCAGCCGGACCGGCACCGCGGCCAGGCCGGGGTAGGCGTCGGTCAGCCGCGGCCCGAGGAGGCGTACGTCGGTCACCGGCTCGCCCGCGCGCACGGGGGCGGCGACGATGCGGCCGACCGGGTTCCGGACCACCCCGGAGGGCACCGACCCGGGCGCGAAACCGGCCCGCACCAGGTCGTCGGCCGCGACCACCGCGCCCGGGGCCAGGTCGTGGGCGGCCACCGGCACGGGCACGCGCGGGGCCGGCGGGCCGGTCGCGGCCCGGAGCCCGGTCGCGACCGCGACCGCGACCAGCAGCGCCGCCAGCGGCCGGCGGCGGCGCAGCACCGCGCGGCGTACCGATGTCGGCAGCCGGGCGAGGCGGTCGCGGAGAGGGGGCATGAGCCGACCGTAGGCGGTCCGGCCGGTGCCCGCGCCGGCCTCTCCACAGGGCCGCGCGCGGCCCCGGGGGAGGGTCAGCTGGCGGCCGCGGCGGGCTTGCTCTCGGACTTCTTGGTCGAGGAGCCGGAGGTCGAGCCGGAGTCGGAGCCCGAGGACGAGCCGGACGAGCCGGAGTCCGAGGAGCCGCTCGCGGCCGCCCCGGTGCCGCCGGACGACCCGGACGCCGCGGACGACCCGGACGCCGCGGGGGACCGGCTGTCGGTGCGGTAGAAGCCCGAGCCCTTGAAGACGACGCCGACGGCGTTGAACACCTTGCGCAGTCGGCCGTCGCACTCGGGGCAGACGGTGAGCGCGTCGTCGGAGAAGCTCTGGAACTGTTCGAAGGCGTGGCCGCACTCGGTGCAGGCGTACTGGTAGGTCGGCACGGTTCTCCTCGGTGACGTCCGGTGGACGAGGTCCGCGGGACCCGGTGGCGCCTCGCACTGGCGTGGCATCGGCAGTGGCGCTGGCACTCGGCCCCGGCGACTGCCAATCATACGGCACGGCAGAATGACCGCCACCATGAGCGAGCAGCCCGCCCCCACCGCCTCGGCTCCCGCCGGCCGGGGCCCCACCGGGCCCGGGGCGTGGTGGCGCACGTTCCGCGGCTGGCCGGGTCCGGTGCGGGCCACGGCGTACGTCGCGGCCTTCCTGGTGCTGCTGCTGGTGGTCGCGACGATCACCGTGGTGGTGCTGGTCCGCATGCCGTTCCCGCAGACCACCGGCAGCATCGACGTCCCGGGGCTGCACGGCAAGGTCGAGGTGGTCCGCGACGAGCACGGCATCCCGCAGCTCTACGGCGGCTCGGTCGACGACCTGATGCGCGCCCAGGGCTACGTGCACGCCCAGGACCGGTTCTTCGAGATGGACGTGCGCCGGCACGCCACCGCGGGGCGGCTGGCCGAGATGTTCGGCCGGCCGGCGCTGGAGAGCGACGAGATGGTCCGCACGATGGGCTGGCGACGGGTCGCCGAGCGCGAGCTCGCGCTGGTGTCGCCGAGCACCCGCGCGGCGCTGCAGGCGTACGCCGACGGGGTCAACGCCTACCTCGACACGCACTCGCCGTCCCAGATCGCGGTGGAGTACACAGTGCTCAACGCGGGCGGGCTCGACTACCAGCCCGAGCCGTGGACCCCGGTCGACTCGCTGGCCTGGCTCAAGGCGATGGCGTGGGACCTGCGCGGCAACATGACCGACGAGATCGACCGGGTGCTCGCGCTGGCGAACCACAGCGCCGAGCAGGTCGCCGAGCTCTACCCCTCCTATCCCTACGCCGAGCACGCGCCGATCGTCGACCAGGGCGCGGTCGTCGACGGGGTCTACGAGCCGGACGCCACCTCGCCCGGGACCCGCAACCCCGAGCGGCCGGGGTACACCGCCGGCGAGCGGGCCGCGCTGGCCGGCCTGCGCCGGGGGCTGGCGAAGCTGCCCCCGCTGGTCGGGCACGGCGACGGGCTGGGCAGCAACAGCTGGGTCGTCGACGGCGACCACACCACGACGGGGGAGCCGCTGCTGGCCAACGACCCGCACCTGGGCGTCAGCCTGCCCGGCGTGTGGATGCAGATGGGGCTGCACTGCACGACCGTCGACCAGCGCTGCCCGCTCGACGTCAGCGGCTTCACGTTCTCCGGCGTGCCGGGGGTGATCATCGGCCACAACGCCGACGTCGCCTGGGGCTTCACCAACCTCGGCCCCGACGTCAGCGACCTCTTCCTCGAGCGGGTGGTCGGCGACCGGTGGCGCTACGACGGCAAGCTGCTGCCGCTGCGCCGGCGCACCGAACGGATCAAGGTCGCCGGCGGCCACGACGTGGTGATCACCGTGCGCTCGACCCGGCACGGGCCGCTGCTCTCCGACGTCTCCGACCAGCTCGCCGACGTGGGGGCGCAGGCCCGGGTCCCGGGACGCCCGGCCGGGGAGCGGTACGCCGTGGCGCTGCAGTGGACGGCCCTGCACCCCGCGCCGACCGCGGACGCGATCCTCGAGCTCGACGCCGCCACCGACTGGGACTCCTTCCGCGCGGCCGCCGCGGACTTCGCCGTACCGGCGCAGAACCTGGTGTACGCCGACACCGCGGGCCACATCGGCTACCAGGCCCCGGGGCGGATCCCGATCCGCAAGTCCGGCAACGACGGGCGGCTGCCGGTCGCGGGGTGGCAGCCGGAGAACGACTGGACCGGCCAGTACGTGCCGTTCAGCGGGCTGCCGAACGTGCTCGACCCGGAGGACGGGTTCGTGGTGACCGCGAACCAGGCGGTCACCGGCCCGGACTACCCCTACCTGCTCACCTCCGACTGGGACCAGGGCTACCGGTCGCAGCGGATCCGCGACCTGCTCGGCCGCGACCTCGCCGACGGGGGCAAGGTGTCGGTGTCGGACATGCTCGCGATCCAGCGCGACGACCGGAACCCGATGGGGCCGGTGCTCACGCCGTACCTCCTCGACGTGTCCCTGCCGAACGGCTACTACTCCGCCGGGCAGCGGCTGCTGCGCGGCTGGGACTTCGCGCAGCCCGCCGACAGCGCGGCCGCGGCGTACTTCAACGTGGTGTGGAGCAACCTGCTGCGGCTGACCTTCGACGACGAGCTGCCCAAGGACCTCTCGCCCGACGGCGGCGACCGGTGGTTCGCG
Organism: Nocardioides panaciterrulae; assembly: GCF_013409645.1. Taxonomy (NCBI): domain Bacteria; kingdom Bacillati; phylum Actinomycetota; class Actinomycetes; order Propionibacteriales; family Nocardioidaceae; genus Nocardioides; species Nocardioides panaciterrulae. The sequence continues at coordinate 3,597,271 of NZ_JACCBG010000001.1, read as the reverse complement.
GTGGTCAGCCACCTGCTGGCGAACCCGCGCGACCCGTGGTGGGACGACGCCGCCACGGACCCGGTCGAGACCCGCGACGACATCCTGCGCCAGGCGATGGAGGACGCGCGCGACGAGCTGACCGTGCGCGAGGACCTCGACCCGCGGCAGTGGACCTGGGGGCACCTGCACCGCCTCGAGCTGCACCAGCCGGCACTCGGCGAGTCCGGCATCGGGCCGGTGGAGTGGCTCGTGAACCGCGGCCCCTGGGCGGCCGCGGGCGGGTCGGCCGCCGTCGACGCGACGTCGTGGGACGCGTCCTCGTCCTACGAGGTGACCTCGGCGCCCTCGATGCGGATGGTGGTCTCGCTCGGCGACCTCGACGACTCCCGCTGGATCAACCTGACCGGCGTCTCCGGCCACCCCTTCGACGACCACTACACCGACCAGACCGACCTGTGGGCCGACGGTCGGACCCTCGCCTGGCCGTCCTCCTCCGCCGCGGTGCACGCCGCCGGCCGGGACACGCTGGTGCTGGCGCCGGGGCGGTAGGGGGGCTGCGGGAATCCCCGGCCAGCCGGGGACTCCCTCGGTTGGGGGGCGTTGCAACGCCCATCAACCGAGGGAAGAGGCCATCAACCCCCGAGCAACACCCCCGAGCCGCCGGGGCCAGGCTCGTCGGGCCCGGCGCCGCCGGACGCCGCCCGGTCAGCCGGTGACGCCGGCACCGCCGAACCGGCGCACCCCGGCCGGGCTGGCGACGGCGGTGACGGGGCGGTCGTGCGGTTCGCGGGGGACGTCGAGACCGACCTCGTCGTCATAGAGCAGCACGCAGGTGAAGGTGCCGACGGGGACCCGGGCCAGGGCGCGGTCGTAGGAGCCGCCGCCGCGGCCGAGGCGGACACCGTCGGGGGCGACGGCCAGGCCGGGGACGAGTACGGCGTCCGCGCGGGCGACCGCCTCGGGACCCAGCGGGGTGGCGGCGGGCTCGAGCAGCCCGCGCCGGGCCGGGACCAGCGACCCCTCGCCGTGGTAGGGCGCCCAGTCCAGGTCGCCGTCGGGCAGCAGCACCGGCAGCAGCACGTGCCGCCCCTGCTCGAGCAATTGCTCGAGCAGCAGCCCGGTGCCGGGCTCGGCGCCGATCGAGACGTACGCCGCGACGGTCGCGGCCCGGCGTACCTCCGCGGCGTCGAGCAGGTGCCCGGCCAGCAGCCGGGCCTCGGTGCCGACCTCGGCGACCGGCCGCCGGTGCCGCCGGGTGAGCAGCTGGTCGCGCAGCGCGAGCTTCGCGGCCGCCGCTCCCGGACCCGGGCCGGGGGTGTCAGCCTGTGAGGGCATTTGCGACGGCACCACCCGACAAGCCTACGATCGACTCATGGGTAGCGCTGGGTTGCACCGAGCACGCGACAAGATGGCCGACGCGGGCGTCGACGAGGTCGCCATCGAGACGTTCGCGCACTACTACCGGCTGCTCGAGCACGGTGAGACCGGGATGATCCCCGAGTCCGCGATCGAGCCGGTCGAGATGGAGCGGCTCGCCGACGTCGAGGTCTCCGAGGAGGCCGCCGCGCAGGCGATCCGCAGCACCGCGGTGATCAAGCTCAACGGCGGCCTCGGGACCTCGATGGGCATGGACCGCGCGAAGTCGCTGCTGTGCGTGCGGCGCGGACTGTCGTTCCTCGACATCATCGCCCGGCAGGTGCTCAACCTGCGCCGGGAGTACGACGCGCCGCTGCCGCTGCTGTTCATGAACAGCTTCCGCACCTCCGCCGACACCCTCGAGGCGCTGGCCCGCTACGAGGAGCTGCCGGTGGAGGGGCTGCCGCTGGAGTTCCTGCAGAACAAGGAGCCGAAGCTGCTGGCCGACGACCTCGCGCCGGTGTCCTGGCCCAAGGACCCCGACCTCGAGTGGTGCCCGCCCGGCCACGGCGACCTCTACACCGCGCTGCGCGGCACCGGGCTGCTCGACCGGCTGATCGAGGCCGGCTACCGCTACGTCTTCGTCTCCAACTCCGACAACCTCGGCGCGGTGCCCGACGCCCGGGTCGCGGGCTGGTTCGCCACCTCCGGCGCGCCGTTCGCGATCGAGGCGGTGCGCCGGACCCCCTCGGACCGCAAGGGCGGGCACTTCGCGCGCCGCCGCAGCGACGGGCGGATCGTGCTGCGCGAGACCGCGCAGACGCTGGAGGAGGACAAGGAGGCGCTGGCCGACCTCGACCGGCACCGGTTCTGCTCGACCAACAACCTGTGGTTCGACCTGGCCGCGATGAAGCACGCGCTGGACCTGCGCGACGGGATCCTCGGGCTGCCGCTGATCCGCAACGTCAAGAACGTCGACCCCGGCGACAGGTCCACCCCGGAGGTGATCCAGATCGAGACCGCGATGGGCGCCGCGGTCGAGGTCTTCGAGGACTCGCGGCTGATCGAGGTCGGCCGCGACCGGTTCGTGCCGGTGAAGACCACCAACGACCTGCTGGTGCTGCGCTCGGACGTCTACGAGATCGGCCCGGACTTCGTGCTCGACCAGGTCGCGACCGACCTGCCGTACGTCGACCTCGACGAGGAGCACTACAAGCTCGTCGGTGAGTTCGACAAGCGTTTCCCCGAGGGGGCGCCGTCGATGCGCAAGGCCACCTCGTTCACCGTCGAGGGGGACTGGAGCTTCGGGCCGGGGGTGCAGGTCATCGGCGAGGTGGCGCTGCACGCGGGCTCGGCGAACCGGGTCGAGGCCGAGACCGTGCTCAGCGGACCGTCCGACGAGTCGGACGGGCGTGCGGATGCCTGACGACCTGATCTCCGTCGACCAGCACCTCGAACGCATCCTGGAGGCGATCACGCCGCTCCCGGACTTCCCGCAGCCGCTGATGGAGACCCTCGGCCTCGCGGCCGCCGAGGACGTCATCGCCACGATGCGGCTGCCGTCGTTCGACAACTCCGCGATGGACGGCTACGCCGTGTGCCACCGCGACGTGGTCGGCGCCTCCGAGGAGCACCCGGTGCACCTGCCCGTGGTCGGCGAGATCGGCGCCGGGCAGGGCGGGCTGCTGGCGATGTCGCCGGGCACCGCGGTCAAGATCATGACCGGTGCCCCGGTGCCGGCCGGTGCGGACGCCGTGGTCCCCTACGAGTGGACCGACCGTGGCGTCGCCCAGGTGCGGATCGGCCGGGCGCCCGAGCTCGGCCAGCACGTACGCCGGGCCGGCGAGGACGTCGACGAGGGGGACCTGCTGCTCGAGCGCGGCACCGTGCTCGGGCCGCGCCACCTCGGGCTGCTCGCGGCGGTCGGCCGGCCCAGCGTCCGGACCCGGCCGCGGCCGCGGGTCGTGGTCCTCTCCACCGGGTCCGAGCTGCGCGAGCCCGGCCAGCCGCTGGGCCACGACGCGATCTACGACGGCAACTCCTACCTGCTGGCCGCCGCGGCCCGCCGGGCCGGGGCGCTCGCCTACCGGGTCGGGATCGTGCCCGACGAGCCGCGCGCGTTCCTCGACGCCCTGAACGACCAGCTGGTCCGGGCCGACCTCGTCGTCACCAGTGGCGGCGTCTCCCAGGGCGACTACGACGTGGTCAAGGAGGCGCTCAGCCCGCTCGGCACCGTCTGGTTCGGCGGGGTGGCGATGCAGCCGGGCAAGCCGCAGGGCTTCGGCGTGGTCGGCGAGGACGCCACCCCGATCTTCACGCTGCCGGGCAACCCGGTCTCGTCGTACATCTCCTTCGAGGCCTTCGTGCTGCCCGCGCTGCGCAAGCTGATGGGGAAGGCGCCGTACTCCCGGCCCTCCACCCGGGCCCGGCTCACCCACGCGGTCCGCTCCCCGGAGGGACGGCGCCAGTTCGTGCGCGGCGAGATCGCCGTGGACGCCGACGGGCTGGTCGTCTCGCCGGTGGGCGGGCACGGGTCCCACCTGATCGGTGACCTGGCGGCCTCCGACGCGTTGGTCGTGGTGCCCGAGGCCACCACCGAGCTGGCCGCGGGCGAGCAGGTGGACGTGGTCCTGCTCGACGAGGAATTCTGAGCGACCGGACGAGGGGGAGCACATGGACAGGTTGACCCACGTCGACGCGGCGGGTGCGGCCCGCATGGTCGACGTCTCGGGCAAGGACGTCACGGCCCGGACGGCGACCGCCTCGGGCCGGGTGCTGGTGGCGCCGGAGGTGGTCGCGCTGCTGCGCGGCGCCGGCGTGCCCAAGGGCGACACGCTGGCGGTGGCCCGGCTCGCCGGGATCATGGGCGCCAAGCAGACGCCGTCGCTGATCCCGCTGTGCCACCCGCTGGCGATCTCGGGGGTGACCGTCGACCTCGTCGTCGCGGACGACGCCGTGGAGATCGCCGCCACCGTGCGGACCACCGACCGCACGGGGGTGGAGATGGAGGCACTGACCGCGGTCTCGGTCGCGGCGCTCACGGTGATCGACATGGTCAAGGCCGTCGACAAGGGCGCGGTGATCACCGACGTGCGGGTGGAGACCAAGACCGGCGGCAAGTCCGGCGACTGGCGGCGGGAGGAGCGCGGGTGAGCCTGCGCGCGGAGGTCGTGGTCGCCTCCAACCGGGCGGCCGCCGGGGTGTACGCCGACGAGACCGGCCCGTTGATCGTCGACTTCCTCGCCGAGCTCGGCTTCGCCGTGGCCGCTCCCGTCGTGGTCCCCGACGGGGAGCCGGTGGGTGAGGCGATCGCCGCCGCCGCCGCGGGTGGCGCGCGGGTCGTCCTGACCACCGGCGGCACCGGCCTGACCCCGACCGACCGCACCCCGGAGGTCACCCGCGCGCTGCTGGACCACGAGGTCCCGGGGATCGCCGAGGCGATCCGGGCCCACGGCGTGGCCCAGGGCGTGCCCACCGCGGTGCTCTCCCGCGGCCTGGCCGGGGTGGTGGGCACCTGCCTGGTGGTGAACCTGCCGGGCTCGCGCGGCGGGGTCAAGGACGGGCTCGAGGTGCTGCGGCCGATCCTCGTGCACGCCGCCGAGCAGGTCGCCGGGAGCGACCATTGAGCGCCGGTGGCGGGGGCGACCGTTGAGCAGCGGCTGGCCGGTGTGGCTGGCCTCGCGCGAGGTCACGCTGCGGCCGCTGACCTACGGCGACGCCCGGTCCTGGCGGGTCGTGCGCCGGCGCAACGCGGCGTGGCTGCGGCCGTGGGACGCCACGGTCCCGCCCGGGGCGGACGCGCGGCCCTCGTCGTTCCGCTCGTTGGTGTTCCGGCTCAACCGCCAGGCGCGTGCCGGCACGACGTACCCCTTCGCGATCGAGATCGACGGCCGCTTCGTCGGCCAGGTGACGGTCAACAACATCGTGCGCGGCTCGGCGCAGTTCGCGTCCGTCGGCTACTGGCTGGACCGGGAGTACGCCGGCCGCGGGATCATGCCGCGGGCGGTCGCGATGGTCGTCGACCACTGCTTCTTCACCGCCGGCCTGCACCGGATCGAGGTCGCGATCCGGCCCGAGAACTCCAACTCCCTGCGCGTGGTGGAGAAGCTCGGGATCCGCGAGATCGGCTACGCCCCGCGCTACCTGCACATCGACGGTGCCTGGCGCGACCACCGGCTCTACGCCGTCACCGTCGAGGAGTGCCCCGAGGGCCTGGTCGCCCGTCTCGACTGACGTCGCCGGCCCTTGGACGGGCGGGTCGCCGCGACGGCGTCATGCGGATCGGGGTCTCTCGACCCCGGAATGCCCGCCGCCCCGCGCCGAGAATCTCACCAGTCACAGAGGTCATTTTGCGACACACCTGTTGACATCCGCGTCGGGGTGCGCAAGCGCTCCTAACCTCTGAGCGTGGACCTCAGCGCGCTCATCTTCGTCGCCCTCGCCGTGGCGTGGGCCGTCTACCTCGTCCCCAAGGCGCTCAAGCACCACGACGACGTGGTCCGCAGCCGCTCGGTGGACCGCTTCTCGCACACGATGCGGGTGCTCGCGCGGCGGGAGCCGGTCGACCGGCGCAACGCGCGCCTGGTCGTCAGCCCCGGCCGCGCGGCCGCCTCCTCGATCGTGACGACCAAGGCGACCACCCGGACCACCGAGTCCGTCACCGAGACGGTCGCCACGTCCGCCGCGCCGGCCACCCCGGTGAGCCCCGTGGCTTCGGCGACTTCGGCGGAGGCTGGCGCGCCGGTGGAGCCGACGCCGGCTCCGGCGCTCACGCCCGCCTCGCAGCAGGCCCGCCGGGCGGCGGCGAACCGGGCCGCCCGCCGACGCCGCAACGTGCTGGCCAGCATCCTGCTCGTCAACCTCGTCGTGCTCGCGCTGGCGGCGTTCTCGGTGCTGTCCTGGTGGGCCGTCGCGGCCCCCGCCGGGCTGCTGGTCGCCTGGCTGGTCGCCTGCCGCCTGATGGTCAAGCAGGAGCGGGCCACGGCCTCCCGCCGCGTGCGCCCGCGCCGGCAGCGCCGCCCCGCCGAGCGGTACGCCGACGAGGCCGGCCCCGAGCCGGACACCTCCGGGATCACGGTCGTCCCGGTCGACGACTGGACCGCCGACACCTCCTCGATCCCGGTCGCGGTCGTCGACCCGGCCCTGTGGGACCCGGTGCCGGTCACGCTGCCGACGTACGTCACCAAGCCCGCCGCCGCGCGCCGCACCGTCCGCACCATCGACCTGGACTCCACCGGCGTGTGGACGTCGGGCCGCACCGAGGGCGACGCCGCCCTCGCCCGGGAGGCCGAGCAGGCCGACCAGGCCCGCAAGGCGCAGACCGAGCGCGAGGCCACGCAGCGGGCGGTCGGCTCCTGAGGCGGGTCGATTCGGCGGCGTCCGCCGTCGGATGCTAACGTTTCGCACCGCGTCCCACGGACGCACCCGGGGCTGTGGCGCAGTTGGTAGCGCGTCTCGTTCGCAATGAGAAGGTCAGGGGTTCGAATCCCCTCAGCTCCACCACGGGGTCTTTGCAGAACGCTCACCGAGCGTGTGTGAGACCCAGAGGCACCCAGAGAGCCGCCGTCTTCCACTCGAAGACGGCGGCTCTCGTGCTGTGCGGGGGGTCGTCCGGCCCGAGATGGCGGGTCGCCGGCACTGGATGGACCCTCCTGGACCGAGATGACCCGTCGTAGGACATGACTCAGCGCCAAGCAGGAGCGGGGTGGCGGACATTCGCCCGACCATCGCGTCGTGAGTTGCCGCGGACCGCACGCAGCGGCCGGACGCAGCGGGTGGCCGCGCTCGCGGTGGTCCGGTTTCTCGGGTACGGGCGCGCCGGTGGCTGGGTCCGCCGCGTCCACGCCTCCTCGTCCGGCACCCTCCACTACGCTTCCCGGACGAGGGGGTGGACTGTGTCGGTTCGACTGAAGGACGTGGCGGTGCGCGCCGGCGTGTCGATCCGCACCGTCTCCAACGTGGTCAACGACTACCCGTACGTCCGTGCCGAGACGCGGGCGCGCGTCCAGGCCGCGATCGACGAGCTCGGCTACCGGCCCAACCTGACGGCCAGGCAGCTGCGGCGGGGCCGCACCGGGATGATCGCGCTGGCCGTTCCCGACCTCACCATCCCCTACTTCGGAGAGCTCGCCGGGCACGTGCTCATGGCTGCGGAACGCCATGGACTGACGCTCCTGATCGAGCAGACCGCGGGGTCCCGCGAGCGTGAGGTGATGCTCGCCCAGGGGCCCCGGGCGAAGTCGATCGACGGCCTCCTGCTCAGCCCCCTGGCCGCGGACGTCGAAGACCTGCCCACGGGGTCGGAGTCGGTCCCGCTGGTGCTGCTGGGGGAGCGCATCTATGACCCCAGGTTCGACCATGTGGCGATCGACAACGTCGCGGCGGCCGAGGCGGCGACCCGCCACCTCCTGGAGAGTGGGCGTCGACGGGTCGCCGCTGTCGGTGTGGCGTCGAGCGCCCGCAGCACCATGGCCGACCTGCGGCTCCGGGGGTACCGGCAGGCGATGGACGGCTACGGGCTCACGGTCGACGAGCGGCTGGTCGTGCGCACCACCTGGTTCCGCCGGCCGGACGGCTACGTGGCCACGAAGCAGCTGCTGGAGAGCGGCGAGCCGCCGGAGGCGATGTTCTGCTTCAACGACCTGATCGCGCACGGGGCGCTGAGGGCGCTGTCCGAGGCGGGCCTCCGCTGCCCCGAGGACGTTGCGGTGATCGGCATCGATGACATCGAGGAGAACCGGTACACCGTGCCGTCGCTGACCAGCATCGCGCCGGACAAGTCCAAGATCGCCCACCACGCCGTAGAGCTCCTGGTGCGGCGCATCGGGGGAGAGCGCCCCGACGGCGTGGACTACACGCCCGGTTTCAGCCTCTCGGTGCGCGAGAGCGCACCCTGACGGACGGCAGGCGCTCGCCCGGGGCGCCTGCGAGCTGCCCGGTGCTGGCCCAGGCCTACCGGAAGCGCAGCGCCGCGATGGCCCTGGCTGTCGCCATCTTCCTCGTGGCCCGTTCTCGTGGCGCCACTGAGGGCGGACCCGTCACGCGGCGGTGAGTGAGCAACCTGTGTCGCGCGGACCGGTTGCCGGCTCACCGCCGCCCGAGGCCCGAGGCTTGGACGCTCTTGCAACGTTGCAAGAAATCCGATAGACATCTCGCATGGCTGATGTGATCCACGACACTCCGACACCTGAGGGGTCCCAATCGGTGACGTCCGCTCGCGTGACTGCCCACGCCGACTACCAGATCGCCGAGATCGACCGTCGACTCTTCGGCTCGTTCGTCGAGCACATGGGTCGGTGCGTGTACTCGGGCATCTACGAGCCGTCGCACCCGGACGCCGACGAGGACGGCTTCCGCGGCGACGTCCTCGAGATGGTCCGGGAGCTCGGGGTGAGCGTCGTGCGCTACCCAGGCGGCAACTTCGTCTCGGGCTACCGCTGGGAGGACGGCGTGGGCCCCCGCGACGAACGACCCTCGCGCCTCGACCTCGCCTGGCGCGCCGTCGAGTCCAACCAGTTCGGCCTCAACGAGTTCATCACCTGGAGCCGGCAGGCGGGCGTGGAGCCGATGCTGGCGGTCAACCTCGGGACGCGGGGCGCCCAGGAGGCCGCCGACCTCGTCGAGTACGCCAACCACCCGGGCGGGACCCAGCTCTCGGACCTGCGCCGCAAGCACGGTCACGACGCCCCCCACGACGTACGGCTGTGGTGCCTGGGCAACGAGATGGACGCCCCGTGGCAGCTGGGCATGAAGACCGCAGCCGAGTACGGCCGGCTGGCCGCGGAGGCGGCGAAGATGATGAGGCTGGTCGACCCTCGCGTCGAGCTGGTCGCCTGCGGCAGCTCCATGCGGTCGATGCCGAGCTTCGCCGGCTGGGAGTCCGAGGTCCTCGAGCACTGCTTCGACCACGTCGACTACATCAGCCTGCACTCCTACTACGAGGAGCTCGAGCGCGATCTGCCCGGCTTCCTCGCCTCCAGCCGGGACATGGACCTGTTCATCGAGGAGATGATCGCGACCGTCGACCATGTGGCCGCCCGCAAGCGCAGCAGGCGCCGGTTGATGCTGTCCTTCGACGAGTGGAACGTCTGGTTCCAGCAGCACTTCGCGGGGCCGGAGTCACTGACGTTCCAGGAGCAGCCGCGCGTCATCGAGGACACCTACGACATCGCGGCGGCCCTGGTCGTCGGCACCCTGATCATCTCGCTGCTGCGACACTCCGACCGGGTCCGCGTCGCCTGCCAGGCGCAGCTGGTCAACGTGATCGGTGCGATCCGCAGCGAACCTGGCGGCCCCGCGTGGCGCCAGAGCATCTACTTCCCGCTGGCCCACGCCGCGCGACATGCGCGCGGCCTGGCGCTGAACCTGGCGGTGCACTCGCCGACCTACGTCGCCGAGCCTCACGGCGAGGTGCCGCTCCTGGAGTCGATCGCCACGTGGGACCCCGAGGACGGCGCGGTCACGTTCTTCATGGTCAACCGCTCCCTCGACCGGCCGCTCCCCGTCACCGCCGAGCTCGTCGGCCTGGGCGACCTCGTGGTGCACGAACACCTCGTCCTGGCAGCGGATGGCGACGTCCGGCGGCGCAACACCGAACGAGCGCCGGGGGCGGTGACCCCTCGCGCCTCCCAGGCGTCCTCGGTCACCGGGAACGCCCTGGCGACCACGTTGGACCCGCTGTCGTGGAATGTGGTCCGGCTGGTGCCCAGGACGCAGGCCCGGGCGGCAGCCGGTGCTCCGGCCGCGTCCGCCGAAGCGCACGCGGGGGCCGAGACCGGGAGCCGGCGCCATGGCTGAGCACACCGCCTCCCGCGGCAGGACGGCGCGCGGTGACGGGGCCGCCGCCCTGGTCTTCCTGTCGCCGTTCCTCGTCCTCGCCGTCGTGTTCATCCTCTACCCGGTCGGACAGGCGCTCTACATGAGCTTCTTCGACTTCGACCTGCTGACCCAGACGGCGACCAACTTCGGGTTGCAGAACTACCGCGAGATGTTCGGGGGGAGCGACCTCACGTGGTCGGCGACCTCGATGCTGACCTGGCGCATCCCGTTGCTGCTCCTGGCTGGCGCCGTGGTCGTCCGCGGGACGAGGAGGCCGGGCGCCAAGCGCACGCTGACCGTCGTCGCCGTGCTGCTGCTTCTCGTGGTGGCTCTCGGTGTGCACCCGGGTGCGCACGGGTCCTGGAACGACCAGCGGTTCTGGGCGGCGCTCCAGCACACGATCGAGTTCACGGTCATCTCGACGCCGCTGCTCATGGCGCTCGGGCTGGGTCTCGCCATCCTGGTCAACCGCCCGGGACGCCTGAGCACCGTCTACCGCACGGCGTTCTTCCTGCCCTACGTCCTGCCGGTCTCGGTGGTGACCCTGATCTGGATCTACCTCCTCAATCCCGATCGCGGTCTCGCCGTGAAGTTGACCGACGCCCTCGGGATCCCCCCGATCGACTACCTGAACTCGCCCAGCTTCGCGCTCCCCGCGGTCATCCTGACCACGATCTGGTGGACCGTGGGCTTCAACCTGGTGCTGTTCCTCGCGGGTCTGCAGGACATCGACCCTCACCTCTACGAAGCGGCGGCGCTGGACGGCGCGAGCCGGTGGGCCTCGTTCGTCAACATCACCGTGCCCGGGCTGCGCCGGGTCTCGATGCTGGTCCTGGTCACGCAGGTCGTCGCGTCGTTCCAGGTGTTCGGTCAGGTCTACATCATGACCCGCGGTGGCCCAGGAGACTCCTCGCTCGTGCTGATCCAGAACGTCTACCAGACGGGCATCCGGGACGCGAAGCTCGGCTACGCCTCCGCCCAGTCGATCGTGCTGCTGGCGCTCATCCTGGTGGTCTCGCTGGTCGAGCTCCGCTTTCTGCGAGAGGACGCGGACTCGTGACCGCCGCCGCGACCGCACCCGAGGCGGTGCGTGACCAGGCCCGGGCGTCATCGCCGAAGCCCCGCACTCGGCGGCGTCCCACGCTCTTCCACGTCTTCATGATCGTTGCCGTCGTGGTCTGGCTGCTCCCGATCGGGTGGATGGTGGTGCTGGCGGTCTCCGACAACCACCTGCTGCAGCTGAAGACCCAGACGTTGATCCCTCAGGGGTTCACGCTCGACAACATCGTCACCGAGTTGCGCGGCTCCCGGATCCCGCGGTGGTTCCTCAACAGCGTCGTGGTCACCGGGGTCACCACCCTGGGCACGGTCGTCACCTCGGCGATGGCCGGTTACGCGTTCGGCCGGCTGAAGTTCCGGTTCCAGACCCCGCTGTTCGTCCTGACGTTGGCGGGATTGATGGTCCCCCGGGAGGCCATGTTCATCCCGCTCTACCTGATGTTCAGCGAGACGGGGCAGCTCAACAGCTACCAGGGACTCTTCCTGCCCCGCATCGCGCTCCCGCTCGGCGTGTTCATCATGACCCAGTTCTTCCGGGCCGTCCCCCACGAGATGGAGGAGGCGGCGCGCATCGACGGCGCGGGCCACGCGCGGATCTTCCTGAGCATCATGCTGCCCCTGGCCCGGCCGGCGATGGCGGCCCTGGCGATCTTCGCCTTCGTCCAGTCCTGGAACGACTACCTGTGGCCGCTCGTGGTCGCGACCAATCCCCACTTCTTCACGCTCACCGTCGGTCTCGCCCAGCAACAGGGATCGTTCGACGCCGCGAACAGCCTCGGCAGCCTGATGGCGCGCGGACTGATCGGCAGCCTGCCGCTGGTGATCGTCTTCCTGCTCTTCCAGCGTCAGCTGATTCGTGGAATCGCTCTCGGGAGCGGCGAGAAGTAAGACCCGGCACCAAGAACGGTGCCGCAGACCAGAAGGAGATCCATCCATGTCGGTTCCTCACAGGCGCACGCTCGGCGCTCTCGCCGTGCTGCCGCTGCTGCTCCTGCCAGCCGCCTGCGGCGGCAGCTCCGCCGACGCGTCGAAGGACGCCGAGTCGATCACGAAGGTCAAGGACGGCCAGATGAAGGGGGTCAAGATCGCCACGGCGGACTTCTTCGGCGACTGCAGCGACGCGATCGGCAAGAACACCGACCTCGCCAAGGCCGTCGACGAGTGCTCGACCTTCCAGACGCTCATCAACAAGTTCAACGCCGAGAACAAGTTCGGCATCACCGTCACCCAGCAGGGAGCGGACTGGAAGTCGTTCTACGACTCGCTCAACGCCGCCTTCGCCGCCAAGCAGCCGCCGGACGTGACCCTCATGCACGAGTCCAACATCCCGGACTACTCCAGCCGCGGGCTGCTGCTGCCGTTGGGATCGGACTACAAGGTGGTGGGGATCGACCCCTCGGACCTCACTGACCCGGCCACGAGCGCGGTCACCGTCGACGAGAAGATCTACGCCGTTCCGTTCGACGAGCACGCGAACCTGGTCCATCTCAACATGGACCTGATGAAGCAGGCGCACCTCGTCAAGCCCGACGGATCCCCCATCCTGCCCACCAGTCCGGCAGAGCTGAAGAAGCAGGCCGCCCAGTTCAAGTCCGCCACCGGGATGCAGTACATGGCCTGGGGGAACGACTTCAACATCCCCTTCCGGGTCTTCTCCACGCTGGTCTCCCAGCAGGGCAAGGCCGTGGTCACCGACGACGGCAAGGTCCAGATCGACACTCCGGAGAGTCACAACGCGCTGACCCTGATCAAGGACCTCTACTCCTCCGGCATCGCCGACCCCAAGCAGACCTACGACTCCTCCCAGCAGGCGTGGCTCAACGGCAAGGTCGGAATGCTCGTCAACGGCACGTGGCCGGTCAACCAGTACGTCAACCAGACGACGTTCAAGTACGAGGCCACCGACTTCCCCACGCTCTACGGGCAGCCGGGGGTATGGGCCAACTCGCACACCTGGGTGATTCCGGTGCAGCAGGACGGCGACCCGGTCAAGTACCGCGCGGCCCTCGAGTTCGCCGCCTGGATGTACGACCACGACAAGGACTGGGCGCTCGGCTCGGGGCACCTGTCGGTCCGCAAGTCGGTGCTCGCCAGCTCCGCCTACAAGTCCGCACCCCAGCGTGCGAACTACGTCGCCACCGCCGACAACGCGGCTCTCGTGCCGCAGATCGTCGGCTGGCAGGGCGCCGAGGACGACCTGCAGCACGCCATCGAGAAGGTGTGGTTGTCCGGGACGAGCGTCGACTCCGCCCTGTCCGCCGCCCAGTCGCAGGTGGAGCAACAGCTGCAGAACTAGGTCGGGGATGTCGGGACGTCGCCCATCGCACCGATCGCGCACGAGCTGCTGATCAGCCTCAAGACCGTGCGCAACCACGTGTCGAACGTGCTGCCCAAGCTCCAGGTGGCTGACCGGGCCGCCGCCATCGTCAGGTGCGCGGAGCGGGCCCGGCCCACAAGGACTGAGGCGCCTGCGGGGGAGGACCGCGCGAGGAAGGCCCCGGGAAAAGTAACGAGCCGCCGGTGTCTCGGGTCACCGGCGGCTCGAGAAGAACGTTAACCGAGCAGGCTCCGGGAGCGGAGAGGAATTCCCTCAAGATCTCCTCAATTCGGTAGGCGCCTGGGTAGTCGCCGCTGCGCGGGAGGTGCGGGAGGTGCGCGGGGTCTCAGCGGCGTCGACGCATGGCCCCTGCCCGAACGGGCACGGTGGCTGGCATGTGGGAGGCATCGTTCTGGGGTTTCGTGGGTGGTTTCGCGCTCCTGGTCGGGGCGGCGGCCGGGATCTGGCTGCCGACGAGCCGACGCTTCGTCGGCCTGATCATGGCGTTCGGCACCGGGGTGCTGTTCAGCGCGGTGGCCTTCGACCTGACCAGTGAGGCCTACGACCGCTCGGGCGCGGAGGCCGTCGTGCTGGGCCTGCTCGGGGGAGCGCTGGTGTTCTTCATCGGCGACTGGCTCATCGACCGGCACGGAGGGCACCGCCGCAAGAGTCAGAACGGGTCGCCCGAGGGGGCCGGCGCGATGGCGCTGGTGCTCGGCGCGCTGCTCGACGGCATCCCGGAGTCGGCGGCCATCGGCGTGAGCCTGGTCGGCGGCGGCTCGGTGGGCGTGGCCGTGGTCGTGGCGGTGTTCCTCTCCAACATCCCCGAGTCGCTGTCCGCCTCCGTCGGCATGCGCAAGGACGGGCGCACGGTCACCTACGTGCTGGGCCTGTGGGGCGCGGTGCTGCTCGCCTCGACCATCTCCGCCGGCCTGGGCTACGGGCTGCTCGGCTCGGCGCCGGCGCTGGTCATCGCGGTCACGCAGTCCTTCGCGGCCGGCGCGATCCTCACCATGCTGGCCGACACGATGGTCCCCGAGGCGGTCGAGCACGCCGGCGCGCTGGTGGGGCTGGTGACCGCGATCGGGTTCACCTGCGCGTTCCTGCTGTCGATGACTGCCTGAGCCGGCCCGAGGGCCGGGCGGCGCTCAGAAGTCGCTCGAGTGCAGGAACCGGTCGACCTCGAGCCGGATCGCCACCCGCTCGGGGTTCGGGCGCGGGGTCCGGTAGCGGGCGGCGTACCGCTCCTCGGCGCGGGCCACCGACGCCGCGTCGCCGAGGACTACAGCGCGGCCCTCGAGCGTCGACCAGCGCCGCCCGTCGACCTGGCAGGCCGCGACGAGCGACGAGGCGGCCAGGTTGCGGGCCTTGCGAGAGCCGCGCGAGGTGATCACCCACGCGCAGCCCCGCTCGGGGTCCAGCGCGACGCCCACGGGCACGACGTGCGGCCGGCCGTCCGCGCGCAGCGTGGTCAGCGTGCACAGGTGCCGCTCGGTCCAGAACTCCAGCAATGCAGGGGGAAACTCCTGCCACCCGGGCACCCAGCTCGTCACGGCCCCATCGTGCCCGAGCCCGACAAGCGGCCTTGGCCGGCCCGCCTACCGTCGAGACCATGCTGCCGCTGCCGCGCCGGATCGCCGTGGGGATCGACACCGTGCTCGACCGGACCGTGGCGCCCGGCTACACCCGGGTCGGCCAGGCGATCCGCCGCCGGCTGCCCACCTGGCCGGCCGACCCCGACCCGGGCGCGCTGGCGGGCCGGGTCGCCGTGGTCACCGGCGCCACCTCCGGGCTGGGCCTGGCCACGGCCGAGGCGCTCGCCCGGCTCGGGGCCGGGGTCGTGCTCGCCGCCCGCGACCAGGTCAAGGGCCGCCGCGTCCAGCAGGAGCTGAGCGAGCGGCTGCCGCAGGCCGAGCTGCAGCTGGCGCGCTGCGACGTCAGCGACCTCGACGACGTACGACGCTTCGTCGACGAGCTGGACGTGCCGCGGGTGGACGTGCTGGTCCACAACGCCGGGGCGATGCCGCCCGAGCGCACCGAGTCCGCCCAGGGCCACGAGCTGACCATGGCCCTGCACGTCCTGGGCCCGGTGCTGATGACCGAGCTGCTGCGTCCGCGGCTGGCCGGCGGTCGGGTCGTCCTGGTGACCTCCGGCGGGATGTACGCCCAGCGGCTGCGCGCGGACGACCCGGAGTACCTCCAGGGCGACTACTCGCCGACCACCGCCTACGCGCGCAGCAAGCGGGCGCAGGTCGAGCTGCTGCCCGTCCTGGACCAGCGCTGGGCGCCCGAGGGCATCTCCGTGCACGCGACCCACCCGGGCTGGGCCGACACCCCCGGCGTGGTCGACTCGCTGCCCACCTTCCACCGGCTCACCGGCCCGCTGCTGCGCGACGCCGGGGGCGGGGCCGACACCACGGTCTGGCTGGCCGCGACCGAGCCGGTGCCGACCGGCGGCCGGCTCTGGCACGACCGCCGGGCCCGCCCCACCCATCTGCTGCCCCGCACCCGCTCGGGCGACGCCGAGCGCGCGGAGCTGTGGGAGTGGGTACGCGCGCAGCTGGACCTGCCGCCGGCCCCCTGAGCGGGGAGCCCGGCGGGCGCCGGGTCAGATCCAGCGCGTGAACCAGATCCGGTCCAGCCACTCCTGGTGGGTGAGCAGCTGGTCGGTCCAGATCGGCCAGAACCACGCGAAGTTCAGCATCACAAGCACCAGGAACGAGCCCGCGACCACCACCGCCGCCGTACGCCGGGGTGTCGGGACCGGCGAGGTGCCGATCAGCCTGCCCATGGCCAGCGTGAGCGCCAGCACCGTGAACGGCAGCGTGACGACCGCGTAGAACAGGAAGATCGGCCGGTCGTCGTACATCAGCCACGGCAGCCAGGTCGTGAGCACGCCGACCACCGCGACCCCGAACCGCCAGTCCCGGGCGCCGAGCCACATGAACGCCGCGAAGACCAGCGCCAGCACGCCGCCCCACCACAGCACCGGGGTGCCGAGCAGCAGCACCTGGCGCAGGCAGGTGCTGTCCGCGGGGGCGTCGCAGCCCTGGGTGCCGGGCTTGATGTCCACGTCCGCGGAGACCCCGACCGGCCGGTTCAGCAGCAGCCACCCCGACGGCTTCGAGCCGTAGATGTGGGTGCTGCCGTTGAGGAAGTGGGTGTGGAAGACATAGATGTCGCGGTGGTAGTGCCAGAGCGAGTCCAGCGACTGCACCACCTCGCCGAGCCCGCTGGCGTCGGGCTCGTTGCGGGTCGGCCAGTCCTGGCCGCCGTGGTAGTGGGTGTACTGGGTGGCCGAGAGCCACTTCTCGTACTGCTCGGCGTGGATCAGCCAGCCGGTCCACGTGGACACGTAGACGACCAGGCCCACCAGCACCAGGTGCACGAACGCGGGCACGCCGTCCACCAGCGCCGAGCGCAGCACCGCCCACCGCACGCCGAACGAACGACGGGCCCCGGCACTCCACAGCCACACGAGCAGCCCGAACGCCGCCATCGGGTAGAGCGCGTCCCACTTGGTGCCGCACGAGAGCCCCCAGCACACGCCGCTGGCCAGCAGCCAGGGGCGGAACAGCAGCCGGCGCACCGGCCCCCACCCGCGCCGGTCGGTGACCGGCTCGGGCAGCAGCCGGGCCATCCGGGCGCGGTACCAGTCGCGGTCGGCCACCAGGCACGCCACCGCGCTGAGGGTGAAGAACGCCGCGAAGATGTCCAGCAGCGCCAGTCGGGACAGCACGAACTGCAGGCCGTCGAAGGTGAGCAGCAGGCCCGCGACGCAGCCGAGCAGGGTCGAGCCGGTGAGCCGCCGGGCCAGGCGGCACATCACCAGCACCATCAGCGAGCCGACCACCACCGAGGCGATCCGCCAGCCGAACGGGTCCATCCCGAACGCCTTCTCCCCGAGCGCGATCAGCCACTTGCCCACCTCGGGGTGGACGATCATCTCGGCGGAGTCCTTCCAGATCCCCGTCGTGTCCCCGCTCAGGATCTTCTCGTTGGCGTTGCTGATGTAGTCGTGCGCGTAGCCGAAGTGCAGCAGCGACCAGGCGTCCTTGGCGTAGTAGGTCTCGTCGAACTCCAGCTCGTGGGGCGTCCCGAGGTGCCAGAGCCGCAGCAGCAGCGCCAGCATCGCGACGGCGATGCTCGCCGACCAGCCGATGACCGGGTCCTCCAGGCCCACCCGGCCCCGGGCGCGCAGCGCCGCGAGCGGCACCGGCCGGCCCGACGCCGTGCGTGAGAGGCCGGCCCGACGCGCCGGAGCCGTCGCGATCGGTACGTCGGGGGCGCGGCTCGTCACGCCGGCAGACTCTACGTCGTGGCGTGCCCGGCGCCAGCGCTCAGCCGGGCCGCTCAGCCGGGCCGCTCGACCGATGACCCGGCCCGCGCTCGCCCCTCTCGGGTCTACTTGTCCTCATGGTGCTGGGTCCGGCCCCGGAGGGTGCTGCCGCCGACGGCAGCGGCTCGTCCGGCGTGCCGGTCCGGGTCGGCACCTACAACATCCGCGCCGGTGTCCGGGACGCCGACTTCACCGGCGGGGTCGCGGCGCTGCTGCCGCGGGTCGACGTGGCCGGCCTGCAGGAGATCGCGCGCCGCGGCCGCCAGGCCTGGCTCGCCGACCGGCCCGGCTGGGGCTGCTTCCGCCCCCGGGAGGCCGGCGCCAACCCCGTGGTGTGGCGGTCCGCGGCGTTCGACCTCCTCGACGGGTACGGCGCCCTGCTCGCGCACGGGCGCCACATCGGCGACGAGAAGCCGGCCAAGGGCCACGACCTCGACGACCAGTACGCGACGGTCGTGCACCTGCAGCACCTCGCCACCGACCAGGAGGTCACGGTCATCGACGTACACCTGCTCGCCGGGGCCACCACCGCCGGTCGCCGCCGGCACGACCGGCCGCTGATGTTCGGCTTCTACCGCGACGAGGTCAGGAGCCTCGCGGCGCTGGTCGAGGCCGAGCGCGCCACCGGACGGGTCTTCGTCCTCGGCGACTTCAACATCGGCTACGCCGCCGACGCGCGCTGGCACGACGAGGCGATGCCGTTCGCGCGCCTCGCGGCGCTCGGGATGGTCTCGATGTGGCGCGACTGCGGCACCGCCGGCCGGGGCACCCACGGCCCGCAGTAGATCGACCAGATCTGGTCGCAGGGGCCCGCGGACCGCTGCGAGGTCGCCTACGACGTCGAGCACTCCGACCACTTCCCGGTGATCGGGACCTACTCGCTGGTGCCGCCGTCGAGCTGACACCGACCCGGGCGGAACCGGGGGCGCCTGCGATGATCGGGGCGTGACCCCGACCTCCGACGGCCCCGGCACGCTGGTGCTCGCCGCGACCCCGATCGGCCGGGTCGCGGACGCGCCGCCGCGACTGGCCGAGGAGCTCGCGACCGCCGACGTGGTCGCGGCCGAGGACACCCGCCGGCTCAAGCGGCTCACCAGCGACCTCGGCGTGAGCGTCGCAGGCCGGGTCGTGTCGTACTTCGAGGGCAACGAGTCCGCGCGCACCCCCGCGCTGCTCGAGGCGCTGCTGGCCGGCGAGCGGGTGCTGCTGGTGACCGACGCCGGGATGCCCAGCGTGTCCGACCCCGGCTACCGGCTGGTCGCGGCCGCGGTCGAGGCCGACGTACCCGTCACCGCGGTGCCCGGCCCCTCGGCCGTGCTGACCGCGCTGGCCGTCTCGGGCCTGCCGGTGGACCGGTTCTGCTTCGAGGGGTTCCTGCCGCGCAAGGCCGGCGAGCGGTCCCGGCGGCTGGCCGCGCTCGCGGAGGAGGAGCGGACCATGGTCTTCTTCGAGGCCCCGCACCGCACCCAGGCCGCGCTGGCGGCGATGGCCGAGGCGCTCGGCGGCGACCGGCCGGCCGCGGTCTGCCGCGAGCTCACCAAGACCCACGAGGAGGTACGCCGGGGTCCGCTCGACGACCTCGTCACGTGGGCGGCCGAGGGCGTGCGCGGGGAGGTCACGATCGTGGTCTCCGGTGCGCCCCCGCGGGCGGACCTGGACACCGACCCGGACAGCCTGCTGGCCGCCGTGGCCGAGCTCGAGGCCGCCGGCACCAGCCGCAAGGAGGCGGTGGTCGAGGTGGCCAAGCGGGCCGGCGTGCCGAAGCGTGAGGTCTACAACCTGGTCCACGGAGGACGCGCATGACCGGACAGAACGGCCGCATCGAGACCTACACCCACGACGGGCTCACCTTCGACGTCCGCGACAGCGGGCCGCTGGACGGCGACCCGGTGGTGCTGCTGCACGGCTTCCCCGAGCGCGCCAGCTGCTGGGACGCGGTGGTCCCGCTGCTGCACGAGCAGGGCCTGCGCACGCTCGCGCCCGACCAGCGCGGCTACTCCCCGGGCGCGCGGCCGCGCCGGCGCCGCGACTACCGCACCGGCCACCTCGCCGCCGACGTGCAGGCGCTGATCGACGCGGTCGGCCGGCCGGTGCACCTGGTCGGCCACGACTGGGGCGCGGCCGTCGCCTGGCTGGTCGCCGCCCGCAGCCGCGACGTCCGGTCGCTGACCGCCGTCTCGGTGCCCCACCCGGTGGCCTTCCAGAAGGCCATGCTGAGCTCCCGGCAGGGCCTGGACTCCTGGTACATGTACCTCTTCCAGCTGCCGCTGCTCCCCGAGGCGCTGGCCCGGCCCGGCGGCCCGCTCGAGACGTTCCTGCGCCGCGGCGGCATGGACGACGCGGCGCTGGCCCGGTTCCGGCGCGAGATCGTGGAGTACGGCGCGCTGCCGGGCGCGCTGGGCTGGTACCGCGCCCAGTTCCTCGGCGGCGGCGACGCGATGCCGGGCGGGGTGACGGTGCGGGTCCCCACGACGCTGGTGTGGAGCGACGGCGACGTGGCGATCGCCCGCAAGGGCGTGGACCTGACCCCGCAGTTCGTGCACGCGCCGTACGCGCTGGAGGTCCTCGAGGGCGTCTCCCACTGGATCCCCACCGAGGAGCCGGAGCGGCTGGCGGCCGCGGTGCTGGCGCGGATCCGCTCGGTCGGCCCCGAGACGCCCGAAGCGCCCGAGACGCCCGAAGCGCCCGAGGCGGACCGGTGACCGTGCCCCCTGAGCGTCCCACCCGCACCCGGGCGGCCACCGAGGAGAAGACCGGCAGCCGGCGCGACCGCGAGCGCCCGCCGGCGCCCGAGCCGCTGCCGCACCCGGTGGTGGACAACCACTGCCACCTCGACATCGCCGACGCCGACGACCCCGGGGACTGGTTCACCACCGACGAGGCGATCGCGGCGGCCGCCCGGGTGGGCGTGCCGCGGATCGTGCAGATCGGCTGCGACCTGCCCGGCGCCCGCTGGGCGGTCGACGCAGCTGCGGCGTACGACGCCCTGGTCGCCGGCGTCGCGCTGCATCCCAACGAGGCCCCCCGGCACGCCGCCGCGGGCACCCTGGAGGAGGCGCTGGCCGAGATCGAGCGGCTGGCCGGCGCGCATCCGAAGGTCCGAGCCGTCGGCGAGACCGGTCTGGACCACTTCCGCACCGGCGAGGACGGCCGGGCCGCCCAGGTGGCGTCGTTCCGCCGGCACATCGACCTGGCCAAGCGGCTGGACAAGACGCTGGTGATCCACGACCGCGACGCCCACGAGGAGGTGCTGCGCGTCCTGGACGAGGAGGGCGCCCCGGAGCGCTGGGTGATGCACTGCTTCTCCGGGGACGCCGACGTCGCCCGGCGGTGCCTGGACCGGGGGGCGTGGCTGTCGTTCGCCGGCACCGTCACGTTCAAGAACGCGCAGGTCATCCGGGACGCGCTGGTGCTCGCGCCCCGCGACCGGGTGCTGGTCGAGACTGACGCGCCCTACCTCACGCCGAGCCCGTTCCGGGGTCGCCCGAACGCCTCCTACCTGGTGCCGCTGACCATGCGCGCGATGGCCGAGGTGCGGGGCGAGGACCTGGCCGCGCTGTGCGCCGCGGTGGACGCCAACACCGAGGCGGCGTTCGGCGGCGCCTGGTAGTCCCGGCTACCACGGAAGGCCCTCCCTACCGGGTATTTGGTCCCCGAGAGCCTGGTCACGTCTGGGCCATTTGGGGGAGGAGGACTTTGACCGCGCCGCGGATCTCGTTAACGTTTCGTTACTGATGGCCGGGATCGGGAACGATCTGACCAGTGCCGGTGGTCGTCGCGACGCAGCGACAGCCCCGCCCGGGCGCCCCCCATTGCGGGCGTCCATCCCCTGCATGCACCCGCCACCCCCCGGTGGCAATCGTGTGCGCTGCGCGCTGGCAACCCGAGGACCGGACCGTACGACCCCCGGAGAATCGTGCCGAGCAGTGACAACAGCAAGCAGTCCCGACTGACCTCCCTCCCCGCGTGGGCCAGGAGCCGTGCCGCCCTGGTCGGCGTCTCGACCGTCGCCGTGCTGGCCGTCGCCGGCACCACCATCGGCTACGCCCACATGGGCAAGACGGTCACCCTCTCCCTCGACGGCCAGACCCAGCAGGTGACCGCGAGCGGCGACACCGTCGGTGACGTCCTCGACGCCCAGGGCATCCACGTCGACAACCACGACATGGTCGCCCCCGCCCTCGGTCAGCAGGTCGACGACGGCAGCGAGATCTCGGTGCGGTTCGGCCGACCGCTCAAGCTCGAGGTGGACGGCAAGCAGCACACCTACTGGGTCAATGCGACGACCGTCGGCGGCGCCCTGAACCAGATCGGCCGCAGCTTCACCGGGGCCGACCTGTCCCTGAGTCGTGGCGGGTCCATCGATCGCGGGGGCCTCAAGCTCGACGTGGTGACGCCCAAGAAGCTGACCGTGAAGGTCGGCGACAAGAAGCCGGTGCGCCGCCAGCTCACCGCGGTCACCGTCGCGGACGCCCTGAAGCAGATGGGCGTCAAGGTCGACAAGGACGACCGGACCAGCCCCGGCAAGCACCACGAGGTCACCGACGGCGACCGCATCGTGTTCACCGACGTCCGGGTCGTGAAGAAGCAGGTGCACGGCGAGTCGATCGGCTACGACACGATCCACCGCGACGACTCCTCGCTGGCCCAGGGCAAGACCCGGGTCGCGCGCTCCGGCCGCGCCGGGCTGCGCAACGTGACCTACCAGCTGGTCTACCGCAACGGCGACCTGGCCACCCGCAAGGTGGTGAGCCAGCAGGTGCTGCGCGACCCCGTCGACGAGGTCGTCGAGGTCGGCACCAAGGCGCCGGCGCCGCAGCCGACGCCCGCCCCCGCCGCGAACTACGCCTCCGGCGGGAGCGCCTGGGACCGGATCGCCGCGTGCGAGTCCGGCGGCAACTGGGCCGCGAACACCGGCAACGGCTACTACGGCGGGCTGCAGTTCAACCTCAGCACCTGGCGCGCCTACGGCGGCGTCAGCCGGCCGGACCTCACCAGCCGGGAGTACCAGATCTCCATTGCGGAGAAGGTGCGCGCCGCCTCCGGTGGCTACGGCGCCTGGCCGGTCTGTGGGGCCCGCGCCTGACCCGCGGAGCCGCAACTAGGCTGGGTCGCATGTCTGACACCTCCGCCGGTCCGAGGCTGCTCGGGCCGGCGGAGGTGCGTCGGCTCGCCGCCGAGCTCGACCTCCGGCCGACCAAGCAGCGCGGCCAGAACTTCGTCATCGACCCCAACACGGTCCGCCGGATCGTGCGCGAGTCCGGCGTCACCGCCGACGACGTCGTCGTCGAGATCGGGCCCGGGCTCGGCTCGCTGACGCTCGCGCTGCTCGAGGTCGCCGGGCGGGTCGTGGCGATCGAGGTCGACGCGGTCCTCGCCTCCCGGCTGCCGGCCACGATCGCCGAGCATGCGCCGGACCACGCCGACCGGTTCGAGGTCGTGCTCGCCGACGCGCTGCGGGTGGCCGCGGTCCCCGGGCCGGCGCCGACCGCGCTGGTCGCGAACCTGCCCTACAACGTCTCGGTCCCGGTGCTGCTGCACATGCTGACGCTGCTGCCCTCGCTCGAGCGCGGCCTGGTCATGGTGCAGGCCGAGGTGGCCGACCGGCTGGCCGCCGGCCCCGGCTCCAAGGTGTACGGCGTGCCGTCGGTCAAGGCCGCCTGGTTCGCCGACGTGCGGCGCGCCGGCGCGATCGGGCGCAACGTGTTCTGGCCGGCGCCCAACGTCGACTCCGGGCTGGTCGCCTGGACCCGGCGCGAGCCGCCGGCGACCACCGCCACCCGCGCGCAGGTGTTCGCGGTCGTCGACGCGGCGTTCGCCCACCGCCGCAAGGGGCTGCGCGGGGCGCTGCGCGAGCTGGCCGGCTCGGCCGAGGCGGCGACCGCCGCGCTGGAGGGCGCCGGCATCGACCCGCTCGCCCGCGGGGAGTCGCTGGCGGTCGACGACTTCGTGCGGATCGCCGAGGGGCTCGCGGCAGCCGCGCCCGCCGCGGCCTCCCGGGAGGCCGACGCGTGAGCCGCCGGAACACCGGGCTCACCGTGCGTGCGCCCGCGAAGATCAACCTGCACCTCGGCGTCGGCGGCGTGCGCCCCGACGGCATGCACCCGCTGCTGACCGTCTACCAGGCGGTGAGCCTCTACGACGACCTCGCCGCCGCGCCCGCGGAGGCCTGGCGGCTCGGCCTCACCGTCGACGACCACGTCGCCGCCCACGAGGTGCCGCTGGCCGGCGACAACATCGTCGACCGGGCCGCCGACCTGCTCGCCGCCCATCACGGCCTGGCCCGCGCCGACCACGGCGCCGCCGTGCACATCACCAAGGCGATCCCGGTCGCCGGCGGCATGGCCGGCGGCTCCGCCGATGCCGCGGCCGCGCTGGTGGCCCTGGACCGGCTCTGGGGGCTGGAGACCTGCGACGACGACCTGCTCGCGATCGCCGCCGAGCTCGGCAGCGACGTGCCGTTCGCGCTGCTCGGCGGCACCGCCGTCGGCACCGGACGCGGTGAGATCGTCACCCCGGTCGCCGACCACGGCTCGTGGTGGTGGGTGCTCGCGCTCAGCGCCCGGGGGATGTCCACGCCCGCGGTCTACCGGCACTTCGACGAGTTGCACCCCGACGCCTCGCCGGAGCCGCCGCCGGCCGACGCGCTGCTCGCGGCGCTGGACTCCGGCGACCCGGCGCGGCTGGCCGCCACCTTGCACAACGACCTGCAGGCGCCGGCGTTCGACCTGCGCCCCGACCTCGCGGACCGGATCGCGCGGGGGGAGGCCGAGGGCGCGCTGCGCGGGCTGGTCTCCGGCTCCGGCCCGACCTGCGTGTTCCTGTGCGGGTCCGGCGAGCACGCGCGCGCGGTCGCGGCCGCCCTGCGGGTCCCCGATCCCGCGACGGGCGCGGAGCCCGTCGTACTCGTCGCGCACGGCCCGGTGGCCGGCGCCCATGTCGTGGAAGGGCTGGCCGCCCATGGCTAACCTCGTCAACCTCGAGCGGGTCTCCAAGGCGTACGGCGTCCGACCGCTGCTCACCGATGTCTCCCTCGGCGTCGCCGCGGGGGACCGGATCGGGATCGTCGGCCGCAACGGCGACGGCAAGACCACGCTGCTGGAGGTCATGACCGGGCTCGAGGAGCCCGACACCGGCCGCGTCTCCCGGTCCCGCGGCCTGCTGATCGGCTACCTGCACCAGGGCGACGAGCTCGACGACACCCACACCGTCCGCGAGGCGGTGCTCGCCGGTCGCTCCGACCACGAGTGGGCGGCCGACCCGCGCACCCGCGAGGTCGTCGAGGTGCTGCTCGCCGGGGTCTCGCTGGACCGGGCCGTGGTCGGGCTCTCCGGCGGGGAGCGGCGCCGCTGCTCGCTGGCCGCGCTGCTGCTCGGCGAGCACGACCTGGTCGTGCTCGACGAGCCCACCAACCACCTCGACGTCGAGGCGGTGGACTGGCTGGCCCGCCACCTGGTGCAGCGGTCCTCGGCGCTGGTCGTGGTCACCCACGACCGGTGGTTCCTCGACGCGGTGTGCCAGTGGACCTGGGAGGTCCACGACGGCGTGGTGGACGCCTACGAGGGCGGCTACGCCGCGTTCGTGCTCGCCAAGGCCGAGCGGCAGCGGCAGGCCGCGGCCTCGGAGGTGCGCCGGCAGAACCTGGTCCGCAAGGAGCTGGCGTGGCTGCGTCGCGGCGCCCCGGCCCGGACCTCGAAGCCGAAGTTCCGCATCGACGCGGCCAACCAGCTGATCGAGGACGTGCCGCCGCCGCGGGACCCGATGGAGCTGCAGCGCTTCGCCACCCAGCGGCTCGGCAAGGACGTGATCGACGTCGAGGACGTCGACCTGGTGCGCGGGACCCCGGGCGAGGGGGAGCGGCAGCTGCTCTCCCACGCGACCTGGCGGATCGGCCCCGGCGACCGGATCGGCATCGTCGGCGTCAACGGCGCCGGCAAGACCTCGGTGCTCTCGTTGATCGCGGGCACGCTCCCGCCCTCGGCGGGCCGGGTCAAGCAGGGGCGCACGGTGGCGCTGCAGCACCTCACCCAGCAGCTCGACGACCTCGACCCCGCGGGCCGGGTGCTGCCCACGGTCGAGTCGATCCGCCGGGTCACCCGCACCGCCGACGGCGAGGTGACCGCGACCGCGCTGCTGGAGCGGTTCGGCTTCACCGGCGACCGGCTCACGGCCCGGATCGGCGACCTCTCCGGCGGCGAACGCCGCCGGTTCCAGCTGCTGCGGCTGCTGCTGACCGAGCCGAACGTGCTGCTCCTCGACGAGCCCACCAACGACCTCGACATCGAGACGCTCAACGTGCTCGAGGACTTCCTGGACGGCTGGCCCGGCACCCTGGTCGTGGTCTCCCACGACCGCTACTTCCTCGAGCGGGTCACCGACTCGGTGTGGGCGCTGCTCGGCGACGGCCAGATCTCGATGCTGCCCCGCGGCGTCGACGAGTACCTGGAACGGCGCAGCGTGCAGGAGCGCGAGCGCGAGGCGGCACTCGCGTCGACTCCCAGCGCGCCGAGCGGGCAGTCGGAGGCACTCTCGGAGGTGCGAGCGGGCACTTCGGGGCAGTACGACGGGTCGCCGGCCGCCGCGACGCCGCCCAAGGCGAAGGCCGGCAGTGCCGAGGAGCGGTCCGCCCGCAAGGAGATCGCCCGCATCGACCGGCAGCTGGCCCGGATCGCCGAGCAGGAGGCCGCGCTGAACGCCCAGGTCCTCGAGCACGCCCAGGACTACGAGAAGCTCGCCGAGCTCAGCACCCGGCTCAACGCGCTCGCCACTGAGAAGGACGAGCTCGAGATGGAGTGGCTGGAGGCCGCCGACCTCCTGGAGTGACCGGGCCGCCTGCGTCGGTCGGCTCGCGCCGCGGGAGCGCCCGTCGGCCGGCGGTCGGCTGGGGGCCTACGGTGGGGACGTGTACCTGGAGAACGTCGTCATCGACGCCCGCGAGCCGCAGCGGCTGGGCCGCTTCTGGGAGGCGGTGCTCGGCGGCGAGCGCCTGACCGACGAGCCGGACGGGTTCGAGACCCGGCTCGCCGTCGAGGGCGGCCCGGTGCTGGACCTGTGCCTCCAGCGGGTCCCCGAGCCGCCGCCGGCGCCGCAGAGGCTGCACCTGGACCTCCGCGGCGGGGCCCGCCAGGACCAGGAGGTCGAGCGGCTGCTCGGGCTGGGCGCGCGCCGCCTCGACCTCGACCCGCGCGACCTCGACCGGCGCGAGGTGCCCGGGGTGGTGCTCGCCGACCCGGAGGGCCACCCGTGCTGCGTGCTGGAGGACCGGGCGGCGTACGCCGGCACCGGGCCCCTGGCGGCGCTCTCGCTCGACTGCGCCGAGCCGGACCGGGCGGCGGAGTTCTGGTCCTGGCTGACCGGCTGGACCGACGTCGCCGGTGTCGCGCCCAGGTCCCTGCGCCATCCGTCGCGGCGCGGTCCGCTGCTCGAGCTGCGCCCCGAGGCCGCCCCCAAGGGGCCGACCAAGAACCGGATGCACCTCGACATCCGGCTCGAGACCGGCGACGACCCGGACGATGTCGCGGCCGGCATCGCCGCCCGCGGCGGCCGCGAGCTGCCCTCGGAGGGGGCGGCGCTGCCGTGGCGGATTTTCGCCGACCCGTCCGGCAACGAGCTCTGCGTGCTGCCCGCGCGGTCCTGAGGACCGGCGACCGGCCCTCCCCAGGACTCGTCCGGGGCGGCGGCACCCTCCGGGGGACCGGGGGCGGTCGCCGGTCAGGAGAAGGGTGCGAGCAGGGTGCGCAGCAGGTCGGCGAGGGCGTCCTGGTCCCGCGCGGGGAGGTCCTGGAGCAGGGCGCGCTCGGCGTCGAGCAGCGCGGTGAACGCGCCGTCGACCGCGGTCTTGCCCTCCGCGGTGAGCCGGACGATCACGCCGCGGCGGTCCTCGGGGTCGGGGTAGCGCTCCACGAACCCGCGCGCGGCGAGCCGGTCGACGCGGTTGGTCATGGTCCCGCTGGTCACCAGCGTCTCGCGCAGCAGCCGGCCCGGCGAGAGCTCGTACGGCGCCCCCGCGCGCCGGAGCGCGGCCAGCACGTCGAACTCCCACGACTCGATCCCGTGGGCGGTGAACGCCTCGCGGCGGGCCAGGTCGAGGTGCCGGGCGAGCCGGGAGATCCGGCTGAACACCGCGACCGGCGCCAGGTCCAGGTCGGAGCGCTCGCGGGCCCAGGACTCGACCAGCTCGTCGACCTCGTCCCTCATGACGCCATCCTAACCATCCGGTCGAGAATCTTGACATCGAGAATTCTTCGCGTCACGATGAAAGTGTCTTGATGTCAAGATAAACCGAGGAGCGGCAGATGACCCACACCTGGGACCCGGAGCGGTACCTCACCTATGCCGACGAGCGCGGCCGGCCGTTCGTGGAGCTGCTGGCCCGCGTCCGCGCCGAGGCGCCCGGTGCCGTGGTCGACCTCGGCTGCGGGCCGGGCAACCTGACCGGGCTGCTGGCCGAGCGCTGGCCGGACGCCGCGGTCACCGGCCTCGACGCCAGCCCCGAGATGATCGCGAGGGCGCGCGCCGCCGAGAGCCGGATCGCCTTCGACGTCGCCGACCTGCGCGACTGGGCGGTGCGCGGCGCCCGCGACGTCGACGTGCTCGTCTCCAACGCCACCCTCCAGTGGGTGCCCGGGCACCTCGACCTGCTGCCGGCGCTGGCCGGCCGTGTCACCCCCGGCGGCTGGCTGGCCTTCCAGGTGCCCGGCAACTTCGACGAGCCGAGCCACACGATCCGCCGCGACCTGGCCGCCGAGCCGCCGTACGCGCCGCACACCGCGGGCGTCGCCGCCCCGTCCAGCCACGACCCCGCGGTCTACCTCGACGCGCTGACCCGGCTGGGCTGCGAGGTCGACGCCTGGGAGACGACCTACCTGCACGTGCTCACCGGCGCGGACCCGGTCTTCACCTGGGTCTCCGGCACCAGCGCCCGGCCCACCCTGCAGGCGCTGCCCGAGGACCTGCGCCCGGCGTTCGAGGCGGAGTTCAAGCGGCGGCTGCACGCGGCCTACCCGCAGCGGGAGTGCGGCGTGGTCCTGCCGTTCCGCCGGATCTTCGTCGTCGCCCGCATCCCCGCCTGAGCCGCACCCACCCCGAGAGGAGCGTCATGAAGCTGCACCACGTCCAGGTGGCCTGCCCGCCCGGCGGCGAGGACGCCGCCCGCCGGTTCTACGCCGACGGGCTCGGCCTGACCGAGGTCGAGAAGCCGGCCGACCTGCGCGCCCGCGGCGGCGCGTGGTTTCGCGCGTACGACGCCGCCGGGTCGGTCGCCGCCGAGGTCCACGTCGGCGTCGAGGAGCCGTTCGCGCCGGCCCGCAAGGCCCATCCGGCGTTCGTGCTCGACTCGGTCGCCGAGCTCGAGGCCACCGCCGACCGGCTCGCCGGCGCCGGGCACGCGGTCGACTGGAGCCAGCGGACCACTTTCGCCGGCCACCAGCGCTTCCACACCTTCGACGGCCACGGCAACCGGGTCGAGGTGCTCGCTCCCGCCTGACACCCGCGGGTGGCGGTGAGCTGTGCACCGAGTCCGGCCCGGGAACGGTGGCTGAGTCACCGCCCACCGAGCGGGCGCGCGTCAGGACCGACCGGGCCGGACCAGTCCGCCCTGGTAGGCCGCGACGACCGCCGGCGCCCTGCTCGACGTGGTGCGGGTCACGGTGCGGCACGGTTACCCATCGGTAGCATGCGCGGCATGAGCCAGGTCCTCACCCTGTGGGAGAAGGTCAGCCCGCTGCCCCAGGGCAAGCGCATCTTCTCGATCCTCTTCGCCCAGAAGGCGCCGTACTTCGCCACGATCCGGCCGCGGTTCACCGAGATCCGGCCGCACCGGGCCGAGCTGGTGATCCCCAAGCGCCGCGGCGTGCACAACCACCTCAAGACCGTGCACGCGATCGCGCTGTGCAACGGCCTCGAGGCCGCGATGGGCGCGCTGGCCGAGGCCACGATCCCCGCGGACAAGCGCTGGATCCCCAAGGGCATGGAGGTCGGCTACACCGCCAAGGCGACCACCGACATCACCTGCGTCGCCGAGACCGACCCCGAGCACTGGACCCGGGTTCCCGACGCGGGCGGCGAGGTGCCGGTCCGCGTCCGGGGCGTCCGCGGCGACGGCACCGTGGTGGTCGAGGGCGTGATCCGGCTCTGGGTGACCCCGCGGAAGTAGCGGCTACTCGCGCCCGACCAGGTAGCCCAGCACGCCGAGGCTGAACAGCAGCGAGATCACCGCGCCCTTGCCGGTCGGCGAGATCAGCACCGGCGCGGTGGTCAGCACCAGCACGTCGAAGCCGCGGGCCGCGCTGCCGTAGAGGTTGGTCGGCACCGCCCCGGCCGGGGTCGTGACCAGCGGCTTGCTGTAGTCGGGCGGCCGCCCGGTCACCCACCGGGTCGCCGCGGCCAGCGCCGCGGCGCCGACGACCACCCCGAAGACGACCGCGTGCCCGGGGTCGACGCCGAGCGACCCGTCGAGCGCGCCGGCCGTCGCGAGGCCGTACGCCGCGAGCAGGCCGGCGGGCACGGCCAGCGTGGCCATCCGGGTGGTGGCCGCGGGGAACGGCATCGCCCGGGCGATGCTCGGGGTCCGGGTGAGCGCCCGCACGCCGGTGAGCAGCGGCAGCCCGGTCAGGAAGCCGGTGAGCGCGGCGACCAGCACCACCACCCGGCCGCCGCCGGCGGTCTCGGTGGCGTAGGGCACCACGACGGCCGCCACGAGCAGCAGCACGGTCTGCGGGCTGCGCCGCACCCGGGTCAGGTCGAGCCAGACCAGGGCGGCCGCGCCCGACGGGCCGCCGCGCCGCGGGCGGACCGACCCGTGGCCGGTCCAGCGGTGGGCGACGACCACGTCGAAGGCCAGCGCCAGGTCGAGGCTGGCCAGGGCCCCGGAGACCCCGGGGGCCAGCGCCCCGCCGGCCGCGACGTCCCGGCGCCGCAGCCGCGGCAGCCGGCGCACCGCCAGCGCGAGCAGGGCCAGCGTCAGCGCGGCGGCGACGAGCACGCCGGTGACCCAGGCGGGCGAGCCGACCGGCGGGTCGGCGACCGGGGCGCGGCCGAGGGCGAGCACCAGCAGCCCGCCCCAGACCGCCGCCACCAGCACCCAGGTCAGCAGCCGCGCGACCACGCCGCCGGCCGACTGCGACAGCGCCGCCAGGCAGACCGCGACCGCGGACAGCAGCGCCGCCGAGAACGTGAACGACAGCAGCGCCGCGCCCGGGAACGCCGCGACCGCCGACGCCCCGGCCGCGACCAGCCCGCCGCCGACCAGCGCGATGCCGACGGCGCCGAGCAGCCGCGGCCGCAGCACCGAGCCGCGGTCGACCGGGGCCGTCATCAACCAGGAGTCGACCGCGGGGGAGACGAAGACCGGCCCGAAGAGCCGCGCCAGCGCCAGCACCAGCACCACGCCCGCCACCCCGGTGACCCAGGGCAGCACGGTGCGCGCCTCCAGGCAGCCGGCCGCGACACAGGCCGCGCCGGCGGCGCGGCGCACGTTGAGCACCACGTTGACCAGGGCGGAGCCGAACATCGCCACCGCCAGCAGCGCCACGTAGGCGTCGCTGAGCACGTCGACGAGCCGGGCGGTGGCGCGCCCGCGACGCCAGTGCCGGATCTCGGCGCGAAGCTCGCGGACCTCCGTGCTCATGCCTCCCTGCCGGCGGGCTCTCGGTGGGCGCCGACGTCGACGACCCGGTCGGCGACCGCCTCGACCAGCGCGGTCGCGTGGCTGGCCATCAGCACGGCCAGCCCCTGCGCCTTCTCCTGGACCAGGCGCCCGGCCAGCCAGTCCAGGCCCGCGCGGTCGAGCCGCTGCTCGGGCTCGTCGAGGACCAGCAGCTGCCGGGGCCGCACGAACGCGCTGGCCAGCGCCAGCCGGCGCCGCTGCCCCGAGGACAGGGTGCCGGGCAGCTGGCCGGCCTGCGCGATCAGCCCGACCTCGTGCAGCACCTCGTCGACGAGCTCCTGCGCGTCGGCCACCCGGTGCGCCTTCGCGAACAGGTCGAGGTGCTCCACGACCGAGAGGTCGGGGAAGAAGTCCATGTCGTCCATCACCACCGCGAGGTGGGTGCGCACCTGCTCGGAGCGCTCGTCGAGCGGCTTGCCGTCGAGCTCGATGGTGCCGCCGGTCGGCTTGTCGGCGCCGGTCACGCAGCGCAGCACCGTCGACTTGCCGGCGCCGTTGCGGCCCACCAGCGCCACCGCCTCCCCGGCCCGCACGTCGAGGTCGAAGCCGGCCAGCACGTCCACCTCGCCGAAGCGACGGCGCAGCCCGCTCACCCGCAGCAGCGGCGGGGCCTCCGCCTTCGGCTTGGGCTTGCGCTGCTTCTTCTGCTGGTGCGGGGGACGGGCCACGACCGCCAGCGTGCCACTCCGGTCCCCGGCGCCCGTGACCCGGGCTGGCCGGCTCGGGCCTCGTCACCCGGGTGGTCGGGTCCTCAGGCGCGGTGGGGCCCCGAGCCGCCGAGCAGGACCGGATTGGTCATCGCCACCATCGGCGCGGTCGGCGTGGTGCCGCGGCGCACCTCGGCGCGGACGAACCCGGTCCCGCCCGGCACGGTCGTCTCGATCAGGGCCTCGCCGCCGCTCGCCGCCGCCGTCGCGAGAGGGGCGCCGGGGCCGGGCCCGAGCAGCGTGGCCACGCAGCCGTCGTCGAGGCCGGTGACGTGCAGGCGTACGGCGACCGCGTCGCCCTCACCGCTCGGCACCCGGTCGCCGCACCCGCCGGTCACCGCACCGAGCCGCGCCGTCAGCTCCAGCCCGACCCCCGAGGACTCCGCCAGCCAGCTGTGGCCGCCGCGGTAGCCGGCCAGGATCTCCTCGACCGAGAGCGCCCCGGCCCGGACGACGGTCTGGGCCAGCCCGATCCGCTGCTCGTGGCCGTGCGAGTCGGAGTTGCCGACCGCCGGCTTGAAGACCCCGTCGGTGAGCAGCTGGTGCCAACGCTGGACGGCGCGCTCGTTGGCGGTCTGGTTCAGGCCGCTCCACGGCCCGTTCCAGACCTCGACCGCGTCCATCTCGGCGAAGTCGTCGCCGAACTCCCAGCCGATCCCGGCCCCCAGCTGGAAGGGGTGGGCGGCGATCGCGAGCCCGCCGGCGGCCCGGGCCCGGTCGGCGAACCGCCCGAGCTGCCCGTCCGCGGGCCGGTAGCGCCAGTCGATCCAGGTGCCCGGCTCGAGGCCGGTCGCCAGCCAGTGGCCGGTCCGGGTGGTCACCTCCTCCCCGGCGATGACCAGGAAGTCGGCGGGGACGTGACGGCCCCAGGTGCGCTGCGCCGAGCTGGTGTTGTGCTCGGCGCTGCCGAGGAAGTCCAGGCCCGCGGCCCGGGCGTCCGCCAGCACCTGGGCCTGGGTCTGGTGGCCGTCGGAGTGGACGGTGTGCACGTGCAGGTCGCCGCGGTACCAGCCCGGACCGCTGCCCGGCACGGCCGTCGGCGCCGGTTGCGGCACGAACCCCGGCCCGCGCGGGCCGAAGTGCAGCGTGACCCGCACCGTCCACGGCGTACCGGCCCCGACGATCTGGTACGGCCCCAGCGCGACCGCCCAGCGGCCCGGCGTGATCGGACCGGCCAGGTAGCCGGGGGTGGCGTGGGCGCGGCTGATCCGGAACGACCGCCGGGCCCCGCCCGACCAGCCGCGGAAGCCGCGCGCGTCCCCGAGCGCGTGCCCGGACGGGTCGAAGATCCCGATGTCGACCACGTTGACCGTGGTCGGCCCGATCGACGTGGGGTGGTAGTCGTAGCCCACCTCGATCGCGCGGACCCCGCGCGGCACGTGGAAGGGCACGTAGTGCCAGTCGGGCCCGTGCGGGTCGGTGAACTCCCCGCGGAAGGTCCTGGTGACCGCCGAGCCGGCGTGCGCCGGCTCGAACGAGAACAGGGCGGAGCTGGTCGCCAGTCCGGCGCCGGCCAGGAGCAGCCGGCGGCGGTCGAGACGGCGCGCGGCGCCGTGCCCGGTGGGTGGGCCGGAGGGTGGATCGGCGGGCCGTGCCGAGGGGAGCTCGTTCATGGTGTCCCCACCCTCGGTCATCCGGGGCGTCCGCGCAGGCGGTTCGAGGCATCCGAGCGATTGCGACGGGCCGCGCGGCCCGCCGTACCCTTGGGCGGTCATGACTGCCACGCCTGAGACCGCCGAGACCGCCCCGCGCACCTAC
The DNA here is from genome assembly GCF_013409645.1 of Nocardioides panaciterrulae. Lineage (NCBI taxonomy): Bacteria > Bacillati > Actinomycetota > Actinomycetes > Propionibacteriales > Nocardioidaceae > Nocardioides > Nocardioides panaciterrulae. Next base: position 3,563,270 of record NZ_JACCBG010000001.1, on the reverse strand, counting down.
GAGGTCCGCACCTACGGGTGCCAGATGAACGTCCACGACTCCGAGCGGCTCACCGGGCTGCTCGAGGAGGCCGGCTACGTCTCGGCGCCGTCGGGGGAGCAGGCCGACGTGGTCGTGTTCAACACCTGCGCGGTGCGTGAGAACGCCGACAACAAGCTCTACGGCAACCTCGGGCACCTGGCGCCGGTCAAGGCCGCCCATCCGGGCATGCAGATCGCGGTCGGCGGCTGCCTGGCGCAGAAGGACCGCGACACGATCACGACCCGCGCCCCGTGGGTCGACGTGGTGTTCGGGACCCACAACATCGGCTCGCTGCCGGTGCTGCTGGAGCGGGCCCGGGTGCAGGAGGAGGCCCAGGTCGAGATCCTGGAGTCCCTCGACGTCTTCCCCTCCACGCTGCCGACCCGGCGCGAGTCGGCGTACGCCGCCTGGGTCTCGGTCTCGGTCGGGTGCAACAACACCTGCACGTTCTGCATCGTGCCGGCGCTGCGCGGCAAGGAGAAGGACCGCCGGCCCGGCGACATCCTCGCCGAGATCCGGGCGCTGGTGGCCGAGGGCGTCACCGAGATCACCCTGCTGGGCCAGAACGTCAACGCCTACGGCGTGGAGTTCGGGGACCGGCAGGCGTTCTCCAAGCTGCTGCGCGCCTGCGGCGAGGTCGAGGGGCTGGAGCGGGTCCGGTTCACCTCCCCGCACCCCGCGGAGTTCACCGACGACGTCATCGAGGCGATGGCCGAGACGCCCAACGTGATGCCCTCGCTGCACATGCCGCTGCAGTCCGGCTCCGACCGGGTGCTGCGCGCGATGCGGCGCTCCTACCGGCAGTCGAGGTTCCTCGGCATCATCGAGCGGGTGCGCGCGGCGATCCCGCACGCCGCGATCACCACCGACATCATCGTGGGCTTCCCCGGCGAGACCGAGGAGGACTTCCGGGACACCCTCGAGGTGGTCCGCGCCGCGCGGTTCTCCGGGGCGTTCACCTTCCAGTACTCCAAGCGCCCCGGCACCCCCGCCGCCGTGCTCGAGGACCAGATCCCGCCGGACGTGGTCAAGGACCGCTACGAGCGGCTGGTCGAGGTCGTCAACGAGATCGCCTGGCAGGAGAACAAGGCGCTGGTCGGGCGCACCGTCGAGCTGATGGTCGCCGAGGGGGAGGGCCGCAAGGACGCTGCCACCCACCGGCTCTCCGGGCGCGCCCCGGACAACCGGCTCGTGCACTTCGCCGCCGACTTCTCGCAGGTCGACGCCGGCTCCGGGGTCCGGCCCGGCGACATGGTCACCGTCGAGCTCACGTACGCCGCCCCGCACCACCTGGTCGCCGACGGGCCGGTGCGCGCGCTCCGGCGGACCCGCTCCGGCGAGGCGTGGGAGGCCCGCCAGGCCCGGCCCGCGCCGTCGGGCGTCACGCTCGGCATGCCCTCGGTGGGCGTGCCCGCGCCGCTGCCGGAGGCCCCCGCCTGCCGGTGAGGCCCGCGCCCGGTGCCCCCGGCTCCGGCTCCGGGCCGGGCGGCCCGGGACGTCAGGCCGAGCGCGGTCCGGAGACCTCGATCCGCCTGACCTCGGCCGCGGGGGTCGGCAGGTCGGTCAGGGCCGCCAGCAGCCCGGCCAGGAGCTCGCGCCGACCCGGGTCCGCGCCCGGGCCGAGGCGCGCGAGGGCGTCGTGCAGCCGCTCGGGAGTCGTGCGGCGGCAGCGCACGGCGTCGGCCAGCCAGGCGAGCGCCGCTACCTCTGCGTCGTCCGTCCGGCCGCCGCCCGTCCGGCCGCCGCCCGTCCGGCCGCCGCCCGTCCGGCCGTCCCCCGTGCGGCCGGCGAGCTCGGCGGCGACGTCGAGCAGCGCGTCCTCGACGGGCACCCGCGGGGGCGACAGGTCCCACCGGACGCGATCACCCAGCCCGTCCAGCCGGTGCGCCCGGATCCCCGCCGGGGCCACGAACCGGCTGTCGCGATCGACCGCGACGTGGATGACGGCGTCCCCACCGTCGCGCCGTCCCGGGCCGTCGGCCAGGCGCAGCACGGAGCGATGGCACAGCGCCGCCGGCCAGGCCAGCAGCACCGCCGCCCAGCTGCGCTGCAGCCAGCTGGGGGCCGCGCCGCACGCGAGGTAGACGCCCTCGTGCAGCGCCCGCCACCCGCGCCGCTCGGCCGTGCGCGCCACGTCGAGCTCGTCCCAGCCGGCCGCGCGCAGCTGCAGCCGCCCGATCACGCCCGACTGTCGCTCGAGCAGCTCCTCGATCCCCACGACCGAGCACGCTCCCCGACGGGCGCCGGCGCGGCAAGGGGCAGTTCAGTCGCCTGTGGAGGAGCGCGGGTCCCGGTCGGGGTAGCCGGCCTTCGGGGCGAGCCCCTCCGGCTTCGGCTCCGGGTTGCCGGTCGACTGCTCGGGCGGGACGGTCTCGCCGGGCTCGCGCTCGTGGGGCGAGGTGTCGCGCAGGCCGTCGGTGGCGTTCTGGCCGGGTCCGGCGTGGCCCACCCGCTCGCTGCTGACGCCCATCCCGCCGGCGGCGCGCTGGGGTCCGGAGGAGTTCGGGGTCGACTCGCGCAGGTCGGTGTCCTCGGAGAGGTCGGCACCGGCAGGGGTCGCCGCCGGGTCCGCTGCGGTGTCCACACTCGGATCTGCTGCCGGGTCCACTGCGGGGTCCCGGGACGAGTCGGTGGGGCGGTCCTCGCTCATGCCGGCGACTCCCGCTCCCCGGACATCGGCTCCTCGTCCCGGGTGGCCTGGGTCGAGGTGTCCTCGCCCTCCTTCATCTCCTCCGGGAGCGCGACGTCGTCGACCGCCGGGTTGTCGCGCAGAGACAGGTCCGGCGTGTCCGTCCCCGCGTGGGGCCCGTCGCCGACCGCGTCGGCACCGCCGGGCGCGGGCTCGCCGGGCTCGATCTGCGGCTCGGGCATCGGCCCGAGGTCCCCGTGCTCGGCCTGGTCGCCGGCCTCGGCCTCGGCCTGGTCGGCGTGGTCGCCGGCCTGATCGGGCTGGTCACCGGCCTCGGGCTGGTCGCCGGGCTCGTTCTGATCGCTCGGGTCGCTCATGGTGATCCCTCCCTGCTGCCGGCCTCGAAGCCGAACGTGGTGTACGGCTGCGTCGTACCCAGCCGGAGCTCCGCCAACACCGCCCGCTCGTGCGGAACGACCGGGTCCGGCAGCGCCTCGAGCGGGCACCAGCGCAGCTCCGCGCACTTCTCCGGCTCCACGATCCGCGGCTCGCCGGTCCACGAGCGGGCGGTGAAGAAGAAGTCGATCCGCTCGTCGATCGGCTCCCCGCCGCGGGTGCGCTGCATCGCGGTGACGAACGCCAGGTCGAGGTCGCGCACGTCGATCTCCTCGAGCGCCTCCCGGCGCGCGGCGTCGTACGCCGTCTCGCCCCGCTCCACGTGGCCCGCGGCGGCCGCGGCCCAGTGGTCGTCCATGAAGCCGGTGTTGCGCCGCAGCTGCAGCAGCACCTCCGGGCCGGTGGCGCCGTCGCGCAGCAGGAAGACGTAGGACGCGGGCACGACCACGAACCGGCCCCCGGGCTGGTCCAGGGGCGGGCTCACTCCGGCTCGGCCTCGACGATCTCCTCGTCGTGTGGCGTGGTCTCGGTCTCGCCCTCGACGTCGTAGACGGTGCCGGTCTCGTCGGAGACCGCGGTCTCGCGCTCCTCGGCCTCGTACTCCTCGGGGTCGGGCTCGTCGTGCACGGCCTGCTCGGCGAGCTCCTCCTCGGGCACTTCGCTGGTCATCGGTCCTCCTGGCTGTGGATGGTGTCCGGGTTGTCCCGGGCGACGTCGCGGTCCGGCGGCCGGCTCACTGCGAGGGCTGGTCCTCGGAGCTCTCGGCGTTCTCCACCTGGGCGCTCGACCCGCCCGCGGCGTCGTCCTCGTCGGGCAGCTCGCCGGCGTGCTCGCCGGGCGGCACGGCGTCGCCCAACGGGCGCTGCTCCTCCTCCTCGGGGATCGGCGCGGTCACCGGGCGTCTCCGCCCGAGCGGTGCCGGCCGCCGCCGGGCATGTCGTCGTCCTTGCCGTCGAGCCGGTCCAGGGCGTCCTTGGCCTTCGCGGCGCCGGTGGCGAGCCGGTCGGCGTGCTTGCCACCGGTCCTGTCGTCGATCACCTCGGCTGCCTTGTCGATGCCGTCGGCGATCTTGTCGCCGTGCTTGTCCACGGCGTCGGTGAGCGCGTCCTTGGCCTTGTTGAAGAAGCTCATGGCACTCCTGGTTCGAGGGTCCGGCACGATAGGTCGGACCCGGTGGCTGGCACCGGTCGTGTACCCCGTTGCTGCCACACTAACCACATGCCCGAGCCCCGGACCGCCGCGCCGACGAGACGCGCCGCCGTGCCGGTCGTGGCCGTCGTCGGGGCGACCGCGTCCGGCAAGACCGGGCTCTCGCTGGACCTCGCGGAGCGGCTCGGCGGCGAGGTCGTCAACACCGACGCGATGCAGGTCTACCGCGGCATGGACGTCGGCACGGCCAAGCTCCCACCCGCCGAGCGGCGGGGCATCCCGCACCACCTGCTCGACCTGCTGACGGTGCGCGACCCGCTCACGGTCGCGGAGTTCCAGCAGCAGGCGCGGGCGGTGATCGGGGCGCTGCGGGCGGCCGGCAAGGTCCCGGTGCTGGTGGGCGGATCCGCGCTCTACACCCGCGCGATCCTGGACCGCTTCGACTTCCCGGGCACCGACGAGGCGGTCCGTAGCCGGCTCGAGGAGGAGCTGGCCGCGGTCGGCGCGCCGACCCTGCACCGGCGGCTGGCCGGGCGCGACCCCGAGGCGGCGGCCCGGATCCTGCCCGAGAACGGCCGCCGGGTGGTCCGGGCCCTCGAGGTCATCGAGATCACCGGCCGGCCGTTCAGCGCCTCGCTGCCGACCATGGCCTACGCCGACGCCGCGACCGTCCAGGTCGGGCTGGACATCGACCGGCCCACGCTGGACGCCCGGATCGCGCAGCGGGTGGACCAGATGTTCGCCGACGGCCTCGTGGCCGAGGTCGAGCGGCTGCTCGCCGAGGGGCTGGCCGAGGGCCGGACCGCCGGCCGCGCGATCGGCTATCGCGAGGTCGCGGCGCACCTCGCCGGCGACCTGACGCTGGACGAGGCGCGCGAGCGGACCGTCGTGGCGACCCGCCGGTTCGCCCGCCGGCAGGACTCGTGGTTCCGCAAGGACCCGCGGATCGTGTGGGTGCCCTTCGACGCCCCGGACCGGGTCGAACGGGCGCTCGCCGCGGTGGCCGCGCTGGGCGCGCCCGCCGTGCCGAGCGCGCCGGGCGCGCCGGCTGTCGGTGCCGCGCCCTAGCGTGGGCGTTGCCACGGAGGGAGACCCGATGACCCGGACCACCTACTACACGGCGGCGACGCTGGACGGCTTCCTGGCCGACGAGCACGACTCGCTGGACTGGCTGTTCAAGCAGCACATCGACGAGGCCGGGCCGATGGCCTACGGGCCGTTCATCGCGGGCATCGGGGCGCTGGTGATGGGCGCGACGACGTACGCGTGGATCCGCGCGCACCACGTCGACCGCGGCGAGGCCTGGCCCTACCCGATGCCCACCTGGGTGCTGACCCATCGCGACCCGGCGCCGGTGGAGGGGGCCGACATCCGGTTCGCCCGCGGCGACGTGCGACCGGTGCACGCGGCGATGGTGGCGGCCGCGGGCGGCAAGGACCTGTGGGTGGTCGGCGGCGGCGACCTGGCCGCCGACTTCGCCGAGGCGGGGCTGCTCGACGAGCTGTGCGTGCAGCTCGCGCCGGTCACGCTCGGCGCCGGGCGGCCGCTGCTGCCCCGGCCGTTCGACCTCCGGCTCACCGAGGTGGCGCGCAACGGCGACTTCGCGTGCGTGCGCTACGACGTCGGGGGTCCCTACCGCGGCGACTGAGCGGGGCCGAGCGGGGCTGCGCGGGCAGCGCCGGCACCGTCATCCGGTCCGGTCGTGGGCGGGGCGGCCCCGTCGTACGACGTCCGCCCGGCGCCCGTGCCGATACCGTGGAGGCGTGACCGCCCTCGCGACCGGATCTCTGCCTGAAGCCACCGCCGGCTACCCGTTCCTCAAGGGCCACGGCACCGAGAACGACTTCGTGCTGCTGCCCGACCCCGACGGCTCGGTGCACGGGCCGCTCGACGCCGCCCGGGTACGGGCGCTGTGCGACCGCCGCGCCGGCCTCGGCGGCGACGGGGTGCTGCGGATCATCCGGACCGCGTCGTACGACGGGCCCGACGCGGCGCTGATCCACGGCCAGGACGCCGAGTGGTTCATGGACTACCGCAACGCCGACGGGTCGCCGGCCGAGATGTGCGGCAACGGCAGCCGGGTCTTCGCCCGCCACCTCGTGGACGCGGGCCTCGTCGACGGGGACGCCCCGATCCCGGTCGCGACCCGCGCGGGCGTGAAGGTGCTGACGGTCGCCGGCGACCTGGTGACCACCGACCTGGGCGCCCCGAAGGTGCTCGGCCAGACCGTGGTCGGCGTCGGGCTGCACAGCTGGCCGGCCCGGCACGTCGACATGGGCAACCCGCACGCGGTGGCGTTCGTCGACGCGCTCGAGGACGCCGGCCGGCTGCTCGAGGAGCCGACGTACGACACGGAGACTTACCCGCACGGCGTCAACGTCGAGTTCGTCGTCCGCCGCGCCGAGCGGCACGTCGCGATGCGGGTGCACGAGCGCGGGTCGGGGGAGACCCGCTCGTGCGGCACCGGCGCCGGCGCGGTGATGGTCGCGACCGCGCTGGCCGACCGAGCGGTCGACGAGGGCGCGGCGCCGCGCTCGGAGCTGGCCTACCGGGTGGACGTGCCCGGCGGCACGCTCACGGTCACCTGGACCCCGGAGGACCGGGTGCTGCTCACCGGCCCGGCCGTGGTGGTGGCCGCCGGGACCACCGCGCTCTGACCTGTCGTGCCGGGGCCCCCAACCCGTTCCCTATGCTGCGGCCCCATGGACTTCAACGGAGCATCAGCGATCGTGACCGGGGCGGCGTCGGGCATCGGCGCGGCCGTCGCCCGCCAGCTCGCCGCGGCCGGCGCGACGGTGGTCGTGGCCGACCTGCAGGCCGACAAGGGCGAGGCGCTGGCCAAGGAGATCGGCGGCGTCTTCGTCAGCGTCGACGTGACCGACACCGAGCAGATCAAGGCGGCGGTACGCCGGGCGAGCGAGCTCGGCCCGCTGCGGGTCCTGGTGAACTCGGCCGGCATCGGCTGGGCCCAGCGCACCATCGGCCGGGACGGCGAGGTCGACTCCGCGCACGACCTCGACGCGTTCCGCAAGGTGATCGCGATCAACCTGGTCGGCAGCTTCGACGCGATCCGCGTCGCGGCCACCGAGATGAGCCGGCTCGAGCCCACCGAGAGCGGCGAGCGTGGCGCGATCGTCAACATCGCCAGCGTCGCGGCGTTCGACGGCCAGATCGGGCAGGCGGCGTACTCCGCCTCCAAGGGCGGCCTGGTCGGCCTCACCCTGCCGGTGGCCCGCGACCTGTCCGCCGCCGCGATCCGGCTCAACACCGTCGCGCCCGGGCTGATCGACACCCCGATCTACGACTTCGGCGGCGACGCCGAGGCGTTCAAGGCCAAGCTCGGCGAGAGCGTGCTGTTCCCCAAGCGGCTCGGGCAGCCCGAGGAGCTCGCCTCGATGGTGCTGGAGTGCCTGCGCAACCCCTACATGAACGGCGAGACCGTCCGCGTCGACGGCGGCATCCGGATGCCCCCCAAGTAGCGCCCGGGGGACACCACCCCCCGCGCGCTAAGGAGAAGGGCGCGGGTGTGCCCCTCTCCTTAGCGCCGGGGGTGGTGTCCGTGGTCGGTGGGGGTTGCTGCTGTCACGCCGACGACCAGCCACGCGAGGATCGGCCAGCCGACCCGGTCGGGCTGGACCAGGCAGTCGCGGTCGGTCCGGAACGTCAGCGGCCGGTCCAGACGCCAGGGACGCCCGCGAGCTCGAGCCCGACGATCCCGGGGCCGCGCACGCTCGGGTCCAGGCCGGCCAGCCGGCCGAACGCCACCGCGAGCACCGCGAGCGCCACCGCGGCCGCGAGGCCGGTCCGCCGTCCCCGGTCCGTGGCCAGCCACGCCTGGAGCCGCCGCATCCTGACCACCGCCCTCCCGGGCGACGCCGCCCGAAACCGACCCCCTCAGTGTGACCCCCGGGGCTGGAGGTGCGCGTGACCCGGACGGGGCATCCGTGCCCCCCCAGGTTGGTCACCCGGGCCGGGGAACGGGCGGGCGAACGGGCGGGCCTACCGGCCGGCGGGGCCCGCCCAGCCGGTCAGGTCCAGGACCAGGTCGGCGCGGCGGGCGGCGGCGTCCACGAGCGCGGCGTTGGCCTCGTCGACCCGCACCACCCACTCACGCGCGGCGGCGGGGGACTTGCCGGACGCCTGGTGGCGGGCCAGCAGCCGCGGCACCCGCACCGCCGCGTCGCAGGTGACGTGCCAGACCGCGTCGAGCCAGGCCCGCGCGGCCACCCACTCGGGGCCCTCGAGCAGCAGGTAGTTGCCCTCGGTCACCACCAGCGGCGCCGACGGCGGCACCGGCACCGCCCCGGCCAGCGGCTGCTCCAGATCACGCTCGAACGCCGGCGCCATCACCACGTGGTCGGGCCGCGCGCGGATCCGGCCCAGCAGCGCGGCGTACCCCCACGCGTCGAAGGTCTCCGGCGCGCCCTTGCGCTCGCGCAGCCCGCGCCGCACCAGCTCGACGTCGGCGAGGTGGAAGCCGTCCATCGGCACCACCACCGCGCCCGGCGCCCGGGCGGCGAGCGCGGCGGCCAACGTCGACTTGCCCGCGCCCGGGGCGCCGGTGATGCCGAGCAGCAGCCGGTCCGGCCCGACGGCCGGCAGCAGGGCGGCGAGCTCGCGCCCGTCGGGGGAGAGGCGGACGACGTCCACCGCCGCCTCAGGCACGCACCCGCGCCGAGGTCGGGTCGTAGAACGGCCGCAGCGAGACCTCCACCGGCCACCGGGTGCCGGCCACGTCGACCTCCCAGGACCCCGCGGCGAGCCAGTCCGCGGTCACCGGCGCGCCGCCACCGGCGACGAACGCCAGCCCGACCGCGGAGCCGACCGTCCAGCCGTACGACGCGGCGCGCACGTAGCCCACCGGGACGCCGTCGCGGTGCACGACCTCGGCGTGGAACAGCAGCGGCTCCGGGTCGAGCACCCGCAGCTGCACCAGCCGCTGGGCCATCCCGCCCCGCGCCGCGTTGGCCTCACGCCGGGCCAGCACCGCCTCGCGGCCCACGAAGCCGCCGGGCTTGTCCAGCGCCAGCGCGAACCCGAGGCCGACCTCGAGCGGGCAGTCGGTGTTGTCGACGTCGTGGCCGAAGTCGCGGTAGCCCTTCTCCAGCCGCAGCGAGGACAGTGCCTTGAGCCCGACCGGGCGCAGGTCGTACGCCGCGCCCGCGGCCTGCAGCGCGTCGTACACCTTCAGGCCGTCGCCGGCGGGCACATACAGCTCGTAGCCGAGCTCGCCGAGGTAGGTGATCCGGGCGCAGAGCACCCGGGAGCCGGCCACGTCGATCCACCGGGCGGTCCGGAAGCCGAAGGCCTCGGTCGACAGGTCGGCCGTCGTGAGCGAGGCCAGCAGCTCCCGCGACCGCGGCCCCTGCAGGTTCAGCTGGGCGAACTCGGCGGTGACGTCCTCGACGGTCACGTCGACGTCGCCCGCGACCGCGACCTGGCGGCCCAGCCAGGCCAGCGCGTGCCCGTGGGCGGTGTCGGAGGCGACCACCAGGAAGTCGTCGTCGGCGAGCTTGGTGACGGTCAGGTCGGCCTCGAGGTGGCCGTCGTGGTCGAGCCACTGGGTGTAGGTGATGGTCTCCGGCGCCCCGTTCACGGCGCCCGCCGAGACCCGGTCGAGCACCGCACCGGCGTCGGCGCCGCGGACCCGGAGCTTGGCCATGAAACTCATGTCCATCAGCCCCACGCCCTCGCGGACCGTGCGGTGCTCGGCCTCCCACTGCGCGAACCACGGCGCCCGGCCCCAGGTCGGCTCGGCCACCGGCGCGACCCACGGCCCGGCGAACCAGTCCGCGCCCTCCCAGCCGGAGACCTCGCGCAGCAGCCCGCCCTGCTCGACCAGCCGGTCGTGGACGGGCGAGAGCAGCGCGTTGCGCGCCGAGCGCAGCTGCTTGCCGGGGGTGTGCGCGGCGTAGACGGTGCCGAGGATCTCGGTGGTGCGCGCGGCGCGGTAGCCGTCGTCGGCCTGGTGCGGCCGGAACCGGTCGACGTTGAAGCCGGTCACGTCCACGTCCGGGCGCCCGGTGGTGAGCCAGTGCGCCACCACCCTGCCCAGCCCGCCGGCCGAGAGCACCCCCACCGAGTTCATGCCGGCGGCGACGAAGTAGTTGCGGATCCCCGGCGCCTCGCCGACGGCCGGGGCCAGGTCGGGCGTGAACGACTCGGGGCCGCAGAAGAAGGTGCGTACGCCGGCCTCCAGCGTCACCGGCACCCGGGCCATCGCCCGCTCCAGGAACGGCGCCATCCGGTCCCAGTCCGGCGCGATCTTGCCGAAGGAGAAGTCGGCGGGGATGCCCTCCACCTGCCAGGGCGCGGCCTGCGGCTCGAACAGCCCGACCATCATGCCGCCGCCCTCCTCGCGGTAGTACCCGTAGGCGGCCGGGTCCTCGAAGACCGGCGTGTCCGGGCCGAGCCCGTCGATGGTGTCGGTGATCAGGTAGTAGTGCTCGGCGGCCTGGTTCGGGATCACCAGCCCGTTCCGCGCGCCGAGCTCGCGGGCCCACATGCCGGCGCAGTTCACGACGTACTCGCACTCGACGTCGCCGGCGGTCGTGGCCACGCCGCGGACCTCGCCGCGGTCGGTGCGCACGTCGGTGACCGTGACGCCCTCCACGATCCGGACGCCGAGCTGCCGCGCGCCCTTGGCGAGCGCGGTGGTGAGGTCGACCGGGTTGACCCGGCCGTCGCCGGCCACGTGGAAGCCGGCCAGCAGGTCGTCGGTGCGCGCCCACGGGAACAGCTCGGCCATCTCGCGGGGGGAGATCTCCTCGACGTCCAGGCCCAGGTGCCGCTGGAACGTGGCGACCCGGCGGTACTCCTCGAGCCGGTCGGCGTCGGCGGCCGCCTCGATCAGCCCCACCGGCCGGAACCCGGTGGCCTGCCCGGTCTCCTCCTCGAGCCGGGCGTAGAGCTCGCGGGAGTAGAGCCGGATCCCGGTGGCGGTCTCCGAGGTGGAGCCGAAGCAGGTCATCAGCCCGGCGGCGTGCCAGGTGGTGCCGGAGGTGAGCCGGTCCCGCTCGAGCAGCACCACGTCGGTCCAGCCGGCGTGCGCGAGGTGGTAGGCGATCGAGCAGCCGATCACGCCGCCGCCGATGATCACGACGCGGGCCCGGTCGGGAACATTCGGGGCCCGGTCGGGAACATTTCCTGCGCTGGGGGAGGTCACCAGGCAAACCTACTGCCGGGAATCGGCGCCCGGTCCACGGCGTTGAGCCCTGTGTGGGACGTGTCGCGACCGATATCGGCTCGCGCACCCCGGGTCCCGCACCTACCCTGAGAGGCATATGACGAACGCACGCGACTTCAACCTCGACGCCGAGCTCGACGCCACCCGCGAGTGGGACCGGCTCGAGGAGGCCGACGACTGGGTCTCCGGCTACGCCGACCCGGACGGCCGCGACGAGGGGCCCGACGAGGCGCCCGACGACTCGTGGGCCGACGAGCCCGATCCCGAGCTGACCAGCGGTGAGCTCGACCTGGCCGAGCGGCACGAGCTGCGCCGCGTCGCTGGCCTGCGCACCGACCTCGAGGACATCACCGAGGTCGAGTACCGCCAGCTGCGCCTGGAGCGGGTCGTGCTCGTGGGCGTGTGGACCGAGGGCAGCGTGGAGGACGCCGAGAACTCCATGGCCGAGCTCGCGCTGCTCGCCGAGACCGCCGGCTCGGAGGTGCTCGACGCGATCTACCAGCGCCGCCAGAAGCCGGACCCGGCCACCTACATCGGCCGCGGCAAGGTCGACGGGCTGCGCGAGATCGTGCAGGCCACCGGCGCCGACACCGTGATCCTGGACGGCGAGCTGGCCCCCAGCCAGCTGCGCAACCTCGAGGACCGGCTCAAGGTCAAGGCCGTCGACCGGACCGCGCTGATTCTCGACATCTTCGCCCAGCACGCGAAGTCCCGGGAGGGGCAGGCCCAGGTCGAGCTGGCCCAGCTCAACTACATGAAGCAGCGCCTGCGCGGCTGGGGTGGCAACCTCTCCCGGCAGGCCGGCGGCCGGGTCGCGGCCGGCGCCGGTATCGGTGGCCGTGGCCCCGGTGAGACCAAGATCGAGACCGACCGGCGACGGATCAACACCAAGATCGCCAAGCTGCGCCGCGACCTCAAGGCGATGAAGGGCACCCGCGACACCAAGCGGGCCGAGCGGCGCCGCCACGCCATCCCCGCGGTGGCGATCGCCGGCTACACCAACGCCGGCAAGTCCAGCCTGCTCAACCGGCTCACCGACGCCGGCGTACTGGTGGAGAACGCGCTGTTCGCGACGCTGGACCCCACCACCCGTCGTACCACCACCACCGACGGCCGGGTCTACACGATGAGCGACACCGTCGGGTTCGTCCGGCACCTGCCCCACCAGCTCATCGAGGCGTTCCGCTCGACGCTGGAGGAGGTCGCCGACGCCGACCTGATCCTGCACGTCGTCGACGGCTCCCACCCCGACCCCGAGGGCCAGCTGGCCGCGGTGCGCGAGGTGTTCGCCGAGATCGGCGCCGACCGGGTGCCCGAGCTGGTCGTGATCAACAAGGCCGACGCCGCCGACCCGATGGTGCTCGCCCGGGTCCGGCAGCGCGAGCCGCACTGCGTGGTGGTCTCGGCGAAGACCGGCGAGGGGATCACCGAGGCGCTCCGGCTGGTGGACAGCGAGCTGCCGCGCCCGGACGTGGAGTTCCACGCGCTGCTGCCCTACGAGCGCGGCGACCTGATCAACCGGCTGCACCAGCACGGCGAGATCGCCTCGCTCGAGCACACCGCGGACGGCACCGTCGTCCACGGCCGCGCGAACGCGGACCTGGCCGGCGAGCTGGCGGCGTACGCGGTCTGACCGTGCGCCCGCCGGCCGCCCGCCCGGCCGCTCAGCGGTCGGTCAGCCGCAGCGCGAGCCGCGGACAGGCGCGTACGGCGGCCCGGGCGTCGGCGAGGAGCGCGTCGGTGACCTCGCCGGCGACGACGGGGTAGCCCCACTCGTCGAGGTCGACGAGCTCGGGCAGCAGCTCGTGGCAGAGTCCGCGCGCCCGGCAGCTCGGCCAGTCCACCCGCAGCCGGCGGCTCACGAGGCCACCTCGCCAGCATCCTCGGCGGCGCTGCCGACCGGCTCGACGGCGCAGCGGCCCGCGGCGTGCTCGGCGACCTCGTCGGGGAACACCGCGAGCACCGACCGCACCAGCCGGGCCGTGCCGTCGGGGTGCGCGCAGGCCCCACGACCGGTGACCAGCGCGGCGAGCCGGCCGGCCCGGCCGGCCGCCCCGGAGACGCCGCCGTCGGCATCGCCGTGCACGAGCTCGCGGACGACGCTCGCCAGCGCCGGCAACCCGTTGTGGCACGGCCCGCACCGGCCCGCGCTCTGGCCGGCCAGGTAGTCGACCACCCGGCTGGTGAGCGTCAGCGGACAGGACCCGCCCGGCGCCAGCAGCACTCCGGCCCCGAGCGGCGCTCCGAGAGCGCTCATCCCGGGCACCGAGACCCGGGCCGCGCGCAGCGTCGGCCAGGTGGCCCACGAGCCGTGGAAGCCGCCGACCAGCGCCGGGTGCCCGTGCACGCCGGGGGGCAGCAGGTCGCGCAGCCGCGTGCCGTAGCCCACCTCGTGCACGTGCGGCACGAAGCCGGGGCGGGTCAGCGTGAGCAGCGTGGTGCCGGGCTCGCGGTCGGTGCCGTGATGGCGGTACGCCGCCCCACCGCGGAGCACCAGCAGCCCGACATGGGCCCAGGTCTCGGCGTTCGAGAGCAGCGTCGGCCGGCCGGCCAGCCCGGCGACGGCCTCCGGTGCCCAGGAGGTCACCGGCAGGTTGGGCCGACCGGCGAGCAGCTCGACCACGGCGCGCGCCTGGCCGCCCACGAACCGCGGCTCGGTGGCGTGCTGCCGGATCGGCACGGCATCGTCCCGCTCGTCGAGCGCCCGGACCACCGACTCGCGCACCGCCGGCCGGTCGCCGGCGACCACGACGTGCACCTCGCGGGCCCGCAGGGCGCACGCGGTGGCGACCGCCCCGTCGAGGACCAGGTGCGGCCGGGTCAGCGCCAGTGCGCTGTCCTTGGCGCTGCCCGGCTCGCCCTCGCTGAGGTTGACCACGACCACCGCCTCGCGGCCCCCGCGCCGGCCCGGGGCCCGGCTCGCGGTGCTGCCCGCCGCTGTGTCGAGCTTCCGGACGAACGGGAACGCCGCGCCGCCACGGCCGCGCAGGCCGGACGCCCGGATGAGCTCGCGGAGCGCGGCCAGCCCGACCTCCGGCAGCGCGCCGTACCGGCCGCGGTGGGCGGCCAGCGACGGGCCGTCGGTGAGGCCCGCCAGCAGCGCGGGTCCCTCATGCACCGCGACCTCCTGCGGCACCGGCACCGGTGAGGCGAGGGCGCTCATCGGGCCCCCTCCGGGTCGGTCCCCGGCCACAGGCCGCGCCAGAGCCGGACCACCGTGACCCCCAGCATCACGCCGACGCAGACGGCCGTCGGCAGCGTGGCCCACCGGTGCTCCACCGCGAACAGATCCGCGGGCGTCAGCCCGAGGTCGGTGCCGATGCCCAGGCCGTGACCGACCGCGAGCACCCAGCACGCCCACGCGGCCAGGTGGATGCCGTGCCAGGCCCGGTGGCCCATCCGGGCGCGCAGCAGGCTGGTCACCACGACCACGGCCACCAGGTCCAGCGACAGCGCGCCGAGGCCCAGCCAGAGCGGCCGGTAGGTCGCGCCGAACGGTACGACGGCCTGCCACCACCGGATGTCGACGAAGCTGTCGGCGACGGCCGAGACCACGTGCGCCGCCAGCAGCGTCACCGAGACCAACGCCAGGTTGCGGTGCAGGGACTGGGTGACGAAGCGCGGCAGCCCGCCGCCGGACCGGCCGCCCAGCGCGAGCACGCCCAGGGCGGTGCTGGCGGTGAGGGCGACCAGCAGCACCAGCCCGGTGCTCCGGTTGAGGTACCACAGCAGAGGGTCGTTGCTCATGCGGCTGTCCCTTCCTCGCGGGGGGTCTGGGGCCAGGCACCGACCGTGCGGACGGTGCCGTCGGCGGCGACCAGCCGGGCGTCGACGCCGTGCCCGAGCAGCCAGTCGGGGGCCTGCTCGCCCAGGACCACGGCGGCGGTCGAGGCGGTGTTCGCGGCGACACAGGTCGCCCCGGTCGCGGTGACCGTGCGCCACACGCCGGCGACCGGCTGGCCGGTGCGAGGATCGAGCAGGTGATGGCGTCGTACGCCGTTGCGCGTCCAGCGGCGCACCTGGGTGCTGGAGGTGGCCAGGCCGCCGTGATCGAGCGTGACCAGGGCCTGCACCGGGTCGCCGGGTCGTTCGGCGACCGCGACCGGCCAGGGCGGATGCACCGGCCGGCCGGTGGGGGTCGCGAGCGCGAGGTCGCCGCCGACGCTGACGACCGCGGGCCCGGTGAGCCCGGCGGTGAAGGCCGCGGCGACCAGGTCGGCCGCCCAGGCCTTGCCGGTCGCGCCGAGGTCGAGCGCGGTGCCGGCCGGGATCCGGATCGCGCCGTCGGGGTCGAGGCGCACCTCGCGCCAGGCGTGCGGGCCCGGCGGGGTGACCGGGACCACCGGAGCGCCGGGGCACTCGGTGAGCCGGGCGTGGTCCCGGTCGTAGCCGAGCTGCACCAGCGGACGGCCGAGCAGTGGGTGCACCAGCCCGTCGGTCGCCCGGGCGGCACCGAGCGCCGCCTCGACCGCCTCGAGCAGCAGCGGGTGGACCCCGACCCGGCGGCCGGGCTGGCGGTTGACCCGGCTCAGGTCGGAGTCGGCGCGGAACCGGCTGCACACCTCGTCGACGTCGCGCAGGACCTCCTCGGCGAGCCGGCGCGCCGGCCCCAGGTCGGCGGCGTCGTGCACACCCACGTGCACGTGGCAGCCCAGGGCGGAGAACGTGGTCGCGGCCGCCATCTCAGCCACCTCCCCCGGAGCCTGTGCTCGGCGCAGGGGCGGGTGCCGGCGGCGGTGGGGGCGGCGGTGCGGGTGCGGCCGCGGGCGGGGCGGGCGGCGGGGCAGCGGGCGCCGGTGCGGCCGGGGGCGGCGCGGCAGCCGGAGCCGGAGGAGGGGGCGTGCTCACGCTGCCTCCGCCGCCGATCGGGGCGGACCCGGCAGTGGCGTGGACGTACCGGGTGGTGACCCGCGTCTGCACCGGTCGCTGGCGCAACACCACGTGGGGTCGCTGGGCGCGCCGGGCGAGTGCGGCGTCGTACCGCGCCCGCGCCCGTTCGGCCTTCGCGGCGGCGGCTGCCGCGACCCGCGACCGCTGCGCCGCGACGGCCTGGGTGCTCGCAACCTCCTTCGCGTGGTCGCGGGAGGCCAGGCCGGCCAGCCAGCCGGCCGCAGTGAGGGCGCCCACCAGGGAGACGCCGGTGACCGCGCTGACCGCGAGCCGGTAGCGGTCTCGAGAAGATGCCGAGTAGGTCATGGCCGCCACGCTGCGGGCCGGGACGCCAAGCCGTCCTCATGGCGTCGTCAAGTCCGGGTCAAGGTGGGCCTTGAGGGGGATTTGAGGTTCCCCCGACGCGCTCCTGACCCAAGAGCGCCGAGCCTGTCGCCATGAGACGCATCTCCGCCTGGATCCTCGCCCTGGCCGTCGTGGCGGGCGCCGCCGGCTCGGCCGTCGCCTACGCGCACACCAGCCCCGGCCTCCCGCCCGACGCCGGCACGCCGGCCGCCGCGACGAGCGCCGTACGCCAGCAGCCGGACCGTGCCCCGCGTCCCGCGCGCCCGGTCACCAAGGTCCGCTGGGCGCCGTGCCCAAGGCACGCCCACCTTGAGCACGGCGTCTGTGTCGTGGACGTGGTGCACACCGTGGTGCTGCCGGCCCCGCCATCTCCGCGGGCCGCCCCGGCTGCCCCGGCGACCTCGACGACCGCGGCTGCCGCGACTGCCGGGACAGCAACGGCATCGCGCGGGGCCCGAGCCACCGCGGCCACGGCCGCCAGGCCCGGCGAGGACGGCGAGGACGGCGAGCCCGGCGAGCGTGGTGGCGAGCACGCCGGCGGTGAGGACGGTCCCGCCGGCCATGCCGGTCACGATGACTGACCGGCTCCCGCGCCGCTCAGCCCTCGAGCAGCGGCAGTACCACGGTCACCAGCGCGCCGCCCTCGGGTGCCCGCCCGGTGGAGAGCCGGCCGCCGCTGCCGGCCGCGGCGCGCCGGGCGATGTCCAGGCCCAGCCCGGTCGTCCCGAGCCGGGTGGCGCCACTGCCGATGCCGGTGCCGGCGCCGGCGCGGTCGGGGCGGCCGGGTCCCGGGCCGGGGCCGGCGGCGTCCCGGACCGGGAGGCCGGGGCCGGCGTCGGCGACCTCCAGCACCGCTACCGGGCCGGTGTCCTCGCGGACCGGGCGCAGCTCCAGGCGCAGCCCGGTGCCCTCGGCGGTGTGGGCGAAGACGTTGTCGACGAGCACGTCGACGAGGTCGCCGAGGTCCTCGGCCGCCATCGGCACCCGCAGCGCGACGGCGGGCAGGTCGACCCGGAGCTCGCGGCCCTGGTCGTCGGCGAGGGGGCGCCAGAACTCCACCCGCCGGCGCACCGCCGTGACCGCGTCGCAGCCGGTCGGCAGATCGGTGCGGACCGGGCGGCGGGCCTCGTGGACGATCGAGTCGATGGTGCGCTGGAGGGTCGCGATGTGCTCGCCGAGCCGTTCGGCGAGCTCGGGGTCGGCGACGCCCTCGGAGTCCAGGCGCAGCGCGGTGACCGGCGTCCGCAGCCGGTGGGAGAGGTCGCCCACGGCGGCGCGCTCGCTGGCGAGCAGCTCCCGGGTGCGCTCGGCGAGGCCGTTGAGCGCGCGGGCCAGCTCGCGGGTCTCCTCGGGGCCGCGGACCTCGGCGCGGGCGTCCAGCTCGCCCTCGCGAAGCCGGTGGGCGGTCGCGGCGACCTCGATCAGCGGGTCGCTGACCCGGCGCCCCAGCCGCGAGGCCAGCAGCACCGCGAGCGCGAGCAGCACCACACCCAGCCCGACGATCGCCGCCCAGGCCCGGGAGACGCCCTGGCGCAGCTCGGCCGGCGCGACGGTGGCGCGCGCCACGGCGGTGCCGTGGGGGCCCACCACCGGCAGCAGCACCCGGCCGCCGCGGGCGTCGACGACCGTGAAGGCCTCGCCGGACCGGGCCCGGCGTACCTCCGGGTCGCCCGCCATCGACGGGCCCGAGCCCAGCGTCCGCCCGTCACCGGTGAGCACCTGGGTGGACGGCGCGCCGCGCCGGTCGATCTCCCGCACCAGCGCTCGCAGACGGGCGGCGTCGGGCACCCGGGCGACGAGGATCGCGACGCTGCGGGCCTCCTGGTCGGCCGCGGCCATCGCGCGGTCCTCGGCCAGGGTGCGCACCAGCAGGCACAGCGGGATCACGAAGGCCGCCACCACCGCCGACGTGGTGACGACGACCAGCCATGAGATGCGGCGGCGCATCAGGGCCCCCCGGAGTCGGGCTCGGGGTCCGGCACGGGCTCGGGGTCGACGAGGCGTACGCCGACCCCCCGGACGCTGAGCAGGTAGCGCGGCTCGGCGGCGGACTCGCCGAGCTTGCGGCGCAGCCAGGACAGGTGCACGTCGACGGTCCGGTCGGACCCGCCGTACGCCTGCTGCCAGACCTCGGCGAGGAGCTCGCGCTTGGTGACCACCTCGCCGGCGCGGGAGGCCAGCAGGAGCAGCAGGTCGAACTCCTTGCGCGAGAGGTCCAGGGTCTCGCCGCCGAGGGTGGCGGTGCGGCTGCGCTCCTCGACGACCAGCGACCCGACCCGCAGCGGCGCGGGCGGCGAGGTCTCCCGGCCGCCGCGGCGGAGCACCGCGCGGATCCGGGCTGCCACCTGCTCGGTGCCGAACGGCTTGACGACGTAGTCGTCGGCCCCGCCGTCGAGGGCGCGGACCATCGTCGGGTCGTCGTCCTGGGCGGTGATCACGATGATCGGGACCCGGCTGGCCGCCCGGATCATCGAGATCAGCGTCAGGCCGTCGACGTCGGGGAGCCCGAGGTCGAGCAGCACGACCTCCGGCGACTCGCGCAGCACCAGCTCCAGCCCGGTCAACCCACGGGCGGCGGTCGCGACCGCGAAGCCGCGCTCCCGCAGCCCGCGCTGCAGGCCGGTCCGGATCCCGTCGTCGTCCTCGACCACGAGGATGCTGGTCATGCTGGAACGGTAGACCGCGGCCGGGTGGCGTCGGTCCCGACGGACGGCAGGATGACCGGATGAGTCGATGGCGGTGGCCGCTGGTGGCCGCGCTGGCGTGGCTGGCAGTCGTGGCGGTCGGCTCGGCCGCGGTGTGGTGGGTGATCTCCAGCGTCGGCGAGGACTTGGGCCCCGGGCGGTCGGTGACCGCGGTGGTGCCCGGCGGGACGGGGGGCCGGGCGCCGGGCGGGGGCGCTCCGGGTCCCTCGGCGACCGCGGGTCCCTCGGCTCCTCCGGGCCCCTCGGGGACCACCCCGCCGGGGTCGGCGTCGGGTTCGGCGTCGGGTCCCTCCTCGGGGGGGCAGCCGCCGGGCTCGCCGGGGACCTCGGGGTCCGACCGACCGGCGCCCACGGCGACCCACCGGGAGACCTGGGCGGGTCGGGGCGGGTACCTCACGGTCGGCTGCCGGGGCGTGCAGGCCGGTCTGGTGGCCGCCCAGCCCGATCCCGGGTACGCGGTCTCCGTGAGCGACCGGGGTCCCCAGCGGGTCGAGGTGTCCTTCGAGGGCCGCACCGAGGACGGCGGCCGGCGTGTCGAGGTCCGCGCGGAGTGCCGGGCCGGGCGGCCCGCGTTCCAGCTCTCCGCCGGGGAGGGCGGGGGCCACGACGACTGACCGACCCCGGGCAGCCGCTGACGGCGGGCGTGCCGGCCGCGCGCCCGCCCGGAGGGGGTCACCGCCGGCGCGGCCGGCGGCAGGTCAGCGACCCGCGAGCACCTTGAGGTCGGCGAGGATCTCCTCGATCCGGACGGCGAGCGAGATGTGGCCGTCCTCGTCGAAGAGGTGCGGCTCGGCGCCGGGCACGTGCGCGGCGAGCCACTCGCCGTGCGCGAACGGCACCATCGCGTCCTGCCGGCCCTGCCAGACCCCGACCGGGACCCGGGTCGACTGGAGGTCGAAGCCCCACGGGGCGGTCGCGACCAGCCCGTCGTCGCGCACCCCGCGGACCCCCTGCGCGCCGGCGCGCTGCAGGCTGCGGGCGAGGTAGTCGCCCAGGTCGTCGGTGAACGCGGCCGCGTCCACCGGCGTGAGCAGGCCGCCCATCGCGCCGACCAGCTCGGCCAGCGGCGTCTGCAGGATCGGCAGGAAGTCCTCGGTCAGGTAGGCCGCGTAGGCGTCGGGGCCCTGCACGGCCGCGGCGTACTCGGCGCGGTTCTCCGGCGCCATGCCCGCGAACCAGTCCAGGCCCTGGCCGTCCTTGGGCCCGACCCCGGCCAGCGTCGCGACTGCCAGGCACCGGTCCGGCAGCAGCGCCCCGCAGGCCAGCGCCCGCGGTCCGCCGCCGGACCAGCCGAGCGTC
This sequence comes from Nocardioides panaciterrulae, assembly GCF_013409645.1. NCBI lineage: Bacteria > Bacillati > Actinomycetota > Actinomycetes > Propionibacteriales > Nocardioidaceae > Nocardioides > Nocardioides panaciterrulae. Next base: position 3,542,650 of record NZ_JACCBG010000001.1, on the reverse strand, counting down.
ACGAACTCCTCGACCCCGAGCTGCTCGAGGATCGTCATCGAGTCCGCCACGTCGTCGACGACGCGGGGCGCGCCGTCCTCCCACGAGTACGGCGAGGACCCGCCGTACCCCGGCCGGGAGTAGGTGATCATCCGCAAGCCCTGCCGCCGCGCGGCGTCCTCGAAGCGGGCGAACGGGACCGCGGCGCTCGGCGAGCCACTGTGGTAGAGCCAGGCCAGGCCGTCGGGATCGCCGCCGGTGAGCACCTCCAGCACCCGGCCGTCGTCGGTCGTCACCTCGAGGTAGTCGACGTGCTCGTCCATCCTTCTCCCGTCCTCGTGCCCGGTGGGCGGTGCGCCCGCCCCCGATGGCGTACGGCGCAACCGGTCCACCTTAGGGCCCGCGAGGGCCGATGGCTGTGGAACTCCGTGGAACGGGTGTCCGTGGCCGCGGTTAGGGTTCTCGGGTGCCCCCGACCTCCGCCGCCGACAGCGACTCCACGACCGCCCCGAGCTCGGGTGCCGGCCGCGTGGGCGCGGTGCTCGAGGGCGCCGTGGCGGCCCTCGGCGGCCGGCGCCGCGACGGGCAGGTCGCGATGGCCGAGGCGGTCGCGGAGTCGATGCGCGAGGGCCGGCACCTGCTCGTCCAGGCCGGCACCGGCACCGGCAAGTCACTGGCGTATCTGGTCCCGAGCCTGCTGCACGACCAGCGGGTCGTGGTCGCCACCGCGACGCTCGCGCTGCAGCACCAGCTCGTCGAGCGCGACCTGCCCCGCCTGGTCGAGGCGGTGGGGTCGCAGGAGGGCGTCGACGCGTCGTACGCCGTGCTCAAGGGCCGCTCGAACTACGCCTGCCTGCACCGGATCCGCGAGGGCGTGCCCGACGAGCAGGGCGCGCTGGTGGAGATGCCGGCCGGCTCGATGGGCCAGAAGGTCCTCGAGCTGCGGTCCTGGGCCGAGGAGCAGGCCGAGAACGGCGGCTCCGGCGAGCGCGACAACGCCCCGCGGCACACCGACCGCGAGTGGCGGCAGGTCAGCGTCGGCCACCGCGACTGCCTCGGCGCGGCGAAGTGCCCGTTCGGCCAGGAGTGCTTCGTCGAGCTGGCCCGGGAGAAGGCGCACCGCTCCCACCTGATCATCACCAACCACTCGCTGCTCGCGATCGACGCGATCGAGGGCGTGCCGATGATCCCCGACTACGACGTCGTCGTGATCGACGAGGCCCACGAGCTGACCGCCCGGGTCACCCAGGCCGCGACCGACGAGCTCTCCGCGCCCGACGTGGAGCGGGCCGCGCGCCGCTCGCAGCGGTTCGTCGAGGGGTCCGAGGCCGACGACCTCGCCGACGCGGGGGAGACGCTGCGCGACGCGATCGACGGCTGCGACCCAGGCCGCTTCGAGCGGCTGCCCCAGCACCTGGCCGACGCGCTGGTGCTGGTGCGCGACGCCGCGCGCGCCTGCCTCTCGGCGTACCCCCGCGAGAGCGACGCCGGTGACGCCGACGCCGGCCGCACCCAGGCGCGCGGCACGGTGCAGGAGGTCTTCGCGTACGCCGAGCGGATGGCCGCCGACCTCGAGTCCGACGTGCTGTGGCTCTCCGAGGGGGGCAGCGGCGGGCAGAGCCGGGTGCCGCCGCGGCTCTGCGTGGCGCCGCTGCAGGTCTGGGGCCCGATGCGCGACAAGCTGCTGACCGACAAGACGGTGGTGTTCACCTCGGCGACGCTGATGCTCGGCGGCGACTTCAACTCGGTGGCCGGCAGCGTCGGGCTGAAGCCCGGCGAGCGGGTCACCGAGGGCGCCGCGGGCGCGGCGGTCGGCGGCGCGCTGTCCGAGCACGCGCTGCCCTGGCGGGGGCTCGACGTGGGCTCGCCGTTCGACTACGGCCAGCAGGCGATCCTCTACGTCGCCCGGCACCTGCCGCCGCCCGGCCGCGACGGCCTCGGCAAGGCCCAGCTCGACGAGATCGTCGAGCTGGTCGACGCCGCCGGCGGCCGCACGCTGGGGCTGTTCTCCAGCCGGCGGGCGGCCGAGGCCGCGGCCGAGGTGGTGCGCGAGCGGCTGCCGCACCTGACCACGCTGGCCCAGGGCGATGCGCAGCTGCCCGAGCTCGCCCGCCAGTTCGTCGAGGACCCGCACACCTGCCTGTTCGGCACGCTGAGCCTGTGGCAGGGCCTCGACGTGCCGGGCGAGACCTGCCAGCTGGTGCTTATCGACCGGATCCCGTTCCCGCGCCCCGACGACCCACTGATGAGTGCCCGGCAGAAGGCGGCCGACAAGGCCGGCGGCAACGGGTTCATGCAGGTCGCCGCGACCCACGCCGCGCTGCTGATGGCGCAGGGCGCGGGACGGCTGATCCGCACCACCACCGACCGCGGCGTGGTCGCGGTGCTCGACCCGCGGCTGGCCACCGCGCGGTACGGCGGTTTCCTCAAGGCCAGCCTGCCCCCGATGTGGACCACCACCGACCCGGCCGTGGTCCGCAAGGCGCTGGCCCGGCTGGCCGAGGGGTAGCGCGCCTCAGTCGACCGCGAGCTGCGCGCGGCGGTTGGCCAGCGCCCCGTCCGGCGGCCCCATGCGGCCCCGGCGGTCGCGGTCGGCGCGGACGGGCAGCCCGTCGGCGACCATGAAGCCGGTGACGATGACCAGCCAGCCGACCAGCACGTCGAGGACCCAGTGGTTGCCGGTGCCGACGATCACGACGGCGGTGCCGACGGCGTAGAGCCAGCCGAGCACCTTCACCCACGACCAGCGGGCGTGCCGGTGCAGCGCGATCGCGCACCACAGCGCCCAGCCGGCGTGCAGCGAGGGGAAGGCCGCGAGCTGGTTGGTCAGGCCGCCGAGCCCCCGCGGCGCGGAGGCGTCGGTGCCCCACCAGCCGGCGGCGGCGTGCAGGTCCAGCACGTCGACGTAGCCGCCGAGGAACCGCGGCGGAGCGGTGGGCAGCATCAGGTAGATGACCAGCCCCAGGATCGTGGCGATCGCCAGGGCCCGGCGCGCCGGGAGGTAGGTGTGCCGGCCGCGGAGGTAGAGCCAGACCAGCACGGCGAAGGTCACCACGTAGTGCAGCGCGGCGTACCAGTAGCTTCCGAGCAGCCCCAGCACCTCGTGGGCGCTGAACAGCTGGTTGAGCGGGACCTCCCAGTGGAGGCCGAGGTGCTTCTCGATGTGCAGCAGGCCGTGCGCGCGCTGCAGCGCGGGCGTCATCGCGGTGTCGGCGAGGAGCCGGGAGAGGCTGTAGCCCAGCCACAGCACCAGCACGAGCACCAGTTCGAGCACGCCGCGCGTCAGGCGCGGGTACCGCTGTCGGACACCCGCGATCGCGGTCAGGGACGGCATGCTCACGTGAAAACTCTCCGGGAAATCAATGGTTGTGCAAACCCAGTATTACCCGGAGGTCATCCTGAGGAGGACATTACGTCCCAACCGTCACATCCGCCGTAGGACCGCGGTCACCTTCCCGAGGATCGTGGCGTGGGTGCCGTCGATGGGGTCGTAGGCCTGGTTGTGCGGGAGCAGCCACACCTGGCCGTCCTTGCGCTGGAAGGTCTTCACGGTGGCCTCGCCGTCGATCATCGCGGCCACGATCTCGCCGTTGACCGCGGTCGGCTGCTGGCGGATCACGACGTAGTCGCCGTTGCAGATCGCTGCGTCGATCATCGAGTCGCCGGAGACCTCGAGCAGGAACAGCTGGCCGTCGCCGACCAGCTGCTTGGGCAGCGGGAAGACGTCCTCGATGCGCTCCTCGGCCAGGATCGGGCCGCCGGCGGCGATCCGGCCGACGACCGGCACGTACTGCGCGGCGGGCATCGCGTCGCCGACGCCGGTCTCGTCGTACGACGTCTCCTCGGCGGCCGAGATCGAGCGCCGGGCCGCGAGAACCTCGGGCAGGAACACCTCGATGGCGCGCGGCCGGTTCGGGTCGCGCTTGATGAACCCCTTCTCCTGCAGCACCCGCAGTTGGTGGGAGACGCTGGAGGAGCTCGTCAGGCCGACCGCGTCGCCGATCTCGCGCATGCTCGGCGGGTAGCCGCGGCGCTCGATGGAGTTCTTGATCGTGCTCAGGACCCGCTGCTGGCGCGGCGTCAGCCCGGTGGCGTCCGGCGGGCCGTCGGGCAGCTGCGTGACCTTGTCGGACGGCGTCTTCTTCGGGGCCATGCGGCTGCCTCCATGTCGTGCGGGCGGGCGGCCCGGTGGTGCGGGCGACGTCCCGACGGTAGCGGAACCGGCCGGATGATTCAAACACCTGTTCGAAGGCGTGTCGCCTTGACGGACCGGGCTGTCGCGGCCTCCGCCGCGTCGGTCTCCGCCCGTTGCGGCAGACTCCCCGCATGGCCAGAGCGAGCGGTGCGGCGCACCCTGCCGCGGGTGCGCGCGGGGAGAGCTGTGTGGTGACCGGTGGTGCCCGCGGGATCGGGCGCGGGATCGCCGAGCGGATGGTCGCGCGGGGGTACGCGGTCGTGCTCACCGACGTCGACGCCGCGGGCGCGGTCCGCACGGCCGGGGAGATCGGCGCGGTCGCCGGGCTCGGCCTCGACGTCCGGGACCCCGAGGCGCACCGGGCGGCGGCGGTCGAGGCAGCGTCGTACGGCGTGCTCACCGCCTGGTTCAACAACGCCGGGGTCGGCGATGACGGCCGGCTCGCGGAGCTGTCGGAGGAGGCGGTGCGCCGCCTGGTCGAGGTGAACCTGCTGGGCACCCTGTGGGGGATGCGCGCGGCGCTGGCCGCGTTCGCGGAGTCCGGGCGCGGCGGCGACGTCGTGAACACCGCGTCGCTGGCGGGGCTCGGGCCGGTGCCGGGCTACTCGGTGTACGCCGCGACCAAGGCCGCGATCGTCTCCGCGTCGATGTCGTGCGACGTGGAGAGCCCGCGCGGGGTGCGCGTGCACGCGCTGTGCCCGGACGGCGTGCAGACCGCGATGCTGGACGGCCAGACCCCCGGTGGCCTGGGCAACCTGCTGGTGCTCTCCGGCGGGCGGATTCTCGGCGTCGACGAGGTCGCCGAGGCGGCGGTCGCGCTGGTGGGCTCGCGCCGGGTGGTCCGCTCGCTGCCGCCGTGGCGCGGCGGTGTGATCCGCGCATCGGCGTTGGCGCCCTCGGTGACCGCGAAGGCGCTCGGGGTCTTCGTCGCCCGGGGCCGCCGCGCCCTGCAGCGCCGCGCCGGCAGCAACTGACCGGGGCCGGCCATTCGGGACTGTCCACAGGCGGTCTGGCGGGGCCTTCCCAGGTCGTGGGTCCTTCCGTAATGTGCATTTCCGCGGCCCCTCGCCGGGCCGCGGCTTCGGGGGAAGGATCCGTGGATGGAGCGCTCTCGGTCGGCGTTCGCCGCTCTCGGCCTCCTCCTCGCCTGCGCCCTGGGCGGGTGTTCGTCGCAGGATCCGGTGCCGAAGGTCGCGCCTGCGTCGGGGATGTCGGAGTCGGCGTCGGCGTCGGCGTCGGCGAGTGCGACGCCGTCGGGACCGGTGAAGCCGGTCATGCCGGCGGCTGCGAAGAAGCACACCGCGGCTGGGGCTGAGGCGTTCGTGCGGTTCTACTGGGAGATGGCGGACTACGCCCAAGCCACTGGCGATACATCCGGCCTGAGCCATCTGGGGAGCCCCGGCTGTAAGGCGTGCCACGGTGGGATAAGGGCGATTGATGTCCTGTATGAGCAGGGGGGACGGATCCGCGGTGGCGGCACCTCGCTCTCCGGGTTTCACACATTCCGGGTGTCTGTCGACCCGCCGACCTATCAGGTGAGGGTCGCGATCCGAAACAGCAAACAGGTGGTCCAGCGCCCCGGCGACAAGCACGATGAGGTCTATCCGCCAAGCGTTGTGCACGCTCGCTTTCTCGTTGACCTGCTCGACACCCATTGGTCAATCGGCTATTGGGAGGACGTCTCCTAATGCTGATGCGCTTCATGTCGTCGGCTCTACCGGCCCTGCTGCTGATCACGACTGCGGCGTGCCACCCGGCCTTCGCTGACGGCTCGACCGAGGCCGGTTCTCGTGGCAACTTCTTCTACGTCGGCGCCTCGGCTGAACAGTACGAGGGCGGGGCAGCGAATGGTGCACGGTCGACGGGCGTCGCCGAGGGTGTGTGGCACCAAGAGATCGCTTGTGCCGAAGGTGGCCTGGCTCTGTGTGCAGACGTCATGGTCTGCCCGGACGGAACGCCAATGACCAGATGGCTGTTCGTGGGACCCGATGGCAGTTTGCGCGACTCCTACTATTCGTGTCCGACGCAGACGGGGCCTGCACCTCAGCCGCAGATCACGCAGGCGTTGGTGCTCCAGGCGCTGCGCAGGGTTGGCCTTCCGGGGTCGCAGCTGAGGGTGCAGCCGCCGGGTGGGGAGACGCTGGTCAACTTCCGGACCAACTTCTACACCGAGCAGGAGCCGTTCACCAGGACGGTGCAGCTGCTGGGTCGCAGGGTCGATCTGCGGATCTGGCCGAGCCAGTTCCACTGGCGGTTCGGGGACGGCGCGGACCTGGCCACCTCGAACGCGGGGGCGCCCTACCCGGACCTGCAGATCACCCACGCCTACGAGTCCAAGGGTGGTGTGAGTCCGAGCGTGGACACGACCTACGCGGCGCAGTTCCGCGTGGATGGCGGAGCGTGGCGAGACGTCGACGGCACCGTCACGATCCCCGGCAGCCCGGTCCGGCTGCAGGTGCGGACCGCGCGGCCGGTGCTGGTCTCCTACCAGTAGCGGTTTGGGGCGGATCGCAAGCACCAGAGGGGTGGGATCCGCCGCAAAGGAAGTCGGCCCTCGTCCGGCTACCGCCCGGCGAGGTCAGTGACGTCCGGCCAGGTCACGCTGGACCCGCCGGGCGATCTCGAGCAGGCAGCCGCGATAGCCGCCCTCCTCGTCAGCGAGTGACAACTCGCAGCCCAGACCGTCGAGGAACGCCTCGAGCTCCGCGTCCGTGTGATGCGTGCGCAGGACCCAGGAGACCTCGTCAGGAAGCAGCGGAGCCAGCTGGGGAGCCCCGGCGACAAACGCATCGACGTTGTCCCAGAGGTCGCCCAGCAGGTCGAAGTCCTGGTGGAAGTAGGCCCTCATCAGGTGCTCGAGTGCCGGCGTCTCCATCCTTCGTCCTCTCATCGGGTCACGGCCTGGGATAGGCGGTGTGGATGCGAAAACCCTCGGGCATCCCGGCGTCCCGCACAAGGACGACCCGGACGCCGGTGACGTCGAAGAGCTCGCCGGCACGATTGGCGGTCCTGCCGGTCACGGATCCGAGGTCGGCCTCCAGTGCCAGGACCCTTTCCGAAGACGAGCGCCACGCGTCGAGCTTCTCTCGTTCAGACCTGAGGACTCGGGCGACTACCCGCTCTGCGGTGTCCTGGTCGGGGAACGTCGAGGCGAAGCGGAGCTTGGGCTCCCGGGACAGTCGCTCGACCAGTTGCTCGTCCTTGCGGGCGACATGTCTTGCCAGGAGGTGGCCGCCGGCGTCCTCGTGCTGCTGCAACCAGCCCCTCCCGCGCGTCCACCACAGTCGCATCTCACCTCGTTCGCCCTGGGCGAGCGACCGGGCAACGGCGGCCTCCCTGAACTTCACGAGGTTCAGTCGCGTGGTGCTGAGAGCGTCCCGCGCGGCGCGGACGGTGGTGGCGCAGCCCTCGGCCAGCACGCGGAGGGCCTCGAGCAGGGCCGCGAACCGGGGTGACTCCGCCGCCACTCGGGCGGCGACCGCGGCCAGGCCGGCCGCGGTGCCGGCGCCGCCGGTGAGGAAGCCGAGGGCGACGGAGATGACCACGCCCTCGACGACCTGCTCCAGCACCCAGCCCGCCAGGTCCAGGATCTCGGCGTGCTTGGCCTCGACGGCGTCGGCGTACGTTTCGCAGGACGTCGCCAGGGCGGTGAGAGCGGACGCCACGTCCTCGGTGTGGGCCCTGAGGCGGGCCGTGGCCCCGAGGGCGAGGGGAACCTCGGGGGAGCGCTCGAGCCACAGGCCGCGGGCGGCGCTGTCGCAGCAGCCGATCGGGTCGGCCAACGCGGTGGCGGCGGAGCGCCACGCCGCCGCGGCGCGGCGCAGCCGGGCGGCGTCGGCGGTGGGCCAGGCGAAGCCCTGGAGGTGGTCGAGGATCCAGTCGACCTGGGCGGGCAGGGCGGGCAGCGCCGTCGCGCCGCGGGCAGGAGGCGGCGTGCCCGGCAGCACGCTCACATAGCCGTGGTCGGGCAGCCGGTCCCCGTCGTACACGGTGGCGCCGCCGATCACCGCGCGGGCGTTCGCGCGCGCATGGTTGGCCAGCGTCGCGTGGGTGAGCCGCCCGAGCCCGGCGTACGACGCGACCAGGTCGGCCAGCGAACCGACCGCCTCGGCGGCGGCAGCGTCGTACGCCGCGGCGAAGTCGAGCGAGGTCGAGTCGTCGCCGGCCATCCCGCCGCACCCGGCCAGCGTGGCGACCAGGCGGGTGTGGGCCAGGGCGGTGAGCTGGTTGGCCTCGGTGAGGGCGGTGCTCGCGGTCCGGTAGCCACCGCCGTCGATCTGCAGCACCACCATCGGCGTGCCTCCAGAGCCGGACCGGAACCAGGACGACCCCACGATGCCGCCCATCGGGCCGGCGTGGGGGACCGAGACGCGATCTGTGGATAACGCCCGACGACACGTTGACGACGTCGGTCGTGATTCGAACAAATGTTCGTCAGATGCTTGCGTCGTTCGAACACCTGCTCTAGCCTCGTACATACGTTCGATCGAACGTTTGATCGAGGATGTGACGGTCGACCGGTCCAGACCAGTCTTCCCCGGACTGTCGGTGGCCGCCACTAGACATTCCTCGACAGGCAGGCCGAACCGATGACCCAGGCAGACCGCCGCTTCCCCAGGAGGTCCCGATGAGCACGATGACGATGAGCACCACGATGAGCAGCAGCTACGCCGCCCCCGGCCGCGAGGCGCGTCCCGTCCGCGGCCTCCCCACCCCACCGGTGCGGCAGGCGAGCGGAAGCGGCCAGGTGCGGCTCACCCGGCGCGGCCGGGCCGTGGTCTTCGCGCTCGCGCTGCTCGTGGTGCTGGGTCTCGGCGTGCTGTGGGCGGCCGGCTCGGTGGCCACCGAGCAGGCCGGGCAGCCCGAGCCGACTCGGGTGGTCATGGTCGCCCCGGGCGACACCCTGTGGCAGATCGCGGCCGACATCGCCGACGACGGCCAGGTGCGCGCCATGGTGGACAAGATCGAGCACCTCAACGCGCTCGACTCCGCGGCGCTCCAGTCCGGCCAGCGCCTCCAGGTGCCGCTGCACGGCTGAGCTCCGCGCAGCGACCGCAAGACTTCCGCCAGTCGACCTCGACCCCGGCTGGCGGAACCGGGGAAGACGAGGGGCGGGGCCGCGGTGGCCCCGCCCCTCGCGGCTTCCCAGCAGCCGCCCGGTCCGCCCATTTCGAGGGCTCGACCGAGTCAGCCGGCCCGACGTACCCAGCGGGCCGCGGGCGCAGGTTCAGCGGGCGGCGCGCCGCCCGCCCACCGGGCGCGGCGCGGCCGGTGGCTCCTCGGGCGCCGACGGGTCACGGGTGACCCCCAGCCTTCGCAGCAGCCGGGCGAGCAGCATCAGTCCGACGAACAGGCATGCGACCGCCCCCAGCGACGCGATCCCGAGGAACATCCAGGCGCCCGAGTCTCCGTCGCGGGCGGCCGAGCCGAAGTCGATCGCGGCGTACACCAGGTAGCCCCACGCCACCACCGCCAGCGTCACGCCGAGCGCGAGCCCGAGCAGTGGCCGGCTCAGCGACGGGCCCTGTCGAGGCGCCCGCCTCGGACCTGCGCGCTTTCCCCGAGTCGCCACAGCCGCCATTGTGGCCGATCCTCGCCCGACGCGTGGCGCCGGGCTGAGATTCGCACCGCCGGCGGAGCCGGGCGGAAAAGTCAAGGTCCTTGCGCCCGGACATGCGTCGGGGATCTGCCCTAGGCTGTGACTCGTGGTGCAGGGAAGGACCCCGCCGGCGGGGGACGCCGGGGGACAACTGGACGACGTACCCCACGAGCCGCTCGGCCACCTGTCGCGGCTCGGCTTCTCGCTGCGCAGCGCCGGCGACGTCGACGAGATCGCGCGCTGCCTGATCCGCGATCTCGGCGAGCTGCCCGGCGTGGTCCGGGTGGGGGTGGCGTTGACCGAGGGCGGCGGCCGCCGGCTCAAGTTCACCGCCACCGATCGGGCCACCGAGTCCACCCCCGAATCGACCACCGAATCGGCCACCGGGCCGACCACCGGGGGCGGGCCGGAGTGGTGCCACATCGACGCCTACGACGACGTGCCGCTCACCGCGGTCGTGCGCACCGGCGAACCGGTGCTCGGCGACCTGGACCACCTCGAGCGGCAGTTCACCGAGCTCGTCGCCCACGAGCGCGAGCGCGGCGTGCGCGCGCTCTCGGCCTGGCCGCTGCCCGGCCTGGGCTCCCCGATCGGCGGCCTCATCGTCTTCTACGACAGCCCACAGCCCTTCACCGAGCAGCACCGCAGCCTGATGGAGGCCACGGCCCGCCGGGTCGCCGAGGCGGTACGCCGGGTCCGGGTCACCTCCGGGCGGGGCCCGGGCGACGCGACCCCCGATGACCCGGCGCTGGTCGGGAGCGGCGAACGCCGCAGCCTCCTGCTCGAGGGCGACCCGCGGGCGCCGGGCGCGGCCCGCCAGTTCCTCCGCGCCCACCTCGCCGAGTGGGGGGTCGACGACGACCTGGTCGAGACCGCCCAGCTCTGCCTGTCGGAGATGGTCACCAACGTGGTCATGCACGCCCGCACCAGCTCCGAGCTGACCCTGCACCTCGAGGCCGAGGTGCTCACCGTGGTGGTCCGCGACCTTGGCGGCTCCAGCCGCGCCGGCGACCCGACGATGGAGGTCGCGCTGGGCGAGGACGACGACCCGCTCGGCGTGTCCGGGCGCGGGCTGATGCTGGTCGACGCGCTCGCCGACCGGTGGGGCTCCGAGGCCGACGCCAGCGGCACCACCGCCTGGTTCGCGCTCGAGCTGGCCTCGGTCGGCGGGCACTCCTCGCGCACCGGCTGACCCCGTCGTACGCCGCGGCCGCCGACCCCCGGCGTACCCCGCATCGTCAGCTGCGGGTGAGGGCAGCGCGCCCGACCCCGGCGAGGCTGGGGTGATGGCGGTGTGGCGCAGGCACGCGGAGGACGAGGCGGCGGAGGCCGGGGACGCCGAGGTGCTGCCCCGGTTCACGCGGGCCGGGATGCTGCAGGTGCCCACGCGCCGGCTGGGGGAGCGGGAGATGCTGCCGCAGACGGCCTACCAGATCGTCATGGACGAGGTGATGCTCGACGGCAACGCCCGGTTCAACCTCGCGACGTTCGTGACGACCTGGATGGACGAGGAGGCCGACCGGCTCTACGCCGCGACCGCCGAGAAGAACATGGTCGACAAGGACGAGTACCCGCAGACCGCCGCCATCGAGGAGCGGTGCGTGCGGATGATCGGCGAGCTGTGGCACGCCCCGCACGCGGAGGCCAGCGTCGGGACCTCGACCACCGGCAGCTCCGAGGGCTGCATGCTCGCCGGGCTGGCGATGAAGCGGCGGTGGCAGCACGCCCGCCGCGCGGCGAGCCGGCCCACCGACCGGCCCAACCTGGTGATGGGCGCCAACGTGCAGGTGGTCTGGGAGAAGTTCGCGAACTACTGGGAGGTCGAGCCGCGCTACGTGCCGCTGGAGGGCGACGTGCTGCACCTGACCGCGGACCGACTGCTCGACCACGTCGACGAGAACACCATCGGCGTGGTCGCGGTGCTCGGCTCGACGATGGACGGCAGCTACGAGCCGGTGGCCGAGATCTGCGCGGCGCTGGACCGCTACGAGGCGGCCAGCGGGGTCTCGGTGCCGGTGCACGTGGACGCTGCGTCCGGCGGGTTCGTGGCGCCGTTCCTGCAGCCGGAGCTGGAGTGGGACTTCCGGCTGCCGCGGGTGGTGTCGATCCAGGCCTCGGGGCACAAGTACGGGCTGGTCTATCCCGGCGTCGGCTGGGTGGTGTGGCGCGACGCCGCGCACCTGCCCGACGACCTGGTCTTCCACGTGAACTACCTCGGCGGCGACATGCCGACCTTCGCGCTGAACTTCTCCCGGCCCGGCGCCCAGGTGGTGCTGCAGTACTTCCAGTTCCTGCGGCTGGGCCGCGAGGGCTACCGGCTGGTGCAGCGCACCTGCCAGGACGTCGCCGGGCACCTGGCCCGCGCCATGGCGGCCCGCCCGGAGATCGTGCTGGTCTCCGACGGCTCCGACCTGCCGGTGGTGACGTTCGCGCTCGCCCCGACGGTGTCGAAGTTCGACGTGTACGACGTGTCGCGCAAGCTGCGCGAGCACGGCTGGCTGGTGCCGGCCTACACGATGCCGCCGAACCGGCAGGACCTCGCTGTGCTCCGCGTCGTGGTGCGCAACGGCTTCAGCCACGACATGGCCGAGCTGTTCCTGCGCGACCTGCTGGAGAGCCTGGAGTGGCTCGACGACCTCGTCGCCCCGATGCCGCACGAGGAGCAGCCGAGCAGCTTCCACCACTGAGGCCGGGGCGGCTCGCGGGGTCAGCCGAGACATGTAACGCCCGGTTAGGGGGTCCAGCGCGCCGGTCGAACGGTGCACCTGAGCCCCTAACCGGGCGTTACATGTTTTCTGCGGGCGAGCTCAGCGCTCGGAGACGATCCGCCGGGCTCCGAGCGCGACGACACCGAGCGGCAGGACGCACAGCATCGGCGCCAGCCGGGGGGCGTGCACGGTGGTCAGGGCGCTCACCGCCGCGCCGGACATCAGCGCCAGCAGCACCTGGCCGCGCGGCAGCCAGGAGGTGGGCGGGCGCCGGGCGGCGAGGTCGCCGATGAAGTTGGTCAGCGTCCCGGTCAGGTACGTCGACGACAGGCCGTTGACCCCGAAGCGCTGCACCGCGCTGCTCTGGATGCCCAGGGCAACCGCCGAGAGCATCAGCAGCACCAGCGCGACGTGCTCGCTGCGATGCCCCTGGCTCACCTCCCAGCCGGCCAGGTAGGCCAGCAGCACCCCCAGCTCGACGAGCAGGGCCCGGGTCACCCGGCGCGGCCACACCGGGTCGTCGGCCCGGGGCGAGCCCGCCAGGTGCGCCCCGACGAGCAGGCCGACCACGAAGGCGAGGATCGCCGCGCCCGACGTCAGCGCGAGCTGGGCGTCGGCGGCGCCGGCCGACAGGCCCAGCAGCACCATGTTGCCGGTCATCACGCTGGAGAACGCCCCGCCGAGGGCGAGGAAGCCCATGGCGTCCGCGCTCCCGGTCGCGAAGGTGAGCGTGACGACCAGCGCGTGTCGGCGGCGCACCGCCCGGCTGCCGGGCTCCGGAGAGTTGCCGGCCTCCGGCCCGGAGGCCGGATCGCCGCCCGGGCCGGGCTCGCGCTCGGTGCCGCGATCGGCGCGGTCCGGCTGGGTCGCCACGCCGATGGCGGGAGAGAGGGCTCGTCTGGCCACGGGGATGTATCCTCCGAATCGATTGTCTTTCGTATACAAAGCGGTGGGAGCCGCGGGAGGTGGCCACGGTGAGCGACCTGAGGACGCCGGAGCCGAGCCCGGCCAGCCCGGCCACCACGGCCACGCTCGGGGCCCAGCACCTACCGCTGCGCGACCAGGTCCTCGAGGCCCTGCGTGCGGCGATCATCAACGGCGTCTACCCGCCCGGTGAGCGCCTCACCGAGGACCGGCTGGCGGTGGACTTCGGGGTCTCCCGCAACCCGGTCCGCGAGGCCCTGCGGGTCGCGGAGACCGAGGGCTTCGTGGTGATCATGCCGCGCCGCGGTGCCGTGGTGGCCTCGCCGAGCGCCACCGCGGTGGCCGACATCTTCGCGGTGCGCGAGCGCCTGGAGCCGCTGGCGGCCCGGCTGGCCGCCGAGCGCGCGGGCGCCGACGGCGTGGCGAGCCTGCGGGAGATGCTCGAGCAGGCGCGGGTCGCCACCGAGGCCGGCGACCTGGCCCGGCTGGCGGAGCTCAACAGCGCGCTGCACCTGCGGATCCTGCACCTGAGCGGCAACCCGTGGCTGACCTCGATCGCGACCGCGCTCTACCTGCACGTGCAGTGGGTCTTCCGCCTCGGGGCCGCCCGGCGGGCGCCTCACTCGTGGCAGGAGCACATCACGCTGGTCGACGCCATCGAGTCCGGCGACCCCGAGGTGGCCGAGCGCTGCGCGATCGCGCACCTCGCGGCCGCCTCGCACGCGGCGCACACCAACGCCGAGGAGGGGTACGGCGAGGCCGCGGATCAGCGTCCGCACGCGTAGCCCTGCATCCCGCGCGGGTTCGCGCCGGCGGAGAGCACCCCGGTCTCGGGGTCGCGCGCGACCGCGCACATCCGGCCCAGGCTCCACGGCCCGGCCCGGCGTACGTCGTGGCCGCGGGCCTCGAGCCCGGCCAGCACCTCCTCGCCGAGCCGGTCCTCGACGACCAGGACGCCGGGCTCGACCCCGCGGGGGTAGAACGAGGCCGGCAGGCTGGTGGTGTGCCACATCGGGGCGTCGATCGCCTCCTGCAGCGACTGCCCGCCGGCCAGCACCCGGAGCACGAACAGCAGCTGCCACTGGTCCTGCTGGTCCCCGCCGGGGGTGCCGCAGGCGAGCACCGGGACGCCGTCGCGCAGCACCATCGTCGGGCTGAGCGTGGTCCGCGGGCGCCTGCCGGGCGTCAGCGAGGAGGGCAGCCCCTCCTCGAGCCAGGTCATCTGCAGCCGGCTGCCCAGCGGGAAGCCGAGCTCGGGGATCGTCGGCGAGCTCTGCAGCCAGCCGCCGCTGGGCATCGCGGAGATCGTGTTGCCCCAGCGGTCCACGACGTCCACGTGGCAGGTGTCGCCCTTGGTCTGCCCGTCCGCGCGGACCGTCGGCTCGCCGGTGGTCGGGTCGGCCTCGGCGCCCGGGCGGTCGGCGTCCGCGAGCCCCTCGGTGACGTAGCGCGCCAGCCGCGGGGTGCGGCCGCCGGGGGAGCCGGGGCGGACCTCGCGGGAGGCGGTCTCGCCGATCAGCGCCGCGCGTTCCTTGGCGTACGACGGGGAGAGCAGGTCGTCCAGCGGCACCTCGGTGTCGCCGTACCAGCCCTCCCGGTCGGCGAAGGCGAGCTTGAGCGCCTCGGCCTGGGCGTGCGCGCCCGCGACCGTGCCCGGGTCCAGCAGCTCCGAGCCCGGCTCCGCGCCGAGCGCGTCGAGGGTGGCCAGCGTCTGCAGCAGCACCGGGCCCTGCCCCCAGGGCCGGGTCTTGGCGACCGTGTGCCCGGCGAACTCCAGGGTCGCGGGCTCCTCCCAGGTGGCGGAGAACTCCGCCATGTCCTGGCCGGTGACCAGGCCGGCGTGCGCCTCGCCGCTGGAGTCGCGGAAGGACTGCCGGGAGAACGCGTCGACGGCCTCCGCCACGAACCCCTGCGACCAGGCGCGCCGGGCGGCGTCGATGCCGGCCTCGCGGGAGGCGGCGCCGCGGGACTCCCCGACCAGCCGCTCCAGGGTGGTGGCGTACGCCGGGTTGCGGAACATCTCGCCGTCGCCGGGCGGTCGACCGCCGGCGAGCCAGAGCGCCGCCGAGGTGTGCCAGGCCTGCTCGAAGAGCTCGCGGACCGCGGCGACGGTGTCGCCGACCCGGCCGAGCAGCGGGTGTCCGTCGCGGGCGTAGCCGATCGCGGGGGCGAGCACGTCGGCGAGCGTCATCGTGCCGTGGTCGCGCAGCAGCAGCAGCCAGGCGTCGACCGCGCCGGGCACGGCCGCGGCGAGCGGCCCGGAGCCCGGGACCAGCTCGAGCCCGAGCCCGCGGTAGTGCTCGATGGTCGCGCCGCGCGGCGCCGGGCCCTGGCCGCAGAGCACCCGCGGCCGCGGGTCCTGTGCGGTGGCCACGATCGCCGGCACCTCGCCGCCGGGGCCGTTGAGGTGCGGCTCGACGACGTGCAGCACGAAGCCGGCGGTGACCGCGGCGTCGAAGGCGTTGCCGCCGTGCTCGAGGATGCCCATCGCGGACTGGCTGGCCAGCCAGTGCGTGGAGGAGACCATGCCGAAGGTGCCCTGCAGGGTGGGGCGGGTCGTGAAGGTCATGCGGTGGGGATCCTCCCGGGAACGGTGGCGGTGTGGGGGTCGCCGGCGGTGGTCGCGGCCTCGTCGCGCACGTCGGGGCCGGAGCCGTCCGGCCGCACGTAGTGACAGGCCGCGGAGCCGTCGCCCAGGTCCACCAGCGGTGGCACCTGGGTGCACAGGTCGGTGGCGGCCGGGCAGCGGGTCCGGAACCGGCAGCCCGACGGAGGGTCGAGCGCCGAGGGCAGGTCGTCGCCGAGCAGCACCGGGCGGCGCTGCCGCTGGACGACCGGGTCGGCGACGGGGGCGGCGGCCAGCAGGGCCTGGGTGTAGGGGTGCGTGGGCCGCTCGAAGAGCCGCCGGCGCGAGCCGCGCTCGACGAGCTGGCCGAGGTACATCACCGCGACGTCGTCGGCGAGGTACTCCACCGCGGACAGGTCGTGGGTGATGAACAGGCAGGCGAACCTCATGTCGTGCTGCAGGTCGGCGAGCAGGTTGAGCACCGCGGCCTGCACCGAGACGTCCAGCGCGCTGGTCGGCTCGTCGGCGATCAGCAGCGAGGGCTTGGAGATCAGCGCGCGGGCGATCGAGACCCGCTGCCGCTGGCCGCCGGAGAGCTCGTGGGGGTAGCGCTGGGCGACCTCGGCGCGCAGCCCGACCCGGCCGAGCTCCTCGGTGACCCGGGCGTCGCGGTCGCGGCGCGAGAGCTTCTCCCCGCGCAGCCGGAGCGGCTCCCCGACCACGTCGCCGACCAGCATCCGCGGGTCGAGCGAGCCGGCGGGGTCCTGGAAGACGATCGACACGTCCCCGCGGTGCGGCCGCAGCTGGCGGCGGGTGAGGTGGGTGACGTCGGTGCCGGCGACCCGGACGGTGCCGCCGGTGGGCTCGACCAGCCGGGTGAGGCACTTGCCGACCGTGGACTTGCCCGAGCCGCTCTCGCCGACCAGCGCGAGCACCTGTCCGGGCCGCAGCGTGAACGACACGTCGTCGACCGCGCGCACCGGCCCGAAGTGCATGGCGAGGTGCTCGACCTCGAGCGCCAGCGGGTCGGTGTCGGCCGCGCGGTCCGTGGAGGGGGTGGGCTGGGCGGTCATCGGGTCTCCTCCGGTACGGCGGGGACGGGGTGCCAGCAGGCGGCCCGGTGCGGGCCGGCGTCGGCCCCGCCGGGGGACGTCAGTGGCGGCCGCTCGGTGCGGCACCGCTGGTCGGCGGCCGGGCAGCGGTCCGCGAACGTGCAGGCGTCGGGCTGCTCGGAGAGCACCGGCACCAGGCCGGGGATCTCGTCGAGCCGGTCGGTGCCGGCGTGCCGGCCGGGCTGGGGGGAGGCGGCCATCAGCCCGGCGGTGTAGCGGTGCCGGGGGTGGGCGAACAGCTCCTCCACCGGGCCGGACTCGACCACGCGGCCGGCGTACATCACCACGACCCGGTCGGCGATGTCGGCGATCACCCCGAGGTCGTGGGTGATGAACAAGATGCTGGTGCCCAGCCGGTCGCGCAGGTCCCTCAGCACCTGCAGGATGCCCGCCTGGACGGTCACGTCGAGCGCGGTGGTGGGCTCGTCGGCGACCAGCACCTTGGGGTCGCAGGCGACCGCCATCGCGATCATCACCCGTTGCCGCATGCCGCCGGAGAGCTGGTGGGGGTAGTCGTCGACCCGGGTCTCGGGGGAGGGGATGCCCACCAGCCGGAGCAGCTCGACGGCGCGCCGGCGGGCGTCGCGGCGGGAGATCTTCTCGTGCGCCCGGAGCACCTCGGCGACCTGGCTGCCCACGGTGAGGACCGGGTTCAACGAGGTCATCGGCTCCTGGAAGATGTAGGCGACCTCGCGGCCGCGCACCCGGCGCAGCGCCGGTCCGCGGGCGCCGACCAGCTCGGTGGTGCGGCCGCCGTCGCCGCGCAGCTGCACCGAGCCGGTCACCTTCGCGGTGCCGGGCAGCAGCCCGGCCAGGCTCATCGAGGTGACGCTCTTGCCGCAGCCGGACTCGCCGACCACGCCGACGATCTCGCCGGCGCCCAGCGTGAGGTCGACCCCGTCGACGGCCGAGACCCGGCCGGACTCGGTGACGAACTCCACCGACAGGTCGCGCACCCGCAGCACGGGTTCGGTCTGGGCGTGGTCAACGGAGTCGAGGTGGTCGACCCCGTCGACCTGCGTCGACGAGCTCATCGGTTCCCCTTCGGGTCGAGGGCGTCGCGCAGCGCGTCGCCGAACACGTTGAACGCCAGCGCCAGCAGCATGATCGTCAGGCCCGGCATCACCGCAGCCCACGGCGCCCGGGCGGCGAACTGCTGGGCCGAGGCGAGCATCGTGCCGAGGCTGGGCGCGGGCGGCTGGATGCCCAGGCCGAGGAAGGACAGCACCGCCTCGCCGAGGATCGCCGCGGGGATCGCGACGGTCGCCTGCACCAGGATCGCCGAGGTGGCGTTGGGCAGCACGTGCCGGGCCAGCACCCACACGTCGCCGGCGCCGTCGACGATCGCGGCGGCGACGAAGTCCAGCGACTTCAGCCGCAGGGTGTCGGAGCGGACCACCCGGATCACGCTGGGCACCTGGGCGACGCCGATGGCGATCGCCGCGTTGCCGAGGCTGGCGCCGCGGATCGCGGCGAGCCCGACGGCCATGATCAGGAACGGGAAGGCCAGCAGCAGGTCGGTCAGCCGGCCGATCACGGTGTCCGCGGCGGGGAAGTAGCCGCCGGCCAGCCCGAGCGGCACGCCCACGAGCAGCGCCACCACGACCGCGAGCACGCCCACCTCGAGCGAGGCGCGGGCGCCGTACATGATCCGCGACAGCACGTCGCGGCCGAGGTCGTCGGTGCCGAGCAAGTGCCCGGGCGTGCCGGGCGGGGCGAGGGTGTGGGAGAAGTCGGTCTGGGCCGGGGCGTACGGCGCCAGCCAGGGCGCGAGCACGGCGGCCAGCACCGCCACCACCAGCACGGTCAGGCTGACCATGGCCAGCGGGTTGCGGCGCAGCCGGCGCAGCACCCGGGCCCGGCGGCCGGGCGCGGCGGTGACGACGGGGGCGACGGGTGTTTCGGCGACGGCGGTCACGAGGCCTCCCCGGCGACCCGGATCCGCGGGTCGACGATCGAGTAGAGCAGGTCGACGATGAAGTTGATGAGGATGTAGGCGGTCGCGGTGATCAGTACGACGGCCTGGATGACGGGGTAGTCCCGCTGGAAGACCGCGTCGATCGTCATCTTCCCGAACCCGGGCAGCCCGAAGATCTGCTCGGTGACGACCGCCCCGGAGATCAGCCCGCCGAGCTGCAGCCCGACGATCGTGATCACCACGATCAGGCTGTTGCGCAGCGCGTGCCGGCCCACCACCGTGCCGGGGCGCAGCCCCTTGGCCCGGGCGGTGCGGACGTAGTCGGCCGAGAGCGAGTCGAGCATCGCCGAGCGGGTCTGCCGCATGATCACCGCGGCCAGGCCGGTGCCGAGGATGACCGCGGGCAGGATCAGGTGGTGCAGGTTGTCGATGGGGTGGCTCAGCGGCACGAACCCGGAGGCCGGGAACAGGCCGGCCCCGACCGAGAGGTAGAGGATCGCCAGCAGCCCGAGCCAGAAGTGCGGCACGGACAGCCCGATCAGGGCCAGCCCGTTGGCGAACCACTCGCTGGGGCGGCCCCGCCGCACGGCGGCCAGCACGCCGGCGCCCACGCCGACCACCGTGGCGATGAGGATCGCCAGCGCGGAGAGCTCGACGGTGACCGGCAGCGCCGTGCGCAGCATCGAGGACACCGGGATGCCGGTGCGGACCGACACCCCGAAGTCGCCGTGCAGGGCGTTGGCGATGAAGTGCCCGAACTGCACCCACACCGGCTGGTCGAGGCCGTAGTGGTGCCGGATCGCGGCGAGGGCCGCCGGGGTCCGGTCCTCGCCCGCGAGGGCGAGGGCCGGATCCCCGGGCAGTGCCCGCATCCCGAGGAAGACCACCACGGTGGCCAGCAGCAGCGTGATCGCCGACTGCCAGGCGCGGTGGAAGAGGTAGCGGGCCACCGCTACTTCGCCAGCCCGGCGAACGCCAGGCGCACCACGCCGTCCGGGAAGACCTGCACGCCCTTGACGTCGTTGGACACGCCGGTGATGTTGCGCTGGCGGTAGAGGTAGACGATCGGGTCGTCCTCGCTCATCACCTTCACGGCCTGGCCGTAGAGGTCCTGCCGGGTCGAGACGTCGCCGGCCTGGCGGGCCTGGTCGAGCAGCTTGTCGAGCTCGGGGTTGCTGTAGCCGGAGACGTTCAGGCTGCCGCCGGTGCCGACGAACGGGGTGATGTTGGCGTCGGGGTCCACCCGGCCGCTCCAGCCGAGCTGCAGCAGCTCGAAGTCGCCGCGGTCCTGCTGGTCGAGCAGCGAGGAGTACTCCACGGGCTGGATCTTCAGGTCGAAGCCGCCGTCCTTGACCATCGACTGCAGCGCCTGGGCCAGCCGCAGGCTGTCAGGGGTGTTGGACTCCAGCATCGTGACCTTGTAGGGCAGGGAGACACCGGCCTCCTTGAGCAGCTGCTTGGCCTTCTCCGGGTCGTGCGGGCGGCACTGCTGCGCGGCGTCGGAGGAGTACGGCGAGGCCGGGGAGATCGGCGAGCAGGCCACGTCGTACTGGTTGTTGAAGACCGCCTTGACCAGGCCCTGGCGGTCGATGGCGTACTCGAAGGCCTGCCGGACCCGGGCGTCCTTGGCGTCGGGGCGGTCGATCGGCTTGGGGGGCGTGCCGACGCCGTCGACGTTGCCGACGTTGAACGTGACGCCCTGGTAGCCCAGCGACTGGGACTGCAGGATGCTCAGCGAGGGGTCGTTGCTCAGCTCGCCGACGTCCTGGGGGGAGATCGTGTCGGCGACCTTGACGTCACCCGAGCGCAGGTTGGCCGCGCGGATGCCGGAGTCGGAGAGGATCCGCCACACGATCTTGTCGAGGTGGACCTTGTCGGCGTCGTAGTAGTTGGGGTCGCGGACGACCTCGATGGAGTTCTGCGGGACGCGCTTGGAGAACTTGAACGGCCCCACGCAGCTGGGGTGGGAGGCGAAGTTGTCGCCGTACTTCTTCAGCGCGGCCGGGCTCATGACCATCCCGGCCCGGTCGGCGAGCGCCGCGGTGAACGGCGTGAACGGCTCCTTGAAGTGCACCACGACCGTGCTGGCGTCGGGCGTCTCGATCGACGAGATCGGGCCGAGCTCGCTGACCCGGCCGGACTGCGGGTTGGTCAGGTCGCGCTCCAGCGTGGTCTTGACCGCGGCGGAGTCCATCTTGGTGCCGTCGGAGAAGACCGCGTCGGTGCGCAGCGGGATCGTGACGGTCTTGCCGCCGTCGCTGGTCTTCGGCAGGTCGGTGGCCAGCTGCGGGACGATCTCGGCGTCCTGGTTGACGTCGTAGAGCTTCTCGCACATCGTGGAGAAGACGTAGCGGGAGTAGAGGCTGCGCGAGAGCGTGGGGTCGAGCATGTCGGGTTCGGCGGAGAGAGCCATGGTCAGCGTGCCGCCGTCCTGCACCTGCGCGGTGTCGGCGGTGGAGCCGAAGGCGTCGGGGCCCTTCGCGGCCGACGCTCCGTTGTTGTCCGCGCCGACGGAGGAGCAGGCGCTGAGGGCGGCCAGGGACAGGGCGACGACGGCGGTCCCGGCCTTGGCCAGGCGGGGGAGGGATCTGTTGTGCACAGGGGACATCGGGAGGCTCCTCGGGGCCGGATTCGATGGGGCTCCCCGCACCGTATGTTGTATACAAAGTCCCTGACAAGACTTTCTCACAAGCGATTGTGAAGATCCTCGCCCTCGCCCGCGCCGGCGGCGAGCTGCGGCCGGCCGCCGTGGTGGCGGGGCCCCGCGTCGCTGGCGGGCCGCGGCTGCGGGCCCGGTGGTGGTCGAACGTTCGTACACCCGGGAGCGTCAGCTCTCGATGGCCCGCTTCATGGTCGTGAGCATGGTGTCCAGGTCGCGGTCCGCGTGCCAGAGGACGCGATCGACGACCCGGTCCATGAACGGCACCTTGGTGGAGTAGTCGAACCGCAGCGACAGCGTGGTGCCGGTCGGGTCGGGCTCGGTGGTGAACGTCCCCGGTGCCCGGTCCACCGCCCAG
Organism: Nocardioides panaciterrulae; assembly: GCF_013409645.1. Taxonomy (NCBI): domain Bacteria; kingdom Bacillati; phylum Actinomycetota; class Actinomycetes; order Propionibacteriales; family Nocardioidaceae; genus Nocardioides; species Nocardioides panaciterrulae. The sequence goes on along the minus strand of NZ_JACCBG010000001.1, from coordinate 3,520,632 downwards.
TGGCCAACGTCCCCCGGCGACGGGACGCCGGAAGGGGATCCCCACCGGCCCACGACACGCCCGGGCCGGACCGGCCCACCCGCCCTGACCTGCGGTTTCACAACTGCCCCAAACGACACGCCGGGGGAGTTCCGCATTCGCTTGCGAAGCCTCGGGATGGGCGCGTACGGTTACCACTACATCTAGTACTTACACCGGTGTAGTTATCCACATCTAGTTCACAGCTAGGCGCGGAAGCCCCACAGGTGGCTGGTTGTTCTCCACAGTAGAACGCCCGATATCCACAGCTTCTGCACACCCCTCGAGGGGTGTTCGTTGCGACCCCGGAGTCGGGTGCGAGTGCACCACCCAACGACTTGCGAGAGGGGGCCCAGGATGCACTGTCCGCACTGCCGGCACACCGACACCCGGGTCCTGGACTCCCGGGTCGCCGACGACGGCGGCTCGATCCGCCGCCGGCGCACCTGCAGCAGCTGCCAGAAGCGGTTCACGACCGTGGAGCAGATGCAGCTGAGCGTGGTCAAGCGCTCGGGCGCGACCGAGCCGTTCACCCGGGAGAAGGCGGTCGCCGGCGTCCGCAAGGCCTGCAAGGGCCGCCCGGTCACCGAGGACCAGCTGGCCTGCCTGGGCCAGGAGGTCGAGGACGCGCTGCGCAGCGAGGGCGCCGCGGAGATCCCGGCGCACGAGGTGGGGCTGGCGATCCTCGGGCCGCTCAAGCGGCTCGACGAGGTCGCCTACCTGCGCTTCGCCAGCGTCTACCGCGCGTTCGAGTCCGCCGACGACTTCGAGGACGAGATCGCCGCGCTCCGCGCCGAGCGCGCCGGCGTGCCGGACAGCCCCGAGGGCCTCGCCCCGGCGGGCGAGCTCGTCGAGACCTCAGCCCCACCGGGCTGACCACAGACCGCCCGGCGTGCGTCGTGGGGAAGCGGCGCGCGCCGGGCGTACCAAACCAGCTTCCCGCAACCGCTCCCGAAGAGGAGCAGCGGCCCAGCGGGCCGCGACCGGATGTCGGTGGTCGGAGAGACCATCAATGCAGGGCCCCAGCCAGGGCGACGACGAGGGAAAACAGGGAGAACCAGGGATGACCGAGACGGTGAGTGGCGCAGCGGCCAAGACGGGCGCCGGCCTGAAGATCCAGCGGGTCTTCAGCACCAAGGGCAAGCACCCGTACGACGAGATCACCTGGGAGCGTCGCGACGTCGTCCAGACCAACTGGAAGACCGGCGAGACCGTCTTCGAGCAGAAGGGCGTGGAGTTCCCCGACTTCTGGTCGGTCAACGCCTCGACGATCGTCACCACGAAGTACTTCCGCGGCGCGGTCGGCAGCGACGTCCGCGAGTGGAGCCTCAAGCACATCGTCGACCGGGTGGTGAAGACCTACACCAAGGCCGGCCTCGAGCACGGCTACTTCGCGACCAAGGCCGACGCCGAGGTCTTCGAGCACGAGCTCACCTGGCTGCTCGTCCACCAGTACTTCTCGTTCAACTCCCCGGTCTGGTTCAACGTCGGCACGCCCTCGCCGCAGCAGGTCTCGGCCTGCTTCATCCTCTCCGTCGACGACTCGATGGACTCGATCCTCAACTGGTACAAGGAGGAGGGGTTCATCTTCAAGGGCGGCTCCGGCGCCGGCCTGAACCTCTCCCGGATCCGCTCCTCCAAGGAGCTGCTCTCATCCGGCGGCACCGCCTCCGGTCCGGTCTCCTTCATGCGCGGCGCCGACGCCTCCGCGGGCACCATCAAGTCCGGCGGTGCGACCCGTCGCGCGGCGAAGATGGTCGTGCTCGACGTCGACCACCCCGACATCGTGGAGTTCGTCGAGACCAAGGCGCGCGAGGAGGACAAGATCCGCGCGCTGCGCGACGCCGGGTTCGACATGGACCTCGGCGGCAAGGACATCACGTCCGTGCAGTACCAGAACGCCAACAACTCCGTGCGCGTCAGCGACGAGTTCATGCGCGCGGTCGAGGACGGCACCGAGTTCGGGCTGCGGGCCCGCAAGACCGGCGAGGTGATCGAGACCGTCGACGCCCGCGAGCTGTTCCGCAAGATCTCGACCGCCGCCTGGGAGTGCGCCGACCCGGGCCTGCAGTACGACGACACGATCAACGACTGGCACACCAACCCCGAGACCGGCCGGATCACCGCGTCCAACCCCTGCTCGGAGTACATGTCGCTGGACAACTCCTCGTGCAACCTGGCCTCGCTGAACCTGCTGAAGTTCCTGCGGGACGACGACACCTTCGACGCCGAGCTGTTCGCGAAGGCCGTCGAGCTGATCATCACCGCGATGGACATCTCGATCTGCTTCGCCGACTTCCCGACCGAGTCGATCGGCAAGACCACCGTCGACTACCGCCAGCTCGGCATCGGCTACGCCAACCTCGGCGCGCTGCTGATGGCGATGGGCCTGGGCTACGACTCCGACGGCGGCCGGGCGATGGCCGCGACCATCACCTCGCTGATGACCGGCCAGTCCTACAAGCGCTCGGCCGAGCTCGCCGCGATCGTCGGCCCGTACGCCGGCTACCAGCGCAACGCCGACGCCCACAAGCGGGTGATGCGCAAGCACCAGGCCGCCAACGACACCGTGCGCACCCTGCACGTGGCCGACAGCCAGGTGCACAAGGCCGCGACCAAGGCCTGGGCCGAGGTGATCAAGCTCGGCGAGAAGAACGGCTTCCGCAACGCGCAGGCCTCGGTGCTCGCGCCCACCGGCACCATCGGCTTCATGATGGACTGCGACACCACCGGCATCGAGCCGGACTTCTCGCTGGTGAAGTTCAAGAAGCTCGTCGGCGGCGGCTCGATGCAGATCGTCAACCAGACCGTGCCGCGGGCGCTGCGCAAGATGGGCTACCAGCCCGAGCAGGTCGAGGCGATCGTCGACTACATCGCCGAGCACGGCCACGTGGTCGACGCCCCGGGCCTGAAGACCGAGCACTACGAGGTCTTCGACTGCGCGATGGGCGCCCGCTCGCTGAAGCCGATGGGCCACGTGCGGATGATGGCGGCCTGCCAGCCGTTCCTCAGCGGGGCGATCTCCAAGACCGTCAACCTCCCGCAGTCGGCCTCGATCGAGGACGTCGAGGACGTCTATCTGCAGTCCTGGAAGCTGGGGCTGAAGGCGACCGCGATCTACCGCGACAACGCGAAGGTCGGCCAGCCGCTGGCCGACGGCGGCGGCAAGGCTAAGAAGGACGCCGCGGCCGCGGCGGAGGCCGCCGAGGTGATCGAGAAGGTCGTGGAGAAGGTCGTCTACGCCCCGACCCGCAAGCGGCTGCCGAAGTCGCGCCAGTCGCGCACCACCTCGTTCACGGTGGGCGGCGCCGAGGGGTACATGACCTCCGGTGCCCACGACGACGGCGAGCTGGGCGAGGTGTTCCTCAAGCTCGGCAAGCAGGGCTCGACCCTGGCCGGCGTGATGGACGCGTTCTCGATCGCGGTGAGCATCGGCCTGCAGTACGGCGTGCCGCTGGAGACCTACGTCTCGAAGTTCACCAACCTGCGCTTCGAGCCGGCCGGCCTGACCGACGACCCGGACGTGCGGATGAGCCAGTCGATCATGGACTACATCTTCCGCCGCCTCGCGCTGGACTACCTGCCCTTCGAGACCCGCCAGGCGCTGGGCATCTACTCCGCCGACGAGCGCCAGCGCTACCTGGAGACCGGCTCGTACGAGCCCCTCGAGGAGACCGGCTCCGCCGCCGAGCTGCTCGACGGCTCCTCGGCCGACCTCGCTGGTCGAGTGGACTCGTCCGGTGGTCGAGTAGCGAGCGCCAGCGAGCGTATCGAGACCGAGGACGCCGGGGTGCCCGAGGTTCCGGCTTCGGCGACCAAGGAGGCCCACACCTCCGCCGAGCTCCTGGAGAAGATCACCGGCACCGCGGTCGACTCCCCGCTCTGCTTCACCTGCGGCACCAAGATGCGCCCCGCCGGCTCCTGCTACGTCTGCGAGGGTTGCGGCAGCACCAGCGGCTGCAGCTGATGATGCTCCGCTGATCTAGGCACGTGCCTCGGGCCCGTCACCGCAAGGTGGCGGGCCCGACGTACGTTCTCGGGCGTCTCGCTGTGACCACGTGCCTGGAGTGGCGTTGGTGCTGGCCGCGAGCCGCGGCGCGCTGACCGGCTGACAGACGTTGCCTGATTCTCGTGTGCTGGCGTGCCGCCGCTCCTAGGCTGCCCGCGATGTGCCGCGAGCGGCGAGGACGACCGCGCGGAGAGAATCGAACTGGAGGTCTGGTGACTCAGACGAGCGACATGCGCATGGACGAGATGCTCGATGAACTGCTTGCCATGGCCACCGACCACACCGGCGAGGCCTACGAGAACCTGAACCCGGTCCTGACGCCTCGTCTCGACGCCGCCCTCGAAGCGCTCGGTCAGCAGTTGTCGGAGGCTCGCGAGGCGGGCGTGCCGGCCAGGTCGGGCGATCTGCTTCATCCTCTGTTCGAGGCGAGAGCCATCCGGGACGCCGATGGACTGGACGTACTGGGTGATTGGCTGGACCGATACGGGGAATGCCTCACTCCCTTCCGGAAGTACAGGCTCGCGAATCGGATCGCCTGGATCACCAGGGGCGCCAACACCGACCTGCCTCCGTCGGTCGATCGAGCCAGCGACCGCTTCCGCCTGCACGTGGCGTTGATGCGCAAGAGGTTCGTGTTCGACGTCGAGGCGATGGCACGCATGTTCCGCCACGTGCAGATCGATCCCGAGCAAACGGACGCGGTGATCCGTGCCCTCGACGCGTTCTGTGACATCCGCCAGACGCAGGACGCGGCGGAGGCTGCGGCCGCCGTGGAGGCCGCGCTGTCGGCTCACGATGTGCGTGAGTTCGAGGACGCGGTTTATGACATCGTCGCGCACGCCGTCTGGCTCAACTTCGAACTCGAGCGGCAGGGGGAGGTCCTGCAGGATGTCTGCGAGCGCGCGATCACGTACTCCGGGCGGGCGTCGAGTGTCATCCTCTTTCGATACGCCACCGCCCTTCGTCTGCAGGGCGACTACGAAGCTGCCATCCGCAAGGTCGAGAGCGCCCTGGCCAAACTGCACGGATCCACGGAGTTCGTGCGCACCTTCTCGGAGCAGTGCGTTCGGGAGCGCGAGTTGAGTGTCGCCGGCCTGTCGATGAGACGCGACCGTGACCGGGTCGAGCAGGACTTGCTGGATGTGCGAGACGAGGTCGGCGACATCGAGCGCCGCTCCATCGCGAGAATGATCGAGGTCATCGGACTCTTCACGGCGGTGGCCGCCTTCGCTTTCGGCGGCGGCAGCATCGCCGCCCACGCCGGCTCCACACCTCGCGAGACCCTGGTCGTCCTCGGAGGCTTCGGATCCGCGCTGGTGACGTTCTCGCTCGTCGTGGTCGTCGTCACCCATCTCTCGATGGGAGGCAGCTGGTCAGCCAGACGGCTGATCGCTCTCTGCGCCGCGGTCGTTGCCGCGGCGGCAGCGCAGTTCGGCCTCATGATTGCGGTGTCTCATGTGGCCTTCTAGCGACGCGGTCGCGCTATCCAAACGGTCTGGCTCGCCGCCGCTGGCCGCGGAGCCCTCGCGGCAGCGGCGGTTGGACCCGCAGAGCCTCGCCCCGAGCATCGGGACAGTCAGCGGTCTCGCACAGCAGGAGCCCGACCAATAGCCATCGCGGCCTCCCAGATCTCATCCTCTGAGACCAGGACCAGCTCGGCGGCATCGCCCAGCGGGATGTAGGTGTCGGCTCCTGCCACGCGCGACAGCAACCCCCGGTAGTCGGAGTCGAGAAGGGTCGCCATCACGGACTCCGCCACGCCTCCGGACTTCCTGGTCTCGTCCACGACAAGCACACGTCCGGTGGCCTCAGCCTCGCGACGCAGATCCTCAACCGGGAGGGGGGAGAGCCAGCGCAGGTCAACCACGCGGCAGTGGATGCCGGCATGCTCCAGTCGCCGGGCGACCCGGAGGCTCATGCGCAGGCCGTTGCCGAACGAGACGATAGTGAGATCTTCGCCGTCGAAGTAGGTCCGTGCCCGGCCGAGAGGCACGTGCTTCTTCGGCCACTCGTCCGGCGCGGCATAGCGTGACAGCCACTGCCCGTCGCCCTCTTCATAGAGGTCGCGGGTGTGGTACAGCGCAATAGGTTCGAGGAAGACGCAGAGGCGGCCGTCGGCCCGAGCAGCCGCAACGCAGGTGCGCAGCATCGCGGCGGCATCATCGGGCCGCGCCGGAGAGGCGATCACGATTCCCGGGATGTCGCGGAGAACGGCCACCGAGTTGTCGTTGTGGAAGTGGCCACCGAAGCCCTTCTGGTAGGCGTAGCCCGCGATGCGCACCACCATCGGATTGAGGTACTGCCGGTCGGAGAAGAACGGCAGGCTTGCTCCCTCGCCGCGCAGCTGGTCCTCGGCGTTGTGCAGGTACGCCAGATACTGGATCTCCGGGATCGGTAGCAGCCCGGAAACTGCGGTTCCGAGGCCGAGTCCGAGGATCGTCTGCTCATCAAGCAGGGTGTCGAAAACTCGGGCCCCGCCGGCCCGCTTGGCGAGCCCCCGGGTGACGCCGTACACGCCTCCCTTGACACCGACGTCCTCGCCGAAGACCAGGGCCTCCGGGCGGGCCGCGAGGGTATCGCCCAATGCCCGGTTGATCGACTGCGCCAGGGTCAGCCCGCCTTCGTCTTCGGGCAGCGTGTCGCCGAACATCCCTCGGCGCCGTTCTCTGCCGGCGGCGCGGCCGGCCTCCTCGGCGACCTCTTGCTGGTCTCCGAAGCGCAGAGGCGCGACGACGTCAGCTCGCAACGCGAGCTGTGGCCGCGCGAGCACCTCCTCAGCGATCGTCATGACGTGCTCGCGGGTGCGCTCGTAGCGCGCGAGCACCTCGGTGGGCGTGAGGATGCCGGCATCGACCAGGATCTTCGCCGTAGCCAACACCGGATCCTGACGCAGGTCGCGCTGGATTTCGGCCACAGCCCGGTAAGCGAGCTCGACGTCGGAGCCAGCGTGTCCCATGAGCCGCACCGTGCGAAGGTGCAGGAATGCCGGCGCGCGGCGGGTGCGAACCCATGCCACGGCCTCACGGGCCACGGCAAGCGTCTCCTCGAGGTCGGTGCCGTCAGCAGTGAAGTACGAGAGCCCGGGCCGGGCGCCGTAGGTCGCGGCGATCCATCCCCGTGGGCTCCGACCGCTGATCCCGAGGCCGTTGTCCTCGCACACGAGCAGCAGCGGCACGGGGAGGCCTTGATACGAACCATGCAGGGCCGCGTTGATGGCGCCCAACGCGGTGGAGTGGTTCGCGGAGGCATCCCCGAAACTGCAAACGGTGATCGCGTCGTGGGGCCACGCGCTTGGTACCCCGAGCTTCTTGGCCCGCTCGGTCGCAAACGCGACGCCGACCGCGCGCGGGAGGTGCGAGGCGATCGTGGAGGTCTGCGGCAGCACGTTGAGGTCCGGGTGGCCGAAGACCTTGTGCCGGCCACCGGTCATGGGCTCGTCCGCGGCAGCGGCCATGCCGAGTAAGACGTCACGAAGCCCCTGATGTCCTGTGACCTGGCTGGCCCGGGCCAGGTAGAAGGCGCCTGACCGGTAGTGGAGGAGCGCCGGATCGGTCGGGCGCAGCGCATCGGCGACCGCGGCGTTCCCTTCGTGGCCCGAGGAGCCGATGGTGTAGAAGCCGCGCCGTTGCGTTTGCAGCCAGCGACCCGCGAAGTCCAAGTGTCGGCTGCCGAGTTGGGCCTCGAACAGGCGTAGGAGCACCCCGGGCTCCGTCGGCCGCGGGGAGGGTGCCGCGTGGGTCGGCGACGTCATCGCCGTGACGGCCTGCCGGAACTGGGTGTCGACGTCGTTGACGATGCGGGAACTATCGGTCGTCACGTTCGGGCTCCCGGCTCGACTCGCGAGTCATTCATATGCGGAACTCTTTCAAGAACCGATAGACCTGGCCACCACGTGACCGCCAGATCTTCTCGGTCGTGTTCGCAGAGATGCTTACGCTGCCGTGCCGCGACCGTTCTCGTAGATTGAAGCGCCCCCAGGTTTGATGCCGCATCGAACCTGGGGCGCTTCACAGTGACCCCCCAGCCGGAGTCCCGCGACGGGCGGCGCCGACCGAGACCGAGGCCGCCATCTTGGAGTTCGAGAAGCAGTGGTGGAAGGACGCTTGGACAGTCACGCGCAGCGTCGGGGATGCGATCAGGCACTGCTCGCATGTGGTCAGACCATGCCCGGCTTCTCGGTGATGAGTTGGATGAGATTGCCGCAGGTGTCGTCGAAGACGGCGACGACGGCGGTGCCGATGTCCGTGGGGGGCTGGGTGAAGGTGACGCCGTTGCCGGTCAGTCGCTCGTACTCGGCGGCGACGTCGTCGACGGCGAACTGGGCTGACGGAATGCCGTCTTCGACGAGTGCGTCGCGATATGGCTTCACTGCCGGGTGGCCGGCCGGTTCCAGCAGCAGCTGGGGTCCACCTGGAGCGTCTGGGGAAACAACGGTCAGCCAGGAGTGCTCACCAAGCGGGATGTCATGGTGCTTGGAAAAGCCCAGGACCTCGGTGTAGAACTCGAGCGCCGCGCGCTGGTCGTCTACATAGACGCTGGTCAACTCGATCCTCATGGAGCTTCCTTTCGAGTGGTCGGCCATCGTCTGGTGATGGCTTCGAGTGGCTCTGGGTCGAAGAAGTGGAGCTTGGTGCGACCACGCCGCTCGGTTGCCACGAGGCCGGCTTCCTCGAGCACGCTCAGGTGCTGGGAGATCGCTTGGCGGGTCGAGCCGACGCGGTGATGCATGGTGAGCGCCGTACAGATTTCGAACAGGCTTTGGCCGTCCCTGGTCGCCAGCTCATCGAGGATGAGGCGTCTGGTCTCGTCGGCGAGCGCCCTGTACACGTCAGCCACGTAAGCAGTATATGCAAGTGTGTGCTTGCCTGATAGGGAGAGGCTTCCGCCAGAAGTGGCGGTCGGGGGGACTGGATTGGACGCACACTTCAGACGGCATCCGCCAGCGCGACCAGGTCGCGGGCGAGCGGCGTCGGCTCCCGACCGAGCCAGAGCGCGGTCAAGGGGCGGTCGGCCACCAGGTCGTGAACCGGGACCTCCACGAGGGTTCCGGCGGCGAGGTCGGTGGCTGCGGCGCGCGCACTGACGACCCCCACCCCGCCACTGGCGCGCGCTGTCGCCAAGATCATCGAGGTGGAGCCCAGTTCGACGGCGTGCCGCGCGTCGGGCTCCTCGCCGAGCGACTCGGCGAGGCCGGCGAGGAAGGCCTCGCGGGTGCCGGAGCCGCGCTCGCGTAGCAGCAGCGGTAGATCGGGCAGGTCGCGGGCGCGAAGACCCTGCGCAGCGCGCGCGGCGAGGGGGAAGCGCGGGGAGACCACCAGGGCCAGCCGGTCGCTGCCCACAGCCCGCGTGGTGAAGCCCGCCGGCACGGTGGGGCTTTCGATGAACCCGAGGTCTGCCTGCCCGTTCCGGACCCGTTCGCAGACGCCCCGGCTGTTGGAGACGGTCACGCCCACGTCCGCGGTGGCATGCGTGCGGCGGAGGGACAGCAGCCACAGGGGCAGGCAGTACTCCGCGACGGTGAGGCTGGCGGCAACCCTGAGCCGGGACTGCCCCACCGCTTGCAGCGCTCGGACACCCTCGGTGAGGGTGCGCGCGGCCTTGACGACGTCGCCCGCCCAGGCGACCACGGCTTCGCCGTTCGGCGTGAGCCCCGTGCCGTGGGCACTGCGGGCGAGCAGGGGGACCGCCAACTGCCGTTCAAGCCGGGACAGCCGGGCACTGGCGCTGGGCTGGCTCATGCCGTGCGCGGCGGCCGCCTTGCCGACGCTGCCCAGTTCGGCGACCGACAGCAGCAGGTCGAGCGTCGCTAGCTCGGGCGTCCACGCGGGAAGCATCTCGTTAGGACGCCACCCGCAGCAGGAGCAGGCTGGTGGTCGTCACGACGACCCAGAGTACGGCGCCGAGGATCAACGGGCGTGCCCCGGCCTTGCGCAGCGCAGCGACGTCGGTGGAGAGCCCGATGGCGGCCATGGCGATGGTGATGAAGAAGATCGAGGCCTTCTGGGTGACTGGCTGCGTCGCCGCGGGAAGCACGCCGGCGGTGTTGGCCGCGGCGACCAGGAGAAAGCCGACCAGGAACCACGGCACCAGGCGGACCGATCGGCGCAGCAGGTGAGGGCGCTCCGCCGGGGCGGTGGTGCGGTCCGCGCCGATGACGCCCAGGGCCAGGCAGATCGGGATGATCATCAGCGTGCGGGTCAGCTTCACCACGACCGCGTGGTTCCCTGCCTCCGGTCCGTACGTCGTGGCCGCCGCCACCACCGACGAGGTGTCGTTGACCGCGGTGCCCGCGAACAGCCCGAACTGGTCCTGGGTGAGTCCCAGCGCGTGTCCGAGCGGCGGGAAGAGCAGCACCGCCGCGATGTTGAAGCAGAAGATCGTGGAGACCGCGTAGGCGATCGTGCTGCTGCGGGCCCGGAGCACCGGGCTCACCGCGGCGATGGCGGAAGCCCCGCAGATCGCGGTGCCGACGCCGATGAGCGTGCGCAGATCCCGGTCGATGCCCATCCGCTTGCCCAGGACGTGGGCGACCAGCAGGCACGCGACCAGGGTGCCCAGCATCACCGGCAGCGACGAGACGCCGACCTCGGCGACCTGCCGCAGCGACAGCTGCGAACCGAGCATCACCACCGCTACCTGGAGGACGGTCCGCGCCGAGAAGCCGATGCCGGGCTGCAGGGACGACCACCGCCGGACGAAGCGGCTCAGCGCCACGCCGAGCACGATGGCCGACACGGGGGCGCCCAGGAGCGGGAGCGCGGCACCGATGGGCCACGCCGCCACGGCCACGGCGACGGCGACGGCGAGCCCGGGCAGCACGATCGTCGCGCGGTGTCGTCGATCCTGTCGATCCACGGCAGCGGGGCTGGTTGTCGTCACCTGATCACCGTCGCTTGCCCGCGGCGCGCCTGGCACCGGCATCTTGGCTACCGGGGTCATCCGAGTTGCCTATGCCCCGGTCCGGCACGACGCCCGCGGGTCGCAGCAGGCAACCGACCAGGCCGGTCCCTAGGTGGTCGTCGGCCGCCGACGCTTGCCCGAACACGGTCACCAGCCGCGCTCGGCGAGCCGGTGTGGCTGGGGGATCTCCTCGACGTTGAGGCCGACCATCGCCTCGCCCAGGCCGCGGGAGACCTTGGCGACCACGTCGGGGTCGTCGAAGAAGGTCGTGGCCTTCACGATCGCCTCGGCGCGCTGCGCGGGGTTGCCGGACTTGAAGATGCCCGAGCCCACGAACACGCCCTCGGCGCCCAGCTGCATCATCATCGCCGCGTCCGCCGGGGTGGCGATGCCACCGGCGGTGAACAGCACCACGGGCAGCTTGCCGTGCTCGGCGACCTCCTTGACCAGCTCGTAGGGCGCCTGCAGCTCCTTGGCCGCGACGAACAGCTCGTCGGGCGAGAGCGCGGCGAGACCGCGGATCTGCTTGCGGATCGTGCGCATGTGGGTGACCGCGTTGGACACGTCACCGGTGCCGGCCTCGCCCTTGGAGCGGATCATCGCCGCGCCCTCGGTGAGCCGGCGCAGCGCCTCGCCCAGGTTGGTCGCCCCACACACGAACGGCACCGGGAACGCCCACTTGTCGATGTGGTTCTCATAGTCGGCCGGGGTCAACACCTCGGACTCGTCGATGTAGTCCACCCCCAGGCTCTGCAGCACCTGGGCCTCGGCGAAGTGGCCGATCCGGGCCTTGGCCATCACCGGGATCGAGACCGCCTCGATGATGCCGTCGATCATGTCCGGGTCGCTCATCCGCGAGACACCGCCCTGGGCCCGGATGTCGGCCGGCACCCGCTCCAGCGCCATCACGGCCACCGCGCCGGCGTCCTCGGCGATCCTGGCCTGCTCGGGGGTGACCACATCCATGATCACCCCACCCTTGAGCATCTCGGCCATCCCACGCTTCACACGCGTGGTGCCGGTGCCCTCGGAGGGGGCTGCCGAGGAGCTACGTGGGTCAGTCATGCGCGACCGTCACCTCGACCTCGACCGGTGCGTCCAGGGGCAGGACGGCGACCCCGACGGCCGACCGCGCGTGCCGGCCGGCGTCGCCGAACGCGACTCCGAAGACTTCGCTGGCGCCGTTGAGCACCGTCGGTTGGCCGACGAACCCGGGGTCGCTGGCGACGTAGCCGACCACCTTCAGGACCTGGCGTACGCGGTCCAGGTCGCCCAGCACCGACTTGAGCGCGGCGATCGCGTTGAGCGCGCACAGGGCCGCCAGCCGGTTCGCCTCGGTCGGGGTGACCAGCCCGGGTCCCTCGCCGACCTTCCCGGCGCCGGCCAGCTCGCCGCCGGTGAGGGGGAGCTGCCCCGCCGTGTAGGCGACCCCCTGTGCCGTCACGGCGGGCACGTAGATCGCGACCGGGGCGGGCGGGTCCGGCAGGACCAGCCCGGCCTGCCGCAACCGGGCCTCGACCCGGCTCATTCGGGGACCAGGGTGAACTGCTCGTCGGGGAAGTACTTGGCCAGTCGGACGTCGGCGGCGCGGGCGTGTCCCTCCATGCCTTCCACGCGGGAGACGCGCGCGACCACCTGGCCGACCTCGCGGCTGGCCTCCCGCGTCATCTGCTCGAAGGTCAGCGTCTTGAGGAACTTGCCGACCCAGAGTCCTCCGGTGTACCTGGCGGCCTGCTTGGTCGGCAGGATGTGGTTCGGTCCGGCGGACTTGTCGCCGTAGGAGACCGTGGTCTCCTCGCCGATGAAGAGCGTGCCGTAGTTGCGCAGCCGGTCGTGCCACCACGGCAGGTCCGCGGCGTGCACCTCGACGTGCTCGGAGGCGATGTCGTCGGAGACCTGGGCCGCCTCCTCGCGCGTGTCGCAGAGGATCACCTCGCCGCAGTCGGCCCACGCCTGCGCGGCCACCTTGCCGGTGGGGAGCGGGTCGATCGCTTGGGGCATCAGCTCCATGACCTTCCGGGCCAGGGCCTCGGAGGTGGTCACCAGGACCGTGGGGGAGTCGGGGCCGTGCTCGGCCTGGCTGGCGAGGTCGACGGCCACGATCCACGGGTCGGCGGTCTCGTCGGCGATGATCAGCGCCTCGGTGGGGCCGGCGAAGACGTCGATGCCGACCTGGCCGAAGAGCAGGCGCTTGGCTTCCGCGACGAAGCGGTTCCCGGGCCCGGCCAGCACGTCGGCCCGCTTGCCGGTGTACAGGCCGTACGCCATCGCGGCGATCGCCTGGACGCCGCCGAGGCAGAGGATGGCGTCGGCGCCGGCGGCGGACATGGCGTAGAGCGTGGCCGGGTGGATGCCGTTCTCCCCGCGCGGCGGAGAACAGGCGACGACGAACGGGACGCCGGCGGTCTTGGCGGTGCCGATGCTCATCGCGGCCGACGCCGCGTGGGCGTACCGGCCGCCCGGCACGTAGCAGCCGGCCACCTCGACCGGGATGTGTCGATGGCCGGCCCTGAGCCCGGGGCTGAGCTCGAACTCGAGGTCCTGCAGGCTCTCGCGCTGGGCGCGGGCGAAGGCCTGGACGCGGGCGAGGGAGAAGTCGATGTCGGCGCGGACCTGGTCCGACAGCTGCTTGGCGGCCTGGTCGACCTGCTCGGGGGTGACCAGGAAGCTCTCCGGGCTCCAGCTGTCGAGGTGCGCGGAGTACTTGGCGACGGCTTCCTCGCCGCCCGCTTCGATCTCGGCGAGCATCCTGGTCACCAGCGCGGTGGTCTCGCTGTTGTCGGCGGCGGCCACCGGAACGGCGTGCTTGAGGTGGGCGATGGTCATGGTTCTACCGTCCTGGTTGGTTGGGGGAGTGGGTGGTGGCCGCTCGGGCGTGGTCGAGGGCGTGGGCGAGGATCGCGACGACGTCCTCGCAGCGCTCCGGCGGCAGCGCGAGGGGGATCCGGATGTCGCAGAGGGTCGAGAGGACCGCATCGGTGCCGGGCAGCGCCCGGCGCTCGGCGTACGCCCAGGAGGTGTAGGCGCTGGTGAACGCCTCCGGACGCTCGGCGCCGAACCACTTCACGTGGACCCCCAGCCCGTCGGCGACCCGGCAGAACGTCGTGATCTGGGCACCGGTGAGGTCGTCGAGGAAGAACTGGAGCGAGCTGCCCACGAACTGTTCCGCCGGCGGCCGCTCGGGCAGCCGGATCCCGGGGACGCCCGCGAGCCCGCCGGCGATGCGGTCGTAGCGCTCGTTCCACTGCGCGACCCGGGCCGGGAGGCTGCGCAGCTGGGGCCGCAGCACCGCGGCAGCCGTGCTGGTCAGGCGCATGCTGTGGTTGGGCTCGAGCCCCCGGAGGTCCTCGAAGCGCGCCAGGTCGGGTCGCCGCGTGTGCTGGCCGTAGAGCATGTAGCTGCCCGAGGCCAGGATCGCCCGGGCCGCGATCTCGTCGTCATCGGTCGCGAGGAGCCCGCCCTCTCCCGAGTTGAGGTGCTTGTAGGTCTGGGTGCTGAAGCAGCCGACGTCGCCGAAGGTGCCCGTCAGCTGGCCGTCCCAGGAGCCGCCGATGGAGTGGGCGCAGTCCTCGACCAGCCGCAGGTCGTGCTCGGCGCACAGTGCCTGGACCGCGGCCAGGTCGCTGATGTGACCGCGCATGTGGGAGAGCAGCAGGATGCCGCCCCGGTGCGCACGCGCCTGCCTCTCGAGGTCCTCCAGGTCGATGGTCAGGTCGCGGGTGGTCTCCACGAGTACGGCGCGTCCTCCCGCGTGCTCGACCGCTCCGGGCACCGGGGCCAGCGTCCAGGCGTTGAGCAGGACGGGGTCGCCGGGCTGGAGCCCGAGACTGTGCAGCGCCAGGTAGAGGGCGGCGCCGCACGAGTTGACCGCGATGACGTAGCGGCGGCCGAGGTAGTCGGCGACCTCCTCCTCCCACCGGGCCGCCTCGGAGGGCTCCGCGCCCTCCTCGGCGTAGCGGAACAGCTTCCCGGTGCGCATCAGCGCGACCGCCCGGTCGATCCCCTCCTCGGGGATGGGGTCGGGTGTCGACAGGTCGATCCCCAGGGCGGGTGGGGCGGCCGAGTGCTCGGCGATCGGTCGGGCGGTCACGGCGTCGGGGAGGCGTGGACGGCGGAGTCGGGGATCGAGGTGCCCGGCGCCAGGACCGGCAGGTCCGCGTCGACGCACTCGGGGTACTTGATGCCCGCGCCGGTGTTGAGCACGACGACCCGGTCGGTGGGGGAGATCCAGCCCCGCTCGGCCAGGCGTCGCGTCGCGGCCACCGCGGCGGCCCCCTCGGGGCAGACGAACAGGCCCTCGTGCCGGCCGAGGATCCGCAGCTCCTCGAGCAGGGCGTCGTCGTTGACGTCGACCGCGATGCCGCCGGTCTTGTAGAGGATGTCGAGCATGATGAAGTCGCCGAGGGCCTTGGGGACGTTGATCCCGAAGGCCACGGTCCGGGAGTCCTCCCAGAACGTGCTGTCGGGGCGGCCCTGCTCGAAGGCCGACACGATCGGGGCGCAGCCGCTGGACTGCACGGCGACGAAGCGGGGCATCTGCCCCTCGACCCACCCCAGGGCCAGCAGCTCCTCGATGGCCTTGTGGATCCCGATCAGGCCGACGCCGCCGCCGGTGGGGTAGACGACCACGTCGGGCAGGGTCCAGCCGAGCTGCTCGACGATCTCGAGCCCCATCGTCTTCTTGCCCTCGATCCGGTAGGGCTCCTTGAGGGTGGCCACGTCGACCCAGTCCCCGCGGGAGACGGCGTCCGCGATCATCGCGCCGGCGTCGCTGATCACCCCGTCCACGAGGTGCACCTCGGCGCCGGCCGTCAGACACTCCGCCCGGGTGATCCGGGGGGCATCCTCGGGCATGGCGATGAGGGCCCGGAGCCCGGCTCGTGCGGCGTAGGCGGCCCAGGCGGCGCCGGCGTTGCCGTTGGTGGGCATGGCGATCTGCGTCCAGCCGAGCTCCGCGGCCCGCGAGACCCCGACCGCGGCACCGCGCGCCTTGAAGGTGCTGGTGGGCGTCGCGCTCTCGTCCTTGATCCACAGCTCCTGCAGGCCCAGGTCCGCGCCGTGGCGGGCCATCTTCAGCAGGGGGGTGACCACCTCCCCGAGCTTGACCTCGTTGCTGGCGGCCGAGCTGGGCAGCAGCTCGTGGTAGCGCCACAGCTCCCAGCTGCGGTCGCGCAGGGACGAGCGGGGGACCTCGCGCTTGAGCGCGTCGAGGTCGTAGCGAGCCAGCAGCGGTGACGCGCACCGACGGCACAGGCCCTGCGCGACGGTGGCGTCGTGGACGTGGCCGCAGCGGGCGCACTCGAGGTGGGAGAGGTAGCTGTAGCGGGTCATCGGATTCCTCGGTGGTAGTTGTCAGCTGGCCCGCGACAGCGGAGCAGTGTGGATGGCCGTGCGGACCTCGTCGGCGACGGCGAGGAACTCCGGCAGGGCGCGGAGGCGTTCGGGGGCGATCGGCTCGTCCGGTCGGGAGAACACGGCCGCCCGGTCCAGCACGATCCGTCCGGGGCGGGGGCTCATGACCATGACCCGCGACCCGAGGAAGACGGCCTCGTCCACGCTGTGCGTGATGAACACGATGGTCTTGCCCGTGGCTCGCCAGATCTCCAGGAGCTCGTTCTGGAGATGCTCCCGGGTGAGCGCGTCGAGCGCGCCGAACGGTTCGTCCATGAGCACGATGTCCGGGTCGTTGGTGAGCACCCGCGCGATCTGGCAGCGCTGCTGCATGCCTCCGGACAGCTCGTAGGGGCGCCTGGCGGCGAAGTCGGCGAGCCCGACCATGTGCAGGAATCGCTCCGCGTCGGCCTTGCGCTGGGACGCCTTCACGCCGCGGAGCTTGGGGCCGAGCTCGACGTTCTCCTGGACCGTCAGCCACGGGAACAGGTTGGGCTGTTGGAAGACCACCCCTCGGTCCGCCGCGGGCTTGGTCACCGGGACGCCGTCGACGCGGATCATCCCCTCGGTGGGCGTCATGAAGCCGGCCAGCAGCCGTAGCAGGGTGGTCTTGCCGCAGCCGGACGGGCCGGCGAGGCAGAGGAACTGGCCGGGTTCGATGTCGAAGCTGATGTTGCTGAGCGCCTGGACGTGGTCGCCCTTCATCCGGAAGTCGTGGCTCACCGCGTCGATCTCGACGGTGCGTTCGTGGCTCATGGCCGGCCTCAGTCCGTCACCGAGGAGGCGGGGCCCGCGTCGACGCCGTCGCGGTAGGCCTGTTCCGGGCTGACCCCGTCGATCGAGCCTTGCGAGAGGAGGAACTTCGCCGTGGTGACGAGGTCATCGGCGACCTTGCCGCCGAGGTACTCCGCGGTTGCCTGCTTCGAGGCGGGCAGGTAGATGTACCCGCTGAACAGGCCGCTGACGTCCTTGGGGGAGATGCCCATCTGGATGGCGATGCTCTCGGCGGCCTTGTTCGGGTCGTCGGTGATGAGCTTGACGGCGTAGTCCTCGGCCTTCGCCCACTGCTTCATGAAGTCGGGGTTCTGCTCGGCGAAGCTCGCCGTGGCCGCGGAGAGGTCGTAGGTGGGCTTGCCGGCCTTGGCCGTGTCGGCGCTGGAGTAGATCTGCTGACCGGTCTTCTTGAGCTGGTCGAGCACGGGATTCCACACCCAGGCGGCGTCGATCTGGTTGCCGTTCCAGGCGGCTGCCATCGCTTCGGGGGCGAGGTTGACCAGCTGCAGGTCCTTGCCGGGCACGAGTCCGGCGCTGTCCAGGGCCTGGAGGAGCGAGAAGTGCGAGGTGGAGCTGAACGGGACCGCGACCCGCTTGCCGGCCAGGCCCTTCAGGTCGGTGATCGACTTGTCGTGGACCACGAGAGCTTCGGCCTCGCCGATGACCTCTTGGATCCACACCACCTTGATGGGGAGCTGGAGCGGCTTGGACAGGGCGATGGTGGCGGGTGAGGAGCCGAGCATCCCGACGTCCACGCTGCCCGCACCGAAGGCCTGGACCACGTCACCGCCGGAGCTGAACTGGGACCACTTGATGGTGGCGTTCGGCATGCAGGCCTCGAGCAGGCCCATGTCCTTGACGATCAGGTCGCCCGTCGGGCTGGCTTGCCAGGCGATCTGGGCGGTGGTCTTGACGCTCGTGTCCGGTTCCCAGGGGCACTTGGTGTCCTGGGCCTGGGCGGTCGCGCTACGGCCCGAGGACACGCAGCCGGTGGTGGAGAGCAGGAGGGCGACGGCGCCGAGGCCGGCGAGACGGTACGACGCACGGTGTGCGGGCATGATCTTTCGCTTTCTCGAGGAGGGGGGAGCGTCCCGAGCTGGTGACTAGCTAGGCCTTGCCCCGCCAGGGGACAAGGAGTCGTTCGATGAACCTCAGGAGACCGTCGAGGACGACAGCGGCGATGCCGATGACGATGATCGCGGCCACGGTCAGGGGCGTCTGCAGCTGCGTGCCGGAGAGGTAGGCGAGCCCGCCGATGCCGGGAATGCCGTTGTTGAGCTCGGCTGCCACGACGGTCGTCCACGCGAAGCCGGTGGCGACCCGGATGCCGGTCATGACGTCGGGCAGGGTCGCGGGGACCATGACGTGCCACACCGCTTGACGACGGGACGCGCCGAGGCAGAGCACGGCGTTGACCTGGTCCTCGCGGACTCCGCGCACGCCGCTGATGGTCGCCATCGTGATCGGGGGGAAGGCGGCCAGGAACAGCAGCCAGATCTTCGAGGTGTCGCCGATCCCGAACCACACGATGAGCAGACCGATGTAGCCCAGAGGGGGGAGCGACCGGAGGAAGTGCAGGTAGGGCTCGGCGATGACGCCGATCCAGCGCACCGTCGACATCAACAGCCCGATCGGGATGCCCACGATGATGGCGGCGCCGACACCGGCTCCGATGCGCTGGAGGCTCGCGAGCAGGTGCTCCCACATGTAGTAGTTCTGCTCGCCCCGCACGATCCGGTCGACACCGTCTGCGATGGGGTGGTTGGTGTTCGCTCGTACGAACGCCTCCCACACCGAGCCGGGCGAGGGCAGGTACAGCGGTTTGACGAGCTCGAGCCCGGTGATGGTGAACCACAGGGCCATGAACACCGCGAGGGTGAGCAGGCGCGCCGCCCACGGGCGAAGGCCGGCCGGGAGCCTGTTCCAGCTGGCCCGGGAAGAACGTGCCAGCGCGGGGCGAGGTCCGTTCGCGGACGCGGGCGTGGTGGCCTGGACAGTCATCGGCTCGACCTTTCGTCGGTGTCGTCGGCGAGCTGGCCGCTGCCGACGCCGGTCACGCCGGCCTCGGCGAGCTGGGCGAAGAGGGCGTCCATCCGCCGGCTCAGCTCGGGGGTTTCGGAGGTCGCCGCCGCGAGGTTCTCCACCACGGAAGCCAGGTGCGCCAGAGAGCCGACCCGCGCTCCGCGGCGATCGCCGTTGGCGATCGCCACGCAGACCACCTCGTGCTGGTCGGCCCACCGGTGCGGCAGCTCGCTGGACCCCCAGGCCTGGGTCCGCGCCGTGAGCATCATCGGATCGATCGCCAGGTCGAGCAGGTCGGTCGCGGCGTCCCGGAGAAACGTGTTGCGGCACACGGCCAGCAGCGCCCGGTGGACCCGGATGTCGGTGGTCGCGTGCAGCTCCGGGTCGTCCACCGCCAGATGCATGCCGCCGATGAGCTCCCGGGCCGCGCGCAACGCCTTGCGGTCGGGGTCGGAGGCGGCGGCCGCGAGCGCCTGGGGCTCGATCAGGATGCGGGTCTCCAGGAGGTCCACCGCCTCGGCGAGAGAGCCGAGCGGGGGCCGCTCCAGGTCGCGGGGCGCAGCCTCGTTGCTGATCACGACCGTCCCGGAGCCCCGGCGCGACTCGACGTGGCCGGCGAACTGCAGCGCTGCCAGCGCCTCGCGCACCGTGGGTCGGCTCACCTCGAACTCGCGGGCCAGGGCTTCCTCGCTGGGCAGGCGGGCGCCGACCGGGATGGACCCGTTGGTGATCTGTCCGAGGATCTGCTCGGCGATCGAGGAGGCCACGTGAGGCGGACGCTCAAGCGGTCGGAACCTGACTGTGGGCGATGTCACATCCGGCATGGCAGGAGCGTGGCAGTTGCCAAGTTGTCTGTCAACTAGGCAACCCAAGTTTTGGGGTCGATCTCAGACCCCCTCCCGCTGGTAGGGGTCGGGCCTCGGGCGTTCGCCTCTGTGCGTGTTGGAAGGTGTCCAGCCGGTTGAGACTCGTCTGGTCACGCGGTCTGTGTCAGGGCTCCTCCGAGCGGCACGGTCGGGCGCATGACCCATTGGGTCACGGCGACAACGCGCCGACCGCACGGCGTCTATCGCTCCAGTTGGCGCCTGAGCCGCTGGGGAGCGCAGAACCGATAGCTCTCGGTCACCAGTTCGGCCACCTCATCCCAGTCGGTGTCGCCGTCGAGCACCATGCCCACGGCGGCGGGGGACCATGGCGGCTTGTAGAAGGGCGGCCCGGCGTGGCTCAAGGCCAGCAGCTCGTCGCCGGACGACCGGAAGGTCAGCACCGTGGTGGGCTCAGCCACCCCGGTCATGTCGCGGTACGCCGACGTGTAACCCTCCTGGGCGACCAGGACGTGGGCGAAGGTCTTGTTCCGAACCCGCCACCTCACACCCGTCCAGGCGTCCTCCTCGTAGGCGTCGGGCAACGCCAACGAGGAGGACGCAACCCGGGCGACGACCTCGCCGGACGGCTCGATGCGCGGCGTCCGGGGCATGCCCCGAGTCTGTCAGCGGATGCCGACAGGTGGTCACATGTCCTGTCTGTTGCTGCATGCAGCTCCGCCGGCGTCCGCCGCCATCATCTGAGGCTCAAGCCGGAGTGCTCGCGGGTAGAGGCCCGGTACTTCTCTAGCCGGTCGATGACGTCGGCTGCGGCGCCCTTGTCCACCGGCTCGCCGTCTAGTGTGCGGAGCCAAGCCAGCAGTCGCCGGCCAGCGACGAAGTCGATCCCCTCGACTCGAGCCTGCTCAGGAACATCATGTTGGGCCGCGCCCCAGAGCACAACGACGGGCACGACGCGGAGTGGATTCTCCTTGGCGCGGTGTCGTGCACCGCGCTCGGCTTTCAGCAGAGATTGCGCGAGCCCTTCGGCCCTGGTCCGGACGCGGCGCGCCGCTTGTGCCATGTCGACGGTGTCGCGGGCCTGGTTGCGCCACTTGGAATCGATCGCCACCAAGCCGCCACGACGGGTCACGACGAGGTGATCGAGATCGCCGGCTTGGAGGTTGATGCTGTCCACCCAGCCCCAGATCAACCCCTTCCTCTTGGCGCGCTGGAGCTCTGACCGAGTGTTGTCCTCACCCCAAGCCCCACGCAGGTGCCAGATCGCCTCGCGATCGGTGGCCAAGAACGCCGAGTGAAGAATGTGCAGGTAGGCCGCCACCAAGGTCGCCTGAAAGACGCCGAGCAGCCACCACGTGAACGCCGTCGGGGTGAGGAGGACGGTGACTAGGAATGTCTCGGCCGCGCTCAGGGTCACCACGAGGGCCGTACCTCCCGCGAGCAAACCTCGGTTGCGACGCGCCCAAACGACGAGGCGGGATCGCCACACTCGGCGCGAATACGGGTGGTACCTGGCCATGCGAGCCTTCCGATCGTCGGGTCTCGCAGATTCAACAGCACCGCCAGCAGTCACGAGCCGCTTTCCGGTTTCGCGACCATCCTCGTGGCACCTAACCTCGGCTGTGCCACCGAGAGGTTCCACGGACTTGGAATCCCCTGGACGAGGGCACGAGTCATGATCCAGGTGAGCCCGCCGGGTGCGTCAGAGGCCGATCTTGTTGACCGCGTAGGTCGCCTCTCCCAGGGTGAACTGAGCCCCGTACGGACTCGACAACTGGTCGATAAGCCCCTGGCGAGAGAAAGACGAGAAGTCGAGATAGTCCTTGGCCGAGCGGACCGCCTGCTCCTTCCAGTCCACGTTCAGCTGGTCGACGGCCCAGGTGGCCTCGTCGAGCCCGAAACCCGAGCCGTACTTCGACGACAACTGGTCGATGAGGCCCTGCCGGCTGAATGCCGAGTAGTCCAGGTAGCCCTGGGCAGATTCAAGCGCGTTCTCCATGGCGAGAGTGACCTTCGACCGGCTCGGATCGCTCGGGAAGGCATCCTTCGAGTCAGCGACGCCGTCATTGTCGGTGTCCTTGCTGAAGCGGGGATCCTTGGGGAAGTCGTCGAGTTGATCGGGGACAAGGTCACCATCGGTGTCCTTGCTGTAGCTGGCGTTCTTGGGGAAGTCGTCCTTGTAGTCGGCGACTCCGTCGTCGTCGGTGTCGACGTCGTCACGTGTCTGGATCTTGGGGTCCTTCGGGCGGAAGTCGTCGCCATCCCTGACGCCGTCGCGGTCGGTGTCGAGGTCGTCACGTGTCTGGATCGCGGAATTCTTGGGCCGGAAGTCGTCCGCGTCGACCACGCCGTCTCCATCGGTGTCGACGGGCTCGGGCACAGTCTCGGTTTCCGAAGAGATCTCAGCGTCGGATTTGCCGACTGCCTCAGCCGAGGTACCCGCCGCCGCAGGGCTGGGGTCTTCATTCACGCTGCCGAGGGTTCCCACGATGAACATCAGGAGGACGAATGCGAACACACCGCTGATCACCTTGTGGCGAAGGAACCAGTTGCCCTGCGAGGCGCCGGTCGCGCCACCGCGAACCGTCGCCCCCGACTGTGAGGAGTGACCAGGTGACGGCTCGATCCTCCCGGGCGCGGTGTGCTCGGTCCACTGCTGACCATCCCAGTACCGCTGTCCGTTCCCCCCGTTGTCGGGGTACCAGCCGGGAGGGGGAGTCGCGTTCATCGTGGAATTTCCTTGGGATCGGGTCCGACCGCACGGACGGGCTTGGACGGCGACCGTAAGCCGCAGGGCAGGTGTTGTCTGCCGAACTGAGCGGTCCAAACCTTTGCCGGACGAAATGGCCCGATCGGACTATTCGCGAGGCCGAGCCCCGGTCAGGTGCCGTCCTCGATCAGGGTCGTGGACGGAAGCCAGTCGGCCCCGAGGAGCTGGGCGAGGTCGGCGAGGCCGGTGGTATCGCTTCCCACCGTGTCGGAGGCGGCGGCGATCCGCTCCACCATCACCTTGCCGACCTGCTCCTCGACCGTGCCCTCGGCGTACGCGATGTGCCACGGCGAGACCTGGTGGTCGCGGTGGGTGCGGCCGGTCACCTGCCGTCCGGCGATTCCCGAGAAGCGGGCCTGGTGGAAGACGCCGACCCGCGGCTCGGTGCTCGCCTGGCGACCGTCGGCGAGGGTCTCGCTGGCGTGCAGGCTGATCGAGGCGACCGCGGTGAACACGCAGACCTTCGCCTGCCCGGTCTGGAACCGGAGCCGCTCGGCCTCGGGGTCGAACCGGTCGCGGCCGTAGATCGTGGCCACGTCGATGCCGGAGTCACGCAGCCGGTCGGCGATCGGGTCGGCGGCGGTCGCGACGAACTCGACCGAGCACGCCACCTGTCGCTCGGCCTGGACCTGCTGGGCGATCCAGTCGACCGTGGAGTCGACGCGGATCAGGCCGGCCTTCTGCCGGAAGCGCAGCAGCGCGGCCCGACCCTTCGCGACATTGCGGCCGCGTCGCGCGATGTCCATCTCGCGACAGAACTCCCCCCACTCGGCCTCGTACGCCCTCCGCTCCGCCGGCGTGAGCGCCACCGGCATGCCGGAGATCGGCACCGGCCCCCACGGCGCGGCGCGGTGCAACATCGCCGGAGGGCGCTCGTCGGCGAGCCAGCCGCGCACCAGCTTGAGGTCCGCGGCGCGCCGCGCCGCGTCGGTGGTCCAGGTCGCGCCGTAGCGCCCCTGCTCCACCCCGACGCCGTGGCGTGCGAGCGCGGTGGCAAACGCGGCCCCGGGTTGCGCCGCCGAGGTCCACTCCTGCATCGGCTCGCCGAGCACCTGCGCATAGGCCGGAGCGAGGTACGGCAGCTCCAGGGGCGTGTGTCCGGGCGTCGCGGTCGTCGCGATGACGAACGGCGCCTTGTCGTGGGGCCGCCCGTGCCCCGAGATCCGCGCCCAGTGCTTCCACCGCTTCGTCGTCGTACGTCGCAGCGCGTGGGCCTCGTCGGCGATGATCACGTCCCACGTGTGGTCCTTGACCTTCTCCAGCCGGTCCCACGTGATCACGACCCATTCCAGACCCCCGTCGCCCAGCGCCGTGATCGTGCGGCACCAGTGGCCGATCGTGATCGCGGCCGGCCGGTCGGCCACGACGAGCACCCGTCGCGCGCCGCGGAGGTCGCCCACCGCCGTCGCCCCGAGGACCGCGGCGACCGTCTTGCCTACGCCGGGCTCGTCGGCCAGCAGGAACTGCCGTCCGCCCGCCGCGGCGCGCGCCGCGATCGCATCGGCCGCTTCGAACTGGATCCTCCGGGGCTCGAGCGCGTCGGTCGGCTCGGGGCTGGGCGTGGGATTGTCGGGGTTGAGAGTGTTCTCGATGAACCGACCCAGCGTGTATGGCCCCGGGGCGTAGGGCGCGAGGTGCACGGGCAAGGCGCGCCCGACGAACAGGTGGGCCTTGACGGCCGGGTGCCAGGTGGCGCCCTCGACCTGCGTCCCGTAGGGGACGTCGAGCACCCACAGCCGCTCGCCCGGCCCCGCGGCCGGCAACGGCCGCTGTCGCGTCCCGCTCCGGCGCGGTGACGCCCCGCGTCGACGAGCAGTGGAGGGGCGACGACTGGGCATCCCCGGACGCTATCGGGGTCTCCCTCCCGACGAGTGCCGGCTCGCCCACGTCTGCTGACGGTCAGGCGCGCCGGTCTACCCGTGCTCGTGCCGACCCTTGTGGCGGGGCGCGGCCTGCAGGCACCGACGTGCGGGGCATCCAATGCCCCAGCAGCGGCGGAATGAACGCACCTTCGACTTGCAAGTCCCGCGGCGGTTTCGCCCAATGGGATAGTTGTGCCATCTGATTGCGGGCAGATCCTCGTCCGGGGTGTCATCCTCGGCGCATGAAAATCAGAGGTTCAGCGCGCCGGGCCAGCGCGGTGGAGGCCGTCTTACGCATTTCGTTCGCTGCGATGGCGGCTGTGGCCGCCGTCGATGCGCTCCACTCACTCTGGGCTGTTGCTGTGGGGCTTGTCGTCCTGGTCCTGCCGGTTCGCTTCCATAAGGAAACCGTCGGCGTCGCAGCGCCAACCACCGTACGGGACATCCTTCAGTTGATGAGCTCATTCCGATGGGCTGGTCTGCTGACAACGCTGCTCGTCGGCGGCGCCGCGCTCGCGCTTTGGCGCGGTTGGGTGACGTCGGCCGCGATCGCCGCGATCTGGGTGTTGACCGTTAGCGCGCTGTTGCCGGCCGCGACTCACGACGCCCGAAGGCCCGCTCAAGAGATCTGAGCCGCGTGAGCACGGCGCGCGTTGGGGTCTCGGCTGCACGGTGCAGCCTGTTCGCGGCGGTATGACGCGGGTCCTCTCGCGCTATCGAAGGTCCGGTCGGTCCCTTTCTCGGCGGGGTCCCCCTCACAGCCGGTCGACTCCAACGCGGAAGTCGACCACAGCGGCGCGCTCATGTGCCCAGGAAGTCCACGGTCCGCGGGTCTCGTTCCTCGGCGAAGAACGTGTCCAGAACCTGCTGGAACACCAGCTCTGATTCGGCGGCGATGGCGAAGAGCGTCATCGAGGAGCGCAGTTTCGCGTCATCGGGTGACCCCATGATCTGGCGAGCAGTCCGATCGGAGTGGGACAGGACCGCCCGGGCGCATTCGACCAGCCGCGGACCGAGCACGGGGTGATTCAGGTAAGCGCGCGCTTCAGGGAGCGAACTGATGGCGTAGCGCTGTGACATCGGCGAGAAGCCCAGACCGGCAGCCTGCGGGAAGACGAACCACATCCAATGACTCGTCTTGTGGCCAGCACGCAACTCGTCCAGCGCCTGATCGTGGATACCGTTTGACTGCGCCTCGACGAAGCGCTCCAGGCGGTAGGGGTCCACACTCACCCCGCCGAGGCTACGCGACGCCGGCGATCCGGCCGCGCCGACAGGCGGCGGAACGACACCTCATGCTGGTGCTCGGTATTGCCGATCCGGAGCGCAGTCAGCGATGGACACTGATGGCTCGCCGCGGGTGTCACTCGTCTTGCGGCGTCCGGTCCAGAAGTGACCAGTCCACTGGCGCCCGCCCGGCGGAGGCTAGGAGCTTGTTGGCTGTCGTGAACGGCTTGGATCCTGCGAGCGGGTTGTGCGCGTTGGCCCGAGCTTTCGGATGTGCAGCCTTGATTGGCGCTGGGTGACGGGTCAGGTCGATCAACTTTGCCTTCTTCTGTGCAGGGCCACCCCACAGGATGAACACGACCCCCTTGAGCCCGGCACTGATGGCGCTGATGACGCCGTCCGTAAACGTCTCCCAGCCCATCCCTTCGTGGGAGTTCGACTTGCCGCGGCGAACGGTCAGGGTTGTGTTCAGCAGCAGGACACCCTGCTCGGCCCACGCGGTCAGATCACCGTGGTCCGGCAGGTCAGACAAGCTGATTTCGAGGTCGGCGGCCAGTTCCTTGCGAATGTTTCGTAAGGACGGAGGGATGGTGATGCCGGTCGGCACGGAGAACGCCAGCCCGTGCGCCTGCCCAGGCTTGATATACGGATCCTGACCGAGAATGACGACCTTGACGTCGTCGTACGGCGTCAACTCGAACGCCTCGAAGGTCTGTGCCCTCGGTGGGTAAACCTCGTAGTTCTCCCGCTCGTAGGTGACGAATTCCAGCAGCTTGGACCAGTACGGCTTGGCCAGCTCGTCGCGAAGCGGCTCATCCCAGCCGCCACCGAGGCGGACGCCGTGGGCACCGGCGACGTTGCTGTCGGCGTCCGGCTCGCTCCCGCTGGTCGGCGATCCGCCCTTGAGTAGGTACTCGTTGATGTCCTGCAAACCGACGTTCTCGCCCACCGCAGGCAAGAGGCCGCGGTCACGCAGGTCCGCGTAGGCAACTCGATTGTGCTCGAAGAAATGCCGTTCTAACTCGGCGTCTTCGACGGGATCCGGCGACACCTCTCGCGCCGAGGCGGGAGTTGCGATCGGTTCCGTTGTGCCGTCCGCGAAGTAGCGCCCCGCCTGCATGCCCGGGTGTCGGTGCTCCGAGAGGAAATCGAGGTAGGGCCGGCCGCGCTCGTCCTCCCCCCAGGCCCAACCGATGTGCATGCCCTGATGGAAGCTGTGGCCGCGTTCCTGATCGGCAACATCAGCTGCGTTCACCGTCCGGTAGTCCTCGGGCACCGTCCGAAGAGCTGACTCTGCGCACCGCAGCCGTTCATCGTTCATGGCGAGAGGCTACGCGCGCACACCGAGACTTCCTGACGGGCACAAGCTGAGGAGGGCAGAGGCGGCGGTAAGACGCGCCGCGCTCGACGGCTTAGTTGTCTCCGAGCAGCGACTTGATCTGTTGGGTGAGGGGCCGGAACTTCTCCATGGTGGCGATGAACCACGTGATGAACTCGGCGTGCGCATCCGTGTCGAGCACGTCGCCGCTGAGTCGGTCAATGTGAATCCGGCACGCCTTCTTTCCCGGCAGGGCGTCATAGCGGATCGCCGGTCCGAACTCCTCGTCGAGCAGATGCCTGTGAGCGGTGAACCGCTTGAACTCAGCGAGATTTGCCTCAGCATCGGGGCCGCCGAAGTACAACTCGACACGAGGACCCGCCATTGTGAAAGCCATCCCGTACCAGATCGACGAGCTTCCGTAGGGAAGGGTGATCCAGGACTGCGCGGAGGCGGCGGTCGACCGCGTCCAGGTCGGATGTTCAGCGCGGATCCGGCCGAGTAGTTCGTTCCAAAACTCCTGGTAGGCGAGCGACTTCGGCGACAGCGTCACGGCGGTCCGTTCGTTGTGAACCTGCTTGGTCCAATCGTTCGGCTTCGCCACTATGCGGAACAGTGGAGCTGGTCGCGAGTCGTCGATGCGGACAGCCGCGATCTCGACACCGAAGAACCGGGTGTCCTCGTCAGTGTGTTCGTTGAGCCAGTCCAACGCGGCACG
This sequence comes from Nocardioides panaciterrulae, assembly GCF_013409645.1. Taxonomy (NCBI): domain Bacteria; kingdom Bacillati; phylum Actinomycetota; class Actinomycetes; order Propionibacteriales; family Nocardioidaceae; genus Nocardioides; species Nocardioides panaciterrulae. The sequence goes on along the minus strand of NZ_JACCBG010000001.1, from coordinate 3,492,799 downwards.
GTGCTCCTCTCGAAAGGACGGCGCACACCACACGATCGTCGAAGGATCCGTCCCGCCGGCGTAGGTCAAGAGCTGTCCCAGGTGGGAGTGGTCGGTCTGCTCGAGCTGGTTTTCAACGATCACCACTGTGTTCGTCGCAAGGTCAGTCCCGATCAGGTCCAGCGCGAACCCACCGACTCGTCGCTCGGCTTCCGTGAGTTCAAGGTCCATGCCGAGGGCGTCGCCAAGGACATCCGCATTCTCCAGGAGCCAGAGGGTGAAGTCGTGAGCCTCGTGCTTCCAGATGTCACGCACGGGCACAGCTGCCAGCCGGCTCAGGCCCTTCTGATCGCGGTCCACCACGTTCATGTTCCTTCGGCTTTGCGGGAAGATTCGACCCCAAGGTGCCAGATCAAAGTGACTGCGTGCGGGAAGACCCGACCTTGTGGCGGCGAACTGACGCAGGCTGCGAGCCCCGCGACTCTGAGTGATGGTGCAGCGACCTCGATGTGCGGGGATCCAGGCTCCGTGGACGTCTTCGGGGCGACGGTGTCCGGCATGCCTGGCGACCAGTTTGGCAAGCTCGTGGCCGGCAGTCCGGCCATTTGGTCGGCCGCGCCGAACGTGAACGGCCGCGACATTGCCGGTTGTCCGGGAGGGAACAACAAGCTTCCCTTCCCGGGCGGTCCGAGGCGCAGCTTGTGCCCCCGCTGGGGCTCAGGTCGGCGACCGGCTTCCGAGGTCGAGCCACAGCTCATTGTGAGGCGGCCCTAGGTGAAGTCGAACGGCCTCCCGGTTCTCGACGGCACCTTGAGCGATTCGGTACGCACCAGCGGTCACCCGCTCGTAGATGAGCTGCGTTGACAGCATGAAGTCGTCTGGGAGCTCGTTGTCGTCGCGCTCCGGCATTTTCAGCTCCCCGCCATTGTGTGTTTCCCCGATTTGCGCCACCCGAGGGTGTTTCGATCCGTCAGAACTCTATGGGTAGCCGCCGGAGCGGCGACACTCGGCGCGTTCGCCGAGGTGGCGAGGACGATTCGGCGACGAGTGTTGTAGGTCACGCGCCTTCGTTACAGAAAGCGCACCTAAGAGGCGATTGACGGCTCTTCTTACCTGCGGTGGGGGCAGTGAGCGACACGACCTGAGCGCCTGACCCAGACAGGGGTCGAGGCCTTCCAGGATCGGTAGCGACCAAGCTGACCGACCGAAAGGCCTCGACGATGCTCGAGCCTACGGCGTGCGACCGCGCGCGCCCACGTTCTCAACGCTCCTGCTACTGCGACCGGTGTGACCTCCTCGTCGGCCTCGATGGGTTCCACGTCATCGGCGTCGGCGAACACGCCGGCGCGGTCCGTGTCGTTGTCGAGACACCGCCTGAGCCGACGGGCTGTCGTAGGTGTGGGGTGATCGCACACAGCCACGGTCGACGCGACGTGCGCCTGATCGACGTGCCCTGCTTCGGGCGCCCGGTCCGGCTGGTCTGGCGCAAACGAACGTGGCGCTGCGGCGAGGAGAAGTGCACGGCCAGGTCGTTCACCGAACAGCGCGAGGATCTGGCGGGCCCGCGGGCGTTGCTGACGGTGCGTGCGTGCTGGTGGGCGATCAACCAGCTCCGCCGCGAGCACGCCTCGGTCGCCGGCCTCGCGCGGCAGCTCGGCACGACCTGGCGCACGCTATGGCGCTCGATCGAGCCGCTGCTCGAGGCCATGGCCGTCGACCCGGCACGCTTCGAGAACGTCACCAGCCTGGGCGTGGACGAACACATCTGGCACCACGTCTCGACCAGACCGATCAAGGACGGCGGCCGCGGCCCGAAAGAGCTCACCGGGATGGTCGACCTGAGTCGTGACCAGGAAGGACGCGTGCGTGCGCGGCTGCTCGACCTGGTCCCGGGCCGATCCGGCAAGGCCTACGCCGACTGGCTCGAAGAACGCGGCAACGCCTTCCGCGACGGCGTGAAGGTCGCCGCCCTGGACCCTTTCCAGGGCTACAAGACCGCGATCGACGACAAGCTCGAGGACGCCGTCGCGGTGGTTGATGCGTTCCATGTCGTGAAGCTCGGCACCGCCGCGGTCGATGAGTGCCGGCGCCGGGTCCAGCAAGAGACCCTGGGTCGCCGCGGCCGCAAGGGCGACCCGCTCTACGGCATCCAGAAACTGCTGCGCGCGGGCGCGGAGAAGCTCACCGACAAGCAGTGGGCCAGATTCGAGAAAGCCATCGCAGCCAGACCCGATGAGCACCTGCAGGTCTGGATCGCCTGGTCGTGCGCCCAACAACTCCGCACCGCCTACCGCCACCCCGATCCGGCCGAGGGCCGCAAGATCGCGACCAAGATCCTCGACTCGTTCCCGACCTGCCCGGTCCCCGAGATGGCCCGACTCGGTCGCACACTGAAGCGCTGGAAAGAGGCGTTCCTGGCCTACTTCGAGACCGGCCGATCCAACAACGGCGGCACAGAGGCCATCAACGGCCTGATCGAGCTCCATCGACGCGTGGCCAGAGGATTCCGCAACCGCGAGAACTACCGCCTACGCATGCTGCTCATCGGCGGCGGGCTCAGCCACCCCCACCTGAAGTAAGAAGAGCCCGATTGACCCCTAGGGTGAGCGCGGCCACTACTCGGGGGGGATGTCTGAATGCTGTCAAAGAAGGACTCGAAACTTAGGTACAACTGCTACCTCCTCATCGACAGCGTGAAGGACGTCGAGAGGGCGCTGCGCCCGAAGTATCGCCCAGGTGCCGCGCAAGGGATGACGCAACTTCCGTCCACATCGGTCGCTCCAGCAGGAGCCATTGCATATCTCGGCTCGAGCGCGCCGCGTCAACCTGTTTGGGCGCAGCAACTCGAGGCCGCCTTCAGTGGAGCTGACGCCATCGCCAATGTGGCTCACCGGCTGGTGATCTTTCTTCCTGTCAAAGGCCGATGGTTCGCCGTTTGCTTTGGTTACGGCAGTTCCGCGCTCGAGTGGGACCTTGTTGACCACAACTTCGGACTTCGCGTCGCGATGCGAAGGTTCGCACCTGAGGCTGTGCAGGAGCTACGAAGCCGACGAGTCGATGCGACGGCTAGAACCCAAGCGGTGACTCTCCCTGCGGGAGCTCAACTACGCGACTTCGGTGTACCGCTCGAAGGCGAGTTCGTCCGCAAGATGATCGGGCGCCTGGACGGTACTGGCGAGTCCGGTTCTGTGGTGGCCGGCGACTCGATCATTTTCAGGGCAGACACCGATCTCTCCACGGTTCAGCAAGAGCTAGAACAAATGCTTGACGACCTTGACAGTGCTGACGTTCGACAGCAGTTCGAATTCATCGATGCCCTTGAACCACTTCGCAACAGTGACTCGATCGCCAAGGAACTCGACCAAGTGCTCGGTGCGGCACTGCTCGAACGACCTCAAGACCTAGAGAGACTGCCCGACCGAGGAGAGTCTTGGAAGCAGCAGTTTCTCGAATTCGCTCCGCCTGATGATGTTCGCTTAGAGGACGTCGACCACTTTGCGGTGAGAAACGGTGACCACAGTTCCACTTTCACTGCGTTGAGCCTCCCCGCTGTGCGGAGAGCCCTGGCGGAGGTACACGTCAAGCGAGGGTCGGGCTTCCTTAAGACCGTGCGCATCGTTGCAATGACGGCAGATGGGGAAGCGGCGAGTCAGATGCTTCCGGTCCGGCATTGGTTGGTGTTTGAGGCGAGCCGCGTGGCGTCACGCTTTATCCTGACGCTCGGCCGATGGTTCCGCTTGCAGGAGACATATGCGGAACAGTTGGACCACGACCTGAGTGGAATTCTAGATGTGACCGCCAATCTCAATCTGATCGATTGGCGGACTGTTTGGGACGAAAAGACGTACAACCAACGGGCAGTCATCGGGCGCAGCGATCTCCTCACGTTGGACCGCAAGCTCTGCCCGACTGAAGACGGGGGGCACATCGAAGTTTGCGACCTCCTGCATATGAGTGGCTACCTCATTCACGTGAAGCGCTATAACGGCAGCCAAACACTCAGTCATCTCTTCGGACAGGGCACCGTTTCGGCGGAGTTGCTCAAGGTGGACACCGTCCTCAAGCCAGCGTTTGTCGACAAAGTGAACTCTCTCGATGCCGCGTTTGCTCCTGTGGCCAAGGCTGCCGCCGAGCGCGTGACCTACGCCATTGCTGTTGCGGACGGACGACCTGTTCCCTTGGGTCTTCCGACCTTCAGTAAAGTCAACCTTCGAAACCATGTCCGCCAGTTGAAGTTGCTGGGTGCGGATGCCTCGGTGGCTCGTATCAATATCACATAGTTGTCAGCCTCGAGCGCTGTTGGATAGTTGCGGTCGCGCCAGCAAGGGGATCTGCGCGGCCTCGAGCACGGCACGCAGGCCGTCAATCGCCTCCTTGTCTTCTGTGACATACGAGACGAAGGCGTGCTTCCTATCCAGATAAGCCATGCGCTGAGGTAAACAGATCGCCCGACGCGATGGCCGAATGAGGTGAGGGGCCTAGCGAAACCTGCGCAGGGACGTGATTCAGACCGCAACACTAGGAGGATTGATGGCCACACCCACCAAGGGCGGCAACCCCGTTTCAACGCGGGCCGGCATCGACACACGGAATCGCATCGTCGAGCTGGTCGCCGCGAACGTCGAAAACGGTGGCGACGGAATGACTCGCGCCGAGCTGGCGGCGGAGCTTGGAATCACCAAGCCGCGCCTCCACAAGCATCTGACAATGCTGTTCGCAGACCGTCGCGTCCAGCAGATCGGCATGAAGGTCGTGCCGAGCAACGAGGGCCACATTCACATCTGCCGCACCTGCGGCCAGACCATGCACTGAGGCCCTCAGGATCACTTCCCAGGGGCCAACGAGCACAAACGGGTGCGTCTTAGTGGGCGGAATGAGGCACTGGTCTTGGGTCAGCTGGCCGCGACCGTGGCCGCGTTGAAGAACTCCGCGGGCATGGGATGCGCAAGTCGCCACGTGATCGCGATGGGCCGTTCACCCAGGTGGGACTCGTAGGCGGCGGGCCCGAGGAACAGGTAGGGCGCGGTGCCGAACTCGTCCTTCTGTTCCGCCCGCACGAACAGCAACACCGTGCTCGCCCCCGTCAGATAGCGCTGCCCGGTGGGCGAGGCGAGGGTCGTCGTCGACTGCGACTCCCAGTGGAACAGCGTCGGACTGATCGGGTAGTCGCGGTACATCGTCGTGGGGGAGTAGTCCGCCTCCGACTTCTTCAGCGTGACAAAGAGGATGTCGGTGTTGGACGCCTTCGAGTAGGCGACACCCTGCATCACGCTGGTCGGCCGCCGCTCGAGATCGGCGTAGTCCAGCGCCGCAAGGATCTCCTCGCGCTGGTAGCGCGCGTGCACGCGCAGCGGGGTCTCAGCCAGCGATCCGTCGAGCCGCAGCGCCTGGTGGCGGGCGTTCTCGAACGACACGTCGACCACGCTCCGGAGCTCATCGCGAGTGGCCTGCTCGCGACGGAGCGCCGCGAGCCCCGTCGTGAAGGACGCGTGGCCGCCGCCATCGGGCCAAACGGAGAAGAACAGCATCCGCGCGATCCGCTGCTCGCTCGGGGAGAGGGCGTCGTACGACGCGGCGTCGTCCGCGAGCAGCCGGCCATACTCGGCGGCCCGGTGTTGATCATCCACATGAGCGAACGCCCGCGAACGCTTGAGCAGCTTCGCTTCGTGGCCGGTTCCTGCCCGGGTGGCGAGGCCGGCGTCGCGGCGCAGCTCCGTCCACGACCGGCCGCCTTGTCGGAGGACATCGGCGAGCTCGAGCCCGGATTCACGCAGGAACGTCGGCAGGTCCTGATCGCCGTACGACCGCAGTTCCGAGACCAGCTGCGACCAGCGGCTGGCGACCTGGGACCGCACGTTGTCGAGGATCAGCCGCTGGGACTGCTGATCCATGACGATCTGGCAGCCCGAGGGCAGGAAGGAGAACCCTCGTTCGATCTCGCGCTCCAGGCCGCGGCGGGTCTGCCCGGTGAGCGCGCGCAGCTTCAGGTCGAAGCGGAACTCCTTGCGGTGGTAGCCCACGAAGTCCAGGGCGGTGAGCACGGCTTTGGTGCGGGTCCGGCGTAGGCCCCGGCCGAGCTGCTGCAGGAAGACCGTGGCGCTCTCCGTGGGTCGCAGGAACAACACCGTGTCGACGTCGGGTAGGTCGAGGCCCTCGTTGAACAGGTCGGCAGCGAACAGGATGTTGACCCGCCGATCACGAAGATCGCGAAGCGCCTCCTCCCGCTGCGGCTGAGGCGTCTGGCCGCTGACAGCGCGGGCCGGGATGCCCGCCTCGACAAAGACCTGCGCCATGAACTCCGCGTGGGCCACGCTGACGCAGAACCCGAGGGCCCGCATCGCGCCCGGGTCGAGCACCTTGCCGCGCAGCTGATTCAGCACGATCGCGGCCCGCGCCCGATTGCCGGTGTAGACCGAGGACAGTTCGCTCTCGTCGTAGCGCCCCTTGGCCCAGCTGATCCGCCGCAGGTCGGTGCCGTCGGCGATCGTGAAGTAGTGGAAGGGGCAGAGCAGGTCTGCCCCGAGGGCATCCCAGAGTCGCAGCTCGGCGGCGGTGCGGTTGTCGAAGAAGACGCGCACGTCCACGCCGTCCGCGCGCTCGGGTGTCGCGGTGAGGCCCAGGAGCTCGCGCGGCTGCAACCACTCGATCAGGCGGCGGTACGTCGTGGCCTGGGCGTGATGGAACTCGTCGATCACGACCACGTCGAAGGCGTCCGGCGGGAGGTTCTGCACCCCGTACGACGTCAGCGACTGGACGCTGGCGAACACGTGGCGCCAGCGCTCCGGACGAACACCGCCGACGTAGAGCTCACCGAAGTCCGCGTCCGCCAGCACCTCGCGGTAGGTGCGCAGTGACTGCTCGAGGATCTCGCGCCGGTGCGCCACAAACAGCAGCGAGGGCCGGTCGCCCGTCGCCGGATCGCACAGCCGTCGATAGTCGAGCGCCGCCACGACGGTCTTGCCGGTGCCCGTGGCCGCGACCACCAGATTGCGATGGCGGTCGTGGACGACCCGCTCGGCCTCAATGGCGTCGAGCATCTCCTGCTGATAGGGAAACGGCCGCACCTCGAGGCCGGCCAGCGAGATCGTGATGCGGTTGTGCTGGGTGCGTCCCGACGCCTCGGCCAACGCATCGTCGAGGCGGTCACGATCCCGATCGGGGTCGTACAGCTCGAAGCTCGTGTCATTCCAGTAGGTGTCGAAGGTCGCGGCGAACTTCTCCAGGAGCGCCGGGGTGCCCACGCGGGAGAGCCGCACGTTCCACTCGACACCGTCCAGGAGCGCCGCGCGCGAGAGGTTCGACGAGCCGACGTACGCCGTGTCGTACCGCGTGCGCCGCCGGAACATCCACGCCTTGGCGTGCAGCCGGGTGCGTTGCGCGTCGTACTGCACCTTGACCTGCGCGCCGAACTCGCGGACGAGCCGATCCAAGGCCGCGCGCTCCGTGGCGCCCATGTACGTCGTCGTGATCACCCGCAGAGGTGCCTGGCGCAGCAGGAGCCTGCTGAGTTGCGGCTCGAGCAACCGGAGGCCATGCCACTTGACGAACGCGCAGAGCAGATCCACCTCGTCGGAGGTGTCGATCTCCGCGCGCAGTTCGGCGCCGAGGCTCGGCTCATCCCTCGCGTTCGTCAGCAATGCCGCGTCACTCAGCGGAGTGCTCGGCCGCACGGGCTCGATCTGCACCGATCCCGGGACTGACGGTGGGGTGAGCTTCAGGAGCTGACGCGCGGGGTGCCTGACGTCGTCCGGGGATTCACTCAGGACCGAGAGCAGCGCGTTGACTCGGCGCACCCGCTCCTCGGGATTCCTGACGAGCTCGAGTGCGCGAAGGCTGGCGTCGTAGATGTGACGCGCAAGGACGTGCGGCGCATCCGCGGGATCCACGCCCGCCAGCTCGACCTCGACTCCGCTGAGGCCGGCGAGCCTGGTGTCGAGGTTGGCGGTCAGCAGACTCTCGTGGAGTCCCGGCTCCATCAAGGCCTCACTTTCTGCCCGCTCGAGCTTCCCGTCAGCTCCCCGGAAGTTCCTATCACCTGAGGTGACCAAGGCACTGCGGAACTCCGAATGCCGGCCGTTGACAGCGCGCCTGCAGCGCCGAGCTGGCCCGCGCCCTTCGACCATCGCGGGGGCCGTGGTGCACCCGGCGTGGCTGCTGTGCTCCGTGTTGCCACCGGGGTCGGGGAGGCCGGGAGCGGCGGGACATATCGGTTCTGGTTGCTGCTGAGGGCCGGACGTACTCTTTGGTATGCCTGAGGAGCGACCAGGACCGGATGACCTCGCGCTGGACAGCCGGGCCGAGGGGTTCGGCGAGCGACTGCTGGGCTCGCTGCTGGACCGGGCCCACACCATGCCGCCGCAGCTGATCGCCCCCCTGATCGCGCAGGAGGTGGCCCGGATCGGTGGTCGCGACGTGACGGTGCTGCTCCAGGACTACGACCAGATGACCTTGGTGGCGTTGCCCGGGGAGAAGCTGGTGGTGGGCGGGGACCAGCCCATCGACGACTCGCTGGCCGGCCTGGCCTTCCAGACCGACGAGATCGTGGAACGGCCCTGGGGGGACGTGGTCCGGCTGTACGTGCCGCTGCTGGACGGCACCGACCGGATCGGGGTGCTCGTCTTCACCCTCGACCGGGTCGACGAGCACCATCGGCGGCTGGTGCGCCGGTTGGCGGGGTTGGTCGCGGACATGATCGTCACCAAGAACATGTACACCGACCGGTTCTTCCAGGCGCGTCGACGCAAGCCGATGAGTCTGTCGGCCGAGATGCAGTGGCAGCTGCTGCCGCCGCTGATGATGACCACCCCGCAGGTGGCCGTGGCCGGGGCCCTCGAGCCCGCCTACGACGTGGCGGGCGACAGCTTCGACTACGCGCTCAACGACGACACGCTGCACCTGTGCATGATCGACGCCATGGGGCACGGGCTGAGTGCCGCCGTGATGAGCACCGTCGCCATCGGCGCCTACCGGCACGCCAGGCGGGCGGACGTCGAGCTCTCCGAGCTGTACGCCGCCATGGACTCCGCCGTGGCGGACCAGTTCGGGCCGGAGCGGTTCGCCACCGCGCAGATGGCGGCCCTCGACGTGATGTCGGGGCGGCTGCGGTGGGTCAACGCGGGGCACCCCCCGCCGCTGTTGCTCCGTGCCGGTCGCATCGTGGCCGAGCTGGACAGCCCCACCACCCTGCCGGTCGGCTTCGGCGGCGACACGCCGATCGTGACCGAGAGGATGCTGCTCCGCGGCGACCGCGTGCTGTTCTACACCGATGGGCTCGTCGAGGAGCGCCTCCAGGGCGGCATCGAGTTCGGCGACACCCGCATGAGAGAGGTCCTCGAACGGGTCGAGGTCCACGGTGTGAAGCTCCAGGAGTCGGTGCGCCGGATGTCGCGCCTGCTGATGGTCGAGCGCGGCGGAGCCACCACCGATGACTCCACGCTGCTCATGGTCGAGTGGGCCGGGGCACCCGCCCACGAGCTCGCGACCCCGGCCGACCCCCCGGAGCTCCCACCCGGCTGACCGCGCGGGTGCCCCCAGCACCCCTGCGCCCGCTCGAGCTCCCGGCCGCTCCCGGCCGTGCGCGGCCGTGCGCGGGCGCCGAGCCGTCCGTCACCTGTTGACGTGACCGCCGTCTCATGGCACGCTCTGCAAACGATTACAGTAATCGTTTACAGGAACGGAGCGGATGATGTCGGGAGAGCGCCCCACGGTCGCCCGCGTGGCCGAGCTGGCCGGCGTCTCGGTCGCCTCCGTCTCCCGCGTGCTCAACGGCCTGCCGGCCAGCGACGCGGTCAAGGAGAAGGTCAACCGGGCCGTCGACGAGCTCGGCTACCGGCCCAACGCCTTCGCCCGCAGCCTCAAGGTGCGCCGCTCCCAGCAGCTCGCGTTCGCCGTCGCCGACGTCGGCAACCCGGTCTACGTCGAGATGATGCGCGCCATCGAGGACGAGACCCGCGCCCACGGCTACCGGCTGCTGGTCTCCTCGACCGGCGGCCGGTCCGACGACACCCTCGCGCTGCTCGACAGCCTCGAGGGCGGGTACGCCGACGGCCTGGTGCTCAGCCCGGTCCGCGTGGACGCCCGGCTCGTGGCCCGGCTGCGGCAGGTGACCTACCCGCTGGTGGTCATCGGCACCGTGCCGACCGACGTCGCCGTCGACAACGTCCGCGCGAACTCCGCCGGGGGAGTCCGGCTCGCGCTGGAGCACCTGCACGAGCAGGGCTGCCGGCGGATCGCGTTCGTCAACGGCCCCGAGGACACCGTCCCCGGTGAGGCCCGGCGCCAGGCCTTCGAGCGCACCGCCCAGGCGCTCGGGCTCGACCCCGGCGCCGACCTGCGCGTCGAGGCCGGCGACTTCACGCTGGCCGAGGGCCGCAAGGCCGCCGAGACCCTGCTGGACCGCACCACCCCCGACGCCGTCCTCGGCGGCAACGACCTGCTCGCGATCGCGACCATGCAGGTGCTCGCCGAGCGTGACCTGCGCATCCCCGACGACGTCGCCGTCGTCGGCATGGACGACACCGAGCTCGCCGGCGTCACCAGCCCCAGCCTGACCAGTGTCGGCCTCGGCGCCCACGAGCGCGGCCGGGTGGCGGCCCGGCTGCTCCTCGACCGGCTCGACCACGCCGACCGGGAGCCGCAGCGGGTCACCGTCCAGCCCCAGCTGAGCGTGCGCGACTCCTCGCGCAAGGGAGACGCGGCGCGCCGATGACCACCACCGAGCTCGCACCCCCCGCGCCGGCCGCGGCGCCGGACAAGCCCCGGGGCCGCCGGCCCGGCCGGCTCAAGGGCGACGCCTGGCCGCTGCTGCTGCCGGCCCTGATCCCGATCGCGTTGTTCAGCGTCTACCCGCTGCTGCAGGGCATCTACCTCGGCTTCACCGACTCCCACGCCGGGCTCAACCAGGTCACCCAATTCACCGGCCTCGAGAACTACCAGCGCCTGATGCACAACGAGCTGTTCTGGAGCTCGTTCAAGATCGGCCTAATCTGGGCGCTGTCGGTCACCGTGCTGCAGTTCCTCGCCGCCATGGGGCTGGCGCTGCTGCTCAACGCGAACCTCCGGCTGCGCTGGCTGGCCCGCACGCTCTCGCTGATCCCGTGGGCGATGCCGCCGGTGGTCACCGGGATCATGTGGCGGCTGATGTTCGACCCGAACTCCGGACCGATCAGCAGCGCCTCCCAAGCGCTCGGCTTCGGCCAGCTCAACCTCCTGGGCGACTTCACCACCGCGCTGCCGGCCGTCATCGTCGTCGGCGTCTGGGCCGGCATGCCGCAGACCACGATCACCCTGCTCGCCGGGCTGCAGGGCGTCGACGACTCCCTGCACGAGGCCGGCGCGGTCGACGGGGCCAGCCCGTGGAAGCGGTTCCTGCACATCACGCTGCCCCAGCTGAAGCCGGTGATCATCGCGATCACCTCGCTGAACTTCATCTGGAACATCAACACCTTCGACCTGATCTACGTGATGACCAACGGCGGCCCCGGCGGCAAGACCATGGTCCCGGCGCTGTTCGCCTACAACGAGGCGTTCCGCTACGGCCACTTCGGCATCGCGGCCGCCATGGGCAACGTGATGGTGGTCGTGATCATCGGGCTGCTGCTGTTCTACCTCCGCTCCCGGCTGAAGGAGGAGCGGCGATGAGCTCCGGGCGCACCAGCACGGCCGGGCGGGCGGGGCAGTACGTCGCGCTCGCGGCGTACGTCGCCTTCCTCGGCTTCCCGCTGCTCTGGCTGGTCTCGACGGCGTTCAAGAGCACCAAGGAGATCGCGCTCGGCGGCGCCGCCCTGATCCCCGACGCGCCCACGCTGAGCAACTTCAGTGACGCCGTGCACAAGGCGAACCTCCTGCAGGCCGGGCTGAACAGCCTCCAGGTCGCGATCGCCACCACGGTGCTCACGGTGCTGCTGGCCCTGCCGGCCGCCTACGGCCTGGCCCGCTTCCGCACCGTGCTCCGGCCGGTCACCCTCGGCTGGGTCCTGGTCAGTCAGGTCTTCCCCACGATCCTGGTGATCATCCCGCTGTTCCTGATCCTCAAGCAGTTCCACCTCGTGGACTCGTTGACCGGCCTGACGATCGTCTACGTCGTCTTCACGCTGCCGTTCTGCCTGTGGATGCTGATCGGCTTCGTCTCCAACATCCCGCGCGAGCTGGAGGAGGCCGCGGCGATCGACGGCGCCAGCCGCCTGCGGATCCTGCGCAGCATCGTCTTCCCGCTGCTGCGACCCGGCGTGGTCGCGACCGCGCTGTTCGCGTTCATCTCCTCGTGGAACGAGTTCCTCTTCGCGCTGGTCCTGATCCAGACCCCCGACAAGGTCACGCTGCCGCTCACGCTCTCGCGGTTCGTCGGCGCCGAGGGCCAGGTCCAGCTCGGGGCGCTCGCCGCCGCCTCGCTCCTCGCCACCATCCCCAGCCTGCTGTTCTTCGCGCTGATCCAGCGCCGACTGACCTCGGGACTGCTCTCCGGAGCCGTCAAGGGCTGACACCCCACTCACCGCACCACCGAAGAAAGGGATTTCCCCGATGAAGCTCAGCAAGACCGTGGGCGTGCTCTCGGCCGTCCTCACCCTGGCACTCGCCGGGTGCGCCACCTCGACCGACAACGGCGGGGGTGGCAGCGGCGACGGCAGCGGCGGAGGCAAGGTGACGCTGCGCTTCCAGAGCCTGGCCTTCCAGGACTCGACCATCAAGGCGACCAAGGACATCGTCGACTCCTGGAACGCCGACCACCCCGACACCCAGGTGAAGTACGTCCAGGGCAGCTGGGACTCCGTGCAGGACCAGCTGGTCACCCAGTTCCAGGGCGGCACCGCGCCCGACATCATCCAGTACGAGTCGGCCGCCACCACCCAGTTCGCCAACCAGGGCTACCTCGCCGACCTCTCCGGCTCGCTCTCCGACGACGTGAAGAGCGCCGTCTCGCAGGACATCTGGGACACCGTCACGGTCGACGGCAAGGTCATCGCCGCGCCCACGCTGCTGCAGGCCTACGTGGTCTTCGCCAACAAGGACCTCCTCGACAAGGCCGGGGTGCAGATGCCCACCGGCGACACCTGGTCGTGGGACGACTTCCAGGCCGCGGCCAAGGCGACCACCAAGAACGGCGTGTACGGCGTCGGCTGGGGGCTCGGCTCGCCGACCGCGACGATGATGAGCATGGGCATGAACTTCGGCGCCACCTACTTCGACGGCACCGGCACCGACGCCACCGTGCACGTCGGCGACGCCGAGCTCGCGCTGCCCGAGCACATCCACTCGATGGCCTACGACGACAAGTCCCTCGACCCGGTCACGCTGACCCAGGCCGGCTCCGACGTGATGACCGGCTTCCTCAAGGGCAAGTACGCGATGACCGTGCAGGGCTCCTACAGCGCCCAGACGCTCGCGGAGTCCGCACCGAAGAACCTGCACTGGGTCGCGATGCCGCTGCTGGCCGCGGACACCGCCGAGCAGTCGGCCAACCCCCAGACGCTCTCGGTCTCCGCGCAGAGCAAGGACGTCGCCGGAGCCTCGGAGTTCGTCGACTACTACATGCAGGCGCAGAACCTGGCCAAGGTCGCCGAGGGCGACTGGCTGATCCCCGCCTCGTCCACCGCCGCCGACCAGGTCGCGCAGGACACGAACGGCGAGAACGGCTGGGACACCATCCTGGCCGCCCGGCAGTACCTGAAGGCCGCGCCGTACCAGTCGGTCACGAACTACCCGCAGTGGAAGGACCAGATCGCCACGCCGGCCTTCCAGAAGTTCCTCGCCGACGACATCTCCTCCGACGAGCTGGCCAAGGACCTCGAGGACGGCTGGGACCAGGTCAACCAGTAGTCCCCCCGGTCCGCACACGCACCCGCACGACGGAAGGAAGCAGCGTGACGCTGCACGACTCCCTGATCGACCCGCCGCTCGACCAGGCGCTCGACCCGCTGCTCGACAAGGCGCTCGGGACCCTGGTGGGCTCGGCCGTCGGTGACGCCCTCGGGGGCGCCACCGAGGGCTGGACCACCGAGCAGATCCGCCAGCGGTACGACGGCTGGGTCACCGGCATCGTCCCGCCGTACAACGCCGACTGGCGGGACGCCCGGCCGATCGCGCCGTACCACAAGGGCGACGGTCACATCACCGACGACACCTTGATGACCCACGCGCTGGTCGACGTCTACGCCCAGCGGCGCGACCACCTCGACGCGTACGCGATCGCCGCGGACCTGGTGCCGCTGCTGATCGGCGAACGCCGCTGGATCCCGGAGCTGGAGTCCGAGGCGCTGCTGCTCCAGCGGATCTTCCTCGCCGAGAAGTGGTTGGTGGCCAGGCTGCACTACGGCCACGTGGACCCGCGCGAGGCCGGCGTCGGCAACATCGTGAACTGCGGAGCGGCGATGTACATCGCGCCGGTCGGGGTGGTCAACGCGGCCGACCCGGCCGGTGCCTACGCCGAGGCGATCGAGATCGCCTCGGCCCACCAGTCCAGCTTCGGCCGGGAGGCCGCCGGCGTGCTGGCGGCCGCGGTCGCGGCGGCGTTCACGCCCGGCGCCACCGCCCGGTCGGTGGTCGACGAGGCGCTGGCGCTCGCCCAGGACGGCACCCGGGCCGCGATCGAGGCGGTCGCCTCGGCCGCCGTCACGGTCTCGGACTGGCGGGAGGCGATCCCGGTGCTCCGCGCCGCGATCGAGCCCTTCGACACCGTCGGGCCGCGCTACCGCGAGCCCGAGATGGACGCCCGCCGGCCCAGCCGGACCAAGGCCATCGAGGAGCTCCCGGTCGCGCTCGGCATGGTGCTGGTCGCCGACGGCGACTACGAGGCCGCGGTGCTGGGCGGGGTCAACTACGGCCGCGACGCCGACTCGATCGCCAGCATGGCCGGCGCCATCTGCGGGGCGCTCGGCGGTCACGGCTCGGTCCGCTCGGACTGGGCGACCACGGTCGCCGAGGCCAGCCGGACCCCGCTGGAGCCGGCCGGCCGGACCATCGCGGGGGTCGCCCGCGAGGTCTTCGTCAAGGATGCGGAGCGAGCGCGGCTGCGCGAGGCCCGGCGTACGGCGCTGACCGGGGCCGGCGACGTCGCCGGCGCCGACCGGACCGTGCGGGAGGACGTCGCTCGATGAGCCGGCTCACCTGGGTGCAGCCGCCCGACCTGCTCGCGCACGAGCTGGTCGCGAGCGCGGAGGACGGCAAGGACGTCGCCGAGGTCCGCGCCCGCTGGCTGGCCGCCGGCGGGCAGGCCACCGCGCCGGTCACCGGCCTGGCGCAGGAGGGCGACGAGTCGCTGCGCGCGCTGGCGCGGCAGCTGCTCGACGAGCTCGAGGGGCTGCCCGGGGACCCCGGGCTCGCGGGGCGGGAGCCGGACGGGCTCGAGGAGATCCTCGGTGCCGGGTCCGGCCAGGGTCCCCGCCAGAGTTCCGGGCAGGGCTCCGGCCAGGAGTCCGAGGGGGCGGCAGTGCTGGCCGACCGGGCGCTGGCCGACCGGATGCTGGGGGCCTGGCAGGGGCGGGCCGCGGGGTGCCTGCTCGGCAAGCCGGTGGAGAAGATCCCGCGCCACGGCATCCGGGAGATCCTGCGGAGCCAGGGCCGCTGGCCGCTCGATGACTGGTTCACCGCCGTCGGGCTGCCCGCGGAGGTGGCCGCCCGGTGGCCGTGGAACCGGCGCTCCGCGCCGACCAGCCTCGCCGAGAACATCGCCGGGATGCCCGAGGACGACGACCTGAACTTCCCGATGCTCGCGCTCGACCTCGTCGAGCGGCTCGGCACCGGCTTCACCACCGACGACGTCGCGGACGCCTGGCTGGCGAACCTGCCCGGCGGCCGGGTGTTCACCGCCGAGCGGGTCGCCTACCGCAACCTGCTGCTCGGCGACCGCGCCCCGCGCACCGCCACCCGGCACAACCCGTTCCGGGAGTGGATCGGCGCGCAGATCCGCGCCGACGTCTACGGTTGGGTCAACCCCGGCGACCCGGTGGCGGCGGCCCGGCTGGCCTGGACCGACGCCGGGCTCAGCCACGTCCGCAACGGCGTCTACGGCGCGATGTTCGCCGCCGCCGCCTGCGCCGAGGCCCTCGTCGCCGACCACGTCGACGAGGTGCTCGCCGCCGGGCTGGCGGTGGTGCCGCCGCAGAGCCGCTACGCCGCGGCCATCTCCTTCGGCGTCGACCTCGGCCGCTCCGGGCTGTCGACCGAGCAGGCCCTCGACCGGCTGTCCGAGGCGTACGGCCACCTGCACTGGGTGCACGTGCTCAACAACGCCGCGCTGGTGGCCTACGCGCTGACCGTCAGCGGCGGGGAGTTCACCACCGCCATCACCACGGTCGTCACCGGCGGCTGGGACACCGACTCCAACGGCGCGACCGTCGGCTCGGTCTGCGGCGCGCTGGCCGGGGCCGCGGCCCTGCCGACCCGCTGGATCGCGCCGCTGCGCAACCGGGTCGCCACCAGCCTGCCCGGCTTCGACGGCATCGGGCTGGACACCCTCGCCGAGCGCACGCTGGCGCTGGTCCCCGAGCAGGAGCCCGCCCGGTGACCGGCCACGAGGTCGTGGTGCTGGGCAGCGCCAACCTCGACCTGGTCTCGACGGTCACCGCCATCCCCGCGCCCGGGGAGACCGTGCTCTCCACCGGCCGGGAGGCCCGGGCCGGCGGCAAGGGGCTCAACCAGGCCGTCGCCGCCGCGCGGGCCGGCGCCCGCACGGCGCTGGTCGGCGCGGTGGGCGACGACGACGCGGCCCACCTGCTGCTGCGCGCGGCCGCCGACGCCGGCATCGACACCGCGCTGGTCCGCCGGGTGCCCGGCGCCAGCGGCACCGCCTGGATCATGGTCCGGCCCGACGGCGAGAACGCGATCGTCGTGGACAGCGGCGCCAACGCGACCGTCGAGCGGCTGCTCGAGGCGGAACGGGCGGTGATCGCGGCCGCCGGCGTACTCCTCGCCCAGCTCGAGACGCCGCTGGCCGCCCTCACCGAGGGCTTCGGGCTCGCGCGCGAGGCGGGCGTGCCGGTGCTGCTCAACGCCGCCCCCGCGGCGTCGCTGCCGGCCGAGCTGCTCGCCTGCGTCGACGTGCTGGTCGTCAACGAGCACGAGGCCCGGCAGCTGTCCGGCCGCGCCGACCCGGCGGCGGCCGCCGCCGTCCTGCTCGAGCTGGTCGGCTCGGTGGTGGTGACGCTGGGCGCGGACGGCGCGCTGCTCGCCGACCCGGCCGGCGCGCGGCGGGTCGCCGGTGTCCCGGCCGACGTCGTGGACACCACCGGAGCCGGGGACACGTTCACCGGCGTGCTCGGCGCCACCCTGGCCGCGGGCGCGGACCTCGACGCCGCGGCGGCCCGCGCGGTCGTCGCCGGCGCCCTGGCGGTCGAGGCCGCCGGCGCCGTTCCGTCGATCCCCACCGCCGCCCAGATCCACGCGCGCGCCGCCGCGCACCTCGACCAGAAGGCCTCCCGATGATCCCGAACGCGGAGCCGCGCGACCCCTACGCGGCCCGACCGATCGATCGGCCCGCCGCGGTGCCGCTCGAGCCGGACGCCGACCTGTCGGTGCTCGACGAGGCCAAGATCCTCGCGGCGCCCGACGACCCCGCCGACCGGCCGGCCTGGCGGGCCGCGCTGCACCGCTGGCGCGCCGAGGCCCGCGAGCGCACGTCGTACGACGACGGCGTCTACGCCGACCCCGCCGGCCGCTGGGCGAGCACGGCGTGGAACGTCGCCGTGGTCTGGCTGTGGGACGAGGCGGTCCGGGACTGGGACCGCGAGCGCTTCGACGCCGAGCGGCTGCTCGCCACGTACGCCGACGTGGGTGGCCTGGACGCGGTCGTGCTCTGGCACGCCTACCCGGTCATCGGCGTCGACCCGCGCAACCAGTTCGACTGGTACGACGTGCCCGGGCTCGACGCGCTCGTCGCGGACCTGCACGAGCGGGGCGTGAGGGTCTTCCTGGACTACAACCCCTGGGACACCGGCACCCGCCGCACCGAGCGCTCCGATGCCGCCCGCCTCGCCGAGCTGGTGGCGTCCCTCGGCGTGGACGGCGTCTTCCTCGACACCCTCAAGGAGGGCGACCCGGAGCTGCTCTCGACGATGGCGGCCCTGCGGCCGCGGCCGGTGCTCGAGGGGGAGTCCCGGGTGCCGCTCGCGCGGATCGTCGACCACCAGGCGTCGTGGGCGCAGTGGTTCGCCGACAGCCCGGTGCCCGGCGTGCTGCGGGCGCGCTGGTTCGAGCAGCGGCACATGATGCACCACACCCGGCGCTGGAACCGCGACCACCGCGACGAGCTCCGCTCGGCGTGGGTCAACGGCGCCGGCGTGCTGCTGTGGGACGTGGTCTTCGGCGTGCGCGTGGACTGGGAGCACCGCGACCGGCACACGCTGCGCCGGATGCGGGCGACCTACCGCGCGCTCGAGGCGTGGTTCACCGAGGGGGAGTGGGAGCCGTTGACCGACCTGCACCCCGACGCCACGGCCGCCGGCGTCTTCGGCTCCCGCTGGACCCGCGACGGGGTCGAGCTGCACACGCTGGCCAACCCCACCGGCGCCACCTACGACGGCCCGCTGCTCGCCGACGGCCCCGGCGCCGCCCACGTGGTCGTCGGGGACGGCACCGTGCCCGCGCTCGGGGTGGCCGGGCTGGTGCGGGTGCCGACCGGCGCCGAGCCGCCGGCCGGGCTGGCCGCGCTGGTGACCGACAACGCCGCCGACCCGGCCCCGACCCGGCCGCTCGATCGCCCCGCGCCGGTGCGGGTGACGCCGGACCGGGCGACGGGACGGCCGGCGGCCGACGCCGTGCGAGTCCAGCCCGGCGAGCGCACGCTGCCGGTCACCTGGCGCCAGCGCGAGACCGGCCTCTACGAGACCGCGCCGTACGTCGCGGACTGGAAGCCGCTGCCGCCCCGGCTGCACCAGCTCCGCGAGGACCGCCGCCGGGTCACGCTCGGCGCCGTGGCCGTCGACGCCACGGAGGTCACCAACGACGAGTTCGCGGTGTTCCTCGCCGAGACCGGCTACCGCCCCGCGGAGCCGAACCGGTTCCTGGCGCACTGGGTCGACGGCGCGCCCGCGCCCGGCACCGGCCGCGAGCCGGTCCGCTACGTCGACCTCGAGGACGCCCGGGCGTACGCCCGGTGGCGGCACGCCCGGCTGCCCACCGAGGACGAGTGGCAGGCCGCCGCCGGCGAGCCGGGCTGGCGCCGCGGCGAGCCCCTGGTGTGGAGCTGGACCGAGAGCGAGCACCGGGACGGGCGCACCCGCTGGGTGGTGCTGAAGGGCGGCTCCTGGTTCGCCGCCGAAGGCTCGGAGTGGTACGTCGACGGCGGCCCGCGCGACCCCGACTGGTCGGTGCGGTTCCTGCTCACCCAGGCCGGCACCGGCCGCTCGGAGTGCCTCGGCTTCCGCTGCGCGGTCGACCTCGTCGAGGACCACGCATGAACCTCGTGGCCACCCGGGCCGCCACCGGGATCGTGTGGTCGCCCGTGCTGAGGGAGGAGATCCGCTACCGGGTGCTGACCCCGCGCGCGGACCGGCGCGGCCGCACGTGCCTCTACCTGCTGCACGGACGCGACGGGTCGATGGACGACTGGCTGCCGCTGCTCCCGCTCCTGGACCGGCTCGTCGACACCGGCGCGATCCCGCCGCTGGTGGTGGTGATGCCCGACGCGCCGTGGTCGGAGCGCGCCGGCTTCTACGTCGACAGCGCGTTCACCGGGCAGCCCCCCGGCCGCCCGGTCGAGACCGCGCTCACCCGCGACCTGGTCGCGCACGTCGAGGCGACCTACCCGGTCGCCGCGGACCGGACGCACCGGCTCGTCGGGGGCGTCTCGATGGGCGGGGCCGGGGCGCTGCGGCTGCTGCTCGCGCATCCCGAGATGTTCTCCGGCGGCCTCGCGCTGAGCCCCGCGGCGTACGACCCGCTGCCGCCGGCCGGCAGCTCCACCCAGCAGTCCGGCGCGTACGGCCACGGCGACCTGGTCTTCGACGCCGACGTCTACCGGGCGCTGGGCCACCGCGGACTGCTCGCCGCCTGGCCGCCGGACCGGGTCGCCCGGCTGTTCGTCGCGGCGGGTGCGGACGAGGACCTGTGCCTGCAGGCCGCGCAGGTCCACCGCGCCGCCCGGGAGACGCCCGGCATCGAGTCGACGCTGCGGGTGCTGGCCGGCGGCCACGACTGGGACCTGTGGCAGCAGGCCACGGTCGAGGGCCTGACCTGGCTGTTCGACGGAAGGGTGGACCGATGACCGGACCTCTGGCGGGGCTGCGCGTCGTGGACGCGGCCACGCTCTTTGCCGGCCCGCTGGCCGCGACCCACCTCGGCGACTTCGGCGCCGACGTGATCAAGGTCGAGCACCCGCGCCGGCCCGACGCCGCCCGCGGGCACGGCCAGGTCAAGGACGGCATCGGGCTGTGGTGGAAGACCCTGGGCCGCAACAAGCGGACGGTCACGCTCGACCTGAAGAACCCCGAGGGTGCCGCGGCCATGAAGCGGCTGCTGGCCACCGCGGACGTGCTGGTCGAGAACTTCCGGCCCGGCACGCTGGAGCGCTGGGGCCTGGACCCCGAGACGCTGCTGGAGCTCAACCCGCGGCTGGTGGTCGCCCGGGTGACCGCCTTCGGCCAGGACGGTCCCTACGCGGGTCGGCCCGGCTTCGGGTCGCTGGCCGAGGCGATGAGCGGCTTCGCCGCCATCACCGGTGAGCCGGACGGGCCGCCCACGCTGCCGCCGTTCGGGCTCGCCGACGGGATCGCCGGCCTGGCGACCGCGTACGCGGTGCTGGCCGCGCTGCGACACCGCGACGAGACCGGCCGCGGCCAGGTGGTGGACCTGGCGATCATCGAGCCGATCCTGATGATGCTCGGCGCGCCGCTGACCGGCTACGACCAGCTCGGCTACGTGCAGCCGCGCACCGGCAACCGGTCGGTGAACAACGCGCCGCGCAACGTCTACCGGACCGGTGACGGTGAGTGGGTGGCGGTCTCGACGAGCTCGCAGAGCATCGCCGAACGGGTGCTGCGGATGGTCGGCCGCGCGGACCTGATCGAGCAGCCGTGGTTCGCATCCGGCGGTCAGCGGGCCGAGCACGCCGACGAGCTCGACGAGGCGGTCGGGGGCTGGATCGCCGAGCGCAGCCGCGAGCAGGTCGTGCGCGCCTTCGAGGAGGCCGAGGCCGCGGTCGGCCCGATCTACGACGTGCGGGGCGTGCTCGCCGACCCGCAGTACCAGGCCCGCGGCACGGCCCTGACCGTCGAGGACGCCGACCTGGGCCCGCTGGTGATGCAGAACGTGCTCTTCCGGCTCTCCGAGACCCCCGGCGAGGTGCGCTGGACCGGCCGGCACCCGGGCGCCGACACCGACGAGGTGCTGGCCGAGGCGGGCCTGTCCGCCGCGGAGATCGCCCGGCTGCGAGAGGCAGGTGCGGTGTGAGCGTGGTGCTGCTCTACGTGCCGGGCTCGCGTCCCGACCGGTTCGACAAGGCGGCGGCGACCGGCGCCGGCGTGATCCTGGACCTCGAGGACTCGGTCGCGGCCGAGGACAAGCCGGCGGCCCGGGCCGCGGTCGGGCAGTGGCTCGCGACCACGGCGTACGCCGGGGAGCTGCAGGTGCGGGTGAACAGCGCGCACTCCGCGGAGCTCTGGTTCGACCTGGCGACGCTGCCCGCGCAGGTCGACCTGCGGCTGCCCAAGGTGGAGTCGCTCGCCGACCTCGAGCCGGTGGCGGACCGGAGGGTGCACGCGATCCTCGAGTCGGCGGCCGGCGTGGAGAACGCCCTGGCCATCGCCCGCCATCCGGCGGTGCGCACGCTGTCGCTGGGAGAGGCCGACCTGGCCGCCGAGCTCGGCATGGACGGCGACGAGGCGTTCGGCTGGATCCGGTCGCGGGTCGTCGTCGCGACCGCCGCGGCCGGCCTGCCGGCGCCGATGATGGCGGCCTATCCGGCGCTGCGGGACCTCGACGGGCTGGCCGAGTCGTGCCGGCGCGGGCGGCGGCTGGGCATGCGGGGACGCACCGCGGTCCACCCCGCGCAGGTACCGGTGATCCGGTCGGTCTTCGAGCCGTCGCCCGCGGAGGTCGCGTGGGCCAACGACGTCCTGGCGGCGCTGTCGTCGACCGGCGTGGCCACGCTGAGCGACGGATCGATGGTCGATGCGGCCATGGCCCGGCGGGCCCGGGCGATCCTCGGCTGACGGTCGCCGGCGGATGCCTTGATCGGCAGCGTCTGCGCTCAAGAAGCGGCTGCGCACGACCGAGACCTTCTGTGGGCCGCCGACGAGGGGACTTCGGCCGTGGCGTTCAGGTGCCACGGCGACTGCGGCCCGCGACTCGGTCATGCCGCTGGAAGTGGCGTCGAGGCTCCCTCCTGCTACGTGCGACACCGGGTCGCACGTCAACTGAGAAGGGCCACCATGAAGAAGCGGATCCTCGTGGCGATTGCCGCCACCGTCATGGGGCTGACGGCCGCCGGTCCCGCCGTCGCTCAGCCGACCCACTCGCTGGCAGCGCGCCACCATCATCACCGCCACCACCACCACGCGGGCGCCCACCACTCGTGCACCCAGACCTCGTCGGGCACGTGCATCCGCGGTGGCGAGTTCTGCCCTCAGGCGAGCTACGGCGACAGCGGGTGGGACGCGCGCGGCCGTCGCTACGTGTGCAAGGGCGACCACACGCATCCGCACTGGATGCTGCCCTGACGCTCGCCCGACTCGGGTCCCGACCGGTTCGACCCAAGGTCGAGCCTCCCCGGCGGGCGCGGGCGATCCTCGGCTGACGGCCGGTCGACGACGGCGCGGTGGGTCGCGGGCCACGGCTACGATCGGGCGACCAAGTCAACACAGGGGGACTCGTGACGACGACATCGCGCTCGGGGCGCTGCCGCAACGGCTTGCTCATCGGCTCGCTCCTGGCCACGCTCGTCACGGGGCTGACCGGGTGCAGCGACGGCGGGGCCCTCGGGACCACCGCGGGAGCCGCCACGAGCGGGGGCGCGTCCGACGGGGCTTCCTCGACGCCCGCGCCCGGGTCGGGATCCCCGTCCGGGTCGCCCTCGGCGACCGCGCCCGCCGACGGCAAGGAGGTCAGCAGCGACGTCTTCACGGCCCACGTCCCGGCGAGGTGGCACCTGCGCAGCATGATCTCCGCCGCGATCGTCGGCTTCGCCCCGGACGGCGGCGCGGCCGCGTTCAACGTCGTCCCCGCCTTCGGCGCGTCGGTCAGTGACCGGCGATTGATCAGCGAGGCCGATCGTGACTACGGCTGGTCGCGCAAGCCCCGGGTCGAGCAGCCCGTCTTCGTCGACGGCCAGCGGATGGTGCACCTCAGTGGTCCGATCGGGGGCGGGAAGAGGGCGGACTACTACGTCGGTATCCACGCGGACTACGAGGTCTCCCTCGACCTCGAGACGAGGCGGTCGGCGGCCGACCAGGCGGCGATCGCCGACGCCATCCTCGCCAGCTGGCACTGGAAGTAGGGCCCGCCGCCGGCTCGTCCTTCGCGGCTGAGTTCTCCACAGGCGCGGGAAATCGGTCTTGTCGGGGCCCCGGTCGAGGGCGTTGTCTCGGCGGCATGACCGACCCGAGACCCTCGTCCCCGTCCGGCCCGAGCCGAGGCTTCGGTCGCGGCCCGCGGATCAGCGACCTGATGACCCGTGAGTACGACGCGTTCGTCGCCAGCGCGCTGGCGGCCGAGCGGGCCGGCGACGCGGAGACCGCGCTGGAGTACCACCAGGGCGTGCCGATGTTCCGGCGCAGCGCGCACCGGGTGGTGCTGGCCCAGCTGGTCGACCTGTCCGCGGAGATGACGCCGTGGCTGTGGGCCCGCTGGGCCGCCTACCAGTGCACCCGCGTCGAGGACGCCGGCACCAGCTGTCGGGAGTCGACCCGGTCGGCGCTCGACTACACCCTGCGGATGTTCTACGCCGAGCAGATGAGGCACGCCTTCGACACCGGCGCCGACCCGATCCGGCTGGTCTCCGGGGTCCAGGGGGAGGACTGGGCCTACCACCAGATCTGCACCTTCGAGCTCGACGGGCTGGAGCGGTTCCTCAACACGCTGGCCGGCGGCCGGCTCGCGGACGGTTGCGCGCTGGCGCGGGAGTGGGTCGGCGCCCGGGTCGGCGGGTTCCGGGTCCTCTCCACCGGGCCCGACGGGCTGGTCGTCCGCGACCTCGCCGACGGCCACTCCGTGCAGCTGCTCGACCTCGGCGCCGGGCTGCTCGCCGACGCCGACGGCTGGCTGATCGGCCGGCTGGTGCCCAGCGGCACCACGCCCGCGCTGATGTTCGACACGCGCCCGCTGCCCGTCGACGCGCAGACCGCACTCCAGGCCTCGACCGGAGACCGGCGCGGCGCCTGGATCACCGCGCTCGAGACCGCGTTCGCCGAGGGCCGTCTCGACCGCTCGCTGCTGCGGTCCGAGGACCGCGAGCTGGTCACCGACGTGCCGAGCCTGCAGCTGCTCGAGCGCGGCACCCCACCGGACGCGCTGGCCAGCACCCTCCGCCAGCTCGCCCAGGGGCGCGACGAGATCGGCCGCGCGGCCTACCGCGTCCTGCGCGCGGCGGCCGAGGGCTCGTTCGGGACCGACGAGCATGCGCCCTACGTCGCCGCCGCGGTGGTGAACCCGCACGGCTTCGCGGAGGCAGGGCGCCTGCTGGTGGCCCCGGCGCACCGCGCGGCCTGGGAGCGATGGGCACCACTGGTCCCCGAGCCCGCCCGCGGCCGGCTCGCCCGGCTGGCCGCGCTCAGCGCCGCCGCGGCGGCCTGACTGGGTGTGTCCCTATTGAGACCGAAGCGCACTCAAGCAGCCGATGTCCGGACGCTGACACACCCCAAAGCGCAAGGCTCTCGGTCCCGGCACTTACGTCTGCGGCATGCAGGCAACTGGCACGAGTCAAGGGTCAAGATGGCGCCCCATGCCAGCCCCGCGCATGGCCATCCTGCACCGAACAAACACCGAGGACAGTTGCCAGTGCCAGCCCGCCGCCGGAGACTTTGAGCCGCACGCAGGTCACTTTGCTCAGCTGATGTAATCGCGTCGTCGGGGCGCACGGTGGCCACTGTGGTCGCTGACGCCCGTGAGCGCACCAACCACGCGTCCACGGCGGGGCGCCGAGGGGCTTGCCCCCGGCGACCCGCCGCTGCAGTTGCGGGTCCGTCTCGAGCTATGGCTACGTGTGCACGCGGCGTCGACCGGCGCGGCGGGCGAGGAGCACCACGACGACGGCGAAGAGGACGGCAGCGATCAGGCCGCCGACCACGAATTCCCCGGTCAGGGCGTCGGTGCCGAACCGGACGCCCCGGAACGGCGCTAAGGCGGCAGGTGCCTGGTCGTGGCAGACCTGCTTCTCGGCGGGCGTGTTCGCGGGCACCCCGGTGTCCGTCCCCTCGACGCACGTCTTCACGACGCTGTACCCCACCCCGGTGATCCACAGCAGCCAGCCGGGGATGGCCAGCAGCGCCAGCCATCCCCAGCCCGCCATGCGGGGCCGTTCAGTAGTCGAACTCGACTCGGCCATACCCCGATCCGTTCTCTGTCTTCACCAGTGTGCCGTCGACGCGGATCTGGACTGTCCAGTTCGCCGGCTCCGCGCACCGGTGATACTCGTACACCTCCACCGTGTATGTGCCGTGCAACGGGCTGGCGCCGTCGTCCCACACAGTGTTCTCCACGCCGCCAGGCTCGGAGTCGTAGCCGCACACGAAGACGTTGTCGTCCCGGTCCAGGCGGCCGCCGGTGGCCGTCGGCCCGGTGTTCCCATACCAGATGCGGGTGCCGCCAGGGTCGGTGACGTGCAGGTCCAGGTCGTCGTCGTTGTTCCACAGCAGCGTGACCTGGATGACGCCGGTGCCCACGACCAGGTCGTGGCCGTCGCAGTTCTGGTCGATGCCGTCGTTGGGTACGTCCACGGCTCCGGGGTTGATGCTGGAGTCGTAGGGCGCGCAGTCGGCCTCGTCGTCCCAGCCGTCGTTGTCGGAGTCGCCGCCGCACAGCGCCAGGTGAGTGGGCGGGTCGGTGTCCTTCCCGATCGGATCGTGCCGCCAGGCCACGCACGTCGGCAGGCTCACGTCCAGCGTGGCGCCGCCGGTGCGGACCAGCGGGGCCGTGTTGGTGAGGTCGACGTTGATGCCGATGCAGTTCCTCGTGTTGACCGGGACGCCGGAGGGCGTGGCGTTGTCGGGCCGCTTTCCCTACCTCGGCGAGGGCGACGTGGTCGAGCTGGCCATCGACGGTCTGGGGCGTCAGCGTCAGGAGGTGGTCTCCGGTGAGTGAGCTCGGCGGTCTGGTGGCCCTCGTCACCGGGGGCGCCTCCGGCATCGGCGCGGCGACCGCGGTCCGGATGCAGGAGCTGGGGGCGAGCGTCGCGGTGCTCGACCTCGAAGTGGGCGATGCTCCCGAGGGGACCCTCGGTGCCCCTGGACGTCACGGACGAGGCTGGCGTCGCCGACGCCGTCCAGACCGTCGTCGCCAGGCTCGGCCGGCTCGACGTGGTGGTCAACAACGCCGGGATCGGTGCTCAGGGCACCGTGGAGACCAACGATCTCGTCGAGTGGCACCGGGTGCTCGACGTGAACCTGCTCGGGATGGTGCGAGTCAGCCGTGCGGCCCTCCCGCATCTGCGTCGTTCCCCGTCGGCAGTCATCGTGAACACCGCGTCGGTGGCGGCGGACGTCGGGCTGCCGGATCGCGTCCTCTACAGCGCGAGCAAGGGCGCGCTGGTCGCCGCCTCGCGAGCGATGGCGGCTGACCTGGTCCACGACGGGGTCCGGGTCTGTTGGGTCAGCCCCGGGACCGCCAACACCCCGTGGGTGGGTCGGCTGCTCGACCGAGCGGACGACCCGGCCGCCGAGAGAAGGGCACTGGAAGCCCGCCAGCCGCACGGCCGGCTGGTCGGCGCCGATGAGGTCGCCGAGGCGATCGCCTATCTCGCTCGCCCGACCGCGGGCTCGACGACGGGCGTGGGGCTCACGGTCGACGGCGGACTTGCCGGCCTCCGGCTCCGACGCTGAGCCGCGCGGGCAGTACGACCGGTCGGCTACCGGTCGCCCCGTCGTGCCAGCGCCGCCCTGAAACGGAAGCGACGCCCATCGGCTCAGTCACCCAGGAGCGCGCCGTGCAGGAGCTCGGCGGCCCGGGCGCTCCGGCGCGCCGCGACGCCCGGCATCAAGAAGAGCAGGAGACCGGTCGGGACCGACATCACGAGACCGGCGAGAAAGGCGCCCCGGACGTCGCTGTCGCCCGGTCCCCGCTGGATGGCCAGCACCACCGCGACGCCGAACAGGAACAGCGTGAACACCACGAACATCCCGGTGGCCAGCCGGTCGAGCAGGTAGCGCAGCCGCCCCTCGAGGCGCACCCCGTCGCCGGTCTGCTCCAGGCGGCCCTTGACCGACCAGGTCGGCGACGAGATGCCGCCGCCGCCGTAGTAGCGCAGCACCAGCACCCCGTCCCGGACCGTGAGCCGGTAGCTGCGGGGCACCTCAGCGTCCCGGGCCGCGGCCTCGATCCCGGGGACCGTGCCGCCGGGCAGCAGCAGCCGGAAGCCGGTGGGTCGCAGCAGGGCGGCGAGGACGCTCCGGGGCTTCGGGTCGACGTCGAGGTCCTCAGCAGGCATCGGCCCGGACCTTACGCGCGGGGGTGCCGCGCACCGCAAACACCTTGAGCCCCGGACCCGGGGGCGCCACACTCCCGGGATGGCCTCGCGAATCCGCAACACCTGCATCGACTGCGCCGACCCCTACGCCCTGGCGCTCTTCTGGAGCCGGGTGCTGGGCGTCGCGATGGATCCCGAGGATGCCCCCGGCGCGGACGAGGCCGGCTTCGACGTCGAGGGCGGGCGCAGCCTGCTCTTCCTCCGGGTGCCCGAGCCCAAGGCGACCAAGAACCGGCTGCACCTGTGCCTGGAGCCGCAGCAGCAGCAGCGCGACCAGGAGGTGGCGCGGCTGCTGGACCTCGGCGCCACCCTGTGGGACGACCAGCGCCGCCCGGACGGCACCGGATGGGCCGTGCTGCAAGATCCCGAGGGCAACGAGTTCTGCGTCCTGCGCAGCGAGGCGGAGCGCTCCGACGCCTGACCGGGGCGCGGGCCGGGCTGCGGGCCGGGCTGCGGGCCAACCGACGCGGGTCACCGTGGGTCGGCCTGCGTCGCCCGGCCGAACCGCTCGCCGAGCCGCCGCACCGCCTCGACCAGCTCCGGCGGGTCGTGCACGGTGAAGTCGACGCCGAGGCGGGCCAGGGTCAGCGCGATCGCGGTCAGCGTCTCGCCGCCGATCCGCGCCCGGCAGCGGCGATCGTCCATCGGCTCGAGCACGCCCTCCGCGGAGAGCAGAGCCACGTCGGCCGCCGGCGCGTGCAGCGTCACCGACGCCTCGTGCCGCCAGGTGGTGCGGGGCAGCAGCTCGGCGAGCTGGCCCTCGACGTCGCCGGGCGGGTCGCGCGGCTCGAACCGCGGACCGGCCGGCACCCGAGGGTGCAGCCGGTGCACCTCGAAGGCCGCCCATCGGTCGGCGGCGACGTCGAAGCCCAGCAGGTACCACCGGTGGCCGCGGCTGAGCAGCCGGTGGGGCTCGACCTCGTGCGCCGCCCGGTCGCCCTCGGCCTCGGCGGCCGGCGCGGCGTCGTACCAGAACCGCACCCGCTCGCGCCGGTCGCAGCGGCCCGCCAGCTCGGTGAGCACCGCGGGGTCGACCACCGGCGCCGGCTGGGCGCTGGGCAGCGGGACGGTGTAGCGGTTGAGCAGGCGGACCTGCTGGCGCAGCCGGGCGGGCAGCACCCGCTCCAGCTTGGCCAGCGCCCGCACGGAGGTCTCCTCCATGCCGCCGATGATGCAGTTCACCCCGGTGCGCAGGCCGACCGCCACCGCGACCGCCTCGTCGCGATCCAGCAGCAGCGGCGGCAGGCTGGTGCCGCCGTGCCCCAGCCGGTAGCCACCCACGCCGGGGGTCGCGCGCACGTCGTAGCCCAGCTCCCGGAGCCGGTCCACGTCGGTGCGCACCGTGCGCCCGCTGACCCCGAGCCGCTCGGCCAGCTCGCCGCCGGTCCAGTCGCGGTCCCCCTGGAGCAGGGAGAGCAGGCGCGTCGCGGTGTCCGGCATGCGCGCCACCCTGTCAGCCGGCTAGGAAGCGTCGCCGCCTAACCGGGTGACAGCGTCGGGCGCGCCACCAGGCCGCGGGGCTGCTGTCCTGCGGGTGAGCGCCCCGGCCCTCGCCTCGACCCCCTTCCCTCCACCACAGAACGGAACACCTGATGCGCAACCAGATCCTCGCCTCGGCGCTCGGCGCGGCCGTCACCCTGCTCGTCGCCGCCCTGGTCCTCGACGACGGCCCCGGGCTGGGCCCGCAGGTGGTGATCCTCGGCATCGTCGGCGCCATGCTCGGCTGGCTGGCCGTGAAGGTGTGCTAGCGATCGCGTGACGAACGGCCGCGAGCGTCGTTGGTAGGGCGACCGGATCAACTGCAGGAGGAACGCCGTGCGTCTTCGATCCACCGCCCTGGCCCTGCTGGCGGCCGCGGTCGCGGCCACCGTCACCGCCGTACCGACCGGTGCGCCGGCGGAGGCCGCCGCCGCCTCGGACGGGCTGGTGCGGCCCGCGAAGGACCCGTTCTACACCTACGACGGCGCCAAGCCGCTGCGGAAGATCGCGCCCGGGACCCCGCTGAAGACCCGCGACGTGACCCTGGGCGCGAGCACCGGCCAGACCCCGCTGCCGGCCGAGCAGATCCTCTACCGCACGACCGACACCCAGGGGCACGCGGTCGCGACCGTCACCACGGTGGTCGAGCCGGCCACCGGCACGACGGCGCCCCGAGTGGCGGCGTACCTCTCCTTCTATGACGCGCTGTCGGCCAAGTGCGACCCGTCCTACACGCTGCGCGGCGGCGACCCCGGCGCGGCCAACCAGCAGCTGACCGGCCTCGAGCAGGCCACCGTCAACAGCCTGGCCGGCCAGGGCTACATCGTGACCGTGCCGGACTTCGAGAACCAGGACCTGCACTGGGTCGCCGGCCGCGAGGCCGGCGTGAGCACGCTCGACGGCATCGAGGCGACGCTGCGGGCGCTGAAGCTCGACCGGAGGGCCACGCCGGTCGGGATGATGGGCTACTCCGGCGGCTCGATCGCCGCCGACTGGGCCAGCGAGCTGCAGCCGCACCGCGCCCCGCGGATGAACCTGGTCGGCACCGCGCTCGGCGGGATCCCGGCCAACCTGCGGCACAACCTGCCCTACGTCGACGGCACCCCCGAGTGGTCCGACGTGATCCCCGGCGCGATGATCGGGATCAGCCGGGCCTACGGGCTCAACCTCGACCACTACCTGTCGAAGTGGGGCCGCAAGGTGGCGCGCACCGAGTCGCACCAGTGCATCGGCGAGATGTCGGGGGAGTTCCCCAACCTCACCATCAAGCACCTGATGAAGAAGCGCTACGAGCACCTCCTGGCCGTGCCTGCCTTCCACCGGATCATGAAGCGGCTGAAGATGGGCTCGGCCAAGGGCCACCCGGGCGCGCCGATGTTCATGCTGTGGGGCAACCACGACGGGAAGGGCGACGACGTGATGGTCGCCGCCGACCAGGCCAGGCTCGCCGCGGAGTACTGCGCCCAGGGCGTGCCGGTCTCCACCGTGGAGCTGCAGGGCGCCAACCACAGCGACGCGGGGGCCGCGTTCATCCCGCAGGCCGAGGCGTGGCTGGCGGCGCGGTTCGCCGGTACGCCGGCGCCGAGCACCTGCAGCTGACCCCGGCCGGGCGGGGCGGAGCCCGCCGGCGCTCGCTCGCCCACCCGGTGCGAGCGGGCGCCGTGGTTCGCCTGTTCTTTGCCCGTCTGGGACCATCGGAACCGTGCCCGAGGTCCGTCGAATCCTGTTGGAGACCCGGGACCGGATCGCCGCCTCGGACCCGGGAATGGGCCGGTTCAAGCAGGCGCTGAACGCGACGGCGTCGGTCGGTACGGCGCTGCCGGTGCTGCTGCTGCTCGCGTGGCTGCTCGGGTGGTCGGGACCGGTGGCGTTCGCGACCACGATGTTCGGCGCGGTTGTGGCGATGATGTGCTCCAACGCGCTGGTCGCCAAGCCCCGGGCGGCGGCGGCCCGGACAGCGGCGTACTTCCCGCTCGCTGTGGCCGTCGGGCTGGTGCCGGGCACGCTGTCGGGTGGGCACCAGCTGCTGCAGGTGGTCGGCTTCGCGGCCGCGCTCTTCCTCGCGGTCTGGGTGCGCCGCTTCGGCATCGACTTCTTCTTCTACGGGTTCATGGCCTGGATGGGCTTCTTCTTCGCGACCTTCCTGAAGGCCAGCTGGGGGCTGGTGCCCGAGCTGCTGGTCGCGTCGGTGGTGTCCACGGCGTGGGTGTGGGTGCTGAGCTCGACGGTCTTCCACACCGATCCGCGCCGGGTGCTGCAGTCGACGCTGGGCGCCTGCTTCGCGCGCGGGCGAGCGGTGGCCCGCGAGTGCGTGGACCTGCTCGAGGCCCCCGACCTGGGCTCGCGGGCCCACGGCCGGGCGCTGCGCTCGCTGGCCGGGCAGCAGGCCGCGCTGGCCGAGACCGCGCTGCTGGCCGAGGCGTGGTCCGCCGAGCCGGGCGCGCTGCCGGAGGGCTGGTCGGCGGCCGCGCTGCGCCGCCGCACGCTGGAGATGCAGCAGGCGGTGGAGCGGTTCGCCGGCGCGACCGTGGCGCTGCGCGACGCCTCCGACGAGCTGGTGGCCGAGGCGCGCCGTACGGTCGACCACCTGGCCCGGCGCCGGGACCACGCCGCCGCCGTGGCCAGCGAGCGGCTCGACCGGCTGGCCGACGCCGCGCGGGAGGCCGGCGACGAGGACTGGTGGCCGGCACGGCACCTGGCGTACGGCGTCCGGGAGTTCCTGCGCTTCGACGCCGCCGTCGACCACCCGCCGGAGGTCGACCCGGGCGAGGAGGAGTTCGAGGCCGCCGTGGGACTGGTCTTCGGCAACCTGCCGGGGGCGCCCGCCGTCAGCCGCGACGTGCCGGTGCGTGCGGCCCGCTGGAACCCGATGGGCCGGCTCTCGATGACCACCCGCCAGGCCGTGCAGGTGACGCTCGCCGGGGTGATCGCGATCGGGCTGGGCACGATGCTCTCGCCGACCCGCTACTACTGGGCGGTGATTGCGGCGTTCGTGACGTTCACCGGCACCGGCACCCGCGCCGAGACCATGATCAAGGGCTCGGCCCGGATCGGCGGCACGTTGCTGGGGCTGTTCGCGGCGGTGCTGCTCGCGCACCTGACCGTGGGCAACCAGGTCGCGATCTTCGCCACGATCCTCGGATCGATCTTCATGGCGTTCTACCTGGTGAAGATCTCCTACGCCGCGATGACGTTCTTCATCACGATCCTGCTGGGCCAGCTCTACACGGTGCTCGGCAGCTTCAGCGACCAGCTGCTGGAGCTGCGGCTCGGCGAGACCGCGGTGGGGGCGGTGGTCGGCGTTCTCGTCGCGATGGTGCTGGCGCCGCTGTCCACCCGCGACACCGTGCGCTCGGCGCGGCAGGAGCTGCTGGAGTCGCTGCGCGAGCTGCTCGAGGGCGTGGCGAAGTTCGCCGACGGCGAGCGCGTCGACCTCGACGGGCTGGTCCGGGCGCTCGACGACCGCGCGCGGCGGATCGCGCTGGTCGCCCGGCCGCTGACCCGGCCGCTGGTGCTGGGGCACTCGCCGCGGCGGACCCGCCGGCGACTGGGGCTCTACGTGACCGCGGTGACCCAGTGCCGCGCGCTGGTCGAGGCGGCGCAGCGACGCCCTCTCGAGGACCCCGCCGTCACCGTGGCCGCCGCCCGCGCGCTCGCCGACGCCGTCAGCGCCCTGCTGGCCACCGGCATGGGCGCCGGCGCCCCCGCGGCGGAGCACCCGCTGCGCCGCAGCGACGTCGCGCTCTTCCGCGACCACCGCTCGGCCCGCGACGAGGACCCGGTGATCCGGCACCTGCACCACCTCGGCGCGACGCTGACCGAGATCGCCGAGACCGGGATCGCGCTGCCCGCCCGGGACCGGTCGGCGGGCGACGGGTCGCAGGAGACCGGGCGCCCGGCCGAGGCCGGCCCCGCCCGCTGATCTCCCGGTCGTTGATTGCGCGAGGGCAAGGACGGGTACGCGACAAGGGGGCGGCCGCTCGGGCGCGCTGCCCGACCTATCTGCCCGACCAACCTGATCAACCCGGCTGCCCGTTCCGGAGCGCTCCGGCCGGTGGCCCGATTCCGAGAAGGAGCACGCCTTGCCCGAGGCTCACCAGATCGTGTCCGACCTGCAGAAGCTCGTCGACCGGCGCGGCGACCTTCGACCGCTGCTGGAGAAGTCGCTCGTCCGGGCGCGGGAGCGCGCGGAGACCGAGCTCAACGCCGAGCTGCGCAACACGCTGGACTGGCCGGCCGACCTGCCGGCGTACTACGACTACCTCGAGGGGTTCATCCGCTGGATCCCGCGCCAGACCGACAATCCGGCGTGGAGGGTCTCCTCCCCCGGGGAGCGCTACGCCAAGGAGGTCGCCGACCGGCTCTCGCACTTCTTCTTCCTGATCGACCAGAAGGTCGACGAGGACGAGTCGGCGGTCGCGCAGAACGACGAGGAGTTCCGCGACTGGCTGACCGAGTTCGCCCGGCAGTGGGGCAGCTTCCTCGACACCCCGGAGTCCTTCAGCGAGGAGATCCTCGAGTCGTTCCTGAAGGAGGCGCCGGAGTACACCATCGAGGAGTCGATGATCGACGGCCGCCCGAACATGCCGAGCGGCTGGCTGACCTTCAACCAGTTCTTCGCCCGCGAGCTCAACCCGGGCCTGCGTCCGATCAGCGAGCCGGGCGACAACCGGGTGGTCACCTCGCCGGCCGACTGCAGCTACATCCGCACCTACGACATCGACGCCGAGTCCAACATCCCGGCCACGCGGATCAAGGAGACCCACCGCTACGGCAACATCAAGCAGCTGTTGGAGGGCAGCAAGTACGCCGACGCGTTCGCGAACGGCACCTTCGCCCACTACATGCTGCCGCCCTCGGCGTACCACCGCTACCACGTGCCCGTGGCCGGGGAGATCAAGGAGTCCTTCACCATCCAGGGCCGGGTCTTCATGCAGGTCGACCTCACCGACGGCGAGCTGCAGTCCAAGGACAGCGCCAAGAGCGGCTACGAGTTCTCCCAGACCCGGGGCGTGCTCACGATCGACACCGCGGCCTCCGGGCTGGGCGACCTGGGCATCGTCGCGGTGGTCCCGGTCGGCATGTCGCACGTCGCCTCGGTGAACATGAGCGCGGTGCCCGGGGCGCAGGTGGCCAAGGGCGAGGAGTTCGGCTACTTCCTCTTCGGCGGCTCCGACATCATCGTGCTGTTCCAGGAGGGCGTGGACCCGGAGGTGGACACCAGCGAGGCGTTCCGGCACGTCGGCTCGGTGATCGCGCGGGCGAAGACGCTGTCGTAGCCCGGTCAGCCGCCCGGTCAGGCGGGCAGCGCCGGGGGTGCCGGGCGGTCTGGGGCGGGTTCGCGGGCGCTGTGGAGAGGGGCACGGTTGTGCCCCTCTCCATAGGACGATCGTGGGCATGGTGGCCTACCACCTCGGTCGCCGGAGCCGGCGTCGGCCTCGGCGTCGGCTCAAGTCCGCCGTCGCGCGGGCCGATGGTCCCCTGGACGCGGCAGTACGGCGGCAGTACGACGGGTGGCTCGAACGGGTGGCCTCACGGGTGGCACGACGGGGAGCGGACGTGGCGGGAGAGTCGGCCGACGAGCTGGCGCGGCGGCAGCGCGAGAAGGCCGAGCGGCTGCTGAGGGCTGCGGAGCGCTACGAGCAGGGCGCCCGCGGCGAGCAGGCCACCGGCGCGATCCTCGACCAGCTGTGCGCGGACGGGTGGGCGGTCTTCCACGACGTGCGTTGGCCGGGCCGCCAGCGGGCCAACCTGGACCATGTCGTCGTCGGGCCGCCGGGCGTCTTCGTCGTCGACGCCAAGAACTGGAGCGGCCGGATCGAGCTCGGCGACCAGACCTTCCGCGCCAACGGGCGACGGCAGGACAAGGTCGTCGCCGCCGCGGGCGACGCGGCCCTCGCGGTGGCCGGCCTGCTCGGCCCGGAGGCCTGTGCCGCGACCCGCTCGGTGCTGTGCTTCGTCCGCGACGAGCCGCTCACCGGCTGGTGTCACGAGGTGATGGTCTGCTCGACCGGCAACCTGCGCGAGACGCTGCAGGGCGGCCCGGCGGTGCTCACCGAGGACCAGCAGCGCGCCGCCGCGGTCGAGCTGGACCTGGCCTTCCGGGCCGCGGCCCGGGGTGACCGGCCGGCGCCCGACTCGGGCTCCGGCACCCGGCCCGGCGCCAGGCCCGGACCCAAGCCCGGCCCCGGGCCCGCGGGCTCGCCCGGCCCGCGTTCCGGCCCGCGTTCGGGTCCGCGGGCGGGTGCGCGGGCGGGTGCGCGGTCGCCCGCGCCGGTCCGCCCGATCGGGCCGCGCCGGCCCCGGCGTACCGCGCCGAGGAGGAGGGGCGGCGCCGGCCGCCTCCTCGCACTGGGGCTGGTGCTGGCGCTGACGCTGGTGCTCGGCGCCGGCGCGCTGGCCAGCTCCCTGCCCCGGCTCATCGACCTCCTCGACCCGCCCGTGACCGCGACGCAGGTGCCGCTGGGGCCGACGGTCTACGAGGACTGCGAGGCGCTGCGTGCGGACTACCCCGACGGCGTGGGTACCCGCCGTGCGGTGCGGCACCTGGCCGCCGGGGGACGGGCCCCCGCGGTGCAGCCGGCGGTCTACCGGGCGAACCGGAGGCTGGACCCCGGTGCCGACGGGATCGCCTGCGAGCCGGTCGCCGGCAGCACGCCCTGACCCGCCGCCCGTCCTGACACACCGCTCTGGCCCGCCCGTCCTGATCCGATCGGCGCCGGCCGGCGCGTCGCGGACCTCGGTGCATGTTGCGCCTGCGGCGCCCTTTCCGCGCGGGCCGTTCGTCCTTGATCGTGTCTCGCGGCCGGGCGCATGCTGGTCGCGGAGGTGTGCTCATGGCGAATACCGAGATCCCGGACGGACTTCCGATCCTGTCGCGCGGCAAGCACCGCAATCCGCGCCGGGGCGCCTGCTTCATGGAGCTGGCGTCCGTGCTGGCCAGCGAGAGATGGAGCGATCATCCGGCGTGCACCCATCCGGTGCTGGCCGAGCTGGCCCGGTCGGTCAACGACCACACCAGCGACCGGCATCGCGGCGACCTGCTCCCGCTCGTGCCGTCGGTCATCGGGCTGCGCGGCGGTGGCCTGTCGTGGGTCGTGGACCTGACCGCGGCGGTCGCGCTGCAGGCGCTGCCCGAGGTGTCGGAGTCCTCGATGCGCGCGCTGGTGGCGGGCCTGCTGCGCTGCGACGAGTTCGCGGCCCAGCTGCCGTCCGGCTCGGTGCCGCACGCCGCCGCCGTACGCCGGGCCCTGGACGACCGCCCCCGCGCGGTGACGTGGGCACGGCGGCTGTCCGGCGGCCGACCGATCACCACGACCGCGTTCGAGAAGCGCTCGGCGCCGGGGGTGATGGCGTGTGCGGTCCGCGGGATCGCCACCTCCGCCACCTCGGAGGCCGACTGCGACGCGCAATTGCGCGAGCTCCTCCGGGTGGGCATCGACACCGCCCGCGCGGGCCAGCCCGCGGCGACGCCGGAACGGCTGGGCGGCCCGACCGCGTCGGTCCGCTACCACCGGTAGGACGCCCGCCCGGCTGACACCGGCCGGCTGCCCCCGCCCGGCTGATCCGGATCGCCCGCAGCCCCGAGGAGGAACCACCATGTCCGAAGTCGACGAGCCGCAGCCCGACAAGCCGACCGAGACCGGCTCCGGGTCGCCGCCCGCGGGCGAGGAACCGCCGTCACCCGCCGCCCCGGCGTACGGCTCCCCGACCCCGGCGTACGGCTCTCCGACCCCGGCGTACGGCGCGCCGACCCCGGCGTACGGCGGAGTGCCGCCGACCGCGGCCGGGCCGGGCGGCCAGGTGCGCGAGACCGGGACCTGCATCCTGCTCACAGTCGTCACGCTCGGCTTCTACAGCCTGTACTGGTACTACAAGACCCACGACGAGATGAAGCAGCACACCGGCACCGGACTCGGCGGCCCGGTGGCGCTGCTCCTCGCGATCTTCGTCGGCTTCGTGATGCCGTTCTTCAACTCCCACGAGGTCGGCAGGCTCTACGAGCGCCGGGGCGAGGAACCACCGGTCACCGCGATGACCGGGCTCTGGGCGCTGCTGCTCGGCTGGTTCTTCTTCGTCGGGTCGATCGTGTGGTTCGTGAAGACCAACCGGGCGCTGAACGACTACTGGCTCTCGCTCGGCGCGGAGTGAGCCGGGCCCGGCCAGCGGGGGGTCCTCCCGTTTGAACAAATGTATGTTCAAACGGGCTCTTCTTACTTCAGGTGGGGGTGGCTGAGCCCGCCGCCGATGAGCAGCATGCGTAGGCGGTAGTTCTCGCGGTTGCGGAATCCTCTGGCCACGCGTCGATGGAGCTCGATCAGGCCGTTGATGGCCTCTGTGCCGCCGTTGTTGGATCGGCCGGTCTCGAAGTAGGCCAGGAACGCCTCTTTCCAGCGCTTCAGTGTGCGACCGAGTCGGGCCATCTCGGGGACCGGGCAGGTCGGGAACGAGTCGAGGATCTTGGTCGCGATCTTGCGGCCCTCGGCCGGATCGGGGTGGCGGTAGGCGGTGCGGAGTTGTTGGGCGCACGACCAGGCGATCCAGACCTGCAGGTGCTCATCGGGTCTGGCTGCGATGGCTTTCTCGAATCTGGCCCACTGCTTGTCGGTGAGCTTCTCCGCGCCCGCGCGCAGCAGTTTCTGGATGCCGTAGAGCGGGTCGCCCTTGCGGCCGCGGCGACCCAGGGTCTCTTGCTGGACCCGGCGCCGGCACTCATCGACCGCGGCGGTGCCGAGCTTCACGACATGGAACGCATCAACCACCGCGACGGCGTCCTCGAGCTTGTCGTCGATCGCGGTCTTGTAGCCCTGGAAAGGGTCCAGGGCGGCGACCTTCACGCCGTCGCGGAAGGCGTTGCCGCGTTCTTCGAGCCAGTCGGCGTAGGCCTTGCCGGATCGGCCCGGGACCAGGTCGAGCAGCCGCGCACGCACGCGTCCTTCCTGGTCACGACTCAGGTCGACCATCCCGGTGAGCTCTTTCGGGCCGCGGCCGCCGTCCTTGATCGGTCTGGTCGAGACGTGGTGCCAGATGTGTTCGTCCACGCCCAGGCTGGTGACGTTCTCGAAGCGTGCCGGGTCGACGGCCATGGCCTCGAGCAGCGGCTCGATCGAGCGCCATAGCGTGCGCCAGGTCGTGCCGAGCTGCCGCGCGAGGCCGGCGACCGAGGCGTGCTCGCGGCGGAGCTGGTTGATCGCCCACCAGCACGCACGCACCGTCAGCAACGCCCGCGGGCCCGCCAGATCCTCGCGCTGTTCGGTGAACGACCTGGCCGTGCACTTCTCCTCGCCGCAGCGCCACGTTCGTTTGCGCCAGACCAGCCGGACCGGGCGCCCGAAGCAGGGCACGTCGATCAGGCGCACGTCGCGTCGACCGTGGCTGTGTGCGATCACCCCACACCTACGACAGCCCGTCGGCTCAGGCGGTGTCTCGACAACGACACGGACCGCGCCGGCGTGTTCGCCGACGCCGATGACGTGGAACCCATCGAGGCCGACGAGGAGGTCACACCGGTCGCAGTAGCAGGAGCGTTGAGAACGTGGGCGCGCGCGGTCGCACGCCGTAGGCTCGAGCATCGTCGAGGCCTTTCGGTCGGTCAGCTTGGTCGCTACCGATCCTGGAAGGCCTCGACCCCTGTCTGGGTCAGGCGCTCAGGTCGTGTCGCTCACTGCCCCCACCGCAGGTAAGAAGAGCCTTCAAACGGGAGGACGGGTGGTCGCCCGGGGCTCCTCCCCGGCGGCGCTCCACCAGGGTGCCGCCCCGCAGCGGGGACCCGGGGCGATCCGGGACCACGGTCCCTGGTGGCGGGGGCACGCCCGACGTTCGCTGGACGAGAAGCCCCCACCGTCGAACGAGAGCGTGGCGCCATGCCCAAGCCCAGGAACGCCGTGACCAGGCGGCCCGGCCCCGCCGACACGCTGTCGGTGCGCGACGGCCGGCTGTGGGTCGAGGAACGACCCGCGTCCGACCTCGTCGAGGAGTTCGGGTCACCGCTGTTCGTCTTCTCCGAGGCCCAGCTGCGCGGCAACCTGCACCGTTTCCGCAACGCGTTCGGGGCCGAGTGGCCCGAGGGGCCGGTCGACGTGCTGCCCGCGTTCAAGGCCAACACGCTGCTCGAGCTGCGCCGGATCCTCAGCGAGGAGGGCGCCGGCGCGGACATCTACTCGCCCGAGGAGCTCGCCGGCGTGCTCAGCACCGGCGTGGACCGTGAACGGGTCTCGGTCAACGGCGGCGGCAAGTCGCGCGAGCACCTGCGCACCTGCGTGGCGGCCGGGGTGCGGATCACCGTCGAGGACGTCGACGAGATCGACCTCATCCAGGAGGTGGCCGCCGAGCTCGGCGACGTCGCGAAGGTGCGGCTGCGGTGCAAGGCCGCCGTACCCAACCTGTGGCGCCGCACCGACTTCAGCCAGCTCAGCGTCCCGATCGACCTCGGCGTGCAGGTCTACAAGTCGGGCATCCCGCGGGAGTACCTCGTCGACATGGGCCGTCGGGTGTTCGCGATGTCCAACGTCGAGCTCGTCGGCCTGCACTTCCACGTCGGCCGGCACCACCCGAGCCTGTGGTTCTGGGAGGGGCTGATGACCCGCTACGCCCGCCTCGTCGGCGAGCTCAGCCGCGCCTGGGACGGCTGGCGGCCCGCCGAGCTCGACATCGGCGGCGGCATGCCCAGCCCCCGGGACCCGCACAACGAGGAGATGGCGCGCTCGGAGTTCCTGCTCACCGCCGCGGGCTACCCGCTGATGGTGGGGGCCCGCCGGCTCGGGGAGGAGACCTACCACCGGATGATGGGCCGGCTGGTGCCCGCGCTGACCGGGCACCGCGTGCGCAAGGAGCCGCCCACGATCGAGGAGCTCGCCGCCACCATCACCTCGACGCTGCGCCGGGAGCTCACCCGCGAGGGCCTGGACCTGCAGGGCATGCGGCTGCAGCTCGAGCCCGGCCGCAGCCTCTACGGCGACACCGGCATCCACCTGACCCGCGTGAAGAAGGTGAAGCGGCAGAGCGAGCCGATCCCGTACGCCTGGGTGCTGCTCGACACGACGTACTTCTTCCTCGCCGGCGGCGTGCTCGAGCACAACCGGCACCCGTTCGTGGTCGCCGACGACGTGGACGGGCCCGCGAGCCTGGCCGCGGACCTGGTCGGCCACTCCTGCTTCGCCGACCAGATCGTGCTCGGTGCGCACCTGCCGCCGGTGAGGACCGGGGACGTGATCGCGCTGCTCGAG
Organism: Nocardioides panaciterrulae; assembly: GCF_013409645.1. NCBI lineage: Bacteria > Bacillati > Actinomycetota > Actinomycetes > Propionibacteriales > Nocardioidaceae > Nocardioides > Nocardioides panaciterrulae. Next base: position 3,452,509 of record NZ_JACCBG010000001.1, on the reverse strand, counting down.
ACCGGTGCCTACCAGGAGAGCTCGGCCTCGAACTTCAACGCGCTGCCGCGGCCGGCCTCGGTGCTGGTCTCGGGCACCCAGGCCCGGATGGTCAAGCGTGCCGAGACCCTCGCCGACGTCTACGCTCGCGACGTGGTCACCGAGGAGGCCCGCGAGCGCGTCGCCGCGCCGGGCCCGTGACCGACGACCCGCTGGTCTGGGTCACCGCGGTCGTCCAGGTCGGCACCGCGGCCGGGATCGGCGCCTTCTGGGCGACCTGGTTCCGCCAGCCGCACGCCGAGCCCTGGCAGCCGGTCGGCTACGTCGAGCACGAGCGGGTCTTCGTCTTCCCCGACAGCCTGTGCGCGACGGTGCTGGTCGTCTCGGCGGTGCTGGCCGTCCTCGACGAGCCGTGGGGCCCGACGCTGGGCCTCGTCGCCGCGGGGATGCTCACGTTCCTCGGCGTGATCGACGCCGCCTACTACGCCCAGCACGGCCTGTATGCCCGCGAGCGGGACGGACTGCTCAACGCCGCGATCGTGGTGGCCGTGCTGGTCGTCGCGGCCCTGCTGGTCCTCACCTACCACTGACCGGCAGTCCCAGGAGGTCGCCATGCGCCATCAGTCCCACGGGTACGACGGGTCGCGGGAGCTCGACCCGTTCTTCGCCCAGCACGCGATCGTCACCGGCGGGTCGAGCGGGATCGGCCTGGCGCTGGTGCGGCTGCTGGTCGAGGCCGGCGCCCGGGTCACGGTGCTCGCGCTCGACGACGCGGACCTGGTCGCGCTCACGGCCCCGCCGTACGACGGGGCGGTGCTGGCGGTGCCCACCGACGTCGCCTGGCGCGACGAGGCCTTCGCCGGCGTGGCCCGGGCGGAGGCCGCGCACGGACCCGCCGACCTGGTGGTGACCTGTGCCGGGGTGGTGCGGCCCGGCTACTTCACCGAGCTCGACCCCGCCGAGCACGAGCGCGAGATGCAGGTGAACTACTTCGGCACGCTGTGGACGCTCCGGGCCGCCGCACCGGCGATGATGGCCCGGCGGCGCGGCGCGATGATGGCGATCTCGTCGTTCGCGGGGCTCGTGGGTCCGTTCGGCTACACGGCGTACTCGCCCTCGAAGTTCGCGGTCCGCGGCCTGTGCGAGTGCCTGCGGGCCGAACTCAAGCCGCACGGGGTGCACGTCGGCTGCGTCTTCCCGCCCGACACCGACACCCCGATGCTGGCCGCCGAGGTGCCGCTGAAACCGACCGAGGCGCAGGCCTCGAGCATGCTGCCGGTGCTGTCGGCCGAACAGGTGGCCCGGGCGGTGCTGCGCGGGGCTCGGCGGCGCACCGCGCGGGTGCACCCCGGCCGGCGCACGCCGGCGTACGCCCGGGCGGTCACCGCGCTGCCCGGTGTCACCGGCCTCGTGATGGACCGCGACGTCGCGCGCTCGGCGCGGCACTGACCCCCGGGGCCGGCCCGGGGCGGCCCCGGCGCCTCATCGTCCGCGGACGTCCTCGACGACCGTCTTGTCCCGCGCGGCGCGGACGCAGGCGGCGACCAGCCGCGGGAGGTCCTCGGGTGAGACGAGCCGGGCCAGCCGCTCCGGTGCGGTCGGCAGGCCCAGCCGGTCGGCACCCCGGGCGGCGAGCTCGTCGACGTACGGCGCCAGGTCGGTCCAGGTGCCCTGCACCTCCCGGCAGAAGATCGCGGCGCCGGCCGGGCCGATGCCCTTGAACTGCTGGAGGTCACGATGGAGGTCGTCGGTCCGCTCGTGCAGCCGGCGCAGGTCGCCGGCGTACTCGGCGAGCACCCGAACGGCGAGCTCGCCGAGCTGGGTGGCGGTGCGGAAGTCGTAGCGCCGGTAGCCGCCCCGGCCCAGCGCGTCGACCCGCCCCTGCCAGGACAGGTCCCGGGTGCCGCGCGGCGTGCCGCACCCGGCCGCGAACAGCTCCCGCGCCGAGGCGACCGCCACCGAGGAACGGATCCGCGCCGACAGCAGCAGGCTGAGCACCAGCAGCTGCCACAGCGGCGCCGGCTCGTCGGCGAGGCGGATGCCGGCGTCCGCCGCGTACGTCGTGCCGTGCCGCTCCAGCAGCGCGCTCACCAGGTCCTGGGTCTCGTCGGTGGCCATGCCGCACCGGTACCCGCCGGGCCCGGCGCCACGCGGCCGGCGGTTGTCCACAGGTCGCGAAGTCGGTCTGGCGGAGCGCGCCGCGGCGGCGTTGGCTGGGGGCATGCCAAAGTCACGGGGACGCAAGCCACACAACCGGTCGCGCAAGCAGCAGCGGCGGCCGGCACCACGCCGTACGCCGGGCCGCGGCGGGCTGGACCCGATCGCGATCCGCGCCGAGTCCGAGGACTTCCTGCCGCTGATGCGGGCCAGCGACGCGGCCGAGGCCCGCGGTGATGCGGCCGGGGCGCTGGACGTGATCGGGCGGCGGCCCTACGGGCACGACGGCAAGCCGTTCTGGCGGCCCTGGCGGGTGACCCGGCTGTGGCAGCTGGCCAGGCTCGGCTCCGTGCTGCCGCGGTGGGCGACCTCGCGCTGGATCCTCGCCCAGGCCGCACAGGGGCTGGGACCCACGGACCGGCTGCGCCATCAGCGGGCGCTGCAGGTCGCGCTGCAGGTCCGCGGGGCACCCGGTGGCGATCTGCGCGAGCTCGGGATGACCGCGGTGGACGTGATGGACCACGACTGGGTCCACCGCCAGCTGGTGCTCTACGAGCTCGGCGGGCTCGACTCGTTCCTGCGCCGGGAGGCGAGCCCCGCCCTGCTCGCCGGCGCGGACCGGATCGAGCAGTGGGCGCGGACCCCGATGGGTGGCTACCGGCTGCTCGCCGAGGATCCGCTGCTGCTGCGCTGGGCGGTGCTCGGCACCGGGGAGACCGTCGAGACCCCGAACCTGGGCGCCGCCAGCCTGCTCGGGCCCGGGGACTGCGCGCTCGGCCGGCTGGTGCCGATCGAGGAGGGCGCGATGTTCGAGGCGGCCCCGCTGTTCGTGCCGGAGCACACCGCGATGCGGGTCGCCGGCGACCCCGACGGGTGGATCCAGGCGGTCGCCGAGGCCTGCCAGGACGACTCGGCCGCGCCGGAGCAGCAGTGCAGCACCGGCGGCCACGACTTCGAGCTGCTCACCGACGTGCCGCTGGTGGTGCAGCTGCTGGCCCACCACGACGTGGGTGCGTCCGGCCTGTGGACCGAGGACTGCGTCTGCCTGGTGCTCGCCGCGCTCTCCGGACACTTCGAGCACCGCCCGGACGCGCCGCCCTGGCCGTCCGTCGCGGCCGCGCTGCTGCAACCCCACGTCGCCGACCGGCTGGCGCTGCTCCTGGGGGAGGAGGACCGGGACGCCCTCCGCCACCTGGCCGACACCATCGCCGGTCCCGCGGCCGCCCTCTGCCGGGAGCTGGTGCCCGACCTCGGCGAGGCAGCGTGACACCAGCCGGTCCGCCGTCAGTCGTGGCGCTCGGCGCCGGTGGCCTCCGCCTCGTCGTGCAGGTGCCTGGCCAGCGCCCGATCCGGTCGGCCGATCGCGAAGAACAGCACGCCCACGACCGCGACGACGACCATCACCAGCAGGGTGATCCAGTCGAGGTTGAAGTAGCCGCGCGGGCTGGTCAGGCCGGTGGGGGCGACGACGTTGAGCAGCATCAGGGCGAGGTAGACCCCGGCGAGCACGTAGACCGCCCACGCCCACCGGCCCAGCCGGAAGCGGCCCTCGGGGACCCAGCCGCGGGCCCGCGCGATGATCACGCCGATCACCGTGAGCAGGAACGAGAGGTAGATGCCGCTGACGCCGAACGACACCAGCGAGACCAGCGCGTTGATGTTCGCCGGGTAGGTGATGAAGCCGAGGTGGACGTCCTTCGACGGCGAGTAGAAGACCAGCAGCATGAACAGCACGGTGATCACCGCGCCGCCGAGCAGCGCGTTGGTCGGGGTCTTGAAGCGCGGGTTCACCGCGGCCAGCCACCGCGAGGCGGGCAGCGCGCCGTCCCGAGCGAACGAGAAAGCCAGCCGGCTGCCGGCGCCCTGCACCGAGGTGCCGCAGGAGAAGAACGCGAAGATCACGATCAGCAGCAGGAAGTCCTGCAGGCCGCTGGGCAGCTCGCCGAGGATGAACGGCACCCCGCCCCCGTTCACGGTCCGGCCCACCGGGTCCGAGCCGGACGGCATCGCCAGCAGCAGCGAGGCGGTCAGCACGAACGACGCCACGCCGCCCCAGACCAGCGCCCGGCGCATCGACTTCGGCACCTCCACGCCCGCGTCCTTGGTCTCCTCGGAGATGTCCCCGGCGGACTCGAAGCCGTAGAAGATGTAGACGGGGGCGAGCACCGCGATCAGCGCCGCCCCGGTCCACCAGTTCCCGCCGAAGTCCAGCCCCAACGGGTTGCTGCCGACGTGCTGCACGTCCTGGGTGGAGAACAGGAAGCCCAGCCCGTGGTGGAAGCCGTCGATCGCGAGGATGATCGCGATGCCGAGGGTGCCCACGATCTCGACGTACACGCCGAACTGCGCGACCCGTCCCATCACCCGCGCGCCGGTGATGTTCAAGACGGTCTGGATGATCAGCAGCCCGCCGCTGACGGCCAGGATCGTGGCGTGGCTGGTCGGGTCCCAGTTGGTGCCGAACCAGTTGTGGCTGAGCGCGGTGACGTAGCCGACGACCCCGGTGTCGACCGAGGCGACGGTGATCAGCAGCGCCATCCCGTAGAACCAGCCCACGAACCAGCCGTAGGACGGGCCGACGGAGAACTTGGAGTACTGGTAGAGCGCCCCGGCCACGGGGTAGTGGCTGGCCAGCTCGCCGAAGACGAGCGCGACGAAGAGCATCCCGATGACCGGCAGCCAGGTCAGCCAGACGTACGCCGGGCCGCCGGTGGCCACGCCGAGCACGAACAGCGAGTAGATGCCCACCATCGGCGAGAGGTAGGTGAACGCGACCGAGAAGTTGGCGAACGACCCCAGGACCCGGTTCAGCTGGGGGCGGTAGCCGAGGCTGGCCAGACGCGCGTCGTCGGTCAGGCCCTCGAGCGGGGCGGGCTCGGTCATGGCGGCCTCCATGGGTTGTGGCCATGGTCGGTCCGCGCGGGACGTCCCTCCATCCCCAATGAGGGTCAAGTGCCTCGGGGCCCGCGGCGGCCCCTCGAGCCGATCGAGGTCCGGCGGCCACGACCTGCGGGACGTCCGCCTCTTGACCCGAGCGGTTGACGGAGAACGGCGCCAGGTAGGAGGTTTCTGTGGTGGGGGCTCGGCCACGGAGAGGGAGACGAGATGACCGACCAGACATCGGCCGGAGGGCGGCGGGTGGCGGCCCAGACCGGGATCTTCAGGCGCAAGCCGATCGAGGACGACGGCTCCGAGAGCGGGCTGGAACGCAGCATCGGGCTGTGGCAGCTGACCGCGATCGGCCTCGGCGCGATCATCGGCGCCGGCATCTTCGCGCTGGCCGGACCGGTCGCGAAGGTCGACGCGGGGCCGGCGGTCTCGGTGTCGTTCATCATCGCCGGGATCGCGAGCGCGTGCGCGGCGCTGTCGTACGCCGAGTTCGGCGGGCTGATCCCGCGCGCGGGCTCGGCGTACACCTACGGCTATGCGGTGCTCGGCGAGTCCGTCGGTTGGTTCATCGGCTGGGACCTGCTGCTGGAGTACACCGCGATCGTCGCCGTCGTGGCGATCGGCGTCTCGCAGTACATCACCTTCCTGCTCGACGCGTTCGGGCTCGACCTGCCCGCGTGGATGCTCGGCGCCCCCGGCACCGGCGACGGGCACTTCGTCGACCTGTTCGCGGTCCTGCTCTGCCTCGGTGTCGCGTGGCTGCTCAACCGCGGCATCAAGACCTCGGCCAAGGTGGAGACCTGGCTGGTGTTCGTGAAGATCGCGATCGTGCTCGCGGTGATCGTGGTGGGCGCGTTCTACGTCAAGAGCGACAACCTCACGCCGTACTTCCCCTACGGGCTCTCGGGCGCGGCGACCGGGGCGGCGACCGTGTTCTTCGCGGTCTTCGGGTACGACGCGATGAGCACCGCCGCGGAGGAGTCCAAGGACGCCGAGCGCAACCTGCCCAAGGCGATCGTGCTCTCGCTGGCGATCGCGATGGTGCTCTACCTGCTGGCCGCCACGGTGCTGACCGGCATGCAGAACTACACGGACCTCGCCGACGCCGCCGCGTTCGGTGTCGCGTTCGAGTCGGTGGGGCTCTCGAGCTTCGCCAAGGTCGTGGCGTTCGGCGCGATCATCGGCATCTTCACGGTGCTGTTCTCGTTCACGCTGGGCGCCTCGCGGGTCTGGTACGCGATCGCGCGCGACGGGCTGCTGCCCTCGTGGTTCGCCAAGACCAATGAGCACCACTCGCCCTCGCGGCCGGTGTGGATCGTCGGCATCGTCTCGGCCGGCATCGCCGGCTTCACGCCGATCGTCGACGCCGCGGAGCTGACCAACATCGGCATCCTGCTGGCGTTCATCGTCGTCTCGGTCGCGGTGATCGTGCTCCGCTACCGCTCGCCGGACCTGCCGCGGACCTTCCGGGCGCCGCTGATGCCGTTCACCCCGCTCCTCGGCATCGCGTTCTCGGTCTGGCTGATCACCCAACTGCAGCCGGCCACCTGGATCCGGTTCGCGGTGTGGTTCGTGATCGGGGTCGTCATCTACGCCTCCTACGGCTACCGGCACAGCCTGCTGGGGCGCGGGCGGGTGGTGCAGACCAAGGACACCTGAGGTCGGTTGACCGGGGCGGCCGGCGGGGCCGGTCGGCCCGGCCGGCGCCGGCCGGCCGGATCCCGGAGGAGACCTTGGGTCACCACGTGGCTCACCCTCTCCTCTGGGATCTGGACAGCAGGCCAGCGGGGGTCGGGGCAGTTTCGGTCGGGGTGATGGCCGGTGGGCTGGTGGACCATCTCGGAAGATCTGCCGCATCTGGTGCGGCAGATCTTCCGAGCTGACCGGACCGGCCGGGCCGCCGGTCAGCGGTGGTCGGGGAGGCGGGCGTGGACTCGGTCGGCGACCTCCAGCAGCCACTGGCGGGAGCCGCCGTCGTGATCCTCGAAGCGGTACATGCAGCCCAGCGAGTCCAGGTAGTGCTCGAGTTGCTCGTCCGTGGAGTAGAGAGACAGCAGCTCCGGGATCTCGGCAAGGACGCGGGCTGCGTTGCGTGGGTCGTCATCGACGAAGGCATCGACCGTCTCCCACATGCCGCCGTAGACCTCGTCGAAGTCCTGGTGGAAGTAGGCCTTCATGAGGGTGTCGACGGCCGGTCTCTTCACGTTGCCTCCAGGGATGCTCATGGGGTCGGGTACGCGGTCAGGATGTGAAAGCCCTCGGGCATCGTCGCATCGCGGATGAGCACGACACGCAGCCCGTGGGCATCGGTGACGAGTCCGTCTGGACGAGCGCACCTTCCGATCAGTCCTGCCGTCACGGCGTCCACCTCGTGTGGCGCCCCGCTGCCACTGGCGAGCCATGCCTCGATCCCCGCACGGTCACGGTCCAGGGCCCGTGCGATCGCCGCCTCAGCGGCCTCCTCGTCGGTGAAGGAGGAGGCGACTCGGGGCCCGGACGTCTGCTGCGTGCGCTGGATAAGTTCTTCATCCGTCTTGCCGACATGCCTCGCGATCGTGTGGCCGGGGGGCCGCTCGTGGAGCTTGAGCCACCCTCGGATCCGCCCCTGCGTCCAGGCCAGCCGCAGCTCACCTCGTTCGCCCTGGGCGAGCGACCGGGCCACGGCGGCGTCCTTGAACCGGACCAGGTTCAGTCGCGTGGAGCTGAGCGCGTCCCGCGCGGCGCGGACGGTGGCGGCGCAGCCCTCGGCCAGCACGCGGAGGGCCTCGAGCAGCGCCGCGAACCGGGGTGACTCCGCGGCCACCCGGGCGGCGACCGCGGCCAGGCCGGCGGCGGTGCCGGCGCCCCCGGTGAGCGCGCCGATCGCCACGCTGATCACGACGCCCTCGACCACCTGCTCCAGCACCCAGCCCGCCAGGTCGAGGATCTCGGCGTGCTTGGCCTCCACGGCGTCGGCGTAGGAGTCGCAGGCGGACCCGAGCGCGGCGAGCGAGGCGGCGACCGCTCCGGTCCGCGCCCGCAGCGCCCCCGTAGCCTCCACGGCTCGCGGGACCTCCGGGGAGCGCTCGAGCCAGAAGCCGCGCACCGCGCTGTCGCAGCACCCCTCGACGTCGGCGAGCGCATCGGCGGCGGCCCGCCACGCCGACGCCGCCCTGCGGAGCCGGCCCACGTCGGCGCCCGGCCACACGAACCCCTCGAGATGGGCCAGGATCCAGCCGACCTGGCTCGGCAGGTTCGGCGGCGTGGCGCCCCGGGAGGTGGTCGGCGTCCAGGGCAGCACCGTCACGTAGCCGGAGTCCTCCCCGGCGTCCGGCAGCCCGCCCCCGGCGTACACGATCGCGCCGCCGACGACCGCGCGGCTGTTGGCGCGGGTGTGGTTGTCCAGGGTGGCGCGGGTGAGGTGGCCCAGGCTCGTGCACGCGTCGGTCAGGTCGGCCAGCGAGGCGACGGCCTCGGCGGCGGCCGCGTCGTAGGCAGCGGCGAAGGCGGCCGAGGTGGTGTCGTCCCCGGCCATGCCTCCACAGGACGCCAGGACTCCGCGCAGGCGGGTGGCGGCCAGCGCGGTGAGCTGGTTGGCCTCGGCGAAGGCGGTGGCGGCGGTCCGGTAGCCGCCGCCGTCGATCTGCAGCACCACCATCTGCACGACCCCCGCGTCCGCCTCGGCACCAGTACGCCGCCCACGATGCCGCCGGCCGGGCCCGGGTGGGGGGCCGGAACCATATCTGTGGATAACCCCGCGCCCGGCCCGCCCACGAGCGGCCCGCCCCAGCCCGCCCCAGCCCGCCCCAGCCCGCTCAGCCGGCCTCGGGCGGCTCGGGCGGCTCGGCGGCGTCCGGCCGCGCCGGCACCGGACCCGACGAGCCGCCCCGCAGCAGGGTGAGCCTCGGCCGCGCGGGCAGCCGGCCCTCCCAGCCCTCGGGGTCCTCGGCGCACGGGGTGCGCCAGGCCAGGTGGCCGAGCAGCGCGATGACGAACTGGTCGAGGGCCATGCCATGACGCCGTGCCCGCCGGTCGAGCTCGGCGTGCAGCGCCGCGGGCATGCCCTCGAGGCAGAGCTCCACCCCAGCCTCCTCCCGGGCCCCCGCCAGCTCGCGCCAGAGGTCGGCCGGGCGGACCGCGACCGGGTCGTGCAGGATCTCGTCGAGCGGCGCGTGCGGCGTCGACAGGAGGCCGGGATCCTCGAGACGGGCCCGGGCCAGGCAGCGCACGACCAGGGCCTCGAGCTGCTCCGGGTCGTCCTCGCCAGACCCGTAGTCGCGAGCGAACCGCTGGGCCAACCGCTGGACCAACCGCTGGGCCATCAGGGTGCGGACGTGCAGCTCCTCCCGCGGCCCGGCCAGGTGCGCGGGGTCGACGAGCGAGACCGACAGCCGGCCGTCGCGCCAGCGCAGGCCCACCAGGTCGCCGCGCCGGGCCGCGGGCAGCCAGCCGGCGGGACCCACGAGCACCGGCGCCCCCGAGGCGGAGATCCGCGCCTCGCCGCCCGACGCCAGCGGCAGGGGGTGCAGGCGGGCGAGGCTGAGGAACGGTTGCGCGCCGCGGCCGAGCCACAGGTCGGTGCGCCCGCCCAGCGCGCCGCGCACCCGGTGGGTCAGCACGATGCCGTCCAGCACGTGCGCGAGGTGGTCCACGCGCCCGTCGGGCCGCCGCACCAGCGTGGCCGCCGCGTCGGCGGCCAGTTCGACGCCCTCGGCCGTGACCCGGGCGTCCCGCAGCCGCCGCCGGACGCGGGCGGCCAGCGTGGCCGGGTCCTGGGGGCCGTGGTCGGAGATCAGGTCGGCGAGCACCTCGTGCAGCTCGACGTGCCCGCGGACGGCGGGTGCGGTCATGGCGTGTCCTCCGCGTTCGGTGGCGGGTCCGGGACCGCGATCATGACCCGGCCGACGGGGCTCCGCGCGGGGCTCTCCACAGCGGCCGCCGCACGGCCCAAAGGGCGTGCACACGCCGGTCTCCCGCAACCTCGATCCACAGCCGTTCCCGGCTGCCAGACTGGCCCGGTGCCCGAGGACTTCGTGATCGCCCGGAACCCGGACGGCGACTCGACCCTGCCCTACCTCCTGCGGATCCCGCTCGGCCCCGGCGGCATCATCCTCAAGGCGCGCGACACCTGGCCGCGCACCGCCAAGATCTACTGCCACCGCGTCGACGCCTGGCCCGAGGACGCCGAGGTGGTCGAGCGGGTGCCGGTGCGCAGCTGCGTACGCCGGGGCGCGGCGATCGACCTGGTGCTGGACCGCGGGCGGGAGAACCGGTCGCAGCTGGTCTTCGCGCGGGTCCGCGGCGGCCGGCCGGCGATCTTCTGGCAGACCGCCCGCACCGCCAAGCAGGCGCGGCCGGCGGTCGACCTGCCGACCGCGCGGGCGTTCGGGCAGGCCGGCCTGGAGATCGTGGTCGACAGCCACGAGCGCTACGCCTACGGGTTCCCCGATCAGCAGGTGACCACGGTCCGGGGCCGCCTGGCCGCCGGCGACTACGGGATCGTGCGCGGCGGGACCGTGCTGGCCGCGGTCGAGCGCAAGAGCCTCGCCGACCTGGTGAGCTCGCTGACCACCGGCAAGCTGAAGTACCAGCTCACCGAGCTCGCCTCGCTGCCGCGGGCCGCGGTCGTGGTCGAGGACCGCTACTCGGCGGTCTTCCGGCTCGAGCACGTGCGCCCGGCGCTGGTCGCCGACATGCTGGGGGAGTGCCAGGTGCGGTGGCCGATGGTGCCGATCGTGTTCTGCGAGACCCGCAAGCTGGCCCAGGAGTGGACCTACCGCTTCCTGGCCGCGGCGTCGGTGGGCGCCGAGGAGGAACGGGCGGGCAGCGAGGCGGTCGCCCGTCTGGCCGCAGGCGCGCCGCTGGCGCCCGCGCCGCCGACCGCCGCGCAGGTCCGCGTGTGGGCCCGACAGCAGGGGCTGCCGGTCTCGGCGAAGGGCCGGGTCCCCCAGGAGGTCGTCGCGGCCTACCTGGCCGACCGCGACGGCTGAGGGTCGCTGGCGTCGGCCTGCTCCCGGCCAAGTCCCGGCCGCACCGGCCCGTCCGGCGTCCACAGGTCGGCGTCCCGTCGGCGGGGTCCACCGGCCGGTGGGCGCCGGCGCCGGTCGTCGGCGCGCTTTCCTAGGGTGTTCCCACGACGGCCGGGGTGGCCGTCGTGGAGGTGGGCCGGCAGGCGGCCCGAGGAGCGAGATGGACCTGACCGAGGCGGCGACGATGGGGCGCCGGCTGCTCGACGAGCACGGGCTGGGCGACTGGACGCTGGTCTTCGACCGGGCCAAGCGCCGGGCCGGCGTGTGCCGGGCCGGGGTGCGGCAGATCGGGCTGAGCGCGCCGCTGACCCGGCTGCACCCGGTCGCGGAGGTCCGCGACACGCTGCTGCACGAGATCGCGCACGCGCTGGTCGGGCCGAGCCACGGCCACGACCAGGCCTGGCGTGCGGTCGCCCGGCGGATCGGCTGCACCGGGGAGCGCTGCGTCAGCGCCGACGTCCCCGCGCTCGAGGGCGACTGGGTCGGCACCTGCCCGGCCGGCCATCGGGTCACCCGCCATCGCCGCCCGCAACGGCCGGCCTCCTGCCGCGACTGCGCGCCCCGGTTCGACCTGGCCCACCTGCTCAGCTGGACCTTCCGCGGGACGCCGGCGCCGATGCTGACGAGCTACGACCAGGCGCTCGCGCGGCTGCGCGAGCCCTCGCCGGCGGGGGCGGGCGCGCTCCCGGGCGTGCCGCTGCGGATCGGGGACCGGGTGCGGATCGTGAGCCCCGGGCGGAAGTACGACGGGGTCGCGGGCACGCTGGTCAAGCGTGGCCGGACCCGCTACCACCTCCAGGTCGGGCGGGCGGTGATGACCGTGCCGTTCACGATGGTCGAGCGGGCCTGAGGCGGGCCGGCGGGCGACGGGGTCGGGACCGGGCGCGCCGGCCCGGGCCGCCGGCGGCTCAGTGAGCGGCGGTGTCGGCCGCCTCCGGGTGGTGCTCGGCCTCCCAGGCGGCCTGCGGGCCGGGCACCACGTGGGTCCGGGCGCGGATCACCGGCACGAACGCCGCCACCAGCGCGGCCAGGGCCGAGGTCGCGACCAGCACGCCGAACGCGTTGGTGTAGCCGGACTCCACCGGCAGGCCGTCGGGCCGGATCCCCGCGGTGATCACGCTGGCCAGGACCGCGCCGCCGATCGCGCCGCCGACGGTGCGGATGTTGGCGTTCATGCCGCTCGCGACGCCGGTCTGCGACTGCGGCACCGCGTCGACGACCAGGTTCGACATCGCCGCGAACGCGAGGCCGAACGCCAGCCCGAGCAGCGTGGTCTCGGCGACGACCTGCCAGAGCGCGCCGTGCGCGAGCGTGAGCCCGAGGGTGCCGACCGCGGTGAGCGCGGAGCCGGCCACCAGCACCGCCTTGGCGCCGAACCGGTGGGCCAGCGCGCCCGAGATGATCCCGGCGACGAAGGTCGCGGCGGTCTGCGGCAGCAGCAGCAGGCCGGACTCGGTCACCGAGACGCCGAACCCGTAGCCGGTGACGTCGGGGGTCTGCAGGAACTGGGGCAGGAACGCGAACATCGAGTACATCCCGATGCCGAACAGCAGCGCGACCAGGTTCACCGTCCAGACCGTGGGGATCCGCATCATCGTCATGTCGACCAGCGGGTGGTCGCTGCGGGCCTCGGCGAGCACCCACGCCGGCAGCAGCACCGCGGCCAGCACGAACAGCCCGAGCACCCGGCCCGAGGTCCAGCCCCAGGTGTGGCCCTGGCTGACGCCGAGCAGCAGCGCCACCAGCCACGCCGAGAGCAGCAGGGCGGTGCCGACGTTGATCCGGCCCGGCGTGCGCTCCGGCGACTCCGGCACCCACACCGCGGCGGCCACGCCGGCGACCAGCGTCATCACCATCGGCAGCCAGAACAGCCAGTGGTAGCTCAGCGCGTTGACCACGGGACCGGCCAGCACCAGGCCGACACCCCCGCCCACGGCCAGCAGCGCCGCCGACGTACCGACCGCGCCGGAGACCTTCTCCCGGGGGAACTCGTCACGGATGATGCCGAAGGTCAGCGGCAGCACGCCGCCGCCGATGCCCTGCACGGCCCGGGCCACGATCAGCACGCCGATGGTGGGCGCGAGCGCGGCGACCAGCGAGCCGATCGTGAGCGCGGCCATCGTGACCACCAGCATCCGCTCCTTGCCGACCTTGTCGCCGACCCGGCCCACGATGGGGGTGAACACCGACGCCGAGAGCAGGTAGGCGGTCAGCACCCAGGTGACCGTCTCCTGGTCGGTGTCCAGGGCCTGCTCGATCGTGGGCAGCACCGGGTTGACCATCGACTGCAGCAGCGAGAACGACGCGACGCCGAGGCAGAGCACCACGAACGTCACCCGGTAGTCGGTCCTGCGCTCCGTGACCAGCGTGTGCGCGCCCATCGTGTCCTCTCCTGGAAGATGTGCCGGGCCAGAAGAGGCCGGTGCAGGGCCGAACGCCGCCGGCCCGGGGCGCCATTCCCGGGACCGGCGTGTCGGGGCTCACCCGGCCAGGGTTCGGCCAGGGGTTCGGTCAGGGGGTGAGGATCGCCCGGCCGCGGACCCGGCCGGCGTCGAGGTCGTCGATCGCGGTCTGGAAGTCCTCGAGCCGGTACTTCTGCGTGTGCAGCGTGACCGCGCCGCGGGCCGCGAGCACCATCAGGTCGCACAGGTCGTTGTAGGAGCCGACCAGGTTGCCGATGAAGTTGATCTCGGTCGAGATGATGTCGATCGTCGGGACGTCGATGTTCTCGCCGTAGCCGACCACGTGGTAGTCGCCGGCCCGGCGCAGCATCCGCACGCCCTCCGCGGTCGCGCCGCCCTCGCCGACGAAGTCCACGACCACCTCCGCGCCGTGCCCGCCGGTCAGGTCCAGCACCTCCTCGACGTGCTGGCCCTCGGCGACCACGCCGTGGTCGGCGCCGATCGAGACGGCCAGCTTGACCGCCTCGGGGTTCCGGTCGACCACGATCAGCTCGGCGGGGCTGAGCGCCTTGAGCACCTGGATCCCGATGTGCCCGAGGCCGCCGGCGCCAATGACCACGCACCGGTCGCGCGGGGTGAGCCGGCGGGCCGCCTTCGCCGCGGCGTGGTAGGCCGTGAGCCCGGCGTCGGCCAGCGCCGCCACGTCGGCCGGCTCCAGCGACTCGTCGATCCGCACCACGCTGCGGGCCGAGGTGCGCAGGTACTCCGCGTAGCCGCCGTCGGTGTCGATGCCCGGGAACGCGCTGGCCTCGCAGTGCACGTCGTCGCCGGACCGGCAGGCGCGGCACAGCCCGCAGGTGATCAGCGGGTGCAGGATCACCTTGTCGCCCTCGGCGACGTTGGTGACCGCCGAGCCGACCGCGTGCACCCAGCCGGCGTTCTCGTGGCCGATCGTGTACGGCAGCGCCACCCCGGACTTCTCGGCCCACTGGCCCTCGAGGATGTGCAGGTCGGTCCGGCACACGCCGGCGCCGCCGATCCGCACGACCACGTCGAACGGCCCGGTCGGCTCCGGGACGTCGACCTCGGCCATCCGGAGGTCCTGGTGGTAGCCGACCACCTGGACGGCTCGCATCTTCGTCATGACCTGTGCTCCTAGCGTCGGGTCGTCCCCGCGGCCGCGGGGACGAGGGTGGTGAGCGGGATGAAGGTGGGGTCGTCGGCCTGCTCCGCGCCGTCGGGCCGGGGCACCTGGTCGGCGTCCGACCCCGGGTAGCGGGTGCGCAGCAGCCCGCGGCAGAAGTGTGCGTTGCCGTCGATCGAGATCCGCGTCGAGCGCGCCCGGCGCAGCGCCAGCGGCACCTCCTCGGGCGGGTAGCCGCGCCCGGTGTGGTCGACCAGCACCGGCGCGTCGGGGGAGTCGGGCAGCCCCAGCGCGGACCGGCGGCGCCGCAGCGCCCCGGCGTACCGGTCCTGCGGCAGCTCGCCGAGCGTCACGCCGCCCAGGGACTCCACCGGCCGGTCGGGGTCGCGCCGCAGCAGGCCGGTCAGGCAGCGCTCCATCGCCGCGGCGTGCGCCTTGCGCCGGAACGTCATGCGCAGCTCCTCCAGGTCGTGCTCGGCCTCGTGCCGGAACGTGCCCAGGTAGCCGGCGTCCGCGGCCAGGCCGCGGTTGATGAGGTCGGAGTCGTGGTGGTCGTCGAGCTCCACCACCACCCGCCGGGCCCAGGGCAGCGCGGTCAGCACGTCCTTGGCGTCGGAGGCCATCAGGTAGGCGAAGTTCGGCGAGCAGAACGACGTCGGCAGCCGCAGGTGCACCTCGAGGTCCCCGGCTGCCTCCCCGGTCAGCTCCAGGGACCGGACGAAGCCGAGATCGGTGATCGGCTCGTCGAGCTCGGGGTCCATCACCTGCCCGAGCGCGGCGTACGCCTCCTCCCGGCGCGCGGTGCCGGGGTCGTACGCCGGGGCCGGCGCGGCACCCATCTCAGGCCCTGGCCAGGTCGGCGGCCTCGGGCTGGCGGGGCCCGACGTCGGGCTCGCCCGCATCCTGCTCGGCCTCGGGCAGCCGCAGCTCGGCCGGCACGTCGAGGTCGTACATCCGCGCGGCGTTGAGCCCGAGGATCTTCTTCTTCTGCGCGAGGGTGAGCGGGGCGTACTCGGTCATGTCCTCGGGGATCTGGAAGTCCACGAACCGCTCGATGAGCCACTTCGGGGTCCACAGCGCGTAGTCGGAGGAGAACTGGATCCGGTCCTCGCCGATCCAGTAGAGGAGCTCGCCGATGATCTGCGCGAAGTAGCGCGGCCGGGTGTGGATGAACGGCATCGCCACCGCCAGCCCGCCGTGCACGTTGGGCTCCTGGGTGGCGATCCAGCAGAAGTCCTCCAGCCGCGGCAGGCCGACGTGCTCGACGACGAAGTTCAGCTCGGTGAAGTCGGTCGCGACGTGGTCGACGTCGGCGACGTCGAAGGAGTCCCGGTCCAGCGGCCGGATCGTCGGGCCCTTGTGGATGTGGATGTTCTTGATGCCCAGCTCCTGGCAGGCCTCGAAGTAGCGGTAGGCCCAGGGGTCGTCGAGCTTCCAGCCGCGCGAGTCGCCGTGCCACTCGGCGGTGTAGAGCTTGACGCCCTTGAGGTCGAACCGCTCGGCGTCCCGGCGCAGCTGCTCGAGCCCGACCTCGCCGTTGCGGGGGTCGAAGTTGTGGTTGTAGGTGAGCTTGTCCGGGTGGGCCCGGGCCAGCGCGGAGGCCTCCTCGGTCTGCCCGAAGCCGGTGTTGTAGAACTCGCCGAGGTAGGCGGGCTGGAAGATCGCGTGGTCGACGTAGCCGTCCTCGAAGAGGTCCTTCATCAGCCGCTCGCCGCCCTGGTAGAGGTACTCCTCGTAGCTCCACACCTCCGACTCGGGCGAGAGGTTGCGGTGGTAGTCGTAGAAGCAGTCGATGAACTGCTTGCCGTGGATCGTCCGCTGGTTCTCCGGACGGGCGTCCCACAAGGCGATGTGGGCGTCGACGATGAAGTAGCTCTCGTCGTCCTTGGTGTACATGTGCGTCTCCGTTCCCGCGTGACCGGCGTCACTCCCTCCGGCGAACCTAAGCCGACGACCGGCCCCCGCGACCGGGTCGAACGTCTCAATCTGAAACAGGCACCGTCTCGATCTGAGACGGCCGACCGGTGCCCCGGGGGCGGGCCGGGAGGTAGCGTCGAGCACATCTCGGGACTCGCGCGTCCGTGCTCCGGAGGAGGTGGCCATGGACCTCGGTGACGTCCCCGAGCGCGCGCGCCTGCACCCGGCGCTGCGGGCCGAGCTGCCCGGTTCGGACGTCGAGGCCGACGGCGGCCACGTGTCCCGGCGGCTGCTCGCCTCGTGGCAGCGCAGCCAGGAGTACGGCGTACCGCTGGAGGCCGTCGCGCCCGTCTTCACCGGCACCTACGACGAGGAGTCGCTGTTCTTCGAGTGCGGCCGCCGGGTGCTGACCGACCTGCACCGGACGCTGGTCAACGAGCCGATCTCGCTGATGCTCACCGACGCCGACGGCCTGGTGCTCAACCGGCTCAGCGGCGATCACGCGCTGCTGCGGGCGCTGGACGCGGTGCACCTGGCGCCGGGGTTCGGGTACGCCGAGCGCGCGGTCGGCACCAACGGGCTGGGACTGGCGCTGGCCGACCGGGTGCCGACCGTGGTGCGGGCCGAGGAGCACTACTCGCTGAGTCTGTGCAGCTACACCTGCGCGGCGGTGCCGGTGCTGGACCCGCTCACCGGCCGGCTCGAGGGCAGCGTCAACCTGACGACCTGGTCGACCTCCTCCAGCGACCTGCTGCTCGCGCTGGCCCAGTCCGCGGCCGGCAACACCGCGGCGCTGATGCTGGCCCGCTCCCAGGGGCGGCGTCCGCGGCCCGCGCCCCGGGGCGAGGTGTTCCGCGTCGAGACCGAGCCCGGCGGCGGCACCGTCCAGGAGCTCTCGGCCGCGTGGACCGAGGCGGTCGCCCAGGCCGAGGCGGGGCTGGCCGCGGGGCGGGTGGTCGCGGCGGTGGGCGAGCCCGGCGCCGGCCGGGCCACCATGCTCGCCCAGGCCCAGCGGCACGCCCGTCCGCGTGACCGGATCCTCTCGGCCAGCACCCCGGCGCCCCAGGACACCGACCCGTGGCTGGCGCTGTGGTCGCCCGAGCTCGGCAAGCCGAGCACCGCGGTGGTGGTCTGTGACGTCGACGCGCTGCCGACATGGGCCGCCGAGCGGCTCCGGCAGCTGGTGTGGCAGGCCCGCGCCGACCGGCCCGAGGGACCCGGCGTGCCGTTCACGATGACCGCCGAGCGCTTCGAGGACATCCCGGCGCCGCTGGCCGGGCTGGTGGGGACCGTCGTCCAGGTCCCCCCGCTGCGCGACCGGGTCGAGGACGTGCTCCCGCTGGCCCACCACGCCGCCCGCAAGCTGCGCGGTCGCGGCGTGGACTTCACCGCCGCGGCGGTGGCCGCGCTGCGCGGCTGCGCCTGGCCGGGCAACGTCGACCAGCTCCACCGGGTGGTCCGGGACGCGGCGACCCGCACCGACGTCGTCGATGTGCGCCACCTGCCCGCGGAGGTGCTGTCCGGGAGCCCGCGCCGGCTGAGCCGGATCGAGGCGTTCGAGCGCGACGAGATCGTGCGGGTGCTCACCCGTCCCGGCGTCACCATGCGGGAGGCCGCCGAGGAGCTGGGGATGGGTCGGGCGACGATCTACCGCAAGGTCGCGGCGTACGACATCCACATCCCCAAGCACTGACCCCGGGGGTCGGCGGTCAGCCGGAGCTGCTGGGGCCGCACGGGACGTCGGTGACCAGCTGCTGCACCGCGGTGCCGACCTGCACGGCGGCGGTCCCGAGCTGCTGCAGGGTGTTGCCGGCCCCGCCCTGCCCCGCGTTGTCGAGCGCGGTGCCGAAGTCCTTGAGCGCCGCCTGCACGGCGTCGACGTCCGGGCCGTAGGCCGCGCTGGCCGCCGGCTTGAGGTCGGCGAAGTCCTTCTGGGCGTCCTGGAAGCCGGCCTGGAACTCCGCGAGCGTGCCGGCGCTGCTCATCGCCTTGACGTCGGCGCGCAGCGCGTCCAGCGAGTCGCACACCGCGGTGGTCCCGCCGGGCGCGGTCGAGGCGGTGCCGGCGGACGAGGTGGTGGACGGCGACGTGGTCGAGTTGTTGTCGGAGCTGCAGGCGGCGAGCACCAGCGCCAGGCCGAAGAGCGTCGCGGCGAGCAGGACGGCGAGCAGACGGTGCGCCACGGCGTACCTCCTCGATCGGGGTCCCCTCCACCGTCGGTGCTCCGCGGACCCGGCGCCTCGTCCCCGTGGGGTGATCCCGGGGCGGTGATCCCGTGGGGGTGATCCCGGCCGGGCGGGGCGGCGTGGCGGCCGGCGCCACGGTGGGGGAGGATCGCCGCCGGGCCGCGCCACCGCCGTCGCGGCCCGGGACCCGGAAGGACCGTGACCACGCAGCCATGAGCGAGCTCGACACCACCGCCGCCACCGCCCCCGCGCCCACCGCCGCGCCCGCGGGCCACGCGCTGAGCGCCGCCGAGGCCGACACCCTGCGGGAGATCTCCCAGCGGGTGCTGTGGCTCTCCGCCGCGATCGTGGACGCCGCCAACCGCGGCCGGCCGAACACCAGCGGGGTGAAGGTCGGCGGCCACCAGGCCTCCTCAGCCTCGATGGTCGACATCATGGTCGCGCTGTGGTTCCACGAGCTGACCTCGCTGGACCGGGTCTCGGTCAAGCCGCACGCCTCCCCGGTGCTGCACGCGATCAACCATCTGCTCGGCGACCTCGACGCCTCCTACCTGCCCACGCTGCGGGCCAAGGGCGGGCTGCAGTCCTACCCCTCCCGGCTCAAGGACCCCGACACCGTCGACTTCTCCACCGGGTCGGTCGGGATCGGGGCGACCGCCGCGCTGTGGGCGGCGATCTCGCACCGCTACGTGCGCTCGCAGTTCGCCGACGCCCCGCCCGCCGGCCGCTTCGTGAGCCTGCTCGGGGACGCCGAGCTCGACGAGGGCGCCATCTGGGAGGCCGTCGCGGACCCGCAGGTCGCCTCCCTCGGGGAGCTGCTGTGGGTCGTCGACCTCAACCGGCAGTCGCTGGACCGGGTGGTCCCCGACATCCAGATCGCCCGGCTGCAGGGCATGTTCGCCGCGGCCGGCTGGCAGGTGGTGACGCTGAAGTGGGGCCGGCTGATCTCCGCGCTGTTCTCACGCCCCGGCGGTGAGGAGCTGCGCCGCCGGCTGGAGGAGATGCCGAACGAGGAGTACCAGCGGATGCTGCGCGTGGACTCCTCCCAGGTCGCCGACCGGATCATGGGGGACACCACGACCGGACAGGGCGGCTCGGCCCAGCTCCGCGCGCTGCTCGACCAGGTGCCGGCCGCGCAGCTGGCGGCGGCGGTCCGCGACCTGGGCGGCCACGACCTCGGGCTGCTCGTCGACACCTTCGGCGCCGTCGACGACCACCGTCCGACGGTGGTCTTCGCCTACACGGTCAAGGGCCGCGGGCTGCCGACCGAGGGCCACCCGAACAACCACTCCGCGCTGCTCACCGAGGCCCAGATGCGGGCGCTGGCCGACGCGTCCGGCACCTCGCTGGAGGACCCGTGGCGGGCGTTCGAGCCGGACAGCGCCGCCGCCGACCTGTGCCGCGGGCGGGGCGCCGCGCTCCGCCGTACGCCGGTCCCGCCGCCCGCGAGCGTGACCGTGCCGACCGCGCTCGGCCACCCGCACCGCAAGCCGGTCTCGACCCAGGCCGCGCTCGGCCGGCTGCTCGCCGACCTCAAGCACGACGCGCCCGCCGCGGCCGCGCGGGTGGTGACCTGCAGCCCCGACGTCGCCTCCTCGACCAACCTCGGCGGCTGGATCAACAAGACCGGCGTGTGGTCGGTGCAGGACCGTCGCGACTGGTTCGCCGACGACGCCGAGCGGGTGCTGAAGTGGCACGAGGTCGCCACCGGCCAGCACATCGAGCTCGGGATCGCCGAGGTCAACCTGGTCGGGCTGCTCGGCGAGCTCGGCGCGACCTGGTCGCGGTGGGGCGAGCGGCTGATCCCGATCGCGACGCTCTACGACCCGTTCGTGTCGCGGGCGCTGGAGCCGTGGTCCTACGGGATCTACTCCGGCGGCCAGTCGATCCTCGTCGGCACGCCGTCCGGCGTCACGCTGGCCCCCGAGGGCGGCGCGCACCAGTCGATCACCACCCCGTCGATCGGGCTGGAGCAGCCCGGCTGCGTGGCGTGGGAGCCGGCGTTCGCGGCCGACCTGGAGTGGACCTTCCTGCACGCGATGTCGCAGGTCGGCGTGCCGGGCGGGACCTCGGCGTACTTCCGGCTCTCCACGCGGCCGATCGACCCCGCGCTGGCCGCGCTGCCCGAGGACCCGGCGCTGCTGGAGCGCCGGCGGCGGCAGGCGATCGCCGGCGGCTACCGGCTCAGCCCGCACGCGCCCGCGTCGGACGAGGTGACGCTGGTCGGCGTCGGCGCCCTGATGCCGGAGGTGCTCGAGGCCGCCTCGGTGCTCGCCGCCGCGGGCGTCAGCGCCGGCGTGGTGTGCCTGACCTCGCCGGACCTGGTCTTCCGGTCCTGGCAGCAGCGCTCCTCGCGCGGCGTCGGCGAGGGCAGCGGGATCGTGGACCTGCTGTTCCCGGCCGCGGCGGCGGCGCCGCTGGTGACCGTGCTCGACGGGCACCCGCACACGCTGTCCTTCCTCGCCGGCGTGCGCGGCGACCGGACCCGCTGCCTGGGCGTCACCGACTTCGGGCAGTCCTCGGGGCTGGCCGACGCCTACGCGCTGCACGGCATCGACGCCGGCTCGATCGCCGACGCGGCGTTGTCGCTGCTGGGGCGCTGACGCGCTCGGGTCGTCCGGGCTGTGGCCGGTCCGTCCGTTCAATTGCTCGGACTTCGCGGGTTACCGGTCAGTAGACCGGCCCATCTCCAAACAATTGAACGGATCATGCGCCCCGGTCGGCACAGCCCCCTCGACCAGCCCGCCGTCAGTCGACGAGGACCGGGTCGCCCGGCCGCACCGCGCCGGGGGCGACCACGAACGCGTCGACGCCGAACGGCAGCTCGGGGGTCCCGTCCGCGGCCGGGGCGGGCCGGTCGGCCAGGGCCTTGAGCACCGGCGCGCTCGGCACACCGGTGACCGGGTCGAGGTCGATCACGGCGCAGCGGGGGACCAGCGCGTTGACGCGGACCGTGGCGTCGCCGAGCCGGACCGTGCGGCCGACCCACGACTCCTCCGCCCACGGCTCGAGGTCGTCGACCACGATGGTCGGGCGGAAGCGGGCAGGCTCGCGGGCGAGCTCGGGCCGCCCCAGGCTGTCGGCCAGCGACCGGAGCGAGGCGAGCGAGACCAGCGTGACCGGCGCGCCGTACACCACCTGCCCCGGGGGCGCGGCGGCGAGGCGGACGTCCGCCCCGAGATAGGAGGAGGCGAGCGCCGCGTGCGGCCCGGCCAGCAGCGCCAGCGTCGCCGGGCGGCCCCAGTAGTCGCAGACCAGCTCCTCGCCGGTCGGCTCCGGCGCCGAGCAGGCGACCTCGCCCGAGGGCAGCACCATGCTCAGCACCGCGCCGTCCCAGGCGGAGCGGATGGCCACCAGCGATGGGTTCTGCACGGTCTTCAGCACCCGGCGGCCGGCGACGTCGACCAGGCAGAAGGCGCGGTCCCCGACCGGCCCGTGCTCCGCGAGCGTCACCCGGTCGTACGCCGGGTGCCGGGTGCCCTTGACCGGGGCGAAGCCCACGCGTGCGACGTGCATCTCCCGACCCTCCCACGCCCCGTCGCCGTCCTGGGGGCACGCCCTAACCTTGGACGGTCATGCCCAGCGATCACCTGTGCGCCTACTACGACTCCGGCCGCTGCCGCTCCTGCACGCTGCTGGGGTGGCCCTACGAGCGACAGCTCGCCGAGAAGCAGCGCTCGGTGGAGGGGCTGCTCTCCGCCCACCCCGGGCTCGCGTGGCTGCCGCCGGCCCGCAGCGCCCAGCTGGGTTTCCGCAACAAGGCCAAGATGGTCGTGACCGGGACCGTCGAGCAGCCGGTGCTGGGCATCCTGCGCCCCGACGGCACC